>JBHGYD010000008.1:0-20034 GCA_041920415.1 Anoxybacillaceae bacterium
GCGTTCGTCCTGAGCCAGGATCAAACTCTCCATAGAAAGTTTAATATCTAACTCATCGTTCATTGACGTGGACGCTTCGTTTTGTTCAGTTTTCAAAGAACATTTGTTTTTGTCGCTCAAGGCGACTTTTTTAATATATCAATTTGATTTTATTTTGTCAACAACTTTTTATTTATTTTTTGTTCCTTTCGTCTTATCAAAGCGACGTTTATTAATATATCAGCCTTAAATATAAAAGTCAATTATTTTTTTAAAAAAATTATATCCCCTATGAATTCAATCTCATAGGGGATGTGTATAATGCTCCTTATTTGTTACGCATTTGTGGGAATAATAGAACATCGCGAATAGATGGAGAGTTTGTTAATAACATAACAAGTCGGTCAATACCGATACCGAGACCACCTGTTGGTGGCATACCGTATTCTAGTGCCTCAATGAAATCTTCGTCCATTTCGTGTGCTTCATCATTACCTTGCTCACGTTCTTTTAACTGCGCCTCAAAACGTTCTCTTTGATCGATTGGATCGTTTAATTCAGTAAAGGCGTTCGCATGCTCACGACCAACAATAAATAATTCAAAACGATCCGTAAAGCGTGGATCATCTGGGTTTTTCTTCGCCAACGGTGAAATTTCAACTGGATGACCATAAATGAATGTTGGTTGAATGAGCTTGTCTTCTACTTTCTGTTCAAAAAACTCGTTAACAATATGACCAAACGTCATATGTGGCGCAACTTCTACTCCGTGCTCTTTCGCTAGTGCACGCGCTTCCTCGTCACTCATCTGCTTCCAAAAGTCAACTCCGACATATTCTTTAATAGCGTCCACCATATGAAGTCGTTTCCATTGAGGGGTTAAATCAACAGTATGTTCGCCATATTGGATTTTTGTTGTACCTAAAACTTCCTCAGCAATATGAGCAATCATGTTTTCTGTAAGATTCATAATATCTTGATAATCTGCATATGCCTCATATAGCTCAAGCATCGTGAATTCTGGATTATGTCGTGTAGAAATTCCCTCGTTACGGAATACACGACCAATTTCATATACTTTTTCTAATCCACCAACAATGAGGCGCTTCAAGTGCAATTCAATTGCAATACGCATATATAACGGAATATCTAACGCATTATGATGCGTAATAAATGGACGAGCTGCTGCTCCTCCGGCAATGGAGTGCATCATCGGTGTTTCTACTTCTAAATAGCCATGATTGTCTAAATAACGACGCATGGATTGAATAATTAAACTACGTGTAATGAACGTATTTTTGCTTTCTGGATTCATAATTAAGTCCAGATAGCGTTGACGATAACGTTGTTCGATATCTTTTAAACCATGGTATTTTTCTGGAAGAGGTCGTAACGATTTCGTTAAAAGTTCATAAGAAGAAACTTTGACTGATAATTCACCTACTTTTGTTTTGAAAACGGTGCCGTGAACACCGACAATATCTCCTAAATCAGAAGTGTCGAATAGTTCGTACTGTTCCTCACCGACGTCATCTTTACGAACGTAAATTTGAATTTGTCCCGTTAAATCTTGAATATGAGCAAATCCTGCTTTTCCTTTACCACGTTTTGTCATAATACGGCCAGCGATGGCTACCTTGATTTGTTTCTCTTCCAATTCTTCTTTTGACAAATCTCCATACAAGTCAAAAAGTTCTTGCGCTTTATGTGTGCGCTCAAATCGCTTTCCAAATGGATCGATTCCTTTTTCTCTTAATTTATTTAATTTTTCCCGACGAACTCGTAATTGGTCATTTAATTCTTCGTGGCTCATAAAATTCACTCCATTTTAAAATTTTATTAAAAATACTGCCAGCAAAGGCTGGCAGTAAATAACCATTAAGTTCATTCCCCTTATTTACACAGCCTGCGCATTGCTTTGTTGTTTGTTTTCTACTTCTTCCACAAAATTCATTAAAAGAGTAACAAGCTCTTCACGTGTATTACACTCGTTGATGGCATTGCGAATTTTCGCATTTCCACGAATGCCTTTTAAATACCAAGCGGCGTGTTTACGCATTTCTTTTACGGCAATATGCTCGTTTTTCAAAGCGATTAAACGGTCTAGATGCAAAATACATACCTCAATTTTTTCTCTTACAGAAGGTTCTGGAATCAATTCACCAGTTTCTAAATAGCGAACCGTGCGGTAAATCATCCACGGATTTCCAAGAGCAGCGCGACCAATCATCACACCGTCTACACCTGTTTCCTCTAACATTCTTTTTGCATCTTGAGGAGTTTGCACATCACCGTTTCCGATAACAGGAATATTGACCGCTTCTTTTACTTGCTTAATGATATTCCAGTCCGCTTTTCCTTCGTACATTTGTGCCCTTGTTCTTCCATGAACAGCGACTGCCTTACCGCCGGCACGTTCGACTGCTTGAGCATTTTCTACTGCATAGATATGGTTTTCATCCCATCCAATCCGCATTTTAACTGTAACAGGTTTTTCAACTGCATCGACGACTGCAGCGACCACATCATAAATTTTATTTGGATCTAATAACCATTTTGCACCTGCGTCACATTTTGTAATCTTTGGAACAGGGCAACCCATGTTAATATCGATAATATCGGCATTTGTATTTTTATCAACGAATTTAGCTGCTTCGACGAGCGTTTCCTTCTCCCCACCAAAAATTTGTAGGCTTAATGGTTTTTCGCGCTCGTCAATATACAACATCCCCATCGTTTTTTCATTATTAAACAAAATCCCTTTATCACTTACCATTTCCGCACAAACAAGCCCGGCTCCAAATTCTTTTACCGTGAGACGGAAGGCGGAATTACATACGCCCGCCATCGGGGCAAGGACGACAGGATTTTTTATTTCAATTTCACCAATTTTTAACATACCCCTACCTCCTTTCAGTCATTCGAATCTGTTTTTGACGGAGAAAGCTCATCTACTGTTATATTTAATCGTTTAGCCACCATTTGTAAAAACTGTTCCGTTGGTAAACGATTCCCGCGCTCGATTTCTCCTAAAATTGAGACAGATACTCCTAAATCTTTAGCAAAACGTTCTTGTGTGTATCCTTTTAATTTTCGAAAAGCGCGAATACGCCTTCCCCACTTTTCTGCTTCCATATGCGGATCCCTTCTTTATCCGGTAATTCATCTATCATCAACGCTAAGCATTGCTTTATATTCGGAATGCGTATATCAGCATCAAGTTCGAATAACGGAACTAATACAAATGCTCGCTCTACCATTCGCGGGTGCGGAATGGTAAGTTGCTCTGTTTCAATATTTTCGTGATTATATAATAAAATGTCAAGGTCTAACGTGCGTGGTCCCCAACGAATTTCCCGTTTTCTACCAAGTTCCTGCTCAATTTTTTGCGTCACGTCTAGCAAAGCAAACGGCGAAAGAGATGTTTGAATTTTAATGACCATATTTAAAAATTTGTCTTGATCGACATAACCAACCGGATCTGTTTCATAGATGGAGGATGTTTGGACAACGGAAATTTGTTCATGTTCATCCAGCTTTTTAACGGCTTTATATAAATATTGAAGCCGGTTTCCCATATTGGAACCTAGGGCAATATACGCACAATTTTCCATTTAACGACTCCTTACTATTTCTACAGCTACTGATTCATAATGTCCCTTTATTGGAGGGTTTTGTTTGATGACTCTCACCGTACAACATGTTATAGTTGGAAAAGAGTATAAAACAGAATGAGCGATGTTTTCTGCGACCGCTTCAATGAGTTTAAAACGTTTCCCTTCTACAATTTCCTGGCAAATTTCGTATAGTTTTGCATAATTAATGGTGTCTTCTAGACAATCGCTTTGCCCAGCTTTTTTTAAATCGGTTTCGACAATCAAATCAACGAAAAACCGTTGTCCTAATGTATTTTCTTCGGGAAGTACACCATGGTACCCGTAAAACTCCATCCGGTTCACATAAATTTTATCGATGGTTGACGCCTCCCTTACCCATCATGGCATCCATCATCTTTGCCATTCTTGCTATTGGCAACACATCATGAACTCGAACAATATGAACGCCTTTGGCAATCCCTAAGCAAACCGTCGCTCCTGTTCCCTCTACCCGCTCATTCACAGGTAAATCGAGAACATGACCGATAAATGATTTTCGAGATGTACCTAATAACACAGGATAGCCTAATTTCGTAAATTCTTCTAAATGTCTCATTACTTCTAAG
The DNA here is from genome assembly GCA_041920415.1 of Anoxybacillaceae bacterium. Classification (GTDB taxonomy): domain Bacteria; phylum Bacillota; class Bacilli; order Bacillales; family Anoxybacillaceae; genus JBHGYD01. Next base: position 4,202 of record JBHGYD010000008.1, read on the forward strand.
TTGTGCTCAAACGTTTTCGCAAAGCCAATCCCAGGGTCTAAAATGATATTTTCATCCTTCACCCCAGCTTTTTTGACAATTTCAACACTTTCTAATAAATCCGAAATCATATCAGAAATTAAATTTCCATAATCAAGACGATGACGATTATGCATCAAAATAATCGGGACATTATAATGAGCAGCTACTTCTGCCATTTTCGCATCAGCTTTTGCTCCCCATACATCGTTAATGATATGCGCTCCTGCTTCAATTGCCTGTTTCGCTACTTCTGCCTTATAAGTGTCAACCGAAATCGGAACATCCACTTCCGCTGCTACAGCTTCAATAACAGGGATCACTCGTCGCAATTCTTCTTCTAACGATACTTTTTGAGCACCCGGTCGTGTCGATTCTCCCCCAATATCAATAATATCTGCCCCATCAGCAACTAGTTTTTTCGCATGCTCAACAGCGCGATCGATCGCATGAAATTGACCGCCGTCTGAAAAAGAGTCTGGGGTTACGTTTAAAATTCCCATCACCATTGTTTTGTTTTGTAAATCTAATTGATAAGGACCACAATTAATAACGAAAGAATTCTCGATCGTTTTTACCATTGTTTCACGTCTATCCTTTCTTTTAATTCATGTCTTGTCCATAAAGAATGGGTAAAACGTTCATAATGCTTTTTTAGTAAATGTGTCATTGAACCACGTGCTCCAGGATAAAAACGGTCGTTTACTTTGCAGACAGGAACAATTTCTTGAATCGAATTCGTTAAAAATACTTCATCCGCTTCTTCTAACTCATTAAGAGGGTAAAATCCTTCTTCGTAACGAATTTGTAACGCAGAAAGCATCGCAATGATAAATTGTCGTGTTACTCCATTTAAAATTCCTGTCTCAATAGACGGAGTGTACACAGTTCCGTTTTTAACCCAAAAAATATTGGACACAATTCCTTCGGCGATGAAGCCTTTTTCATTAAGAAAAATTCCTTCGAGCCCAGGATGATTTCCTATCTCTCGTTTCCCTAATACATTGTTCAAGTAATGATGGGATTTTAAACGTTTCTCTCCTTCTGGACTATTTCTTCTTGTCTTTAAAATCGTACATACTTTTTCAGCTGAGGGAAGTGGCGTAAGAGGTTTCATATACACAATAACAATCGGCTTGTCATATTCGTCTGTTTGTAATCCTATATCGCCAATCCCAGCCGAAACGTTCAAGCGAATATAAGCATTTTTTAATTGATTGGCAGCTAGCAGTCGGTCAATCATATTTATAACATCATCACGGTGAAGTGTCAGATCAATGTTCATCTCCCGTAAACTATCGTTTAGTCGCGCCAGATGATCGTCTAAAAGAAACGGATGTCCATCATATGTGCGAAATGTTTCAAATACACCAAGTCCGTACATAAAACCATGGTCAAACGGTGAAATGCGTGCTTCTTCTTTCGGAATGATGTTCCCGTTTACATATATATACATCTGTTATCGAACCCTTTTATATATTTGAATAAAATTACGCAACAGTTCTAACCCATGACTTGTCATAATGGACTCTGGATGAAATTGTACCCCTTCAATCGGCAATGTTTTATGACGAATCGCCATAATTTCATCGTCTTCTGTCCATGCTGAAATTTCAAAACAGCTTGGTAGTGTTTCTTTCTTAACAATCAATGAGTGATATCGAGTCGCGGTAAATGGGTTCGGGACGTCCGAAAAAATCGTCTTTCCATCGTGGAAAATTTGTGATGTTTTCCCGTGCATTAACCGTTGAGCACGAACCACCTCTCCACCAAACACTTGAGCGATTGATTGATGACCTAAGCACACACCGAAAATAGGGATTTTTCCCGCAAAATGTTCAATCGCTGACATACTGATTCCCGCTTCATTTGGGCTGCACGGTCCAGGTGAAATCATAAGAAAATCAGGATTGATTTCTTCTATTTCTCGGATCGTTATTTCGTCGTTTCGTTTGACAATTAGCTCTTCTCCTAATTTTCCTAAATATTGAACTAAGTTATACGTAAAGGAATCATAATTATCGATCATTAAAATCACTTTTCTCACCTCATACTCAAAGATTCTTGCTCTGCTTCGCTCAACTCTTTTGCTTTCCAAAGGGCTAACGCTTTTTTCAAACATTCTTTATACTCGTATTCCGGGCGAGAATCAATGACAATTCCTGCTCCGGCCTGAACATGGGCAAGCCCGTCTTTCGCAATCATCGTCCGAATCGCAATATTGAGCTCCATATCTCCATTAAAGCCGATCCAACCGATTGATCCTGTATAAATGCTGCGTCGCACTGGTTCTAATTCCTCAATAATCTCCATTGTACGTACTTTTGGTGCTCCAGTAATCGTTCCACCTGGAAAAACAGCTTGAATGACATCGAAGGCATCTTTTCCGTCTTCTAATTCCCCAGATACATGCGAAACAATATGCATAACATGGGAATATGCTTCAATAGTCATCCACTCATCTACTTTTACTGTACCATACTTACACACCCTGCCTAAATCATTACGTTCTAAATCGACGAGCATCACATGTTCCGCTCGCTCTTTTTCATTTCCAAGCAGCTCATTAGCAATTTTTTTGTCTTCCTCTGACGTTTTTCCGCGTGAACGCGTTCCCGCAATTGGTCTTGTGCTGACGTGTTTCCCGCGTTTTTTCACAAGCAGCTCTGGCGAACCGCTCACAACTTGAAATTCCGGGAAGTGAAGGTAGGCCATATATGGAGAAGGGTTTAGTAAACGCAATTTTTCATAAATATGAAAAGGATGCGTTAATAATGGCTTCGACTGTCGCACCGACAAATTCACTTGGAATACGTCACCTTGCGCAATATATTGTCTAACTTTTTCTACCGCCTCCATAAATTCCATTTCTGTCATCGAAACCGTTTCGTTTTTAGCCATTGGCATAAACGGAATTGGCTCTGTCGCTACGTTCTCCCTTAACCATAACGACTCATATAGAGAAAGGCGTTTTTCAGCTTCTTCCCGTTCTTCTTCCACATAATGAATGATAAGATGTAATACTTGTTCAACATGATCGTAAACAAATACATCATCAAAAATAAAAAAGTACAAATCAGGAAGCTGGAGGTCGTCTTTTGCATTCGAAGGTAGCCGTTCAATATAACGAGCGCAATCATAACTAATATATCCAATCGCTCCTCCTTGAAAATCCGGACCGTTACAAAGAGAAGCCGTTTCAAATTGCGCAAACCATTGTTTCATTAAAAGTAATGGATTCCCTTGTAAACGTATTTGTTCGCCTTTATAGCGGACAAATAGCTCCTGGCCCTTTCCTTGCACAATTCCCGTAGGGCGCAGCCCGATGATACTGTATTGCCCCGTACGACCACTTTCTAGCAAAACATGATACGGTTCGTTTTGTACTAACGATTTATATTGTTCAAACCAATCTCGCTGTTTATAAGGAATTTTTCGTTCTAGTATCATTCGCGATCGCATAAGCGGTCGGTACACTCCCTCCTTTATCGCATACGTTTATTGTACTATAAAAAAATTTCGACAGGGAGTATTCCCTGCCGAAGTGTTAATTTTTACATCATTTAAAACGTGATTTTCTATTTATTTTTCACCTAAGAAACGCAAAAGTTAAGTGGGATTACTCTTCAAATTGATATAGAGCGGTACTTAAATAGCGCTCACCATTACTTGGAATAATCGCTAACACTTTTTTTCCTTTTCCAAGTTGTTTCGCTACCTTTAACGCCGCATGAATGGCAGCTCCTGATGAAATTCCTCCTAATATCCCTTCTTCACGAGCGGCACGGCGAGCTGCTTCAAATGCTTCTTCCGTTTTCACGGTAATGACTTCGTCGTAAATATTTGTATCTAAAATGTCCGGTACAAATCCTGCACCAATCCCTTGAATTTTATGCGGACCTGGTTTTCCTCCTGATAATACTGGCGAGTCAGCTGGCTCGACAGCATAAATTTTAATGTTCGGATATACTTCACGAAGCACTTCTCCAGCTCCAGTAATCGTTCCACCTGTGCCAATTCCGGCAACAAAAGCATCTAATTGGTCACCCATTTGTTCGACAATTTCTCTTCCAGTTGTTAAACGGTGAATTTCTGGATTCGCTTCATTTTTAAATTGCTGTGGCATAAAATAGCCATGCTCGCTTACCAACTCTTCCGCTTTTCGAATCGCTCCGCGCATTCCTTCACTACCCGGTGTTAACACTAACTCCGCACCGTATGCACGCAATAGATTACGGCGCTCTAAGCTCATCGTATCCGGCATGACAAGAATGGCTTTATAACCTTTTGCTGCTGCGACCATTGCCAATCCAATACCTGTATTACCGCTTGTTGGTTCGATAATGGTATCACCTGGTTTTAGTTTCCCTTCTTTTTCTGCCGCCTCAATCATCGCTAATGCAATACGGTCTTTCACGCTGCTTCCTGGGTTCATAAATTCTAATTTTACATACACATCTGCACTGTCTTCATCAACAATACGGTTTAATTTAACAGCTGGTGTATCACCGATTAATTCTGTAATGGAGTTCGCTACGCGCGCCATTTCATCCACCCCTAATCCCGAGTAATTTTATCGAATTTGTTTCAAATGTATCAGCTATTGTTTAAATTGTCAATCATTTAAATTTTTAAATTTTTTATTCGGATGGTGCTTGCGCGAGACGTTTTAACTCTTCCAAATCCTCTTTGGTAAAATGATATGTTTCATTGCAAAAATGACACGATGCTTCTGCATGTCCTTCTTCTTCAATAATTGCTTGAATTTCCTTAGGTCCTAAACTAATGATGGCATCTGCAATCCGTTCGCGCGAACAGCGGCACACAAAAGCAACAGGAAGGGTTTCAAGGACTTTTACATTCCCTTTTCCGAGTACCTCCTCTAACACTTCCTCTGGAGTTAAGCCTTTTTCGATCATTTTGGACACTGGAGGAATTGATTTGAGTCGTTGTTCGATTTCATCAATCGTTTTTTCTTCTGTACCAGGCATTAACTGGAGAATAAACCCTCCAGCCGCTAATATCGTATTATCCGGATTTACTAAAACGCCAACACCGACAGAAGAAGGAGTTTGTTCGGATGACACAAAATAATAAGTAAAATCTTCTCCTAGCTCCCCAGAAACAATTGGTACTTGCCCAGTAAAGAAATCGCGCAATCCTAAATCTTTAACGACGGTTAATGTGCCGTTTGTTCCTACCGCTCGTGCCACATCTAATTTGCCATATTGATTTAATTCAAAATGAACATGGGGATTCGTTACATATCCTCTTACTTCCCCTTTTGCGTTACTATCAACGAGAATCGTACCGATTGGACCCCCGCCCTCAATTTTTATAGTTAATTTACTATCTCCTTTTAACATCGCTCCCATCATAACTCCTGCCGTCATCGCACGACCAAGCGCGGCTGAGGCAGTAGGCCATGTTTGGTGACGGCGTTGCGCCTCACCGACTGTTTCCGTCGTGCGCACCGCATACGCCCTCACTTGACCATCATATGCTAATGCCTTCACTAAGTAGTCTGACATATCAACTCACCTTTCACTATTTTTTCTCGACGTTTTTCATATAGAGAAGCTGTAACCCTTTTAGAGTTAAAAATGGATCGACAATATCAATGACGTTTGATTCATTCGCAATAAGAGAAGCTAACCCTCCTGTCGCAATTACTTTAGGCGGGATTGAGCTTTTTTCTTTCATTCGTGACACGATTCCTTCGACTTGTCCGACATACCCATACAATATACCAGCTTGCATCGCACTCACCGTATTTTTCCCAATAATATCATCAGGACGCGCGATTTCAATGCGTGGCAATTTAGCTGCTCGCGAATATAACGCCTCGGTAGAAATCGTAATTCCTGGCGCAATCGCTCCCCCCATATATTGTTTATGTTCATTAATGTAACAATACGTTGTCGCTGTTCCAAAATCGACAATAATGAGCGGACTTCCGTACAAATGAATACCAGCGACCGCATTGACAATTCGGTCCGCTCCTACTTCCTTCGGGTTATCGTATTTAATATTTAATCCTGTTTTAATACCAGGTCCAACAATTAAAGGCTTGAGATGAAAATATTTTAAGCACATCCGCTCAAGAGCAAACATAATCGGCGGTACAACGGAAGAAATAATAATGCCGTCAATGTCAGAAAAATCAAGACCAACATGATTCAGAAGCGCTTTTATCGTCATGCCGTATTCATCTTCTGTTTTTCCGCGGCTCGTCTCGATACGCCAATGATGTTTTAACTCGTTTCCGTCATACACTCCTAAAACCGTATTTGTATTGCCCACATCTAAAACAAAAATCATCGCTTCATCCCCACTTTTCACAAATTCTTACTTTTTTCATCATACCATAAGTCTTGGTTTCAACGGTAAAAAAAGATGCCCCTGTAAAAAGAGACATCTTATTCTTCCTTCTTCGTGTGAATGTTAACTTTTACATCATCAGTTTTTTCGCTGTTGTGATTTCCATTTCGTTCTGGGAGTGTTCCGTGCTCAAACAAATGCTTAATTTGTTCCGCATCTAATGTTTCTACTTCAAGCAACGTTTTTGCGATTAATTCAAGTTTGTCACGATGCTCCGTTAAAATTTTCTTCGCTTTTTCGTAACATTCTTTAATGATTCGTTGAATTTCAAGATCGATTTCATAAGCGATTTGATCGCTATAGTTTTGTTCATTATGCAAGTCGCGACCTAAAAATACTTGACCGTGGGATTGACCAAACTGCATTGGACCGAGTTTTTCGCTCATTCCAAACTCCGTTACCATTCGACGCGCGATGTTTGTCGCACGTTGGAAGTCGTTATGCGCTCCCGTACTTACTTCGTTAAATACAATTTCTTCGGCGACGCGACCGCCTAACAAGCCCGTAATTTTATCCAATAGTTCTGGTTTTGTCATAAAATAGCGATCTTCTTTCGGCAACATGACGGCGTAGCCACCCGCCTGACCGCGAGGAACAATCGTTACTTTATGAACCATTTCAGCGTCGGCTAACACCATACCAATAACTGTATGACCCGCCTCATGGTAAGCGACAATTTTCCGCTCTTTTTCCGAAATGACGCGACTCTTTTTCGCTGGTCCGGCGATGACGCGATCCGTTGCCTCGTCAATGTCGCTCATATCAATTTTCTTTTTATTTTGTCGCGCCGCTACAAGAGCTGCTTCGTTCAGCAAGTTTTCTAAATCCGCACCGGAAAATCCTGGTGTTCGCATCGCAATCGCTTTTAAATCCACCGACTCATCTAACGGTTTATTGCGTGCATGAACTCTTAATACCGCTTCACGACCTTTCACATCTGGGCGGTCCACCGTAATTTGTCGGTCAAAACGACCTGGACGAAGTAAAGCTGGGTCTAAAATATCTGGACGGTTTGTCGCTGCGATGATAATAATTCCTTCATTACCACTAAATCCATCCATTTCAACAAGCAATTGGTTGAGCGTTTGTTCGCGTTCGTCATGTCCACCGCCAAGACCCGCACCACGTTGGCGACCAACCGCGTCAATTTCGTCGATAAAGATGATACACGGAGCATTCTTTTTCGCTGTTTCAAATAGGTCACGCACCCGTGACGCACCAACACCAACGAACATTTCGACGAAATCAGAACCGCTGATGGAGAAAAACGGTACCCCTGCTTCTCCTGCGACAGCGCGTGCTAATAATGTTTTACCTGTACCAGGAGGTCCAACGAGAAGCACCCCTTTTGGAATGCGAGCACCGAGCTCCACGAACTTTCTTGGGTCCTTTAAAAATTCAACGATTTCGACAAGCTCTTGTTTTTCTTCATCCGCTCCAGCAACATCTCGAAAGCGAACTTTTTTCTTATCCTCGCTGTAAAGTCTTGCTCTGCTTTTTCCGAAGTTCATGACCCGGCTGCCGCCGCCTTGCGCTTGATTGAGCAAGAAGAAAAACAAAATAAAAATAATCACAAACGGTATGATCGAGGTAAAGAACGTCACCCAACCGCTCGTTTCGTCTGCCGGCATGACTTCCACTTTTGTCCGTTTCGCCGCAGCATCGATACGATCCAACACCTTATCGCTATTCATCACATAAGTAGAGAAGTATTGCCCTTCATCGTACGTTTTTAACTGCCCTCTTATTTCATATACGCCACGCTCTGGCTTCATCGAAAACGATTTTACATCGCCGTTTTCGAGGTGCGTTATAAAGGCATCATATGTCATCGGTTCAGTTCGTTGATTACTTCCGTTAAAGAAGCTAACAACGCCGATGACAACGAGAAAAATCAGTAAATAAAATATCGTATTACGGAAGATCCGATTCATTTCTTGCCTCCTCCCATATCAAACACACACTATAGTCAATAGTATCATAGAAAATCATTCCAATACAACAAATTAACAGCGAGGCTATAGACAACGCTTATTTCTTTATTTACTATACACTTCCGGTTTTAATACACCGATATAAGGAAGATTTCGATATTTCTCACAATAGTCTAATCCATAACCGACAACAAATTCATCTGGAACAATAAATCCTACATAATCAGCTTCAATATTCGCTTTGCGTCCTGAAGGTTTATCTAAAAGCGTAACAATTTTTATCGATTTTGCCTTTCGATAGCGGAATAATTCCACTAAGTAACTTAACGTTAAGCCACTGTCGATAATATCTTCAATAATTAAAATGTCACGCCCTTCGACAGATGTGTTTAAGTCTTTTAAAATTTTTACTTCTCCTGATGATACAGTCGCATTTCCATAACTGGATACATCCATAAAATCCATTTCCAAGTATGTATCGATGTTTTTCAACAAATCGGCCATAAACGGCATAGCCCCTTTTAATACACCAACAGCTAGCGGAAAGCGCCCTTCATATTCCTTCGTGAGCAGCGCTCCTAATTCTTTTACTTTTTCCTGTATTTGCTCTTCTGTAATTAAAACTTTTTGAATATCTTGATTCATCCCCATTTTCCTTTTCCTCCTAGATGTTCATTGCTCTTTATAGTGTAATACAAGATAACACGTTTTTGTAATATCAGTTGCTTCGAAAGCAGATTTTTTTAGCTTCGGAAGCCATAAAATATTTCCTTGTCCATCTTCAATAATCGGCCAACCTGCTCGCTCATGTAACGGGATTTTGTTTTCTATAAAAATTTCTTTAATTTTCTTTGTTCCTTTTGTTCCTTTTAATGTCATTCGATCGCCGGCTCGTCGCGTTCGAACTCGTAAAGGAAACGTAATCGTTTCAGGATCAATAATAAATATGTCATTTCCTTTTTGTTCTTTCGGATAGTATTCCCAAAACTCACTAATGATTGCACATCCATTTGGAAGATGCAAAGTAGAAGGAACATCTAATTCAAATGTATAGGCATCATTTTTCTTTTCCTGGAACGTAAATACACAAAGATGATACGAACGAATGATTTTTAAGCCGTTTGGAAAATCTAACCTACCTGAAGGGTGGTTATTGTTTAAAAAATTTAATACATTGTTTATATGTATTGAGGACAAAGAAGAAAGAATCCCATGATAAAGATAGTTCAATATTAGTTGAATCCCTCTTCTTTGTAAAGGTTTTGGCATCATTTGAAACGGCTTAATTTGCAATGTTACGGCTCCAGGTTGTTTTTCCATTACCTTATTCATCGCTTCATTCGTTAATTCCTCTAAAAATTTTTCATCTTCTATGACCATTTCACTGTAATGTTGAAAACGCTCATGAACGTGCGGATTTTCTTTTTTTAAAAAAGGAATAACGTAATGGCGAAATCGGTTTCGTGTGTAATCATCTTTTTCATTGCTTGCATCATAGCGCGGATTGAGTCCATGTTCACGGCAATATGTTTCGATTTCCTCGCGACTGACAGATAAAAAAGGACGAATGATATACCCACAATGAAATGGTCGTTTAAACGGAATACCCGCATATCCTTTTCCGCTACTTCCCCGAACAAGTCTCATTAAAATCGTTTCGATTTGATCGTCCCCATGATGCGCTAACGCTAAATAGGAAGCGGAATGCTTTTCCATTACTTCGCTAAAAAAGCGATAGCGACATTCGCGCGCCGCTTCTTGAGCGCTAATCTTCCGTTGGCGTTGGAAAGAGGGTACATCAATTTGTTTTGCCTCACATATAATACCGAGTTTGTCGCAAAAATGTTTCACAAAATGCATATCTTCTGCTGACTGTTTACCGCGAAACATATGGTCGACATGGGCCGCGACGATTTTTAAATTCCATTCATGTTGAATCGTGTAAAAAAAATGAAGTAAAGCGAGAGAATCAGGTCCGCCTGATACCCCAACAATGACAGTCGAATTTGGCATAAGCAATTGATGTTTTTTTATAAACGAATGAACTTTTGCAAGCATACAGCCAAAACCTCTTTATCAGTTTTCTACATTCTTAATCGTATCATTAATGAGACATTTTCTCAAAAAAAGAATATTTGTCATTAAAGAATTTGCCCATATAGATACAATACATAAACAAACAGAAGCGCAACAACAATGAGTGTTGTTTCAACCATACCTCTCCTTTTTTTCACTTTCTGACGATGTTTTTGTTTTCTTCTTGTTGGTTGATGGCTTTCTTGGTGTGGTGTATAGGGATACTGATGATGAATTGCTGCGACTAAATCACGTTTCATTTCTGCTGCTTGTTTATACTGTCCGTCAATTGCCTTCGTTAGTGCCGCACGATATTTTCGTAATGTTGCATCCGCTTGAATCATCGTCATTAACTGCTGGCGTCCATTCCCTCTCCGTTCAAATCTCGTTGGATAACAGGAGTGAATCATAATCATCGCTACTGCAAATAAGTCATAGGAAGGTTCTGCTTTCCGTGACCCTAGTCCCCAATAACCGCGATCGTAAAACTCGGTGAATTCTTTAATCGCTCTCCCTTGTAAAGTCGTCCCCCCGACATCGAGAAGACGAATGGTTGGCGTCATCCCGGTCACTAACAAATTTTCCGGTTTTAAGTCTCCAAACACCCATCCTTCTTCATGAAGTTTTTCTAATGCGGATAAAAGTTGTAAAACGAGAATAACAATCCATTCTTTCCCTCGCTTTTTAATAAAAGTAAAAAACTCTTCTCCCTTTATATACTCCATTGCATAAAAAGAAACCATTCGGTTCGTATAAGGGTCGTGCCAGTCATCTACATCTAGCAAAGAAGGCCCAAGGGCAACTCCCTGGACCTTGGAAAAACGTTTTAATACATTTACCTCTGATGTAATGGTCGTACTATTATCGCTTAATTTTAGCGCCACAAGCCCTTTCACACTCTCTGCTAAATAAACCACTCCGTTTGCACCTTTACCTAGTGGCTTTATAATTTTGTAGGAATGTTTATGCCATTTTCCAATAATAACAGTTCCTATCGGAAGCTTACATAGATGATTCTTCAAAGTATGATTTATCACCAGATATCAAGCTCCTTAGTGAACGTTTTTTATTAAAATATGTCATCGCTTCACGTAATGCAGGACCGGTTGGAGTAAGCCCTCCTGACGTGAGTTTAGGAAAAACGGACGATAGCGCCTCGAGTTTCGGTGTCCAATCAAGTACTTTTTCCACATCACCACGTTTCCCCGGAAATACAAAAACAGAGAAGTGGTTGTCACCGATTCGAGCATTTAAACTCAGCGATAAATCAAATAATGCTTCTTTTACAGTCGGTAGTTTTGTTTTCATACTTCCGCTTGTATCTATTAATATTAAAACTTCTAATTCGACTGTTTCTCCGAGTTCATCCACTACTTCCATCACTTCACCGCGTTTTTCGGGCGGTAAATCTTCCAATGATATATTAGAACCTAAAATTTGCTTTAATTCTTTATTTACCACACCTTGCAATGTTTGTGTCATTGCTTTCCGTGTTACCATTTGTACGGTTTGAGATAACTGCTTAGCATAAACAACTTGACTCACACCGCCTCCCGACATAGCGATTCCTTCAATTTCACGTAACCCATTTTCGTCAATCGTATCTTGGTCAAGCACGCCGATGACATTAACTGTAATACCTTGTTCTCTTGCTAGAGCAGCCATGGCGATCGGATCTTCACCATGATTCGAACAACCATCTGTAATTAACAAAATTTGTCGTAATGTTCCTTTACGCACCTTCCATTCCCCTCCTCAACAACTGATGTATTACCATCATCACCGGAATGAAAGGATTTTATACTTTTTACTGAGCCTTTTTTGTATACATATACGCTGGTATGGTTGCCCATTTTGGCGTATTATGTTTAATTTTAGCTACGACAACTGTCATGTCATCTTCGATTCTTCCAGAGCGAGTTCGAATCACTTCTTCCATGATTAAATCGGCCACTTCTTGTGGATCGTTTGTTTGCAATTCTTGAATTTTTCGCTTCATCCATAAGTCATGATTCTCTACATGAGTAGGTCCTTCAAAAACTCCGTCACTCATCATAATTAACAAATCTCCTGCTTTTAATTGTTCACTGACAATTTCAAATTCAAATTCTTTAATAATCCCCATTGGTAAATTACTTGATTCAATCTTCATAACTTTGTCTCCACGCTTCACAAAACTTGGGGTTGAGCCAATTTTTAAAAATTTTGTAGAGGCGTCTTGCAAATCAATCATCGCTAAATCTAACGTTGAAAAAATTTCATCGGTTGTTCGTAAAGAAAGAATCGAATTAATGGACTTAATTGCTACTGTTTCATCAATACCCGTTTGTAAAATTTTTTGCAATAACCGCAACGTTTCATTGCTTTCGTTATGAGCTCTTTCTCCATTTCCCATTCCGTCACTAATCGCAATCGCGTATTTTCCCGTTCCTAATTCAATCATTGAATAACTATCCCCAGATACAAGCCCTCCGCCTTTCGCAGCATAGGCCACACCTGTTTCGACAATAAATGCTTTTGTAGAGCCGAACGCAACGCGGCAATACCCGTTCGGATATGCGGCACACTCCTCCCTTTTGACAACGATAGTTTCATCTAAAATATCAGAAAGCATCGGTGCAATTAATTTCTCGCACTCTCCACGACCTTCACAATACGGAATACTCATTTCAATATCAATATTTCCTTTTTCTAAACTATAAATATCGACATGACCAATTTCGATCCCAAACTCTTGTAAGGCGTGGAAGATTTGTTCTTCTTGAAAATAAAGGTTTTCTCGTTCTCGTTGAATTTCTTTTGAAAAATCTTCCATAACCTGAGAAACACCCATCAATTGTTCAGCAACAAGTTTTCTACTTTCATTGACTTGTTTCCGCAGTTTTTTATTCGCTTGATAATTCGTTACATTCTTTTCAATCATGTCAACTACTTTTTTTGCTTTTACGCAGTGCCGATCCCATTCGCGCAGCAATTTATGATTGTTCGAAAGTTTTCCTGCATCCGCTTCTATCATCATTTGCTTCATATATTCATAAGTTGTATCAAAATGGTAAGACCAGCATTGTTCTTTTTTAAAGCATGTTTGACACGTTTTTTCCGTAATATCACTTAAAAAGTAGTCAATTTCTTTTTCATGATAGTCGAGATCAGAAGTAAATCCATAATTGGAAAAACTATTCGCTAGCGCCTGAAAAACGTGAGAAAACTGAGTAACTCTCTGAGCGGTGACATCGCGAATTTTTCGTACATATTGTTGTTGTTCATTCGCGTATTCAATCGTTCCTGGAACATATTTAGCCATTTTTTCTGTCAATGAACTAGATGTAAACAAAAACAAGATAATAGCAAAACAAGATTCCATCACTGTCGGTACAATATCGGCCTTCCCGTTCCCATATAGGCCAATTAATAAAGTAGCAATGAGTAGCCCGAAGGCAACGCCGATTTTCTTTCCCTCTTTTAACAATCCCCCTAAAAGTCCAGCAAATGCTAACAAGCTCATTTCATATAAATTATCGACATTCGCTAGACTTAAAATAAGCCCCGTGACCACTCCTACTGTTGAACCGACGGTGGTTCCTGCTACAAAAGCAAATAATAATACGAGATAGCGAGACATAATATGTTCTAACGATAAGTTATAAACTTCCCAACCAATTGTGCCTGTTAACATGGAAGCAAGCAAAATAATGAGTGAAATGATTTCTTCTGCCCGCAATGATTGTTTGTACTTCCGAACCGTTAATAGTGGGATGCTTTGGAGGAAAATGAGCGTTAACACAAATCCAAGCCCTGCTTCGATAAAAGCCATCACGCTCTCATACACGGTTTGATGCCCTGACAAAAAATAAGTAATCGCTAATTTTGTAGAAAACGATAGACAAAATACAACAAAAGGTACTACTTTTAGCCAGTCATCAAAAAACTTTTTTATAAACTGATTTAAAAGTAAGAAACTAAACATCCCAGTAAAAACAAATAGCGTTGTTTCGAACGATAGAGTAAGAGAACCGGCTATTAAAGCAATAAATGCTAACCCTGCCTTGTCACGACGCATCGTATAAACAGCAACAAAAAACGGTAATGCAAAAGGGGTCAATTTTGATAAAATGAGAGCGCGTCCAAGTAAAAAACCAATAACTAATAAAATGAACCCCTTATGAATAAACAAATGTCCAAGCCTTAGTTTTACATGCCGTGCCCAGCGTGAGAAAACGGCTTGAGTTTCGTTTAACGGCACCTCTGAAATTTGGTTCATAAAACTTCTTTCTATTCTTTCCATTTCCGATCACTCCTTCGCTTTTCTATTACCCCTATTATATCGTCTGAATTGTCAAAAATTTGTCAAAAAAGGAAAGGAGTATAAAAAAACCTTCGACGTATTTCTTGTTAACACGTCATAGTACAACCAAAATTTTTTATTTATAAATCCTTCCTCTATTAGAAAAAACGAACGGCTAGAAGGGAAAGAAGAGATGTCTTACAGGTGATAGAAAGAAAGAGGGATTTTGTTCTGTTTGCTTTTTGTATAGAAGGTGTTCTAACGTGGATAAATCTCTCATACTTTGTTCAAAGGAGAGGGTTCCTCGGAAAAGGTGTTAAAGAAAAGCGAAAAATAGCGAAAGGGGATGTTTTCCAAATGGAAACATCCCCTTTTTGTTAGTGACCCGTACGGGATTCGAACCCGTGTTACCGCCGTGAAAGGGCGGTGTCTTAACCACTTGACCAACGGGCCAGAAAAAGCATAAACGCAAGCTTCCAACCGGGCTTGAACCGGTGACCTCTTCCTTACCATGGAAGTGCTCTACCAACTGAGCTATGGAAGCATGGCTCCGCAGGCAGGATTCGAACCTGCGACCAATCGGTTAACAGCCGATTGCTCTACCACTGAGCTACTGCGGAACATTTTATATGTACAGCCTAGCGACGTCCTACTCTCGCAGGGGCGCTAGCCCCAACTACCATCGGCGCTGGAGAGCTTAACTTCCGTGTTCGGGATGGGAACGGGTGTGACCTCTCCGCCATTGTCACTAGGCTATTTGAAGGATTGTTCCTTCAAAACTAGATAACAGGCATTCATGAAGAAGCTTCTGCTTTTCGCTGTCTAGCTCCGGCAACCAACCGCTCGGGGTCAAATAACCTTCTCCCTCGAGGTGCAAGCACCTCTGCGGGCGAAGAACATTTGCCCATCGCGGTTAGGCAGGTTGCCTCCGCTTTTCGCATTGTCTAGTTCCGGCTCGCAACGCCTATTGGAAAATAACCTTCCTCCGTCGAAATGCGAGCATTTCTCGTCGGAAGAACATTTTCCTTACGGCGTTAGACGCTCGCCTTCACTTTTCTTCTTGGTTAAGTCCTCGATCGATTAGTATCCGTCAGCTCCACGTGTCGCCACGCTTCCACCTCGGACCTATCTACCTCGTC
>JBHGYD010000022.1:0-8190 GCA_041920415.1 Anoxybacillaceae bacterium
TATTTTGTTTCCATTCTCGTTGAAACAGAAGTACAGCCGTTACCAAAAACCGGTTCCGCGGTGGGGATTGACGTTGGGGTGAAAGACTTTGCGACGCTCAGTACAGGAGAAGTAGTTGGGAACCCGAAATTTTTTCGCCGATTGGAAGAAAAGTTGGCAAAAGCGCAACGGATATTAGCAAGACGGCAAATAGGCGGCTCGAATTGGCATAAGCAACGGATCAAGGTCGCGAAGATTCATGAAAACATCGTCCATGCTCGAAACGATTTCTTACAAAAACTCTCCACCCACATCATCAAAAACCACGATGTTGTGGTGTTGGAAGACTTGCAAGTAAGAAATATGGTGAAAAACAAAAGAATGGCAAAGTCCATTCATGAAGTGAGTTGGTCAACATTTCGCAAGATGCTAGAGTATAAAGCGAAATGGTACGACAAACAAGTCGTGACGGTGGCAAAAAACTTTCCATCGAGTCAACTTTGTTCCACATGCGGCTATCAGCATAAAGAAGTGAAAAGATTAACCTTGCGTGAATGGACGTGCCCCTCGTGCGGTTCTCACCACGATCGAGATGTGAACGCAAGCATCAATCTCCTTCGGGAAGGGCTTCGATTGTTAGGATGTTCTAACGGAACCGCTGGGACGGCGGGGATCGCTTGGTCAACTTCCCTTCGATAGAAAGGATTACCCAAGAATCTCCCACTTCTAAACGAAGTGAAAGTGGGAGTAGTTCAATTGTTGAACGGATAGAAAGGAGAACGAAATGGGATACATTGAAGAACTTCGCGCCCTTGTCGGACATCGGCCATTAATCTTAGTCGGTTCATTGGTGATCATCAAAAATAAAAGCGGTGAAATATTGTTACAACAACGAAACCATCCGCATGGTTTCTGGGGGCTTCCGGGTGGATTGATGGAATTGGGAGAATCCACAGAAGAAACGGCACGGCGTGAAGTGTTAGAAGAAACAGGACTGACAATAGGAAAATGCAAAATGATCGATGTCATTTCAGGAGCCAATAACTACGCGAAGGCAGCCAATGGAGACGAATTCTATATGGTCACGATTGTGTATGAAACGAACGAATTTTTCGGAGAGCTGCGCATGGACTCTAGCGAATCATTGGATCTTCGCTTTTTTCACATCAATCAACTCCCGAAACAAATGGTACAAAGCCATCAACGCATTTTACGCAAACATGTAAAAACATCCCCCCAGCCGTGACTCGTTTTCACAGCTGGGGGGATTTTCTTTTCGACACGTGACAGGCGCTCTTCAAAAGGAGGACCCGTTCGACACGTGCCTGGCACTCTAATCATATTTCCATCCGTATCGTACGCATAGGTAAGATCCAGCGCATCGGCACCGACGACATGCTGCCCTGTTAATCTTCCACCGCTATCATACAATCATTCGACACGTGTCACTCTAAAAGCGAACAGTGACAGGCACTGTTCGCTGAAGGTTCTGACTCGTTGTCAGAACCTTTTTTATGGTCAGCGTTTTTAGTCATGTTAAGTAGGAGACTTCTTTCGGATTATGTTAAATGATATAGTACGGATAACTTCCTAATACTTGAACGGTGCAATCGAGCGCTTCGAGTTCGGCGATCGCTCCGGGGATAAGGACATCATCCATTTTTTGGTCAATGTCAACGATAAAAAAGTAGTTGCCTAATCCCGTTTTCGCTGGCCGGGATTCGATTTTCGTTAGGTTGAGTTTGCGCCATGCAAAGGCGGACAATACTTGATGAAGCGCGCCGGCTTGGTCTTTCGGGAGCGTGATCATCAATGTCGTTTTATCTCCAGCATAGAGCGGTGAATCAATCGTAAGCTCACCGTTTTGCTTACGGACAATAATAAACCGTGTATGATTATAGTCATAATCGTGAATATTTTCACGAACAATCGTTAATCCGTATTCTTCCGAGGCCAGTCGATTGGCGATCGCGGCGATGTGGAGCTCTGGATGTTCGCTGACAAATTTTGCAGCAGCACTTGTCGATGTCATATACACATATTTTGCTTTTTTAAAGTGCGTATGCAAAAATTTATGGCATTGCGCAATTGCGTGGGAATGGGAATAAATTTCTTGTACATGTTCCCAATCGTTGGCCCGGTCAGGATGAACCATTAAATGCTGTTGAATCGGAGCAATAATTTCCCCAACAATTGGCAATGATTGTTCATGAATCAAATAATCAATTGTTAAATTGACCGATCCCTCGAGCGCATTCTCAAGCGGGACGACCCCTAATTCTACTTCCCCATTGCTGACCGCATCAATACATTCGGGAATCGTATCATACGAAATTTTTTCTTCATGTGGAAAAATGGTTGTCACTGCTAAATCAGTAAATGTCGCTTTCGGTCCTAAATAGCCAATTTTCATCGTTTTGCCTCTCCCTTATTTACGCCCCTGACCCAACGATCTCTACCTTTTCGACAAATTCCAAACGGCGCAATTTTGCTAATAAATCCTCAATATCTTCGTTCATGTCATTTGTACTAATGGTTAATGTCACATTCGCGCGACCTTGAAGCGGAATCGTTTGATGAATGGTTAACACGTTACACCCAGCCGCCGCGACAACGCCAAGAAGCTTCGACAACGTACCAGAGCGGTCTTCCAAATGGAAAAATAACGTCACAATGCTTTCTTTCACAACGGCTTGAAACGGAAATACCGCATCGCGATATTTGTAAAACACACTGCGGCTCACATCGACCATTTGCACCGCATCGGCAACGGAATCGACCTTTTTTCGCTCCAACAATTCCTTTGCTTTCAATACTTTACGCATCGCTTCCGGCAATACATCTTCCCGCACTAAATAAAATTTTTTATCCAACGGACCGCTTCCCTCGCTTTGTTAATCAATAAATTCAAATTCATAGTCCAACAACTTCACAATATCACCGTCTTTTGCTCCGCGCTCCCGCAACGCATCATCGACTCCCATCGCACGCAATTGCCGCGCAAAGCGACGAACGGACTCTTCTCTTGAAAAATCGGTCATCTTAAACAATTTTTCAACTTTTTCCCCTGACACGATAAACGTTCCGTCACTATCGCGCGTAATCGTAAACGCAGGTGCCTCTTTTTCAAGCTTATATACAACGCGCTGTACCGCTGGTTCTTCCATTTCATGAAGCGGAAATTCCGGCGTTGTTTCAAGAAGGTCGGCAATGGCGAACAACAAGTCGCGCAATCCTTGTCTTGTTAGCGCAGAGATTGGAAAAATCGGCACGTCTTCTTGTAATTTTTCTTTAAAGGCTTGTAAATTTTCTTCGGCGTTTGGCATGTCCATTTTATTAGCCACAATAATTTGTGGTCGTTCGGTTAAACGCAAATTATATTGCTTTAACTCCTCATTAATCACTAAATAGTCTTCGTACGGATCACGTCCTTCAATCGCTGCCATATCAATGACGTGAACGATGACACGCGTTCGTTCAATATGGCGCAAAAATTGGTGACCCAACCCGACACCTTGGTGAGCTCCTTCAATAAGTCCTGGCAAGTCAGCCATGACAAAGCTGCGACCATCGTCTGTTTCTACGACTCCTAAATTCGGTACAAGCGTTGTAAAATGATAGTCAGCGATTTTCGGCTTAGCTGCTGAAACGACAGAAAGAAGCGTTGATTTTCCAACGCTCGGAAAACCTACTAATCCGACATCGGCTAATAGCTTTAACTCAAGAATGACATAGCGCTCTTCTCCTGGTTCCCCATTTTCAGCAATTTCTGGAGCTGGGTTGGCCGGTGTCGCAAACCTTGTATTTCCTCGTCCACCGCGTCCGCCTTTTGCGACGA
Organism: Anoxybacillaceae bacterium; assembly: GCA_041920415.1. Classification (GTDB taxonomy): domain Bacteria; phylum Bacillota; class Bacilli; order Bacillales; family Anoxybacillaceae; genus JBHGYD01. The sequence continues at coordinate 3,818 of JBHGYD010000022.1, forward strand.
CAAATCGTTGACCGTTTTCCGTCAAATCGGCGAGTACTTGGTTTGTTTCTGCATCAATTACGACCGTTCCAGGCGGTACTTTCACAATTAAATCTTCGGCATTTTTTCCGTGCTGATTTTTCGACATTCCGTTTTCGCCTTTAGCCGCTTTAAAATGGCGCTGATAACGGAAATCCATCAATGTCCGTAGCCCTTCATCGACGACGAACACGACATCGCCGCCTTTTCCACCGTCACCGCCGGCCGGACCACCTTTTGGAACATATTTCTCGCGGCGAAACGCGACCATCCCGTTTCCACCATCGCCACCTTTGACATAAATTTTCACTTGATCAACAAACATCTTCTTTTCCTCCGATCTCTTCTTGATGCTTACAAGTCAATTTTTATCAGTACGGTCATTTCATCGTTATGTATATAAAAATGATCAAGGTGAATCGAACCACCCTTTTTGTGCTGCTCGAGCCATTCTTTTAATACATCAGCATGATTTATTGTACCACTATAATCAAAAAACAATCGTACTTCCCCATCGATGACTTCGATGGAAATGTCTAAATGGTTTTCCGTGTTCATATCGGCTTGTTGCTCCATAATGAAAAAAAACTCTCGACACCATTCCGTTAACTCCGTATCATAAGCCGATAAATCACAGCCATCTCCAATCACTTCATATTCCAAAGAAAGACGTCGCGCCCCCCAATTATATGTCATTAACAATTCGGCAAACCGTTCTGCTTTTAAGTTCGTTAATTTCGTTTCGTGTTGCATATCATGAACGATTTCTTCAATAATTTCATGAACCCGTTCTACTTTATTTAACGCTAAATTCCCTTTAATTAGCTGAATTTTATTGAGCCAGTCATGTCGAGAATGGCGTAAAACATCAAGTACACTCCATTGTTTCTCCATCAGTGGTGCCCCTACCCATTTATTTTTAGCTAAATTATACCAAATGGTAAATAAAACAGCTAGTAAAGAAAAGCGGAAGCGCCGGCAATTTCGCCTAAATACCGCCCACGTCCTGTGGAGGGCGGCGAAATGTCGCCATCCTGGCTCCCTAGAAGTCAAATGTTCTTCGACCGTAGAGGTGCTTGTCACCTCAAGGGAGGAGGTTATTTAGCAGAAGAAGGCTAGGCGCTGAAGCTAGACAATCAAGAAAAGCGGAGGTGAGCGCCTAACGCCGTAGGAAAATGTTCTTCCGACGAGAAGCGCTTGTCGCTTCGACGGAGGAAGGTTATTTTCCACTAGGCGTTGCGAACCGAGCTAGACAATCAAAAAAAGCGGCAGCGGCTCGCTAGACCCCGCTACACAAAAAGAAAACCCTAACCCAAACGGTTAGAGTTTTCAAACGTTGCTTATGCTTCTTGTGTCACAGGATAAACGCTCACTTTTTTGCGATCGCGACCAAGGCGTTCGAAGCGAACGATACCGTCTACTTTTGCGTAAAGTGTATCGTCACCGCCACGACCAACGTTTAATCCTGGGTAAACTTTTGTACCGCGTTGACGATAAAGAATTGAACCACCAGTTACGAATTGACCGTCAGCACGTTTTGCGCCAAGACGTTTCGCAATGGAATCACGGCCGTTTTTTGTAGAACCTACACCTTTTTTAGACGCGAAAAATTGAAGATCAAGTCTTAACATTGCCTGTCACCTCCTGCTCATGTCGACAATTTGAATATATTTACCATAATCTCTTTCAATCGTTTGTAAAGAAACGAGCATCGCTTCAAGGAGAAGCTGAACTTTTTCATCTGTCGCACGATCTTCAATCGCAGGAAGCTCGCAGCGAAGATAACCGCCCTTTCCTCCTTGAGTAACATGCGGTTGAATTTTTGTCAGCACGATGATCGAATTCACCGCACCGAAAGAAACCGCTGATGCTCCAGCACAAACGATATCTTGTCCATGCTTGGCAAAATTCGCGTGCCCGCTCATGGTAAAAGCTTTAATTTTTCCTTCGTCTGTGCGCTCAATTTCTACTTTTATCATCGTCGACGCCTTACGCGTTAATTTTTTCGATGACTACTTTTGTGTAAGGTTGACGGTGACCTTGTTTACGACGATAGTTCTTTTTCGGCTTATATTTGAAAACAATGATCTTCTTTTGACGACCATGTTTTTGTACTTTCGCCGTTACAGTTGCACCTTCTACCGTAGGATTTCCAACTTTTACTGTTTCGCCACCTACGAATAATACTTTGTCAAATGTAACGGTTTCGCCTTCAGCTACGTCGATTTTTTCGATGTAGATTTCTTGACCTTCTTGAACTTTGATTTGTTTACCGCCAGTTTCGATAATTGCGTACATCGTTGCACCTCCTAACATATACTCAGACTCGCCAGCAACGAGGCGTTTCGCGACCAGCGAAAACTTGGAACCTGCGCTGAGCGGTTGTAGCACGGGTGCTACCAAATGAAGCTTTGCACCAAATTTTGTCCGTTGGCTACACGGTACAAAATTTTTCTACAACATGAAAAATAGTACCATAACAAAAAGAAAGCTGTCAATATGTTTGACCGCTCTCTTTTTCATACATATACGAGATTTCCTACTGCTTCATTCGTTTGCCGCTCGACAAAAAACGCATGAAGCAGCTCGTTTTCATCAATAATTGCTTGCTCTTTTTTGTTTTTGACAACGATAATGGAATGTTTTTGACCGCGATAAAACTTTTGCAACACTTGTAAAATCGGCTCTGTTTCTTCTACTGTAATTAACTGTAATTTTTTATAATCTCCTTTTTTTCCGTAATATCGCTCCAGTAAAAATCGCATCACAATATATCGCCGATGTTGCCATTCTTTCCATATCGAAATGAAAAGAAAGAGAGAGATGATCCAAAGATCGATCTGGGACGGTTCTATCAAGAGAATTGCCCCAACAAAAACAAAAAGCGCTCCAAACGAACAAAAAATCATTTTTTCATGCGCCTCGCTAAACGGAAAGTAGCGAGTAAAGGTGAGGAACAATAACTTTCCACCATCCAGCGGCCAAATCGGTAAGAAATTGATGAGACATACAGCGATGTTATAATGGGCAAACATCTTCCATCCATCGATTGTTATGATGCCGCTTTTCCATAGAGCAAACGCTGCGCCTAACAGCCAAAGGTGTTGCGCTGGTCCAGCAAGCGTGACAATCAAATCTTCACGAAACGGCCGATTCCCATGTTCCTCCACTTCAGCTACACCGCCAAACGGTAATAATAAAATTTGCTTAATGCGCCATGAAAAAAAAAGAGCAGCAACAGCGTGTCCGAGCTCATGAACAAACACGACGAGAAATAAAAGAAACAATTGTTGAAAATGAGCAGTCACGACCGCAATTCCGCTCATGAGCCATAACAACGGATGAATGTGGATTTTTGTAAGTAAAGACATATATTTATTCAACGGGAATCACCTGAATCGGATCAATAAAATGGTCGCCTTGTTTAATCGCGAAGTAAAATACCCCTTTTGATTCATTAGCATGATTCATCGCTGTTCCTACTTCTTTACCGGTTTCGACAAAATCGTATAGCTTCACCGTAATGGTTCCTAGATTGCCGTACCACGATTCGCTTCCATCGGCATGTTGGATAATCACCGTTTTTCCGAGCTTGTCTTTCGTTCCTGCAAAAACGACAATCCCTTCATTCATTGCTTCGACGGGCGCACTACTTTTTGTTTCGATCATAACGCCTTGACCGTTTTTCTCAAAGTTTTCAAGCACACGTCCCGAAGCTGGAACGGCGTATTGTTGTGTTTTCGATTGACTTGCTTTCTTTTTCTCTGTCGGCAATAAAGCAAGCGGCTCACCAAATTGTTTTTCATACCATTTGGACACAGCGGCAAACTGAAACTCTTGTTCCATCGTGTTTTTAACAAATGTTCGCACTGGTTCAAGCGTTGTTGATGGGTTTTTAAACGCAATCGCCGTTACCAATACAAGACAAACGGAAAGAAATGTTTTAAAAAGAAACACTTCTTTTCGAAAAAGAGGATGCTTGTCATCCATCGAGTAACGGTCATACGTGATCACCGGCTGCCCATATCGTTCTTCGTCCGTTACATCTAGTAACGGTTGTCGGGAAGCATCATAACGAGTGGGTCGTTGCCGTTTCCGTTTTTCGATTCGTTTTCGAATCTCTCTAGCTCGTTTATTCATCCATCTCTCACCATTCCCTCACATCATCGTTTGTACTAGTTTATTAGACAAGCGAGGGACATATGACAAAAAAACGAGGCTGTCTCAAAAGGTCAGTAAAATGACTTTTTGAGAACAGCTCTCTTTTTTCTTTTTCCATCATATGGATTATATTTTTTATCTGAATGGAAGAGAACCCTCCTATGCTCGGGTTTTCTTCTTTTTCTTTCGATGTG
>JBHGYD010000023.1:0-6659 GCA_041920415.1 Anoxybacillaceae bacterium
AAGAAGAAAAGTGAAGGCGAGCGTCTAACGCCGTAAGGAAAATGTTCTTCCGACGAGAAATGCTTGCATTTCGACGGAGGAAGGTTATTTTCCACTAGGCGTTGCGAGCCGGAACTAGACAATGCGAAAAGCGGAGGCAACCTGCCTAACCGCGATGGGCAAATGTTCTTTGCCCGCAGAGGTGCTTGCACCTCGAGGGAGAAGGTTATTTGACCCCGAGCGGTTGGTTGCCGGAGCTAGACAGCGAAAAGCGGAGGCAGTTCACTTCTTTTTGAATGCCTGTTATCTAGTTTTGAAGGAACAATCCTTCAAATAGTCTAGTGACAATGGCGGAGAGGTCACACCCGTTCCCATCCCGAACACGGAAGTTAAGCTCTCCAGCGCCGATGGTAGTTGGGGCTAGCGCCCCTGCGAGAGTAGGACGTCGCTAGGCTTAATAAGAAAGAGATACCTATGTTTGAATAGGTATCTCTTTTTTTATACGTAGATGTATCAATTGAGAATAACGTATAGTTTATGCAGAAGAAGAGGTTTGGAAGTTTTTCAATAAATACTCGTAAAGTAATAATGGGACTTTTTCTGATGTGACCGATAAAAATTTCATGATAAAAGGATAGGCCTCGCTGGAATAAGAATGTAATAACTCACTCCACCATTCTGTTTCATAGCGAGAAATCATACTTAAGTTATATAATAATAAATAATGGGACATAATTTCAGGCATCTTAAACATTTCCCCTCGATAAATGGGTAAGCGGTATGCTTCATCATCTAAATTAAACATAAACGGTTCATATCCTAATGGTTTGAATGTATATTGACTCGTTACTTGAATATAGTTGCCCTCTATTTGTATAGAATCTCTTTGTAGCCAGCTCCATTCTTTTGTTATGTAGTCCGTAAAACGATCTAACGTCATATGGTAATCATCCAAAATTTTTGTTGGAATAAAAATTGTTCGGTTCAAAGGATTATACAAAACTTTTCTTGATATTATTTGACTATAATAAGTTTCGAACAGTTCATGAAGTTCACTTATTCGCTGCAGTAATATCCGCATTTGAAACTTTTCTCCTGTTATTTGTTTCACATGAAACATTTTTTCAGAAAAATGAGTAAATAGACCGTGCTTTTGTATTTTTACTTCATCATCAAAAAATTCATAGTTCTGCTTTTTTCTTTTTCTTGTTGAAACACCATGGGCTAAAACAGAAGTCGATTCAGGATAATCTGCATCGACAGTAAGGAGACAAGCTTTTAAAAGCTGAACCATTCCGTAAAATAAGAGAACTGGCTTAATGGATACTGGAGCATTTTGAGCTGTTAAATAAAAATTTTGTCCATGCTGCAGGTAATAAAGAAAAGGATAACAGTTCGTATAGCTTTTTTGCATTGCGTCTTCTCTCCCTTTCTTTGTGTAACAACGACAAAGAAATTTTTGTGCAGTATTTGTAGAATGAAATGATGTGAAATTTATCCAAATGTCTTTGTAATAAGACATATTTAATTCCCCCTGTTTTTGAAATAAAATTTGAATTTAATGAAAAATTGAACATTTTTCTGATTCCTTGACAGTATTTTAACCAGTTGTTAAGCTACTAATAATATTTCCGGATAAGGGGGAGAAAACATGTGGGAATCTAAATTTTTAAAAGAAGGGTTAACATTTGATGATGTTCTTCTTATTCCTGCAAAATCAGATGTGTTGCCTCGTGATGTTGATGTCACAACACAATTAAGTAAGACATTACAACTTAATATCCCTATTCTTAGTGCGGGAATGGATACTGTCACAGAAGCAGAGATGGCTATTGCAATGGCACGTCAAGGCGGATTAGGAATTATCCATAAAAATATGTCCATCGAACAACAGGCAGAGCAAGTCGATAAAGTAAAACGTTCAGAACGAGGAGTCATTACCGATCCATTCTTTTTAACCCCTGAACATCAAGTGTATGATGCCGAATATTTAATGGGAAAATACCGCATTTCTGGTGTTCCGATTGTGAATAACGAAGTAGAACAAAAACTTGTTGGAATTATTACGAATCGTGACTTGCGCTTTATTCAAGATTATTCAACGAAAATATCCGATGTGATGACGAAAGAAAATTTAATTACTGCCCCGGTAGGTACAACATTAGAAGAAGCAGAGAAAATTTTACAAAAGCACAAAGTAGAAAAATTGCCGCTTGTTGATGAAAATGGCGTTCTTAAAGGTTTAATTACAATTAAAGATATTGAAAAAGTAATCGAGTTCCCGAATTCAGCAAAAGATGAAAAAGGTCGTTTATTAGTTGGTGCTGCTGTTGGAGTGACAGCAGATACGATGATCCGAGTGAAAAAGCTTGTTGAGGCAAATGTAGACGTCATTGTTGTTGATACAGCCCACGGACATTCAAAAGGAGTTCTCGAAACAGTCCGGAAAATTCGTGAGCAGTATCCGCATTTGAATATTATTGCTGGTAATGTCGCGACAGCAGAGGCGACACGCGACCTAATTGAAGCAGGAGCAAACATTATTAAAGTGGGAATTGGACCAGGCTCCATCTGTACGACGCGCGTTGTCGCTGGTGTAGGAGTGCCACAAATTACAGCGATTTATGATTGTGCGACAGAGGCGCGCAAATATGGTGTTCCAATCATCGCTGACGGCGGAATTAAATATTCAGGAGATATTGTAAAAGCTTTAGCGGCGGGTGCACATGCTGTTATGCTTGGAAGTTTATTAGCTGGAGTTACGGAAAGTCCAGGAGAAACAGAAATTTATCAAGGACGTCGTTTTAAAGTATATCGAGGTATGGGGTCTGTTGCGGCTATGGAGAAAGGCAGCAAAGACCGTTACTTCCAAGAGGATAATAAAAAATTTGTTCCAGAAGGAATTGAAGGACGGGTTCCATATAAAGGACCGCTTGCTGATACGATTTACCAACTTGTTGGTGGTTTAAGAGCTGGTATGGGATATTGTGGAACAAAAAATTTAGAAGAATTACGGGAAAAAACACAATTTATTCGTATGACTGGTGCAGGATTGCGTGAAAGCCATCCACATGATGTACAAATTACAAAAGAAGCACCAAACTATTCTCTTTCATAATCTTATTGATGTTTCTAAATTGAAGCGGAGGAATGTTCCTCCGTCTATTTTTTTATATGAGAGTGTGTTACAATAACGTTTGTGTAAGGAGGTATAAACAGTGAAGCGAAATAAAAATATAATCATAAGTGTTTTGGCGATCTTTCTATTTGCAACCATCTTCCCGTTTGGCAAAGTGAAAGCGGCTCAAGATCCACTCAATATTGAAGCAGATGCAGCCATACTTGTTGATACAAGTACCGGAAGAATTTTATATCAAAAGAATATTGATACGGTCCTTGGAATCGCAAGTATGACAAAAATGATGACCGAATATTTGTTATTAGAAGCTATTAAAGAACATCGTGTGAAGTGGGATCAAGAATATACACCAAGTGATTACGTATACAGACTTTCCCAAGATCGTGATTTATCGAATGTCCCTTTACGAAAAGATGGGAAATATACGGTTCGTGAACTTTATGAAGCAATGGCGATTTACTCAGCGAATGCAGCAACGGTTGCTATTGCTGAAATTGTTGGTGGTTCAGAAGAAAATTTTGTGAAAATGATGAACGAAAAAGCAAAAAAGCTAGGACTTAAAGACTATAAATTTGTGAATGCGACTGGATTAAGCAGCAAGGATTTACAAGGACTTCATCTAGAAGGAATGAATGAAAATGAAGAAAATGTGATGTCGGCACGGGCAGTCGCTACATTAGCTTATCATTTATTAAAAGAATACCCGCAAGTGTTAGAAACAGCGAGTACTCCGAAGAAAATATTTAGAGAAGGCACAGATGATCAAATTAAAATGGATAACTGGAACTGGATGTTACCAGGATTAGTTTATTCATATGAAGGAGTAGACGGACTCAAAACAGGCTATACGGAATTTGCTGGGTACTGTTTTACAGGAACGGCAAAGAGAAATGGCATTCGTTTTATTACGGTAGTGATGAATGCGAAAAGTAACGGAAAATCAACAATCGGGGCACGATTTGAACAAACAAGAAAATTACTAGATTACGGATTCAGCAACTACTCTTTAAAAGAACTTTATCCGGCTGGTTATCAACTAAAGGGTAAGTCTACATTACCAGTTGTGAAGGGAAAAGAAAAATCAGTAACGATCGTAACGAAGAAACCTCTCTCTCTCGTTGTGAAAAATGGTGAAGAGAAAAATTATAAACCAGTGTACGTGATTGATAAAAAGAAATTAACCAAAAACGGTGAATTGACCGCACCGATAAAAAAAGGTGAAAAAGTTGGGTACATGACCGTAAAATATATGGGCGAAGATAATTACGGTTATTTAACTCCAGATGGGGAAAATGCTGTTAAAGTAGATTTAGTCACTAAGAAAAATGTAGAAAAGGCAAATTGGTTTGTGCTTATGATGAGAGGAATTGGTGGATTATTCAGTGACGTTTGGACAAGCGTTGCGAAATTGGTAAAAGGTTGGTTTTAAAAATGCTCCCTTATGAAAGGGGGCTTTTTCCATATGGCTAGATGGTTTTTTTATTGTGATTTTTGAAAAAATTGAGGTAAAATAAAGAAATGTAATCGAGATTATTTATTGTGAATTTTGTTATTTTCCAGTACAATTAATCACAATATGACTACATAACGTAACTAGGAGGAATTACAGGTGGCAATTACAGGTACAGAGCGTGTAAAACGCGGTATGGCGGAAATGCAAAAAGGCGGCGTCATCATGGACGTAGTAAATGCGGAACAAGCAAAAATTGCGGAAGCTGCTGGTGCGGTAGCGGTTATGGCGTTAGAACGTGTTCCAGCTGATATTCGTGCGGCAGGCGGCGTTGCTCGTATGGCTGATCCAACCGTTATTGAAGAAGTAATGAAAGCAGTTTCGATTCCAGTTATGGCGAAAGCGCGTATCGGACATTACGTTGAAGCGCGTGTTCTTGAGGCATTAGGCGTCGATTACATTGACGAAAGTGAAGTATTAACTCCTGCTGATGAAGAATTCCATATTGATAAACGTCAATTTACCGTTCCATTTGTTTGTGGCTGCCGTGATTTAGGTGAGGCGGCTCGTCGTATTGCGGAAGGTGCATCCATGCTTCGTACAAAAGGTGAACCAGGCACAGGAAATATCGTCGAAGCGGTTCGTCATATGCGAAAAGTGAATGCCCAAGTACGTAAAGTCGTAAGCATGAGTGAAGATGAATTAATGACAGAAGCGAAGAATTTAGGCGCTCCGTTTGAAGTATTGTTAGAAATTAAACGATTAGGTCGTCTCCCTGTCGTTAACTTTGCCGCGGGCGGTGTTGCGACTCCTGCTGATGCAGCGTTAATGATGCATTTAGGAGCAGATGGTGTGTTTGTAGGTTCTGGTATTTTTAAATCAGAAAATCCTGAAAAGTATGCTCGGGCTATTGTTGAAGCAACCACACATTACGAAGATTACGAGTTAATTGCTCACCTTTCAAAAGGTTTAGGTGGGGCGATGAAAGGAATTGATATTTCATCATTGTTGCCTGAACAGCGCATGCAAGAACGCGGTTGGTAATTAAAGGGGTAGACATTATGGTGAAAATCGGAGTTTTAGGTTTGCAAGGTGCAGTTAGAGAACATGTACAATCCATTGAAGCATGCGGTGCTGAAGCAGTTGTCGTAAAAAAAGTGGAGCAACTTGAGAATATTGATGGTCTTATTATTCCAGGCGGCGAAAGCACAACGATGCGTCGCCTCATGGACAAGTATGGGTTTATTGAGCCGTTAAAGGAGTTTGCTGCGAAAGGAAAGCCGATGTTTGGCACTTGCGCAGGTTTGATTATTTTAGCGAAACGAATTGTCGGCTATGATGAGCCACATCTCGGTTTAATGGACATTACGGTAGAACGTAATTCGTTTGGTCGCCAACGGGAAAGCTTTGAGGCCGAGCTTTCGATTGCTGGAATTGCCGATGACTTTGTTGGCGTGTTTATTCGCGCTCCTCATATTGTTGAAGTCGGCGAGGATGTAGAAATTTTGGCAAAACATGAAGATCGTATTGTCGCGGCAAGACAAGGACAGTTTTTAGGCTGTTCATTCCACCCTGAATTGACGGATGACCATCGCGTTACACAATATTTCATCAATATGGTGAAAGAAGCAAAAGCATAAAATAGTTGCATCTTGCGAAAACTTATAGTACATTATTTTTACTAAAAATTTCATGATTGCTAAAACGATGAAAGGAACTAGTAGCAAGATGGCTTCTCTTCAGAGAGTCGGTGGGTGGTGCAAACCGATGGGAAGCGCTTGTGAATCCATCCTTGAGTAAAATGCCGAACGCTTTAAGGCAAGTAAGCATTTTCGGTGCAAAGCCGTTATCTGTTTGAGTGGAAGACATTTTGTCTTCAAGTAGGGTGGCAACGCGGGTTACTCTCGTCCCTTTTTAGGGATGGGAGTTTTTTATTTGGAAAAAATAACAAAAAGGAGCATTCCTGTTAGAAGCTTTTTTTGGGGACTTGAACAAAAAAAGCCCTCTTGGTATGATTCGGGGGTGTCAAACGGATAAATTGACCCCTAAATTGAATACCAAGGAGGACTATACGTGAATTCTACTCAAAAT
>JBHGYD010000002.1:0-10249 GCA_041920415.1 Anoxybacillaceae bacterium
TCCCATTTGGAAGAACATTACAAACACTTGCAGCAAATCGGCTTTTCCCCTCATTGGAATCACTCGGAAAAAGGCCACTGGCACCATAAACATCATCATGATGACAGCGAAGAAAACGATAACGAATCAAAACGCTGAAAGCTCTCTTTCAGCGTTTTGATTCTTTCATTGCAGCCTTGCTTCTTTTTTCAAACATTTTTTGAAAAGAACGAAGGCCATTTCTTCTAAAAGGATCCAACCTTCTTATAATAAAGAAGGGTTATTGTTAGACTTTCTTAGCTACTATATTTCCATCAAAAAAGCCGCTTTTATTTTTGTGGATCGATCCTATTCTATCGGCGTTATATCATATGGGGTACGTTCATTTTGAGGCTTTCATTACAATCGCTATTAAATAGAAGAAAAATAAGGATATGCTGATAGAATCAACATCGTCAAAAATCAGTACGAAATATATTTTACAAAAATAATTTTGATCAACTTATACGACAGTTAAAATGACGAATGAACATAAATCATTTCATCACCGTTCAAGAAAACAACATACATCATGAATCATTCCGTTTCGAGAGGCAGCAACCTGCTATCTTTGTAAAACCGGCAAGGAGTCCCTCTCCCTCCTGTTTTTCAGAGATGGAAAGGGACTTCTTTCTATGCCCTTTGTTGAAAACAACAAGTTTGGTCATCATGATTAGATTGAGTTCTCCACCAAACTTTGTCTCTCTTTTTAATCTCCTCATCCCACTTGTTCGCTCTTCTCAAATAATGCCGGCAATTCTGCTTCATAGTTTTCGCCAATGATTCCATTTTCGGTAATAATCGCTGTAATCAGTTCGTGGGGGGTGACGTCAAAAGCCGGATTGTAGACTACCACCCCTTCAGGAGCAATGCGTTTACCTGCGATATGGGTAACTTCTTCCGGATTCCGTTCTTCAATCGGAATATCTCTTCCCGTTTTGGTTTCTAAATCAATCGTGGATAATGGCGCCGCGACGTAAAACGGAATGCCGAACGATTGTGCCAGTAAAGCCAGTCCAAATGTTCCGATTTTATTAGCGGTATCTCCGTTAGCGGCAATTCGGTCCGCACCGACGATGACGGCCGAAATGTTTTTGGCGTAAATCGTCTGCGCCGCCATATTATCCGTGATAAGCGTAACATCCACACCGGCTTGCATGAGCTCCCACGTGGTGAGTCTTGCTCCTTGCAAAACCGGGCGCGTTTCTGAGGCAAATACTTGAAGATGAACTCCTTTTTCTTTGGCTAGATAAAATGGAGCAAGCGCCGTACCGTAGCGAGCAGTTGCAAGAGAGCCGGCATTGCAAATCGTTAAGATGCGGTCGCCGTCTTTAAAAAGCGACAGTGCATGCTCCCCGATGCGGCGGCATACGTCTTCATCCTCCACTTGGATGCAAATCGCTTCATGAACGAGCATCGTTTTCGCTTCGTTGACAGAAATAGCGTCTTCAATGCTTGATGCAAGACGGTTCAGCGCCCAAAACAAGTTAACCGCCGTAGGCCGCGAGCTGGCTAAATAGTCGATATCTTTTTGAAGCTGTTGTTTAAATTCAGCCATCGAACTTGCCTCGTAACGTTGAGCAGCAAGAGCAAGCCCGTAGGCAGCCGTCATGCCGATCGCAGGAGCCCCTCGAACTTTCAAGGTTGAAATGGCATCCCATACATCTTCAATTCCCTTTAATTCTAAATATTCAGTCTCCTCCGGCAGCTTTTGCTGATTTAAAATCGTAATATGCGTATCGTTCCATTCAACCGAACGCGGAATCATGAATCGTTCAGTCATAGCTGTCTTCCTTTCGTTTAGTTAGTCGGTGTCAATGATGCCTGTAGGAAAAGCGGACGAACTTCTTGAATGTCATTGAGCGAATGTCGCTGTAAAATAAGGCTGCGTCCAAGACGAAGGGCACGGCGTTTCGCTCGAAGGCGTTCCTCTTTGTCTTCAATACCGTCAAGGTCAGCGACATGTGCTAAACCGATGGTGCGGCGAATCACTTCGCATCCGGCAAATCCAATCGCATCGACAAATGTATGGTGCAAAACGTCCTGCAATAACTTCGATGTCTTGGCGTAAGGCTCGACATTGTGCTGCTCCCAAAGGTCGGAAAATACGCTTGCAAATACTTTCCAAGTGTTTTCGATATGGTCAAATAAAAACTCTTGTTCTTGTTGCGGACGGGACAGCGCATTCAGCAGCAAATTAGCGATAAATTGACCGAGATCAAAACCAAAAGGACCGTAAAAGGCGAATTCCGGATCAATCACTTTTGTCTCTTTATCGCTGCAAAAAATACTGCCGGTATGTAAATCGCCGTGAATCAGCGCATCCCCTTCTGTTAAAAACTTTCGCTTTAATTTTGCCACTTCAAGATGAAGCTCATCATCGTTCCAAAGCGCTTTTGCATCTTCGCGCAGCTCCTCTTCAAAATCGTTTGTATCATAATCAAAGAACGGATCGGTAAAGACAAGATCTTCCGTGATTTTGCATAGTTCAGGGTTGATAAAACTTTGAAGCAGCTGTTTTTTCTCTTGTTGATTCATCCCGAAGTCAGACGTATAAAATAACGTTTTGGCTACGTATTCACCGATGTGCCGTGACAAAAGCGGATACGTTTTTCCTTCTATAAGCCCTTTTCGAGCAATTTGTAAATGAGATAAATCCTCCATGACGGTAATGGCAAGAGATTCGTCGGAATGGTACACTTCTGGAACGTATTCCGGAACGAAGCCGGCAAATGTACGCAACGCATTGCTTTCTATGGTCGCACGCTTTAACGTAAGAGGCCAGCTTTCACCGACGACTTTCGCATACGGCAGCGCTTGTTTGAAAATCACTCCTTTGCCTGTTTTTTGGTCAACGATACGGAAAACGAGATTTAAATTTCCATCGCCAATTTCCCGGCATACCAGCTGGGCTTCTTCTGAAAATAAGCGCAATCGAACGGCAAGAGAAATTGCGTCTTTTTCTGTTAATGGTTCGTAAGCGGATGGATTTGAAACGGCCATGTAGGAACGCCTCCTTTGGAAAAAATAAAAAGCCTCTCTCGTCTATCGAAAGAGGCTTGAAGATTCTTCTTCTCACCTCTTATCTTTCAGAAAGAATGACTCTCTCTGTTGGACTTAGCACCGTGCCTTGCGGAAGATTCCTTCCGGCGCTTGCATGCGCCCTATCTCACGATAGTATTACGGTCGGTTGCTGGGCTTCATTGGGCCAATTCCCTCAGCCAACTCTTGATAAGAGTATTGATCAGCTATTATTCGAATTTTCGTTATTGCTTTAATTATTGGCGGATTCTCATTTGAGTGAAATCATACATCGAAGTTCGAGTGATTGTCAATCCTTTTTTAAAAAATTTTTTCGTTTGTTCTGTAATGTTCCGGACGACGGTCGCTAAAAATCGGGATTTGCTCACGTACTTCTTTGACTTTTTGCAAATCGATTTCGGCTATGAGCGAGCAAGGATCTTCTTTTGCTTCCGCAAGTATTTCCCCCCACGGATCGATGATAAGCGAATGTCCGGCGAACGTATTATTCGGGTCGCGGCCGGCGCGATTACAGGCGACAACATAACATTGATTTTCAATGGCGCGCGCTTGAAGCAACGTACGCCAATGAGACAGACGCGGCAACGGCCATTCGGCAACGACAAATAACACTTCTGCTCCTTGCAATGCATGTACGCGAATCCATTCCGGAAAACGAATGTCGTAGCAAATCACACCGGCACATAATGTATTTTCAAGTGTAAACAGTCCCGGTGCATCTCCGGATCGCAAATAAAGATGTTCATCCATCAGTTGGAAAAGATGCAGTTTGCTGTATTCGCCTACGATGTCGCCGTTTCGATCGGCCACGTACATCGTATTCGTCGTTCCATCTTTTGTTTTTTTAGCGACGGAACCAGCGACAATGTTGATGCGGTGCCGACGCGCAAGCTCACCAATAAATGCTTTTGTGTCTTCGCCTTCCTTATCCGCAATTTCATCCAGACGCGTTAAATCATATCCCGTTGTCCATAATTCCGGAAGAACGATGATGTCAGGACGTTGCTCGGCTATTTTTTCTACTTCGTTTTGAACGAGCTGTCGATTTTCCACCGGGGTGCCAAAAGCAATATCCAGTTGAAGGCAAGCAATTTTGAGTGTCATAATCATTCACCTCAAAAAATTTGACTTTACAATTTGATTTTTACGATATATGATGTTTGACTAGAATTTCAAGAAAATTTTGAGTAGGTGTAAACAATGAAACATTTCGCACAATCGGAACTGCTGCAGAAACTCCCAAAACAGTTTTTTGCGTCTCTCGTCTCTAAAGTAGAAAACGTGAAAGCCCAAGGACATGATGTCATTAACCTCGGTCAAGGAAATCCGGATCAGCCGACGCCATCCCATATTGTGGAGGCGATGCAAAAGGCAGTCGCCAATCCCCGTTATCATAAATATTCGCCGTTTCGCGGCTATTCGTTTTTTAAAGAAGCGGTCGCAGCCTTTTATGAACGTGAATATGGGGTGAAACTGGATCCGGAAAAAGAAGTGGCGGTTTTATTTGGAGGAAAAGCAGGACTTGTGGAAATTCCGACCTGTTTGCTGAATCCGGGTGATCTTGTTCTCGTTCCTGATCCGGGATATCCGGATTATTGGTCGGGTGTCGCTTTGGCACAAGCCGAAATGGCGATGATGCCGCTTCGCGCACAAAACCATTTTTTGCCGGATTACAACGAAGTCTCAAAGGATGTGGCAGAAAAAGCAAAATTAATGTTTTTAAACTATCCAAATAACCCTACCGGAGCGGCGGCATCGAAAGAATTTTTTATGGATACCGTTTCGTTTGCCGCAAAACACGATATTTGCGTCGTGCATGATTTCGCCTACGGGGCAATCGGATTTGACGGCAAAAAACCGGTCAGTTTCCTTCAAGCAGAAGGGGCTAAAGACGTTGGCATAGAAATATATACGTTCTCGAAAACCTTTAATATGGCTGGCTGGCGAGTGGGAGCGGCAGTTGGAAATGAAAGTGTCATCGCAGCGATTAACTTGCTTCAAGACCATTTATACGTCAGCTTGTTTGGTGCGATTCAAGAAGCAGCGGCTTGTGCGCTTCTTTCTTCACAAGAGAGCGTGAAAAAGCTTGTTTCGCTGTACGAGTCGAGACGGAATACGTTTATTCATGCTCTTTCGCAAATCGGTTGGGATGTAACGCCTCCTGCTGGCTCATTTTTTGCATGGCTGCCTGTACCGAACGGCTGGACATCAGAGCAATTTTCTGACTTTCTACTTGAAAACGCGCATGTGGCGGTTGCTCCCGGAATCGGATTTGGGCAACACGGAGAAGGGTTTGTGCGCGTCGGTTTATTAACGAAGGAAGAACGGCTGAAAGAAGCTGTCCAACGTATTGCGAAGCTTGGTCTTTTCCATGTCGCAAAAAAATGATTGACACCGATAAAAATTCCTGTCATAATACAAATCAAATTTACCGATACTGAGAAAATTTTGAAAAGTCAATACATGATTCAAGCATTCTTATCAAGAGCAGGTGGAGGGACGAGCCCTATGAAGCCCGGCAACCGACTTAACAATCGTTAAGCACGGTGCTAATTCTTGCAGCGATATGCTGAGAGATAAGAAGAGTGTGAACCTCTAGCCTCTTCTTATGAAGAGGTTTTTTTATTGAACTTAGAAAGAGGGATGAACATGAGCCAAGTCATTGCCACCTATCTTATTCACGATGAGAAAGATTTGGAGAAAAAAGCAGAAGGAATTGCTCTTGGCCTCACGGTTGGTTCTTGGACCAATTTGCCGCAATTGCAAAAAGAACAATTGCAGAAGCATAAAGGAGAAGTCGAGAGCGTCACACCGTTGGAAGAGGACGAGCGAGTCAATGAGTATCTGGGCAAACGTGTGAAGCGAGGACTTGTCCGCATTGCGTATCCAAGCCTCAATTTCAGCGCCGATTTACCGGCGATTTTAACAACCGTATTCGGCAAGCTGTCGCTTGATGGCGAAGTGAAACTGGTTGATCTTGCTTTTTCTGAAGAATTAAAAAAACAGTTTCCCGGTCCGCGCTTTGGAATAGACGGAATTCGCCAAAAAGTCGGCGCCCATCATCGTCCGCTTCTCATGAGTATTTTTAAAGGCGTCATCGGGCGTGATTTAGATTATTTGTCGGAGCAGTTAAAACAACAAGCCCTCGGCGGAGTCGATCTCGTGAAAGACGACGAAATTTTGTTTGAAAACGACTTAACTCCGTTTGAAAAGCGAATCGCCAACGGGAAAGCCGTGCTGAACGACGTATACGAAAAAACAGGAAAGAAAACGTTGTATGCGGTCAATTTAACGGGCAAAACATTCGAGTTAAAAGAAAAAGCAAAACGCGCGGCGGAAATCGGTGCCGATGTGATTCTTTTTAACGTGTTCGCTTATGGATTAGACGTATTGCAAGGCTTGCGCGAAGATGAAGACATTGCCATTCCGATTATGGCCCATCCAGCTGTCAGCGGTGCACTTACACCATCAGAGTTTTATGGCATCAAAAGCCCGCTCTTGCTTGGAAAATTGCTTCGATTGGCCGGAGCCGATTTTGCTCTTTTCCCATCGCCATATGGAAGCGTCGCCCTTGATCGAAGGGAAGCGCTCGGCATTGCCGACGAGTTGACGAAAGAAGATGAGCATTGGAAACGATCTTTCCCGGTTCCATCTGCGGGTATCCATCCAGGTCTAGTACCGCTTTTAATTCGCGATTTTGGAATCGATAGCGTCATTAATGCCGGCGGCGGAATACACGGTCACCCGGATGGAGCTGAAGGCGGAGGAAAAGCATTCCGTGCGGCGATTGAGGCAGTGCTGACAGGAAAAACCCTAGAAGAATCCGCCAAAGACCATGAAGAGTTGAAAAAAGCTATTGATTTATGGGGCGCTCACGAGGTGGCAGTATGACAAAACCAATCGTTTTTTGCGATTTCGACGGAACCATTACCACCCAAGATAATATCGCTGCGATTATGAAACAGTTTGCTCCTCCGGAATGGGTAGTGCTAAAAGACGATATATTGGCGGAGCGGCTGACCGTTCAAGAAGGTGTCGGAAACATGTTTTCCCTCCTTTCTTCCGAATTGAAAGAAGAGATTACGGACTACGTTTTACAAACGGCCCGTATTCGCGACGGCTTTCGGGAATTTGTCGATTTTACAAGACAACACGACATTCCGCTCTATGTAGTGAGCGGCGGCATTGATTTTTTCGTCTATCCGATTCTGGAAGGACTTATCGAAAAAGAACGCATTTTTTGCAACGGTTCAGATTTTAGCAATGAAACCATTCAAATTGTTTGGCCTTATTCGTGTGATGAGCATTGCCAAAACGGTTGTGGCTGTTGCAAGCCGTCGCTGCTGCGGAAGCACTCAAAACCGGATGGATTCCATATCGTCATAGGAGATTCCATTACGGATTTAGCTGTGGCAAAATTAGCGGACCATGTCATTGCTCGCGACTTTTTACTGGAAAAGTGCAAGAAACTAGGCATTTCCCATTCACCGTTCAACACGTTTTTTGATGTAGTGAAGGTGCTTGAGAAGCTGGAGGTGGGAGCATGAGTGAACTTGAGAAAAAATGGAAGGAACTCGCCGATGTGAAAGCGGAGTTGGCCGAACGCGATTGGTTTTTTGCAACAAGCGGGAACTTATCGATTAAAGTTTCCGATGATCCTCTCCACTTTCTTGTTACCGCGAGCGGAAAAGATAAACGAAAGCAAACGGATGAAGACTTCCTTCTCGTCGATGCGCTTGGCCATCCGGCTGAAAAAACCCATTTAAAACCTTCAGCGGAAACGCTTTTGCATGTGGAAATTTATAACAGAACTAATGCAGGCTGCGGCCTCCATGTCCATACCATCGATAATAATGTCATTTCTGAATTATACGGTGACATTGGAGAAGTGGAATTTAGCAATCAAGAAATTATTAAAGCGTTCGGGCTTTGGGAAGAAGACGCTGTGATTCGCATTCCGATCATCAAAAATTATGCCCATATTCCAACGCTGGCGAAAGAATTCGCCCGGCATGTGCATGACGATGCAGGCGCCGTCCTCATTCGCAATCACGGCATTAC
Organism: Anoxybacillaceae bacterium; assembly: GCA_041920415.1. Lineage (GTDB taxonomy): Bacteria > Bacillota > Bacilli > Bacillales > Anoxybacillaceae > JBHGYD01. Next base: position 8,122 of record JBHGYD010000002.1, read on the forward strand.
CGTATGGGGGCGCACCGCATTTGAAGCGAAAAAATATTTGGAAGCATATGAATTTTTATTCAGTTATCATATCAAATTAAGGTGCCTGACCCCACTTGCACTTTAAAGCACAAAAGGGATAAGCAAAAATAAAGGAGGAAGAAAAATGGCAACGATTCGTTTACATGAAACAAATGAAAGAATTACAAAGGAAGAAGAAGTAATCCAATTTTTAGACGAGCAAGGCGTTATTTACGAAAAATGGGATATTACCAAACTCCCGGAACATTTGCGTGAGAAATATTTGCTTACAGAAGAAGAAAAAAATGAGATTTTAGAAACCTTTAAAGAGGAAATTGCGGATATTTCCGCACGTCGCGGCTATAAAGCGCAAGATGTCATTTCTTTATCTGAAAATACACCGAACTTAGATGAATTGCTTACAAACTTCAAGCGTGAACACCATCATACAGATGACGAAGTGCGCTTCATCGTCAGCGGTCACGGGATCTTTGTGATTCAAGGAAAAGACGGAAAGTTTTTTGACGTCGAGTTAGAGCCGAGCGATTTAATTTCCGTTCCCGAAAATACTCGCCACTATTTTACACTGCAAGAAGATCGTCGCGTTGTCGCCATACGCATTTTTGTCACAACTGAAGGCTGGGTGCCGATTTACGAAAAAGAAGAAACCAACGCGTAATATCCCCTCACCCCTCTTCTACTAAATCAGAAGAGGGGTGTTGTTATGAATTAACAGTGAAAAAGCCCTCGACATTCTAGTAAAAGGCATTTCTTATATTTCAATCGAAATAGGAAAAAGTGACTATCCATCTCACTTAGCAAAAGATATTTACTCTCCACTGCCTTCCCTTGTACTATCTATTTTTTACCAATACAACTCCCCCTTGCCATCATTAAAAAAAGCGATTCATCACATGCAAAAATCGCGAAATCAGATCATTAACTTGGTAAAAAAGGAACAAATGTTCGTAATAATCTATGAAAAAAAATAAACTCGTGATATAATAGAAATACAATAGCTACGGGAAAAGCTCAAGGGTGGTCGGCATTTTACCCCTAAAAGAGAGGGGGTGATGCCGATGACGGTATTTCAAGCATTGATGTTTGCACTCACTTTTGCAAGTCTCATTGTTTCGATACTGTCATATCACCAAAGAAAATAATCCACCCTTGAGTTTACGAGACCGGGTGGATTATGGATTCTTTCTGCCTTGTCGATCCCCCTTGAAGGGAACCGTCTATTGTATAGTCGAAGGTGTTGCCGCACCTTCGTTTTTTATTATCATATGGAATTACTCAATATTATTATACATGATGAGCATAAGTGTTGTAAATTATATCTCTTCTGAATGCTGCTCGCTGTAGCACGACTCCTCTTTTCTCATGGACTTCTACTTTCGCTGCCGCTACTACCACATTTCACTCCTAATTTTTTATATAGCCGGTTTCATCCTCCTTTTCGTTTCCATTTGCCCTTCGCCATTCTTGACGTAAAAATAAACATTTTATTACAAAGTACAAAACTTTATCGACTTTATCGACAATATTCGGTGTGTTATGATTTTTTTGGGCAAATTTTACGAAAGTAAAAGACGCAAAGCCACGGGCCTAAAACAATCTATAGATTGTCATGGTAGCCGGGCTGCCAAGATTTATTCTTGATAAATCTTGTTCAAAACTGCATTCCTTTCTTAAAAATTTGCCTAAATTTTAGGAAAGGATTGGATTCAATTGAAAAAAACGTTTACAACTATCCTTATTGCTGATGACTCTCAGTTTATGAGGAATCATTTAAAACATCTTTTGTCCAATGACAACTTCAAGGTTGTGGCTGAGGCTTCCAACGGTTGTGAAGCTATTACACTCTTTCAAAAAGTTCGTCCTGATGTTGTACTGCTTGACATCATCATGCCTCACAAAAATGGATTAGACGCTTTGAATGAAATCAAAAAGCATAATCCGAAAGCCAAAGTTGTCATATGCTCCTCCATGGGACAAAAAACTTTGATCATGGAAGCTCTTAAGCTAGGTGCCACTGACTTTATTGTGAAACCTTTCTTTCAAGAATTAATTCCCATTTTGAAGAAAATTACTAGTTAAATCGAAAAGAAAACTTTCCCTCTAGTTG
>JBHGYD010000024.1:0-35395 GCA_041920415.1 Anoxybacillaceae bacterium
ATCAAGCATAATCAACAATTTCATCGTTTTTCATTGAGAGGCCTCCCAAAAATTACCTGGGAAGGGGGTCTAGTTTGGGCTGCCCACAATTTGAGAAAATGGGCGTATACGATCGATCCACATCGCCAGAAAAAGAAGAACACCCGAGCCGAGGAGGGGTCTCGTCCATGCAGATAAACAATATAATCCATATGATGGAAATAGAAAAAAGAGAGCTGTTCTCAAAAAGTCATTTTACTGACCTTTTGAGACAGCCTCTTTTTTATGGAACACAACGTAGATTAGAACATGGATGAAGAATGCATTGGCTGTACTTTTGCGGTCGGGTCAATATATGACTTTGCGTTGTTGACAGCTGTTGGCGCTTCACCAAAGCCGCAAGCGATTAATTTGACTTTTCCTTCGTATGTGCAAATATCTCCTGCTGCATAAACACCTGGAATATTTGTTTCCATTTTGGAGTTGACTTTAATCGAGTTTTTCTCGATTTCAAGCCCCCATTCTTTAATTGGACCGAGCGATGAAACAAATCCATAGTTGACAATCACCGCATCGACGTCGATCGTTTCGCGTGATCCGTCTTTTACATGCTCTAACACCACTTGACGGATGCCGTTTTCATCACCGATAAGATCGACTGGGACAAATGGTGTTTTTACATCTACTTTTGAGTTCATTAAATTTTCGACACTATGTTCATGAGCACGGAATTTATCGCGACGATGCACAATTGTCACTTTTTCAGCAATCGGCTCAAGCATTAAAGCCCAATCTACTGCAGAATCCCCGCCGCCGCAAACAAGCACTTTTTGACCAGCAAATTTATTTAAATCATCGATGAAATAATGAAGATTTTTTCCTTCATACTGTGCAGCACTTTCCAGCTCTAGACGACGAGGTTGAAACGCACCGTTCCCTGCTGTGATGATGACGGTTTTTGAATAGTGAATTTCTTTGTTTGTTGTTAGTTTAAAAATGCCGTTTTCTTGTTTTTCAAGCTTTTCAACGGATTGTTCTAAACAAATGGTTGGATTAAACTTCGACATTTGTTCTTTTAAGTTATTGATTAATTCTTGAGCGCGAATTTTTGGGAACCCAGCAACATCATATATGTACTTTTCTGGATAAAGAGCAGAAAGCTGACCGCCTAACTGCGGAAGACTTTCGATAATTTTCACGCTCGCTTGACGCATACCGCCATAAAATGCGGTAAATAACCCTGTTGGTCCGCCACCAATAATCGTAATATCATATACTTTTTGGTCTTCTTTCATGGTCCCTTCCCCCTCGATATCTAAAAATACAGACACTTACCATTATCATAACATATATGTAAAATATTTTGCTTTCTAAAAAAGAAAAAAATCACTTGAAAACAATCAAAAAAAAGACTAATATGTTTTATTGGATAGATTGTTAAGATTTTTTGACAATTATTCGACATTTTTTTGTCTATTATCGTGAACTTATTCACAAACTTTTTTTCGATAAAAATTGACATGGTAGCGAAACATATTTGTAGAAGCTGCCAGCGAACAAAATTCTAAAAGGGTGGAAGTGATTCGTTTGAAAAAGCCAAATGTTGTAATTTTAGGTGCTGGTTATGGCGGTTTGATGACAGCCGTTCGTTTGCAAAAAATGGTTGGTGTCAATGAAGCGAACATTACATTAGTGAACAAAAATGACTATCATTACGAAACAACATGGCTTCATGAGGCGTCTGCAGGAACGCTACACCATGACCGTGTACGTTATCCAATCGCTGATGTGATTGATCGAAACAAAGTAAATTTCGTCAAAGACACAGTTGTAAAAATTGTTCCAGAAGAACAACGAGTCATTTTACAAAATGGGGAACTTTCTTACGATTACTTAGTTGTGGCTCTTGGTTTTGAATCGGAAACGTTCGGCATTAAAGGATTAAAAGAATATGCATTTTCAATTGCCAATGTTAACGCTGCGCGCCAAATTCGCGAGCATATTGAATATCAATTTGCTACGTACAATACGGAAGAAGAGAAACGTGATGAACGCTTAACGATTGTTGTCGGTGGTGCCGGGTTTACAGGAATTGAGTTTCTTGGCGAGTTAGCGAACCGTGTTCCAGAACTTTGCCGTGAATACGATATTGACCCACATAAAGTGCGTATTATTTGCGTCGAAGCAGCTCCAACGGCGCTCCCAGGTTTTGATCCAGAGTTAGTTGAGTATGCTGTTGGCTTGTTAGAACGAAAAGGTGTTGAATTTAAAATCGGCACGGCCATTAAAGAATGCACACCAGAAGGAATCATTGTTGCTAAAGGAGACGAGGTAGAGGAAATCAAAGCGGGAACCGTTGTTTGGGCAGCTGGTGTACGCGGAAGTTATGTCATTGATGAATCTGGTTTTGAAGCGATGCGCGGTCGCGTAAAAGTCGACCCATTCTTACGTGCCCCTGGTTATGAGAATATTTTTATCGTCGGTGACTGTTCGTTAGTCATTAATGAAGAGACAAATCGTCCATACCCACCAACAGCGCAAATTGCGATGCAACAAGGGGAAGTATGTGCGAAAAACCTTGCTGTATTAATTCGCGAACAAGGCGAGTTACAACCGTTTAAGCCAGATATTAAAGGAACGGTGTGCTCGCTTGGTCATGATGATGCCATTGGGGTTGTGTTTGGCAAAAAAATGTGGGGGGCAAAAGCAAGCTTCATGAAAAAAATGGTCGACAACCGTGCCCTCTATTTAATCGGTGGTCCATCACTTGTAATGAAAAAAGGAAAATTCAAATTCTTCTAATTCATACACGTGGGCAAACGAAAGGGGTTATCACCTTCACGTTTGCCCTTCTTTATTTATTTTTCTAAAATGGAAGAAAAAAGGATGGCGAATATGGAAGAGAATCGTGGAAACGTATGGTTGGCAGCAGCCGGATTAGTCGTGAATGATGCTGGGGAATGGTTAGTCGTTAAGAAAAAATACGGAGGATTGAAAGGAAAATGGTCGCTACCAGCCGGGTTTGTAAAGCCGGGAGAGACGTTAGATGAGGCCGCAATCCGCGAAATTAAAGAAGAAACCGGCATTCATGCGGAAATGATTGGTTTCATCGGAATGCGCACCGGTGTGATTCGTGGTGAAGTGAGCGATAATATGGCGATTTTCCTTCTTCGTGCTTTGTCCGATACGATTACCGTTCAAACTAGCGAATTATTGACTGCGATGTTTTTGAAAAAAGAAGTTCTTCAAAAGGATAAAAGTACTTCCATGTTATTGTTTCATTTATTACAATTAGAACCTTTTTCATATTTATCTCTTCATGATGGGATGAATCCTGGAGAGCCTTTTGGATACACAAAATATCATGTTTATTTTAAAAATTCAAAAAAATAAGATAAACGAAGAAAACAGGAGCATATCGTCGATGTATCCGTTTACATGAGCGTAAATTGGAAAAAATCCTCCTTTCTTTTTTAATGAAAAGTTTGATATATTATCAGAAAATTAAGAAAAAGAAAGAGGGATGACAAATGAAGCAAGCTGAACAAACGGTATGTCCGTATTGCGCAGGGAACGGATACGTGCAATTACTTTTAGGTGGGTCCGAAACATGTTACTGTTGCTCTGGAAAAGGAACAGAGCCAAAAAATAAATAATCACCTTCGTTGACTCCCCGTCAGCGATTCAGTACACTTAAAAAGGACGTACTGGAGGTGATGGGGATGGAAATGAGTGTACCCGTTTTAATCATATCGATGCTATTATTTTTTGTTTTATTTTTTGGAATTGGCTTTCTATTAAATATGATCTTAAGAATGTCATGGATTATGGCGATTTTAAGTCCGATTATTTTTATATTCATTATTGATGATGTTAGATGGATTGAGTATTTTACAGCTCCGAGTGCCTCATTTGCTGCTTTAAAACATAAAATTATGTCGTTGGCACCTGCTGATATTATGATTCTTAGTAGCGGACTTGTTGGAGCGATTTGCTCTGGAATTGCCATTCGTGCATTGCGAGCTAAAGGGTATCAAATGTTTTAAGGCTTTCGCATATAAGACGAAAGCCTTTTTTTATTCCTCACTTTCTCTCAATGAATATTTCTTTTTTTCTTTGGAAATAAATAGAACCGTGGGAGGAGTGAGGAAATGAATATTTTAACAAATATGATAAGAAGAATGACGATGTGTATATTATTTGTTTCTGCTTTCTTCACTACGTTTCAATCGATTTCTGGAGTAGAAGCAAAAACAATTTCTGACTGGCTTTATGATTCGCCGTTTTCACTTTTTCATCGTAGCTATTATTTTTTTGATAACTTAAATTTAGGAGAATATGTATCGTTCGATGATCATCAATGGATACGATATGAAGAACCAGCACAACCGCAAATTTCATCTGAACAAACGAAGAATGACTCTTTAAGTCTTGAAGAAGCGATCGATTGGTCCAAATATCCATCCACAACAGTTGTTGCGACAGGTTATACGGCAGGAGTGGAATCGACGGGAAAGTTACCTAATCATCCAGAATATGGAATTACGTATTCTGGAGTAAAAGTGAAGCGAGATTTATATTCAACAATTGCTGCCGATTTAAACGTGTTTCCAATAGGTACGATTCTTTTTATCCCTGGGTACGGTTACGGGGTTGTTGCAGACAAGGGTGGAGCGATTAAAGGGAATCGCCTTGACTTATATTACGATACAGTAGAAGATGTCTATAAATATTGGGGCAAAAAAACGGTTGAAGTGTACATCGTAAAAAAAGGAAATGGGACGTTATCAGAAGAAGAGCTGACCAAGCTTAATGAAGATAAGACGATGCAAGTATTCAGGCAACAATATTTACAATCGAAAAGCTAAAAGAAAAGCGAAGAAGCCCGACGAGCTCCTATATGCATTAGAGGTTTGTAGTTGAAGAGAAAACAATATATTGTTTGAGAAAAGGGCAGGTAGAAAACCTAGCCCTTATTTGTTTAACAAAGGATCGAGGCCATCATAAGCTGGGAAAATATGCGGATGAAGAAGGGAAGCGAGTTTTTTTAATCCGAGCAAAAGACGCGGTGAAGGACGGCAATATAGCGCTTCTTCGAGGACGTAAATTTGGTTTAATTTCACTGCTTCGAGTTCTTCCCATCCCGGTCGTTTTTTGACGATGCTCTTATTGATTTTTTTTGTCTGCACGCCGACCCAAACAAGACAAATGTGCTCCGGATTTCGCGCTTTTACTTCCCCCCAGTTCGTTTGAACATTTGCTTGTTCGATATCCGCAAAAATATTAGTTCCTCCAGCTAATTCACTGATTTCGCTTAACCAATTCGTTTTTCCAGGGGTAAAAACAGGCTTTGGCCACCATTCCCAATAAAGTTGCGCTCGATGTTCGACTTTTGCTGCTAACTGTTTGTATTGGTCAATAACAGCATGATAACGACTAACAATGGTTTGCGCTCGTTCTTTTTGATCGAGCACATCTCCTAACCGAAGCAAGTCATGGGCAATATTGTTTAGCGAATGAGGCTGTAGCACAAGATGGGGAATGTTCCGCTTTTGTAGTTCTATTACGTTTCTTTCCATCCCGGGTACGCTCAAAGACGCAAGCACGAGATCTGGTTTCATTGCTTCGACCATATCCATGTCAATTTGTAAGTCAGGGCCAACTTTAGGTAATGTGTGCACCGATGGCGGCCAATCAGAATATTCATCAACGGCAATTAGGTGATCCATCAAGCCCAAATAAGCGAGGAGCTCCGTGTTGCTTGGGCAAAGAGAAATAATTTTCATCGTATCACTCCTTATTTATCGTTCCACTTATTACAATTCGACTTGTTCTTTTTCCTTTCCTTGTTTGCTATGATGGAAGAAAGGGGAGGGATTTTCTTGTCGCATTATCCACTTGAATATTATGAGTTTTTTGTGAAATTCAATGAAGGCGATTATTATACATGCCACGACTTATTAGAAGAAATTTGGATGACTGATAAGGAAAATTTATTTATTAAAGGATTATTACAAATGACGGTGGCGCTTTACCATTACAGCTATGGAAATGTTAAAGGAGCAAGGTCAATGATGAAGGTTGCCCATCAATATTTACAATCGTATCGCCCGTTTTATTGGGGGATGGATGTAGAGGGAGTGAATGCGTTTATAGAGCGTTGTCTTGCGATTATCCCCACAGACGTTGATCGTGTTGATTTTTCTCAAATCAATCAGCTTCCGTCCCTTCCTACGCTGTTACTATATTTGCATGATTCATAAGATAGTCGAAATATTCAGGTGTTTTCTATATAATGGAGAAGAAAATAAATAGAGGGAGATGTTTGCATGTTTACGGTGAGTCGTGAATTTTCGCTTGATATACCGCATGAGGCGTTTGTCATCGGCGTATTTGACAACCATCAGCCGTTTGACGGAATCGCTGCCAAATGGAATGAACAGCTTGATGGACAACTTATGTTTTTGCTGAAAGAAGGCGACATATCAGCAAAGAAAAAGCGGATTTCGAAAGTGCATACACTTGGTAAAGCAAAAGTGAAACGCCTTTATTTTGTCGGGTTAGGAAAAGAAACAGAACTTACGTTTGAAACAGTAAGAGAAGCGTTTGGAAAGCTATTTAAAACGTTGAAAGAAGCAAACGTGGCAGAAGCGGCAATTGCTCTTGATACATTTACGAATGAAAAAATTGATTACAATGAAGCAGCCCATGCTCTTTCCGAAGCGTTTTCACTTGCGACATATCAATTTGAAGGTTATAAACAAAAAAGGAACGAACCAGAAAAACAACTGAAGAACATAACGATTTATACAGAAGCAGACAAAGAAGAAGTGGAAGCAAGTGTATTCGTTGGCTCTGTGTACGGAAGAGCAACAAATTCCGCTCGGACGTTAGTGAATACACCGAGCAATTTATTAACGGCGACTGATTTGGCGAATTACGCTGTGGAGCTAGCGAAAAAATACGATTTTGAATACGAAATACTTGAGAAAGAGGATATGGAAAAGCTCGGGATGGGCGCGTTTCTTGCCGTGAATAAAGGGTCGATCGAACCGCCTAAAATGATCGTTTTAAAATATCAAGGAAAAGAAACATGGGAAAATGTAATCGGTTTAGTTGGCAAAGGAGTCACGTTTGATACAGGCGGCTATTCGATTAAAACGAAAGATGGAATTGTTGGCATGAAAACGGACATGGCCGGAGCGGCAGCCGTTCTTGGTGCGATGGAAATTGTCGGGGAACTTCGACCAGAACAAAATGTTGTCGCGGTCATTCCGGCTACTGATAACGTCATTAGCGGCAGCGCCTTCAAACCGGACGATGTCATTACTTCGATGAGCGGTAAAACGATTGAAGTAACGAATACGGATGCGGAAGGACGACTCATCTTAGCAGATGCTATTACGTATGCGAAGCATCATGGAGCGAACTACTTAATTGATGTTGCCACATTAACAGGTGGAGTCATTGTTGCGCTAGGTGTTCATACAACCGGAGCGATGACAAATAATGAAGCGTTGTTTGAGCAATTGCTAGAAGCATCTGCAGAGACGGGAGAGTTTATTTGGCGCTTGCCAATCACTGAGAAAGATAAGGAACGGGTGCGAAGTAGTAAAATTGCGGACCTTAATAACTCACCTGGGCGTGAAGGACACGCGATTATGGGCGGTGCGTTTCTTGCGGAGTTTGCGGAAGATACACCATGGGTTCATCTTGACATTGCTGGAACGTCCGTCACTTCAAAGGAACATGATCTTGGTCCAGCCGGCGCAACAGGCGTGATGGTACGAACGCTTGGAACCTTTATCGAACGTTTTGAATAATATGTGAAAAATATGTAAAACGAAGCCGTTTCTATGTATGGCTTCGTTTTGTGTTTGTAATGCAATGTTTAAATAATGTAAAGGTAATGTAAATTTTGTGTAAATTTTTTTTAACTGTGTTGTAAATTCGACAATTGTTGCTAAAATAAGTCCGGGTGGCTCAATATTAATCGTTATAAATGGGGGTTTTTGTATGTTTTTTTCACCAAAAAAAGATGTTTTCTTTGATTTATTATTTACAATTTCAGAAAATGTGAAAGAAGCTGCGCAATATTTTGTTGAGTACAAAATTAACAACATTAGCGATTTAAAAGAATTTGCGCGCGTGATGAAAGAATATGAAAAGAAAGGCGATTCATTTATTCATGAGCTCGTAGTAGCTCTAAATAAAACATTTATTACACCGATTGAGCGTGAAGATATTCACCATTTAGCGATGAAAATGGACGACGTATTAGATGGATTAGAACAATGTGCCGCTCGTTTTGAGATGTTCTCGTTTACTGATATCGATGATCATATGGTTAAATTTTTTGATAACATTTATAAAGGTACGATTGAAATTGCGGAAGCATTGAAATTGTTGGCTAGTAAAAAGTTAATTGATATGCGAGCGCATGCGATTAAAATTAAGGACTATGAAACAAAATGTGACGAAATTTTACGTGCTTCCATTAAAAACTTATTTGTGACACAAAAAGATCCAATTAAGCTCATTCAATATAAAGAGTTATACGAGATGTTGGAAGAAATCGCGGACAGCTGTGAGGATGTTGCGAATACGATTGAAACGATTATTATGCGTAACGCGTAAAAGGAGATAGCGACCCATATGGATACAGTACTTATATTTACGGTTCTCATTGTTATTTTCGCGTTAGCGTTTGATTTTATTAACGGCTTTCACGATACAGCGAACGCGATTGCAACATCCGTTTCAACGAGAGCGTTAACACCGCGTCAAGCGATTATTCTTGCGGCAACGATGAACTTACTCGGGGCATTAACGTTTACAGGTGTAGCGAAAACGATTACGAAAGATATTGTCGACCCATTTGCGTTAGAAAATGGTTCGATTGTGATTTTAGCTGCGCTGACAGCTGCGATTGCATGGAACTTAATTACGTGGTACTACGGTATTCCGAGCAGCTCATCTCACGCCATTATTGGTTCGATAGCTGGCGCAGCGATTTCGGCTGCTGGTTTTGACATTTTAAACTACAACGGCTTTTTGAAAATTCTAGAATCATTAATTATCTCCCCATTCCTTGCGTTTGCGGTTGGATTTATGACTATGAGTCTCTTCCGTGCGTTATTTAAAAATGCCAACCTTTCAAGAACGACAAAAGGATTCCGGATGTTCCAAGTAGTAACAGCGGCTTTGCAAGCTTATACACACGGAACAAACGATGCGCAAAAAACGATGGGGATTATTACAATGGCCCTTATTGCGGCAAACTATCATACTTCAACGGATGTTCCGGAGTGGGTACGTATTTCGGCTGCTGTTGCGATGGGGCTTGGTACATCGGTCGGTGGTTGGAAAATTATTAAAACCGTTGGCGGAAAAATTATGAAAATCCGTCCAGTAAACGGGGCAGCAGCAGACCTATCTTCGGCGCTTGTGATTTTTGGAGCAACAACGTTTCAATTGCCTGTTAGTACAACCCACGTTATTTCATCCTCTGTTATGGGGGTTGGTTCGGCGCAACGCGTGAAAGGTGTAAAATGGGGCGTTGCCCAACGTATCGTCTTAACGTGGATTGTTACTTTACCTGTTTCGGCGTTAATTGCTGGGTTTGTTTATCAACTATTTAAATTATTCCTCTAATAGAAAAAGTGCATGTTTTTCACATGCACTTTTTCTATTTATTACGCTACATGTTGGTTATAAGAAGCTGATTTACGAACGGAAGAATAAATACGAGGTGAAATTACCCCTGCTATAATGGATAAGATGATATCTTTTGGCAGCGGCACAAGCATCCATTCCCATGCCATGCTATAGGAAAATCCTTTTGGCGCGGCTGCCCAAAATTTATAGGCAAAATACATCCAATTTGTACCAACTACATAGTTAATGACCATTCCAACTAATGTCGCAACAATAAATCGAGCCATGGAAGAATTTCCGTTACCTTTTTCAATAATGAATCCTGTTACATAAGCGGCAAGAATGAACGATAAAATAAAGCCAAACGTTGGACCAACAATCATACCAAATCCACCAGAAAATCTAGCGAATACAGGTGCACCGAAAAGACCGACTAACATATAAACAATCATCGCTAACGCGCCTAGACGTCGTCCTAAAATCGCTCCAGCAAGCACACAGAAAAACGTTTGTAAGGTGATCGGAACCCCGCCAATAACTAAAAATGGCGCCCATGACGTAATGTTGGCACCAATCGCCATCAATGCCGCAAACATCCCTATTAAGGTGAGGTCGATTGCGCGCAACTTTGGTTTAGTCGACATATGTAAACCTCCTTTTTTATACGGTTAACAAAATAGTATCGAACAACTAAAAAGATGTCAATCCCATTTTTAGAATTATTTGAACTTGCAGTGCTTGATCTATGTATATGTACCATGAGTGATGCAGAAACTATGGTTGCTTAATGATGATTTTGAGGTGAGAAATAATGAAATTGAATGATGATATTCAAGAAATTGAGAGGGTAAGTAAAATGGGAGCTAATGAAGACATTATTCATGTGAGTAAAAATGATGATGGGTACGATTTAAGGGATGCGGGAGAAATTGGCGCAAAGCAGCCAATTGATAAAAACGATAACGCTTAAAAGAGCTTCGAGCTGTTTGGCCAAACGCCAAACAGCTCGATATTAAAATATCTTCCACCGCAAAGCGATTACTAAATGACAGCATTCCACCCCACCGGATGTTGCTGATAATGTAAGACGAATTCCGTCTGGGTTATAGTAAATATCTACTTTCGATTGAATGCCGAGTGATTGAATGAACTGCTGAACTTCTTTTGTCTTTGATGCTTGAGCAGCGGACATGACTTTGAAGGCGAATTCTTTTGAACTCGCTAATTTGCCTAAAATGATGCTTGCATCTTTCATTAATCTTTGCATCGCGATGGCTGATTGACTAAATAAGGCAGGGTCAACGGGTGGGTATTGGCGAGCATAATACTGCGCGGAAAACACGGGATACATGGCATAGTACATAGTAAAAAACGCCTCCTAAAAAAGTGTTTTTTACTACTATATGTTTGGAAGAAAAAAGAGCGAGTTGATTTACGTCAACTCGCTCTTTTTCTCTGTACACTACATTAAATAACGGAAAAACAAATACAAATGCGATAACAATAAAGCAACAAATGTTAAAGGAGCACCAATTTTTAAGAAATCCATATAACTAAATCCATGTCCTTCACGCGATGCAATGCCGGCAACAATGACGTTGGCAGAAGCACCAATGAGCGTACCGTTTCCTCCTAAGCATGCACCAAGTGATAATGCCCACCATAATACGTCAATTTGTGGGGAATCAGGAGATAATCCCATTCCGATCGCCATATCTTTAATGAGCGGAATCATCGTCGCAACAAATGGAATATTATCAATCGTCGCTGAGGCGATTCCTGATACCCAAAGAATGAAGTAGGAAGCGACGGAAATATCACCGCCGGTTACTTCTAATGCTTTTTCTGCAAGGCTTTTAATCAACCCGATATCGACCAGTCCTCCGACTAATGTGAATAAGCCAGCAAAGAAGAAAATCGTCACCCATTCAATCGAAGTAAATATATCTTCGATTTCATGTTCTTGTACACCAATCATCATTAATACAATTGCTCCTGTCATCGCAATGACAGCGGCATCGAGATGAAGAACGGAATGAAGAATAAACCCTAAAATTGTCAACGCTAATACGAATACCGATTTTTTTAGTAAGACCGCGTCTTTTATGTAATCCGTTTCATTAATTTTCATCAATTGTTCGATTAGTTTTTGATCGGATTTTAATTGATTGCGGTAAATGAAAGAAACGATGGCGATAGTAACGATCATGATGATGATCACAATCGGTGTTAAATTCATCAAGAAGGCATTAAAATCAAGATGCTTATTGGCTGAACCGATCATAATATTTGGCGGGTCGCCAATTAATGTCGCTGTTCCTCCAATATTGGAAAATAACACCTCGGAAATTAAATAAGGAACCGGATTGACGTGCAATATTCGCGTAATGGAAAATGTGACTGGAACAATTAATAATACCGTCGTGACGTTGTCGAGAAATGCTGATAATATACCTGTTAATAAAGATAAAATAATTAAAATGCGAAGCGGATTCCCTTTAGCGAATTTCGCTGCTTTAATCGCGACGTATTGGAAAAACCCCGATTTACTTGTAATATTGACAAGAATCATCATTCCAATGAGAAGTGTGATTGTTTCCCATTCAATATGATGGGTAAACGCTTTATGTAAATCAACGATGCCAAAAATAATCATGAACGCGGCACCGAGCATGGCGATGACAGCGCGGTTCATTTTTTCCGAAATAATAATTGCATACGTCATTAAAAAGATAGCAATCGCCACATAATATTGAACGTTTGATACTTCCGTTGTTACGGTTTCATTCAATAGTCTTCACTCCTCAAATTGTGGTAGCCGTTTATTGAACCGTAATCGAATTTCCGCATGCTGGACATAACGGTTGCGATAGCTTGTTAAGTTCTCTTATATAAAAAGAAAAATGGCAATGTGAGCAAGTAAATTCCGTTAAACGGTCAATAAATAATTTATTGGATGTGCGTTGCGGAACGGATGTATCAACTATTTCGATATGAATGTCTTCTCTTGAGTCATCTTCTGCTAATACAAGCCCTTCTGCCTCTTCTTTCGTTCGCCAGCCTTGGTCGATAAGATGTTGTTGTAATTGGCTGTGGGAAGAATGATGAAGCATCTCTTCTGCCAAATTCATGTATTGCTCATTGGTTAGTGAAGCAAATGGTACATTTGTTTTTTTCTTTTCCCAATACGCTTTTAGTTGTTCCTCAGTAAAAATAAATGTCATAATTTTGTGGATAATTACGTTTTTCAAATGGCACGCCCTCCTTATGATAAATGGTTTATGAATTTATTATATTCACTCTTCTATCCATACTAAAACAAAAGATTTTTACTTATCATTGACCATAAATCCATATGTTTTAAATCGTTGTTGTGCTTGTTGACTGTATAAATAATCAATGAATTGTTGAGCTGCTTTCCGATGAGACGAAGCGGAGACGACTCCGGCATCGTAGGCAATGTTTCGATTCAAAGAGCTAGGTGCTTTCGTTACGATATGAACATTTTTAGAGGAAAGAGCGTCTGTTCGATATACGATCCCTGCATCGACATTTCCAGATTCCACATATGTCAACACTTGGCGAACATCTTTTGCCAGCACGAATTTCTGTTGAAGTTTTTCAAAAAGATGTGCGGATTTGAACCACTGTTTTGCATATGCTCCAGCGGGAACAGTTTCCGGAATGCCAATGGCGATTGATTGAACCGATGAACTTGTTAAATCTACGAGCGAATGGACTGCTTCCTCTTTTTGTTTTGGAACAATTAAAACGAGTTGGTTGTAAACGAGATGTTCGGTATTTTTATGTAAAATAAGCTTTTTTTCTGTGAGTTGCTGAAATGCAATCGGGTCTGCAGAAATGAATACATCAACAGGAGCTCCTTGCTCAATTTGCTTTTGTAATGTGCCAGATGAGGCAAAATTAAATGTTAAATGAATGTTCGGGTGCTTTGTTTCATATTGTTTTTCTAATGATGTAAGCACATCTTTCATACTTGCCGCTGCAGAAACGGTTAACGTGACCGTTTTTTTCGGAGAATGAGAACAACTAACGAGCAGCAGCATGACGAATAAATAATAAAGACATTTTTTCAGCATGATGTTCCCCCTTTAAGTGACATCCTCTTTATTATAACGTGTTTATGAAATGGAGGCGATCTTTTCCTACACTCGGAATGGGTGCATGTACGCCTATTGTTTCTTTCGCCCTTTTTTAAATATTTTCTGAAAAAACAAGAAAAACGATGGAATCTCATGATATAATAAAATTACTAGCATCGTTCGAACTATGCAATTTTGTGCCAATCATTGGGCTGGAATGATTGCAAAGAAGGGAGGGAGATAAAAAATGAGAGAAGGACATCAATATTTATTTCTTGATTTCGAATTTACGATGCCTGAAAGCAAAACAAAGCCAGACGGTTTTTTTCCAGAAATCATTGAAGTCGGTCTTGTGTCCGTTATAAATGATCAAGTGTATGACCAATTTTCCTCGTATGTTAAACCGAACCAATTCCCTATTTTAACCGAAAGATGTAAAACATTTCTAAATATTACACAAGAGCAAGTCGATCAAGGAATTCATTTTGAAGAGCTCGTTCATTGGTTAAGAGAATACGATCGTTTGTGCCCGAGTACGGTTATTACGTGGGGAAATATGGATATGAAAGTACTCAAGCATAATTGCTTGCAGGCCGATCTCCCATTTCCGTTTACTGGAGAGCATCGTGATTTAGCCATGGAATATAAAATGTTTTTCGGGGAGCGAAATCAAACGGGATTGCGCAAAGCAGTACAAGAATATGGAAATGAGGGAGTTGGTAAACCTCATTGTGCGTTAGATGATGCGTTTACGACGTATAATATTTTTAAACTTGTTGAAAAAGATAAAAAATACTTAGCAAAACCAAAACCACCGACGATCGGTGAGCGAATTGACTTTAGTCAATTGTTAAAAAAATTTGCGTTATAATCGGCCAAGTCACTATGTTCGGTGGTTTGGCTTATTTATTTTTGCTATAATGAAATTGTTGAATTTTCATAGACGAAAGGTTGGCGAAATAATGCCGTTTCATTATTATATATTAAACTTATTTTTATATTTTCCAGAGGATAAAAGAGAATATATTCCCGCAGCGATTACGTGTACTCTCTTTTTAATCGCCGCAGTTTTGACGATGCGGCTCATTATAAAAATTTCGAAACGCCAAGAGGAAAAAGCAAAACAGTTTGAAGAACAATTAAGAAAAGAAAATATTATTCGCGATGAAAACTAACCGTTTAGCTTTGTCCCTTTTCGGCAATACTACATGAAAAAATGTGTTGCTGGAGGGGTTTTGTGTTTAAAAAGGTATTTTCGCTTTTAGCAATCATCACGCTTGTAAGCGGTTGTAAGGAATCTGAACCGACAAAAATGGAAGTAAAAATGATCAATAGCGCAGGAGATGTATTAGGAACCGCGAAACTTTCAGAACAGTCTAAAGGTGTCAAAATTGAGTTAAATCTTGAAGGACTTCCACCTGGAGAGCATGCGATTCATATTCATGAAAAGGGTCGTTGTGAAAAACCGGATTTTCAATCGGCAGGAAATCATTACAATCCAGATAGTAAAAAACACGGCTTACTTCATCCAGAGGGAGCGCATGCCGGTGATTTACCGAATATTATTGTGAAAGAAGATGGGACAGTCAAAGCGGAACTTATGGCTCCACAAGTGACGCTGAAAGAAGGAAAAGGAACGTTGTTAACGAAAGACGGTACGTCCCTTGTGATACATGCCGGTAAAGATGACGGAATGACACAACCATCGGGCGATGCCGGTGGGCGCATTGCGTGTGGGGAGATTAAAAAACAAAAAAATCAATAGAACGATAGAAAAGAAGGCTCTGTCTTAGGATAAGAGAGCCTTCTTTTTCTATTACAACCCTTCAAAAGCGGCGGCTAACCGGTTCAAGGCATTTTCTAATGTTTCACGCGCACAGGCGACGTTGAGGCGGATAAAACCGCGACCTTCTTCTCCAAATTTGCTGCCTAACTCGACAGCGATTTTCCCTTTATGCAAAAGGAGTTGTTTTAATTGTTGTTCCGTTCTTTCAAGACGGCGGCAATCAATCCAAACAAGATATGTTGCTTCTGGACGCATCACGCTTAGTTTCGGAATATATGTTTCAATAAACGAACAAGTTTTATCGATGTTTTGTTTGAGATACGTTAAAAGGGAGTCGAGCCACTCGGCTCCGTGACGGTAAGCGGCTTCTGTTCCGGCAACAGCGAATGCGTTTAATGTAAAAAATCCTTGCCGCTGTTGTGTTGCATTAAATTGCTTTTTTAATGTTGAATTCGGAATAATGACAGCAGCGGATTGCAGCCCAGCCAAATTAAACGTCTTCGTCGGTGCTACGCATGTTACACTGATTTCGGCAAATGATTCGCTAATCGAAGCGAATGGTGTATGTTGAAAAGGAGGTAACGTTAAATCTGCATGAATTTCATCAGACACGACGATGACATCGTTTTCTAAACAAAGGTTTCCTAATGTTGTTAATTCTTCTTTTGTCCATACGCGTCCTCCAGGATTATGAGGACTACATAGCAACAACATCTTTGCACCTTTTACTTTTTCTTGGAAATCTCCCCAATCGATTTCATAGCCTTTGTCAGTGAGGCGAAGTGGGCTTGTGATGAGTTCACGCCCATTTTTTTTGACAAGTTGAAATAAAGGTGGATAAACGGGGGTAAGAACGACAATTCGGTCTTTTGGTAAAGTAAACGCTTCGATTGCCGTCGCTAAAGCAGGGACTACACCAGTGGAAAATGACATCCATGTTGGCTCTACGGTCCATTGATGTCGTTTTTGCAGCCATTCGCAAAGCGCTTCTTTTAAAGAAGAGGGAATGGCTGTATAGCCAAAAATCCCATGCTCCACTCGTTTTGACAACGCTTCAATCACGGGTGGCGGAGCTTGAAAATCCATATCGGCAATCCACATCGGCAATACGTCTTTTACTCCAAAAAATCGTTCCATTTCATCCCATTTGACAGAATGCGTATTTCGTCGTTCTATCATATTGTCAAATGAATACACGCAAATCTCTCTCCCTTCTTTTGTTGTTGAACGATATTGCTTATAATTTTTGTATGTGTAATCAACTGCGCTAGGAAAGGCAGGAAAACGAGAATGGATATGCAAAAAGTGAATCAAACATTACTTGAAATGATTCAGCGTTGGGACCCACTCAGTTATGGTCATGATGCGTATGAAACGGAAGCGGTTGACGTGGTGCAAGCGGTTCATGAATATGATGATATTCAATCACTTGCTGAAAAAATTCAAGCTATTTATGAATTCTCTTTTGAGGAGGTTATTCCTTTTGAGCAATGCGCAAAAATGGCAGAATGGTTATTGAAAATAAAAAACGATGCGTCATGCTCATTGTAAAGGGAAGACCTGTTTACCACTCTTTTTGTTATGGAAATGAAGAATGGTTGTTTGATGATAAAGCGATCATATACTCGCGATTTTGGTCGTGAGTTCGATCGCTTTTATTTTATCTTGCTTTCATCTCCTTCATTACATATGTAATTCCCAAAAAACATCTGAAAATTATATTATGCAGAAAAATTGCATATTTTTTGTAATTTTATCGTGCAAATCGATTAAAATTATGTGAAAATTATGATAGGGGGGATTGGGATGAATTTGACTGAAAAGGAATTAGAAATCATCGAAATATTAGAGAAAAATGCGCGTATACCGGTTGAGACCCTAGCAAAAATGACGTCATTGACGCTAGAGGAAACGGAGGAAATTTTAAAGAAGCTCGAAGAAACGAAGGTGATTGTGCAATACGCGGCTATCGTTGACTGGAGAAAAGTCGACGGACATGAAGGCGTGACAGCTATGATTGATGTGAAAGTAACTCCGAAACGAGGAGTTGGCTTTGATGAAGTGGCTGAGCGCATTTACCGCTTCCCAGAAGTGAAATCCGTCTATTTAATGTCCGGAACGTATGACTTATCGGTTGTGATTGAAGGTCGTTCGATGTCGGAAGTGGCTCATTTTGTTTCTGAAAAGTTATCCACTCTCGATTCTGTTATTTCAACAACGACGCATTTTATTTTGAAAAAATATAAACATGATGGCACGGTGTTTGACCAAGGAGAGCAAGATCGACGTATCGTGGTGGCACCATGACGTACGGAACGAAAACGTATTTATCGGAAACGGTCACTCGCTTGCAGCCGTCTGGGATTCGTCGATTTTTTGATTTAGCGGCAAGCATGGAAGGTGTTATCTCGCTAGGCGTTGGAGAGCCAGATTTCGTCACATCGTGGAACGTTCGCGAAGCGTGTATTTTGTCGCTTGAGCAAGGTTATACATCTTATACGGCTAATGCGGGGTTACTTGAACTTCGACAAGAAATTGCTGCTTATTTGTCGAGAAAATTTCAAGTGGAATATAGTCCGGAAAACGAAATTCTTGTTACGGTCGGGGGAAGTCAAGCGCTTGATTTAGCGTTGCGGGCAATCGTCAATCCAGGTGATGAAGTCATTGTTGTTGAACCGAGCTTTGTTTCATACGCACCGCTTGTTGCACTTGCTGGCGGGGTACCTGTTCCGGTTCAAACAAACGGAGGGGATGAATTTAAGCTTCGTCCTCAACAAATTGAACAAGTGATTACCGCTCGAACAAAAGCGCTCGTTCTTTGTTCCCCTAATAATCCGACGGGGACGGTATTAAACAAAGAGGAACTTGAGGCGATTGCTCGCATTGTGAAAAAGTATGATTTGCTTGTCATTTCCGATGAAATTTATGCAGAACTCACTTATGATGGACCGTATACAAGCTTTCCAGCAGTCGAAGAAATGCGGGAACGGACGATTTTAGCATCTGGCTTTTCGAAAGGATTTGCGATGACGGGGTGGCGTCTTGGCTTTGTCGCTGCGCCTTCGATGATTTTACAAGCGATGTTAAAAATTCATCAATATACAATGATGTGCGCGCCAACGATGGCACAATACGGGGCAATAGAAGCGTTAAAAAATGGCGAACATGATGTGGAGGAAATGAAAAAAAGCTATCGGCGGCGGCGTAACTATTTTGTACAATCATTAAACGAAATCGGTTTGCGTTGTCATTTGCCAGGAGGAGCGTTTTATGCGTTTCCATCGATTCAAGCGACAGGTCTCACCTCCGAGCAGTTTGCCGAGAAGCTATTGCTCGAAGAGAAAGTTGCTGTTGTTCCCGGCAGTGTGTTTGGAGCAAGCGGTGAAGGATATATTCGTTGCTCTTATGCTTCTTCACTTGAGCAACTGCAAGAAGCCATTAAGCGCATGAAGCGGTTTTTATCGCGTTTATAAGGCTCGTTTTGTTTTTCCGCCACTGCAGCTGAAGAGTGGCGGAAATTTTTTTATAAATAACTTCCTTTTTTAAAATTTGTTAGTTAGTGAGCGGAGATAAATGTGAGATCATTATGACTGACCGTACTTCCTCTCATACAACATTTGCATCACTTGCAAAAAATCTTCTTCGCTAAACTCCTTCGCTTTTCGTAAAATTAACTTTGCTCGTTTGACACCAATTTCTTTAATGAGATGTTCAATTTCTGGGTCTATCCCAGATGAATGATACATTTCTCGTTCCATTAACTCAGAAGCAGGAATATCAAGTGCGGTTGAAAGTTTCAAAATTGTCTGTATGTCGGGAATTTGTTCCCCTGATTCATATTTTTGAATCGTTGCTGTTCCGACACGAACTTTTAATGCTAAATCTTGTTGGCTCATTTTTCGCTGTTCACGATACATTTTAATATTTTCACCGATTGTGCTCATCCTTCGACCTCCTTTATTTTCTTTATCCCCATCATACCATTTTTTATTTGTTTTTATATGGAAATGTTTGCGTTTTTATGCGGTTTTAAATAAATATTACGAAAATTGTCACATTTCCTGTGTATAACGACATTTTTGATTCTAGAAATCAATAATGATATAATGTAAAATTGCATATCCAAAAGTATCCAAATTTAAAGAAATAGGAGTGTTTTGCTTGTCAAAATTAAAAGCAGGAAGTGTTGTGAAAGGAAAAGTAACAGGAATTCAGCCGTATGGCGCGTTTGTCGTCATTGATGAAGACATACAAGGGCTTGTGCATATTTCCGAAATTTCAAATCAGTTTGTGAAAGACATTCATGACTATGTCAAAGTAGGAGATGAGGTAACAGTAAAGGTACTGGCTATCGACGAAGAGGCGAAGCGGGCAAGTCTCTCCATGCGGGCGGTGGAAGCGACGAAACAAACGAAAAAAGGAAAGCGTCAAGCAAAAGTAAACCCGATGCTCGAGTTATCAACGGGATTTAACACGTTAAAAGAAAAATTACAAGAATGGATTGAACAATCAAAACGTGAAGACTTGCTAAATAAATAACACTCACCTCATTGGGTGAGTGTTCATTATAATCTCAGGATTTTTGCTAAGTGTATAAAATTCTATGTGCGAGACATTTTTGGTTCAGTACGTCCTAGCTCTTCAGCAGGTTTGAATAAAAGCGCAAGGTTAATTAAACCGGCAATTCCAACAAGACCGTAAATGATGCGAGATAAAGCTGCATCTTGTCCTCCAAAAATTGCTGCCACTAAATCAAATTGAAAGAAGCCAATTAAGCCCCAGTTAATAGCGCCGATGATTGTAAGTAATAGTGCAATACGTTGAAGTGTACTCATAAGTGGATTCCTCCTTATTATTTATATCGTTCGCTTATAGATTGCATAATGGTTGTTAAAAATATGCATGGCTTTCTTAAGAAGCAAATTTCTTTACATGTGAAGGAAAAAAGAACCATAATAAAAAATAAGGGGGGATTATATATGCAAAATTTTATTTTTCGGAACCCGACGAAATTAATTTTCGGAAAAGGACAAATTGAGCAGCTGAAGCAAGAAGTGCCGCAGTATGGAAAACGAGTATTGCTTGTGTATGGTGGCGGTAGTATTAAACGAAACGGTTTGTATGATGAAGTAATGAACATTTTACATGAGCTCGATATGGAAGTATTTGAGCTTTCTGGGGTTGAACCGAATCCACGTCTGTCTACGGTACATAAAGGAGTAGAGATTTGTAAAAACGAGAATATTGAATTTTTATTAGCGGTCGGCGGCGGTAGTGTTATTGACTGCACAAAAGCGATTGCCGCAGGAGCAAAATATGATGGAGATCCATGGGACTTTATTACGAAGAAAACGACGGTAACAGAAGCGCTCCCATTTGGCACAATTTTAACGTTGGCCGCGACTGGCTCTGAAATGAACTCCGGTTCTGTGATTACTAACTGGGAAACGAAAGAAAAATACGGATGGAGTAGCCCTGTAACGTTCCCGCAATTCTCAATTTTAGATCCGACTTATACGTTGACTGTGCCAAAAGATCATACAATTTACGGCATTGTCGACATGATGTCACACGTGTTTGAACAATATTTCCATCAAACAACAAATACGCCGTTACAAGACCGCATGTGCGAAGCGGTATTGCGAACGGTAATGGAGGCAGCACCAAAGCTTGTCAACGATTTAGAAAACTACGAATTACGCGAAACGATTTTATATAGCGGAACGATTGCATTAAATGGCTTTTTACAAATGGGTGTGCGTGGCGATTGGGCAACTCATAATATTGAACATGCGGTGTCAGCGGTATACGATATTCCTCACGCAGGAGGATTAGCGATTTTATTCCCGAATTGGATGAAGCATGTGCTTGATGAAAATGTGGGACGCTTTAAACAACTAGCTGTTCGTGTCTTTGATGTCGATCCAGAAGGAAAATCGGATCGCGAAGTGGCATTGGAAGGCATTGAAAAGTTGCGTGAGTTCTGGTCAAGCATTGGCGCGCCATCTCGTTTGGCGGATTATGGAATTGGTGAAGAAAATCTTGAATTAATGGCGGATAAAGCGATGGCACGCGGTGAATTTGGTAATTTCAAAAAATTAAACCGTGATGATGTACTTGCGATTTTGCGTGCTTCACTATAATGATGAAAGCTCTATTGCTGAACACGCGCTGGAGGGTCTGATGCCATAACTAGCGAACAAAAAAGGGTGCTATTCGATGATTGAGTAGCGCCCTTTTTTATAAAAATGTCATAAATGAATCCGTTTTCATTATGTAGGTCAGCTTGATTATCCTAGCTCGTTCCGCTAAAGTGTAAGAAGGTAAAACATTTTTCGTTTGGAGGAACGAGTGTATGACACATATTCGTTTTGATTATTCAAAGGCATTATCTTTCTTTGGAGAACATGAACTTACATATTTGCGTGACGCTGTGAAAGTGGCCCATCATTCATTGCACGAAAAAACAGGAGCGGGTAATGACTTTTTAGGTTGGATTGACCTCCCTGTTGATTACGATCGCGAAGAGTTTGCCCGCATTCAAAAAGCAGCAGAAAAAATTCAATCGGATTCCGATGTACTGCTTGTCATCGGTATCGGCGGTTCTTACTTAGGAGCGCGTGCAGCGATTGAAATGTTACAACATTCGTTCTATAACGCGCTTCCAAAAGAAAAGCGGAACACACCACAAATTATCTTTGTCGGCAATAACATTAGCTCGACTTACATGAAAGATATAATGGATTTGCTTGAAGGAAAAGACTTCTCGATTAACGTTATTTCTAAATCGGGAACAACGACAGAGCCAGCGATTGCGTTCCGTATTTTCCGCAAGTTACTTGAAGAAAAATACGGAAAAGAAGAAGCGCGCAAACGCATTTACGCAACGACGGACCGGGCACGCGGCGCATTAAAAACGTTAGCGACGGAAGAAGGATACGAAACGTTTATTATTCCAGATGATGTCGGTGGACGCTATTCCGTTTTGACGGCTGTTGGTTTGCTTCCGATTGCCGTGAGTGGCGCAAACATTGAAGAAATGATGAAAGGGGCAGCACAAGCGCGCGAAGACTTCAGCAAATCCGAGCTTGAGGAAAACGCAGCTTATCAATATGCCGCTGTTCGCAACATTCTTTATAACAAAGGTAAAACAATTGAAATGTTAATTAACTATGAACCGGCATTGCAATACTTTGCGGAGTGGTGGAAACAATTATTCGGCGAAAGTGAAGGAAAAGACCAAAAAGGAATTTTCCCAGCATCTGCGAACTTTTCAACAGACCTTCACTCACTCGGTCAATATATTCAAGAAGGTCGCCGCGATTTATTTGAAACGGTATTAAAAGTAGAAACACCTCGTCATGAATTGATCATTGAAGCAGAAGAAAACGATTTAGATGGTCTGAACTATTTAGCAGGAAAAACAGTCGATTTTGTCAATACAAAAGCGTTTGAAGGAACATTGTTAGCTCATACAGATGGAGGGGTGCCGAACTTAGTCATCACTCTTCCACAATTAGATGAGTATACATTCGGTTATCTCGTTTACTTCTTTGAAAAAGCATGCGCGATGAGCGGCTATTTGTTAGGCGTCAACCCATTTGATCAACCTGGAGTTGAAGCATATAAAGTCAACATGTTTGCACTTTTAGGCAAACCTGGGTATGAAGAGAAAAAAGCGGAACTGGAAAAACGCTTGAAATAAGCGGAAGGGCTTTCCTATTACGGAAAGCCCTTTTTGTATAAGTAATCTATTTACGATTAGGGCAAGCTATGTAAAAAAGGGGGTATTCATATGATTGAAATTCCTTCTCGCCTTGAGGGGCAAACGTTTCGCTTATACAAGTTGGAACAAGAACTGAAGCCGCTTGGTTATACAATCGGAGGGAATTGGGACTATGACCACGGTTCCTTTGACTACAAAATCGATGATGAAGTCGGTTATCAATTTTTGCGTGTTCCGTTTGAAGCGGTTGACGGTCAACTTGATTCAAACGGAACGACGGTAAAGCTAGGAAGACCGTATTTGCTGTCACACAAATATCAAATCGGTTTAGATGACAATGTTCATATTAGAAATTTAGGCGCTTCCTTCGATCAGTTTTCTGAACCGCAAGACCCGGATGCACAGTTTCCAGAAAAATATGTGAGCGTAGGGAAAGCACTTGTGAAAGAATTAGAAAACCGCTTACTCGATTAAGACGTTAGAACAAATAGTCGGTCATGTTGTTCAATGACAAAATTAGGAGAAGGGTTCATATAAGCCGCTTCTCCTCTAATAATTCCAATAAGAAGAATGTGTTTACGTAACAGTACTTGACTGCTTTGGAAAAACGTATTCCCAACCAATTCATTAGGAACATCTATGAGTTGCAATTTGCTTCCTTCTACTTGATGCAATAACTGTTCAATTGTTTGGGCGATTCCTGGCGATTGGATGCTATTAATCATGGTAAAGCTTGACAGTAAATTGGTTTGAATCACTTCATCCGCTCCAGCTCGTTTGGCGTTGTTTACTTGTTGGGACGTAAGAATTTCAATAATCGCATAAATGTGTGGATTCAATCCTTTTATCGCCAATAAGGTTAAAATGGCATTCATATCGGCCTCTGTTTCGGTTTTATGTTGATCGGCTGTAATGACTACCACTTTTGCTCTCTGGACATTTGCTTTCTGTAAAACATGATCATACGTTGGATTTCCTTTTATAAAATGAACGTTTTTGTTCGATATCGGGAGTCTGTCTAACGTTTCATCAATAATGACAAAAGATGCAAAAGGATTCAGCACTGTTAATTGGTTAAGCAACTCCCGTCCTCGTTCATTCCAACCGATAATAATGGTATGTCCTTCTTTTGAATAAGCTAACTTGCCATCTAGCAACGCATTTTCTTTTGAGACAGCCGAAGCGGATAAAATAGCAAAATAAGCTGAAATAAAGCCGGTACCTAATAAAATCAGTGAAATCCCAACAAACTTACCAGCGGTTGTTTTAGGAACGAAATCGCCATATCCGACTGTTGCTGCCGTGACAATGGCCCACCATATGCCATCAAAAAAAGTACGGTATGTTTTTGGTTCAATAAAATGAATGAGCAAACCGAATGAAAGAATAATCACACTACCTGTAAGCAACATTCGCAAAAATAAAGGGAGCCGAAAATAAGCACTTATTACATCTACACTTTTCATTTCTTTCCTCCAAAATGCATCATTGTTATGACTAGTTTGCGCAATTTCACTTTTTTCTTGTATAAATTTTCCTCAATTACGAACACTAAAAATAAACGATACAAGGAGGGGGTTGACATGGATATGAATCGCGTGAAACAAATTATCTCGTCTCCTGCCGATATTCCCGTTCATTATCATGGCGTATCAGTATGGATTGATAGCTATGATGAAAAAAATGGAACAGCCACTGTGCATATGCGTGATGGCCATCTTCATGAGAAGAGAGAAGTACCTGTTGAAGAACTAGAGGAAGCATAAGAAAACGCCTTGTCAGGGCGTTTTTTTATGCTTTGTTTAATTTTTGTAGATGTTTCCTATAATGGTTGACAGGAGGGATTGTATGAACATTGAACAAGCAGAAGAAATTTTTAATGATTATGGATACGCATCGTTGTTTCAACATATTCGCTATCCGATGATGTTATCGGGAGAGCTGGATGATGTTGATTCTGATATGTTAGAACATTTTTTAGACGTTTATTCTCTTGAGGAAGTAGAGGATGTTGTCGAGTTTATTTGTTATTTTCGCATTTTCAAAGCATTTTGGCTAAAAGCGTATCGTGAAGAACAGAGTACAATAGCGGCATGGAGCTTTCCATGGTAAGGGGTTATGAAACATTCGAAACGGTTCAATAAAATTGCTTCAAAAGGAACGAACCAAGTTTGTTTCAAATTTTTACGTTCATTTTGATTTTCCTCATCCGGTTTTAGTTAAAAGGAAGGATACTGTAGAATTTTACGACAAAGAGAGTGACTGCTACAAATGATGAACAGCCATTCTATCACTCTCTTTTAGATAGGAATCAAAACGGAGATATTTCTAGCAATATTGTTAAAAATATATGATAATACAATAGGAAAGAGGTGAAATCATCATGGAGAAAGTAGGGCGAAACGATCTTTGTCCATGTGGAAGCGGAAAAAAGTATAAAAAATGCTGTGGAAAACATCAAGATGTTGTGTTTATTAATGAAATTATCATGCAAGAAGTACTCGAATTACAAAATGATATTATGCATTATGCGTTAACGTATTATGAAGAGGAACTAGGGAGCTTTTTGATGCGGCGAACAAACCATTTTTTGCTTGATCGGGAGTTTGAAGCCGCTTTTATGTTTTATATTACCCATTGGGCGCTGTTTTGTGAACCGTTTGTGAATGGCAGAACGATTATTGCTGATTACATTCAAAAGCATGTTTCACGCATAAAGCGGCCGGCTGTTCGCAGCATCCTTCAGTCATGGAGCGATGTCGTTCCATCATTTACGCGCATTGTTGAAAAAGAATCATCTGATCGCGTTGTGGTAGAAGATATCCTATCAAATGAACGAAAGAATGTAACAATCGTAATAGACGATCAAAAACTAGAAATTGGTAGTCTGCTTATTGGACTGCTTGTGCCTATGGGAGCGACGTATACGTTTTTCCCTACTTGTGTAGAACTTGAAGAAAAAGTAGCCGCTCCGATTATTGAACAAATCAAAAAGAAATTTGAGCAACAACCTACGGTGTCCTCTCATGAATTTGTCGCTACTTCGTTTCCAGAGTTACTTTACGAATGTTTCCCTCGACCGCTAAGTGAAAGCTTTACATTGGACGAGCTTCGCTGGGAACATCCAATCCATGAGGTGACGGCACATCTTTTAGAAAAGAAAATGAACGAAAGACATGGAGAAGAGACTCTTACTAAATTAGCGCTTATATTATGGCATACGTATTGCGATTTAGAAAAACCAGTAATCAAAAAACCGAAGCTTTATGCTGCAGCCGTACATTATTTAGTAATTACGACTACTATTCCATACAAAGTGGTAACGCAAAAAGAAATTGCCGAATATTATGGAGTGTCAAGCGTCAGTTTGTCCGCAAAATACCGGGAAATGGAAGATGTGCTAGCCGATTTTATCGAACAAGCGTATGAGAAGATGGAAGACTTAGACATTGATGATTTTGATGACACGGAAGATATGACTTCTACGTTTAATCCGTTTCAACACTCTCGGCTTTCGACAGAACGGGAATTACGCAAAGTTCATCGTGCCGTGCAAGGGAAAGATTTCTCGTCGATGCAAGAAGCGAACAAATATATCGAAGCTGCTATTAACAGCGAAGAAGATGACCGTGCCGTTCTCTCACCAAAAGAGAGTGCGCAAGAGTTGCTGTATGATGCGTTTAAAGAAACGAACCGTAAAAAACGGCTAGAGTTAGCGCGCAAGGCGTTGAATATTTATCCAAATATTCCTGATGCCTATAATATTTTAGGTGAAGAAGCAGTGACGCTCAAAGAAGCGGCTGATTATTATAAAAAAGGAATGGAAGTGGGCGAGAAAGACCTTGGAAAGCGATTTTTCCGGGAAAATAAAGGCCATTTTTGGGGAACGGTCGAAACGCGCCCATACATGCGAGCAAAAGCGAATTACGCCCAAACGCTTTGGCTATTAGGAGAAAAAGAAAAAGCAATCGAACAATATGAACAACTGCTCAACTTAAATCCAAATGACAACCAAGGTATTCGTTATTTATTGCTTCCTGCCTACCTTGAGCTCAAAAGATATAATGAAGCTGAGGAGTTAATGGAGCAATACGATGAACCAACGGCAATAATGGCGTACAATCGCTTACTATTAGCGTATCTCAAATACGGTCTTCATGAAGAAATGGAAGACTTGTTGGATCAAGCCATCGACAGCAATCCTTATGTCATCAATTATTTGCTGAAAAAGAAACGAGTACCTTCTTATGATCCGCCGTTTTTTGGTTTAGGCGATGAAAACGAAGCGATCGTCTACGCCAAAGATCACCTTCATCTTTGGCAGCAAGAACGTGAACTTCTTAAATGGCTTCGAACGATTGCGCGCTAAAAGAGAATAAGCTACCGATGCATAAAAAACGGGACACAGACTATGTTTTGGCGTTCCGTTTTTTGCATACGTTACTAAACTCCCTTCGATTGATACAGCATACTTATTCGCCATATCTTGGGGTTCCCATTCTTTTATTCGTTCCTAAAATCCGTTTTGTTAATACAAGCGAACAACCTAAAAAGGCGATATCGACAAATCCATATACGGCATTATATCCCCCCACCGCAAGTAACACGCTTCCTAACATTGGTCCGCACGCCATTCCCATGTATCGGGAAAAATTATAGACACCGATAGCAGTTGATCGATTTGTTTGAAACACTTGTGTTAACAGTGTTGTTTGTACTGGCAAAGATGTTCCTAAGAATAAACCAAATAGCATAATCGAAACGATGAGTAAAGGAATCGATACATGTGCGACGAAAAGGAATAAGAAAATGGCAAGGACGTTCAAATATGATGTGAAGACAATGACGTTTCGATCTTGAAAATAGCCCTGTATTCTCCCACCTAAAAAGCTTCCAATGACAATGAAAAGGGACATAGAAAGAAATATCATTCCTTTCTGTTCTGCTGGAAGTCGATATCGTTCGCTTAAGATGCTAGGTAAAAACACTAAAAAATTATATAAAGCATAATATTGAATAAACCCCAATAAAATGATGGACGAGCCAATCCGATTTTTTAGAATCATAACAAAATCACGCAGTTGGAAACGTTCCATCGCTCCTGTTTCTGGCTTTGTTTCTTTTAGGAAAACGAAATTACAAACAAATATGATGAGCCCTGCAAGAACTAAAACAAGAAACACTGCATGAAAATTGAATCTTCCACCGAGAAAACCACCTACAATCGGACCGACGACAGGCCCGAGCGAAACCATCATTTGAAACGTGCCCATCGCCTTTCCGCGTGCCTTTCCTTCAAACAGATCTCCAATAACGGTGGCTGCTACAACCGAACCGGCCGCAATTCCGATTGCTTGTAAGGCACGGAAAAAGAGCAGCATGTAGATGGAATTTGAAAAAAAGCAGCCAAGCGATGCTAACGTGTAAAGGAAAATACCAAACAAAATAACGTTTCGACGACCTTTTGTGTCCGTTAAAGGACCGTAAACGGTTTGCATTAATGCTAAAAACAGTGTAAAGATAGAAATCGTCAAATTCACTAAAAACGAGGATGTTCCAAAATCTTTTGTGACTTCTGGTAAAATAGGGGTATAAATCGTTTGCGTAAAGGGACCAAGAAACGCAGCAAGCGATACTAAATAAACGATGAACGTTCGATTCATCTATCTTCTCCTTTCTACATACTGAAACCGAAAAATGATACTTAAGTATGTTCTCTTTCCATCGATTTTTGCAAGTAAAAAGCATTAAGAGGAGTGGAACACAATGAATGAAGAAATGGTGATTAGAGAGGCAACTAGAGAAGATTTACAAGCCATTGTCGATATATACAATGAAACGATCCCAACGAGAATGGTGACAGCGGATATAGAACCGGTGACAGTGGAGAGCAGGGAAGCGTGGTTTTTGGAACATCATCCGGATTTCCGACCGCTATGGGTTGTCGAAATAAACGGACATGTATGCGCATGGCTTAGTTTTCAATCATTCTATGGAAGACCAGCTTATCGGCATACAGCGGAAATTAGCATTTATATCGCCAAGACATATCGAGGAAAAGGGATAGGAAAGCAATTGGTGCAAAAAGCGATTGACGAATGTCCAAGACTTCAGATTAAAACGTTACTCGGGTTTATTTTTGCCCATAATGAGCCAAGCTTGCGGCTCTTTTCTCACTTTGGATTTGAAACATGGGGGCATTTACCGAAAGTTGCTGAGTTAGACGGCATCGAACGAGATTTAGTCATTGTCGGAAAAAGAATTGTATAGAATAGCCTCTTGTTGGACAATCGTAATAAAGAAAATACCGATGGAAAGAGGGAAGAGTATGAACGTAATGCCGATTCGTCTATTTACGATTCAAGATGGAGAAGGTTTTGTCGCTGATGCGTTTCAATGTCCGGTAACGGGAAACTTGATTTATAAGTCCTCTGGAACGCCGGCTGTAATCCCTTACGAAGAATTATCCGAAACGCAAAAACAACGTCTGCAAAAATACGGATTCAAGCGCTTGGAGTCGGCCGCGCCAACACATACAATCCACTCAGCGGACATGACCGTTGAAGAGTTGCTGCCGGAACAATAATATGTGGCACATTTCTATCGCATAATGGAGGAAGAGGGTGAACTTAAAGCATTTGACACGCCTAAACTAACATGATATATAGTTTTATCGTTATATATTGCGTTGAACAGAGCTGCCTCGCTATTTTTTGGGTCAGCGCTTCTTTTTTTCGAGTTACGTTGCTTGAGTGCGTGACCACATTTTGACCACGAGTTTACTAGTAAAAATTTAGTCAATGATGCGTCAACAATGTAAAACAGACAATTAAATGAAGGTAAAATAAGAAAAACCCTTGATATACAAGGGTTTTTCCAATGGAGCATACCGGGCTCGAACCGGTGACCTTCGCGCTGCCAGCACGACGCTCTCCCAACTGAGCTAATGCCCCTCATGTATAAATATTGATATATCAATATTTTGACCAATAATTGAAACGATTTGACCTTCTTACAGGGATTTTTCAGAAATTTTAATGTAATGTAGTCTGTCTGTATTGTATAGCGTTGTGTTAGGATATGTCAAGAGTGTTAGTATCAAGACAAGAGATAAAAAGGTCTTGCTATATGCAAGACCTAAAGATTACAAATTGATTTAATTATTATAAACCTTAATTAAATTTTTTCTTTATAAGAGAGGTTGCTAAAAAATATAAAAAGGCGAGCGAATATACAACGATTACAGTTCCTTTTTATCGGGAAACGCCTCATGATCCTCCTGTCAACCAGATGCAATATATTGATCTTTATACATGGCTATGCGGCCATATTTTATTAAAAGCGGACAAAATGACGATGGCCCATTCGTTGGAATTGCGCATTCCGTTTTTAGATTGAAACGTATTTGAAGTAGCGGCCAAAATTGCCCCCCGAAAAGAAAACGGCCCACAACACGACGAAATATATTTTGCGAAAAGCCGCAGCATTGTTCCAGACCATGTTTTACACCTCAAAAAATTAGGATTTTCGGTGCCTATTCGTTATTGGCTGAAAAATGAATGTATGATTGGGCGAAACACCTCATTAAAGCAAGCGTAACCGATCATTTATTTCATAAAGAAGTATTGTACGCTTGCTCGATGAACATGCCAGAAATAAAGTTGATCATAGCCAGAAAATTTGGACCGTCCTTGTTTTTATGACTTGGCATCAAGTATACGTAGAAAAGAAATACGATTTTACCAACTCGGCTCAAACAGACAAGCGGTGGCTTCTATCCAAATGGGGTGATTGACGAGGACTTGTCCATTGTCCAAAGAGAGGAAATCAAGGAGTTGTCCCGGAAGGCAACCGGGACACTCTCTTTCAATTAGTGGAAACGTTAGGAGAGAGTTGGGCGATCAGTGATACAGATGTTTCTCCAAAGCCTCAAAGATGCTAATAACTCCTCTGTAAATTATAACACCCAAATTGCTTTATACACCATACCGTTCGTTCTCTTTCTCAAAAGGCCACCAAACGAAGTGCGGTAGTAGGGGTTAAAATGTTTCTTGATTTTACGTGTCTATTTTCTGGACATAATACCAAAACTATAATTATTTTGTTCTTGAGCCGCTTGTTGAGAGAAACCAGGAGGATCAAGAGGAAGCTCGACGGTAAATTCTGCTCCTTCTCCTAGTTGGCTGCGGACGGAAATCTTTCCTTGATGTATGTCGACAATTTTACGAGCGATAGACAGCCCGAGCCCGCTGCCGCCAACGGCACGATTGCGGGATTTATCAGCTTTATAAAACCGCTCAAAGATGCGTGGTTGATCGTGCTCCGCAATTCCTGGCCCCGTGTCGGAAATGGTGACGATGGCGAGTTTGCCATGGCGTTGAAGCTGTATCTGAATCGTCCCTCCTTTCGGTGTAAATTTGATGGCATTATGAATAAGGTTCAGCCACACTTGGCTCATCAAATCTTCATCTGCCGTAATGACGACTTTTTCCAGCATCACACACATGTCCAATTCTTTTTCGGCCCACTGCGGCTCACATTTGAGGATCAGCGATTGCAGCTGTGTATCCAAACGGTACGATACCGGATGGAACGGATACCGATCCGAGTCCAACATAGCTAGCCGCAGCAAATTATCGCTCAATTTCGATAGCCGAACGCACTCGGTTTCAATAATGTCAAGATAGCG
This sequence comes from Anoxybacillaceae bacterium, assembly GCA_041920415.1. GTDB lineage: Bacteria > Bacillota > Bacilli > Bacillales > Anoxybacillaceae > JBHGYD01. The sequence goes on from JBHGYD010000024.1 coordinate 31,941, forward strand.
TATCCGTTGCTCATGGCTAAGGTTCTCGTTTTTTAGTGCTCGAGCAAACCCTCTAATCGAGGTAAGCGGCGAGCCGATTTCATGAGAAACGTTCGAGATAAATTCCTGCCGCATCTCCTCCATCGCTTTCAAATTCGCTGCCATATCGTTGATGCCCTCGACTAGTTCCGTAAACGGGTGATTTCGCTCGTTCCATCCGTCAAGGGTAACACGAAAATCTCCTTTCGCGATTCGGTTGATAGCATCCATCATGTCTTGCCAAAACAATTTTTCTCGCTTTCGTATAAAGGGGCTGATCAAGCTCATGCTTATGCCAAATAAAAAGAAGCCGAGGATGGAAGTGATGATTTGCCGAGCTAATTCTTGCGGCTGCCAAGCGAACCGAGCGTAAACCGCTTCCGTGATGAAATAAGCAACTGTCCAGAAAAAGCTGATCATCGCGGTTACTGCAATAACGGTTAGTATGACCTTAATAACGAACCATAGCCGCTTCATTTGCACACCTCCAGCCGATAGCCGAGCCCTCGAATCGTTCGAATCATAAACAAATGGCTATGTTCCGAGAATCGTTCGCGCAGCCGTTTAATGTGCACGTCGACCGTTCGCTCATCCCCTTCATAATCATAGCCCCAAATTTGTTCAATCAGTTCATCGCGCGTAAACGTTTTTCCAGGGTAGCTAGCCAACTTAAACAGCAACTCAAATTCTTTAGGCGGCAATGTGAGCTCTTCGTCGCCTAAACGGCACTCGTACGTCTTGCGGTTTAACGATAAATGGCCGATTTGCACGATTTGCGACATCGCGATTCGATATCGTTTCAGCAGCGCCTTCACTCTGGCAACGAGTTCGAGCGGGTCGAACGGTTTGACGAGATAATCGTCAGCGCCAAGTTCGAATCCTTTCACTTTCTGCGCCGTTTCTCCCTTAGCCGTCAGCATAAGCACTGGCAAATCGTAGTATTTACGAAGTTCGCTACACAGCTCCCATCCGTCCATTTCGGGCATCATAATATCTATGACGACTAAATCCACTTTGACTGTTTCAAGCACTTGCAGCGCTTCTTTTCCATTCGCCGCTTCGTGTATGTCGAATCCTTCAAGGCTTAAAAAATGTCCCACGAGTTCCCGAATATGAGCGTCATCATCGACAACCAAGATTTGAGGCATCTTCATCCCCTTTCTTTTCCATTTGTTCGATCACCATTGTATCTGTTTCGTTCCGCGCTCGTAAACATCATCATATGGACGATGGAGCGATTCAGTATGGTTGGCAAGCGTTTGCGCCCAACGCAAAAGTGAACGTGCTCGCTTGGATATCGTGCACGGCTTCGTACACGATATCCAATTTTATGTTATGCCCGGCGCATATATACACGCACCGTGATGGGGGCAAAGATTGCCACAATGACAATGGCTCCGATCAAGGAGATCGCGAAATCCGTGCCAATCGTGCCAGCATTCGTCAAATCGCGGACGGCAGTAATCATATGCGAGATCGGATTGATTTTCACGAACCATTGAAGCCAATCGGGCATTGTCTCGACCGGTACAAACGCATTAGAGAGAAACATGAGTGGAAACAGTGCAAGCATCGAGATCCCTTGCACACTTGAAGCATTGCGCGCAATCACGCCAAAAAAGGCGAAGATCCAGCTGATGGCCCAAGTGCATCCAATCACGAAAACGGCAGCGAGCGCAACGTACCCGAAGCCTCCTTCGGGGCGGTAGCCGATGATATATCCCATAGCGAAAGTAAGTACGGTCGCGATGGTATACCGGATCGTATCTGCCAACAAGGCTCCTGCCAACGGGGCCATGCGCGCGATCGGCAATGACTTGAATCGGTCAAATACCCCCTTGTCCATGTCCTCACGCAGCTGAACTCCCGTGGCCACGGAAGCCCCAATCAACGTCTGCACGAGGATGGCAGGAATGATGATCGGCAAGTAGTTATGCACATTTCCAGCGATGGCTCCGCCAAAGATGTAGGTAAACATGAGAGTGAAGATGATCGGCTGGAGCGTGATGTCGAACCATTGCTCGGGTGTGCGCCGAACCTTAAGCAAGCTTCGATAGGCCATCGTAAGCGAGTTGCGCACCGCTTGGCTAAAGCTCGTATAGTTTTTCAGTTGACGGTTAGCAGCTAATTTAGGAGAAGTACTTTTCATGCTCTTCTTACCTCCCTCACGTCGTTGGATTCATCAGACTCCTTTGATGTCTTTTTCACTCCATGGCCAGTAATGGTCAGAAAGACCTCGTCAAGGGTCGGTTTTTGGACACTCAACTCGGCTAGGCGGATTCCCTCTTCACGGAGGGCGACAAGCAGATCGGTGACTCGGTCAGCGTCCGCCATCGGTGCCGTGATGTTCCCTGTTTCCAACGATACATTGGATCGGACTTTGAGTACCTGTTCAATCGTTCGCCGGGTGCTTTCGATGTCCTGTGGATTTTGGAGCTTCAATTGCAATGACGAATGGCCCACTGATGCTTTTAATTCATCTGGGGTGCCTTCGGCGACGACCCTGCCATGATCAATAACGGCGATCCGGTCCGCTAATTCATCAGCCTCTTGTAAGTACTGCGTCGTTAATAGTACGGTTGTCCCCATTTTTACCAATCGACGGATGGTATCCCACATTTGATTGCGCGTGCGTGGATCCAATCCTGTCGTCGGTTCGTCTAGGAAGATGAGCGGTGGTTGTGCAATGAGACTTGCAGCCAAATCGAGACGTCGCCGCATGCCGCCGGAGAAATGTTTCAACGGACGTTTTGCCGCCTCCGTTAAACCAAATTCCTCCAACAATTCTGCGGCTTTACGCCGTGCCTCTGCACGGCCCAACCCCAGCAGCCGGGAAAAGATAATCAGATTCTCTGTAGCACTGAGCGACTCATCAACCGATGCGTACTGGCCGGTTACGCCAATCAGTTGGCGTACGATTTGCGGTTGCTTCACTACATCATAACCAAAGATACGCACCGAACCTGCGTCCGGTCGCAATAAGGTGGCCAGCATTCTGATGGTAGTCGTCTTGCCTGCCCCATTGGGCCCAAGCACGCCGTAGATCGTACCAGCGCGCACATTCAGATTGAGACCGTCAACCGTTCGATGGTCGCCAAACGTTTTCACGAGTCCGTGCGCTTCAACGGCCCAATCCCCATTGTTAGGCATTGTTCGGTGTATATGTCCCATTTCCATTCCTCCTTGTATAGTCAGTTTAGAAAGATTTTTTAAGAGCCTCACTTGATTTTCTATGGCTGAGTACATAGAGAAGATAACATGCTTTTATGAACTGAATATGAACAATGGGGACAGTAACAGCGTACTATGTCAATAAGAAATTTTAAAAATTTAAGCATAGGAAATACACCTTACGTAAATAAATGTAAAAATATTACAATAAGCAACTGACAGAAAACCACTATATATGAATCTCGCTCTTCTCGAACCTGAATGGA
>JBHGYD010000031.1:0-224475 GCA_041920415.1 Anoxybacillaceae bacterium
CGGCATACACGAGCGTCATCGGACGTTTCAAGTATATGAAAAAGTATGGGTTATCCGTTCATGAAAGTGCCGCATTGGTCATTGGTAGACGAGGATTAGGTTACCATGAACGATTGCCAAAAGAACTCATTGACACCATAAAAACAAAAGTGAAACGCCATTTGATCGCCATGGTAGGGTCGATGGAAGAATCCTACAAGCAATCGAACAGCGGCAAGAAACAACGCCAATATTTAGGCATGATGTTACGCAAAATCGAGACCTTCAAACAAGAGCATGAATGGTCATTATGGAATGTGTTGCACAAATGTTGTTGGCTGAACCAGTATCACATTCAACTAAAGGAGGTGTAGACCTGGTTACTAAAATCGTTGTCGTGTACTGACCGAAGGAAGGAATGGTGCATGACAGGTGCCGTCGCTAACAGCGAGCCACGGGGTGTCTTTCACAATAGGTGAGACATTAGGATTCCCTTCCTGATGGAACTCGGTGAGAATCCGGGCGGCAAGCAGTTTTGCTGGTTCCATCGCGATGGGTCGATTTTTATAGATTTTAGTAACCAGGGTTACCATGAAAACGTGGATGAAACATGAAGATCCCAATAATAAGTATGGAGCGACCTTTACTTTGGGAGACAGAAATATTGAACTGCCTCCTGGTGCGGTTATTTCAGTTACAAGAGGGGAATTTTTCAACATTCCAAGATTGATAGTAAACGGGATTTTGAATCAATTTATCATGAAAGCAATGACTAAGAATGAGGACTTACTATATGCGGAGCTAACTGGTCAAATGCAAGGAGGAATTGGTCAAACAATGACCGTTTGGAGAAACGCTAAGAGCATGAATCAATTCAGGACACGTGGTTTCCATAATTTTTCTCGAAGATTTTTTAGCTGGGTATTTTATAGCGGAAAAGTTCAAGCCTATTTTTTAACGTGGGAACACCAGGGGCCCCTTCCTTCTTCTGAGGAAATAACTGCCTTTGTAAAAACATACGGCCGACATTTCGATGGGGGGAAATTGGTTAAGAAAGCTAATCCTCCAAAAAAGCAGGACCCCAAACTGTAAAGACCGATAATATTAGTTAAGTGATATAAAAAGTCAACATAAATATAGGGTAGAATCCTTCATCGTTTTGAATGGTTTTAGTAAGAAAAACGGATTGTTGATAAACCTATTTTCATTAAAAAAATAACTAACGAACTTAAAAATGTAATAAAAACATGTTATCCAGAAAATTTGACATGTTAAGCTTCATTTTTTTCATGTTAATGTAATGACTATCTAATTTTCAGAATAATTAGTATAATTATCTTGAGGACATACAAAGGGGGAGAAAAGGTTGAAAGGGATTAAATCGATTTTGCTTTGGGGACTGATTTCTGCCCTCGGAGCAGCTGGCTTTGCGGTTTTAGCATTAAATCGCGGCGAGACAGTTAACGCGATTTGGCTGATTGTTGCAGCTGTATGCGTATATGCGGTTGGGTACCGTTTTTACAGCAAATTTGTTGCGAAAAAAGTATTTCAACTTGATGACAATCGAAAAACGCCGGCTGAAATTTTTAACGATGGAAAAGACTATGTTCCAACAAACAAATGGGTGCTTTTCGGCCACCATTTCGCCGCTATCGCTGGCGCGGGTCCGCTTGTAGGACCGATTTTAGCGTCGCAAATGGGATATTTGCCGGGGACGATTTGGATTGTTGTCGGTGCTGTGTTAGCGGGAGCGGTGCAAGATTTTATTATCTTGTTCGCATCGATGCGTCGTAACGGCAAATCGCTTGGCGAAATGATTAAGGAAGAAATTGGTCCTGTAACAGGCTTTATTGCCATGCTTGGTATTTTAGGAATCATGATTATTTTATTAGCTGTATTAGCATTAGTTGTTGTGAAAGCGCTTGTAGGAAGCCCATGGGGAATGTTTACAATCGCGGCGACAATTCCAATTGCGATTTTTATGGGCGTTTATATGCGTTATATTCGTCCAGGGCGCGTTGGCGAAGCTTCACTCATCGGTTTTATTTTATTAATGGTTTCCATTGTCACTGGTCAACATGTAGCGGAAAATCCGACATTAGCGAACATGTTCACCTTTAAAGGTGAAACAATCGCTCTTTTAATGATTGGCTACGGCTTTGTCGCTTCAGCTTTACCTGTATGGTTGTTGCTTGCGCCGCGCGATTATTTAAGTACGTTCTTAAAAATCGGAACGATCGTTGGCTTGGCATTAGGGATTCTCGTTGTCGCACCTGATTTACAGATGCCAGCGGTGACAAAATTTGTGGATGGCACAGGTCCGGTATTTGCCGGTAATTTATTCCCGTTCTTGTTTATTACGATTGCGTGTGGAGCGGTTTCCGGTTTCCATTCTCTCGTATCTTCGGGAACGACGCCAAAAATGATCGAGCGCGAAAGCCATGCCCGTCCAATCGGCTATGGCGCCATGTTGATGGAGTCATTTGTCGCTGTCATGGCCTTAATTGCGGCCTGCGTTTTAACACCGGGTGCGTATTTCGCGATTAACAGCCCGGCAGCGGTCATTGGCCAAGATGTTGTGCAAGCGGCAAAAACGGTTTCTTCGTGGGGATTCACGATTACTCCGGATGTTTTAAAAGAATTAGCGGATAATGTCGGTGAACAAACGATTTTATCACGTACGGGCGGAGCGCCAACATTAGCGATTGGAATGGCTGTTATTATATCGAAAGTCATCGGTGGAAAAGCGTTAATGGCATTTTGGTATCATTTCGCGATTTTGTTTGAAGCGTTGTTCATCTTAACGACGATTGACGCGGGAACGCGCGTCGGCCGCTTTATGATCCAAGATATTCTCGGACATTTCTATAAGCCGCTTGCGAAAACCGACTCTTTACCAGCCAATATTATTGCGACAACATTGTGCGTATTTGGTTGGGGATATTTCTTGTATCAAGGGGTTATTGATCCGCTTGGCGGAATCAATACGTTATGGCCGCTTTTCGGTATCGCGAACCAAATGCTTGCGGCAATCGCCTTGTTGTTAGGTACGACGGTTCTCTTTAAAATGGGCAAGAAAGCCTATGTATGGGTAACGTTAGTTCCGACTACTTGGATTTTAGTTGTAACAATGACGGCAGGATTCCAAAAATTGTTCCACGATAATCCGAAAATCGGCTTTTTAGCTCATGCGAAAGTATTTAAAGATGCTTTCAATCAAGGAAAAATTTTACCTCCTGCAACGACAAAGGAGCAAATGCAGCAAATCATTACAAACGATTATGTTGATGCAACATTATGTGCTATTTTCATGCTCGTGGTTTTAGCGATGTTTATTTTCTCTGTTAATATGTGGATCAAGGTATTGAAAAACGAGAATGTTTCATTAAAAGAGGCGCCTTATATTCCGCGTGAACCAGGAAATGGGGTAAAACACTATGCGTAAGTTTTTTGAGACGATTCTTGCCTACCGTAAGCAATTTCTCGACTTGCTTGTTGGCGTGCCGAACTACGAAAAATATGTCGAGCATATGAAAACGCACCATCCGGGAGAACCAATTAAGTCGCGTAAAGAATTTTTTTGCGAAGCGCAAGAGGCGAGATATAACGGCAAAGGCGGAAAGGTGTCGCGCTGTTGCTAAAGAAATAAGGGAGGCCATCGTCTCCCTTTTCTCTTTCATTAATGAAGGCGGGATTTTTTGCGCTTTTATTTTTGTTTACGGTCATTTCATTGTTAGTGTGTGTAGCGTTATTTCATAAGGGGGAATCATTGATGCGCGTATTAGTCGTCGGTGCCGGTGCAGTGGGCGGATATTTTGGTGGCCGGTTGTTGGAAAAAGGGGTTGATGTGACATTTCTTGTTCGTAAACGACGAAAACAACAGTTACAAGAACGAGGGTTAGTGATTCAAAGCGTTCATGGGGATGCAATTTTAAATCCAAAAACGATCATAGCAGGGGAAAAGGCAGCGGCATTTGATCTTATTGTCTTTTCTAACAAAGCCTATCATTTACATGAAGCGATTCAAGATGTAAAACCATATGTCGGTAATAAGACGCTTATTTTACCGCTGTTAAATGGCATGGCGCATATGGATATTCTTTGGGAAGAGTTTGGGAAAGAGAACGTATTAGGTGGTTTCTGTTTTATCGAAACGGCGTTAGATGAGCAAGGAACGATTATTCAATCCAGTGCGTCACATGACGTAAAGTTTGGGGAATGGTCAGGAGAAATCACCGGAAGAGTAAAGGCGCTCGAACAATTATTTGCTGATTGCAATGCGCGTTTTCGTTTAAGCGATCAAATTGTCACGGATATGTGGCATAAATATTTGTTTATTGCAACGATGTCTGGAGTCACGACATTATTCCGTGCGCCGATTGGTCCCATTCGCGGTGGGGAATATGGGCAAGAAATCATTTTGAGATTAGCAAAAGAAATCGCCAACGTGATGAGAGCACACGGTGCGCCGATCGCTGAACAGATTGAAGAGAAACAGTTGGCGCAAATGAATGAAATGGCACCAGAGATGAAGTCTTCGATGCAGCGTGATATGGAAAAAGGACAAATGGTCGAAGCGGACCATTTACAAGGATATTTATTAAAACTTGCCAAACAGTATCATATTGATACGCCGCTGTTAAAAGTGGTTTATCATCATTTGAAGCTATATGAACAACAGCGAGGCTAGAGTTGTCTAGCCTTTTTATTTCGTTATAAAGTTTTTAGGATGGTAAACTTCCTCTTTAAACAAGATGTTTAGTATATTACTATGGTATAGTGAGAGGGATTTTGAAAGCGTTTAAGTGGAAGCGCGAAAAAGAGGAGGATACAGCCTTGAACAAAGCATGGTGGAAAGAAGCGATTGCTTATCAAATTTATCCGAGGAGTTTCATGGATTCCAACGGTGATGGAATCGGTGATTTACGAGGAATTATGCAAAAGCTTGACTATTTGAAAGACCTTGGAATCGATATCATATGGATTTGCCCGATTTACAAATCGCCGAATGCTGATAATGGGTATGATATTAGTGATTATCAAGCGATTATGGAAGAATTTGGAACAATGGGAGATTTTGATTTGCTGCTGGAGGAAATTCATAAACGCGGGATGAAAGTGATTTTGGACCTTGTCATTAACCATACAAGCGATGAACATCCATGGTTTATTGAATCTCGCTCATCAAGGAATAATCCAAAACGCGATTGGTACATTTGGCGCGATGGAAAAAATGGAAAAGAGCCGAATAACTGGGAGAGTATTTTCGGTGGATCGGCTTGGGAATACGATGAACAAACGGATCAATATTATTTGCACGTGTTTGCTGCCAAACAACCAGACTTAAACTGGGAAAACGAAGACGTTCGCCGTGCGCTGTACGATATGATTAATTGGTGGCTAGATAAAGGAATTGACGGCTTCCGCGTCGATGCGATTTCGCATATTAAGAAAAAGCCAGGCTTGCCAGATTTGCCAAATCCAAAAGGGCTTGATTATGTTCCATCGTTCGACGGACATATGAACCAAGAAGGGATTATGGAGTATTTAAAAGAGCTCAAAATGCAAACGTTTGCACACTACGATATTATGACTGTCGGCGAAGCGAACGGTGTAAAAGTGGAACAAGCGGAAGAATGGGTCGGCGAAAAAGACGGCATTTTCAATATGATTTTTCAATTTGAGCATTTAGGGCTTTGGGAAAAAGGAACGGATGGCGGCGTGGACGTTCGCCGGTTAAAGAGAGCGCTTACAAAATGGCAAAAAGGTCTTGAAAATCGCGGCTGGAATGCGTTATTCCTTGAAAATCACGATCAGCCTCGCTCTGTTTCGACTTGGGGCAATGACAACGAATATCTCGTGGAAAGTGCGAAGGCGCTCGGCGCGATGTATTTTTTGATGCAAGGAACACCGTTTATTTATCAAGGTCAAGAAATCGGCATGACGAATGTCCGTTTTCAAACTATTGATGAATACGATGACGTTGCGATGAAAAATTATTACCGCATTGAAAGGGAAAAAGGGAGTTCACATGAAGAAATCATGGAAGTAATTTGGAAGAAAGGGCGCGATAATTCGCGTACACCGATGCAATGGTCTGCGGAAGCAAATGCTGGTTTTACGACTGGGACACCGTGGATAGGCGTCAATGAAAACTACAAAGAAATTAATGTAGAAAAACAATTAAAAGACCCTAACTCTGTTCTAAACTTCTATAGAAAAATGATTCACCTTCGTAAGGAAAATGAAGTTTTTATTTATGGAACATATGATTTAATTTTAGAAAAAGATAAAGCGATTTACGCTTATACAAGAACATTAGGAAATGAAAAAGCCGTTATTATCGTCAATATGACAGACAAACCTGTACTCTATCGTTATGACGACATAAAATTATCATCAGAAAACTTAGTGTTACAAAACTATCATGTGAAATCACATAAAAATGTCACACGCTTTAAACTTAAGCCGTATGAAGCACGCGTGTATTTATTCAAGTAACCCAAAGCTGCCGGAAAAGCCCGGCAGCTTTCATTATTTAGAGTAATTTATTATTCTTCTGGAATCGCTAAAATTGATCCATAGGAGATGACATCAGCAGTACAGAAATGAGAAAAGCGAGACTAAAGATCAATAAACGAATGAGTTTGCTTGAAAGATTTGGCGGCATGCAGGATTTTTCGGCTTGTTATTGAATATGTTTTGGAAGAGAACGTTGACAAGGAGGAACAGAACATGGATGTACGTTATCCGATCGGGAAGTTTGTCAAACCGGAATCATTTAGCGAAGAAGATTTAAAAAGTTGGATTCATGATATTAAGTTGCTGCCAAAACGGTTACGTGAAGCGGTCGATGGACTAAGAGAGGAACAGCTAAACACGCCATATCGTGAAGGCGGATGGACGGTTGCTCAAGTTGTGCATCATCTTGCTGATGCGAATATGAATGCGTTTATTCGCACAAAACTTATCGTAACGGAAGAGCTTCCTACCGTAAAACCTTTTGAAGAGAACGATTGGGCCGAGACAGTGGAGGCGCGTGCTTTTCCAATTGAATCTTCGCTTAAATTGCTAGAAGGGCTTCATGAAAGATGGGCAGCTTTGCTTGAATCTTTACAATTGGAAGATTTTAAACGCGAGCTTTATCACCCTGCGATGAAGACAAAGTTAGACTTATATACGTGCGTTGCGATGTTTGCTTGGCACGGCAAGCATCATGTTGCCCACATTAAAAATTTGCGAACACAAAAAGGATGGTAAACAAAAAAACGGACATCCATTTCGATGTCCGTTATCTGCGTGAATGCACTTCATAGATTGCGAATTTTAAGTAGTCGCCTTCATCAGCGGCAAGCAGTTTCGGATGATCGTAGCCGGCGCCGCTCCAATGAATTTGCCGCAAAATCTTTTTCGCATCAAACGCTGCTTCTTCAATCATTGCCTGGAACATGTCGGCGTGTACGTGATACGAACAGCTGGCCGTGACAAAGAAACCGCCGTCTTTGACAAGCTTTAAGCCGTTGAGATTGATGTCTTTATATCCACCTAGTGCTTTTGGGACAGCGTGAGCGGATTTGGCGAACGCTGGCGGATCAATGATGACCACATCCCACTTTTTCCCTTCATGAACCGCTTCTCGCAAATAATCGAACGCATTAGCGACAACGAAATCCACGTTCGTAAAGCCGTTCAAAGCGGCATTTCGCTTCGCAGTTTCAATCGCGTGCTCGGAAATGTCAACAGCCGTGACATGTTTTGCTCCATATAAACAAGCATTTAACATAAAAGAGCCCGTATGCGTAAAGCAGTCAAGCACGGTTGTGTCTTTGTCAATAAGCGGTTTGATCGCGGCGCGGTTTTGCCGCTGGTCAAAGAAAAATCCGGTCTTTTGTCCATTTTCAATATCAACAATGTATTTAACGCCATTTTCTTCAATTAACACTTCCGTGTCGCATTCACCGTACCAAAAGCCTTTTTCCTGTGCCAATCCTTCTAGCTCACGAACATACACATCGTTGCGCAAATAAATCGCTTTCGGTTTGAATACTTCAAGCAATCCTTTTAAAATCCAGTCTTTTCGTTTTTCCATGCCGAGCGAGAGGATTTGCACAACGAGCACATCTTCATATTTATCAACAATAAGTCCCGGTAAAAAGTCTGCTTCTCCATAAATAGCACGACAAGAACGAACGCCTGGAATCATTCGCTCGCGATAAGCCCACGCTTTGCGAATGCGTTCAATAAAAAATTGCTCGTTTAACTCGTCTTCCGGGTTTTGTGTAAGGACGCGAACGATCATTTGCGATTTTGGATTAATGTATCCTTTTGCGAGAAAATAGTGTTGATGGTTATAGACATCGACAAAATCCCCTGGTTCGAAATCGCCTTCAATATAATCAATTTCGCTTTGGAACACCCAAGGATGACCTTGTTCGAGACGTTTTTTCCGCTTTCGTTTCAAAAATACTTTTGACACGTTCTCAACTCCATTAATCATAGTTTGCTTTTTCTATGATACAGAATCGGCAGGAAATAAGCAATGTTTCCATCATTTGTCGATGTTTGAAAGGTCTTTTTTCATCGTTTTAGCGCAGGAGCCCCCCACTTCAACACATGAAAGGAGTAAGTGGGGGAGGAATGCGCCTTCCTCCTTTCTTTTGAGTAAAGCATATCACAAATTATATGAGATAATATAATTTGTGAAAGTGAGGTGAAAACGAATGGACATTACATTAACCGCCAAAATGAAAATTTCTCCAACCATCGAACAAGCGGAATTACTCAAACAAACGCTATCGGCTTATCAGTCGGCTTGCAACTATGTGTCTAGCTTGATCCATGAAACCAAGATACTCGTACAAGCAAAACTGCATCACATGGCTTATCGTACCCTTCGAGCAAACCATTCCATGCGCTCACAAATGGCGCAATCCGTGATGAAAACCGTCATCGCAAGGTATCGTTCTCTTAAAAGCAACGGTCATGAATGGACATTGATTCGTTTTAAAAAAACTGAATACGATCTTGTTTGGAATCGGGACTATTCCCTTGTGAAAGGGACATTTTCCGTCAACACACTAGAAGGTCGAATCAAAGTTCCGTTTGAAACAAAAGGAATGGAACACTATTTTGACGGATCATGGACGTTTGGAACAGCGAAACTTGTGTATACGCATGGCAAGTTCTTTTTGCATATTCCGATGACAAAAGATATTCCATGCGTGGACGACCACCACATTCGACAAGTCGTTGGTGTAGACGTGGGTGTTAACTTCCTTGCGGTCGCCTATGACTCTCAAGGGAACACCACGTTCTTTAATGGTCGGAAAATCAAGCACATGCGAGCGAAATACAAGCGGATGCGAAAAGCCCTTCAACAAAAAGGAACCGCTTCAGCCCGTCGTAAACTCAAAAAAATGGGACAACGAGAACACCGTTGGATGACGGATGTCAACCATACCGTCAGTAAGGCACTCGTTCGTCAATACGGGGAGCGTACCCTTTTTGTATTGGAGGACTTAACAGGCATTCGAGAAAAGACGGAACGTGTACAGATCCATGACCGTTATGAAACCGTATCATGGGCGTTCCATCAATTCCGTCAAATGCTTGAGTATAAAGCTCGCTTGTACGGCTCGAAAGTTATGGTGGTGGATCCACGTTACACATCACTCGCATGCCCAAAATGCGGGCATACGGAAAAAGCGAATCGCAACAAGCGGACACACATGTTTTGTTGTCAGACATGTGGTTACACATCCAACGATGACCGCATTGGTGCAATGAACCTTCAACGAAAAGGAATCGAGTACATCGTTGAAGGAACGACTCAAGCATGACTTGGGTCGTTGGGTAGCTGTCAACCTGCCTAAAGTAACACCAAGTCAAGGAAGGAGGTTCTCAAGAACCGCTTGCACTTCTGGGTAGTTACAAGCCCCCACTTCAAAAGCCTCTAGGCTTTAAGCAGCGGGTAGTTGACAACAGCAGAATAATTGTAAATATTAGATTAGGAAAAGAGGAGATATGATGATCATTGTAACGACCGATTACGTACCGGGGAAAGAAATTAAAGAATATAAAGGATTTGTGAAAGGGAATACGGTTCAATCGAAACATATTGGCAAAGATATTATGGCCAGTTTCAAAACGATTGTCGGTGGTGAAATCAAAGCATATACGGAAATGATGGAAGAAGCAAGACAAATTGCCATCAACCGCATGATTGAAGAAGCAAAACAACAAGGAGCGAATGCGATTATTGGGTTGCGATTAGCAACAGCGGCGATTATGGCAAACACATCAGAAATTTTGGCGTACGGAACGGCGGTAGTAGTTGAGGAATCGTAAAATGACTTGACAACCATTTCAGCCGTGATATGATAAATTCAAATGATAAAATTGAATCACTAATAGCATCCACTAGGGGGGCCTTTAGATAGGCTGAGATCAAAGTGTGCCTTTGAGACCCTTAGAACCTGATCTGGATTATACCAGCGTAGGGAAGTGGAAGTGGCGGGGATAGGGCTTTTTTTGCTTATTTATCGTTTCCAAACCACTTTCTTTACGCTTGCGAAAGAAAGTGGTTTTTTATTTTGTAAAAAATGCAGAATGTGGGCCCAGATCTGCATTTTTGGTACATTCATTTATGTTTTGGAGGGAATCCGATGTCATTTTCAGCGTTGTTGCGTAAGGAAGCCGATCCGATTTGGGAAGCAAGTTTTAAGCATCCATTTGTGACTGAATTAGGTGAGGGAACTCTAGATTTACAGTGTTTTCGTTATTATGTTTTACAAGATTCGTATTATTTAAGTCATTTTGCGAGAGTGCAAGCACTTGGCGCAGCGAAAGCCGTCGATTTACCTACGACCGCTCGCATGGCGCATCACGCGCAAAATACGTATCAAGCCGAATTGTCTTTGCATGAAAAATTTGCGAAACGACTGGGAATTACGGAAGAAGAAAAGGCTTCTTTTATCCCAGCACCAACCGCGTATGCGTATACGTCGCATCTGTATCGCGCAGCGTATGAAGGACATTTAGGAGATGTTATTGCAGCGATTTTGCCTTGTTATTGGCTTTATTATGAAATCGGTGAACGTTTACAACATTGTCAACCAAAAGAGCCGATTTACCAAGAATGGATTGCTGCTTATGGGTCCGAGTGGTTTCGTAGTTTAGTCGAAGAACAAATTGCTCGACTAGACGCGATTGCTGAAGCTGTTACGGAAACGGATCGAAAGAGAATGGAGCAGCATTTTATCATCAGCAGTCAGTATGAATATTCATTTTGGGAAATGGCGTATCGTCTAGAAACATGGCCAATTAAAAGAAAGGAGACAGTTGAACATGCAAGCAACTAAAGGATTAAAATTAGCGGATATTTTAACAACGATTGTGATTTCGATTGTATTTGGGATTGTGTATAAACTATGGGGACCGTTTTACTATTTTGTGAAACCGTTTGGCTTTCATCTTGACCAACTTATTTATGGAATGTGGTTCATTGCCGCAACCGTCGCTTTTCTCATTATTCGCAAACCAGGGGTAGCACTTTTGGCGGAAATTGCTGCTTCTTCCGGTGAGTTTATTATGGGATCTGAATGGGGACTTGAAGTATTGCTTTACGGTGTTGTACAAGGATTGTTTGCAGAAGTGGTGTTTGCGGCGTTCCGATATAAGCGCTTTGATCTTTTCGTTGTTTCATTAGCGGCAATTAGCTCTACTATTGGTTCATTGATTATGGATTTTTACAAAGGGTATATTGAAGCGTTAGCTCCTTGGAATCTAGCATTATTTCTCATTGCTCGCTTTGTTGGTGCCATCATTATTTCTGGAGTGTTTGCGTCTTCATTAGTGAAAGCGCTAGAAGCGACAGGAGTGACGCAAATGGTTCGTTCTGCTTCGAAGGAAGATTATGATGCATTAGACCGTTAAAGGGTGAAACGAAAACATGGAATTAGTTGCATCAGTTGAACAGCTGCGTTTGAAATTTCCAGGTAAAGATACGTTATTGTTTAAAGATTTATCAGTGTCTTTTTTCAAAGGGGAAAAAGTATTATTGTTAGGTCCATCAGGTTGCGGCAAATCGACGTTGTTGCAAGTGCTTTCTGGATTGATTCCGCATTCAATCGATATTCCGATGAAAGCGAAAAACATACATATCCCCAATAACTGGGGATATGTATTTCAAGACCCCGATTCTCAATTTTGCATGCCGTTTGTCGACGAGGAGATCGCCTTTGCATTGGAAAATATCGGCGTGCCACGCGAACAAATGCAAGGGCGCATTGAAGAATTGCTAGAAGTAGTAGGTCTAGAGTTGCCACCGCATACAAATATTCAAACATTGTCAGGAGGCATGAAGCAGCGGCTGGCGCTTGCCTCTGTCCTTGCTTTACATCCCGATGTGTTGTTTCTCGACGAGCCGACAGCGATGATTGATGACGAAGGGACCGAAGCGATTTGGCAAACAGTCAAACGAATCGCCCATGATAAAACGGTCATTATCGTCGAACATAAAATTGAGCATGTGTTAGATTTTGTTGATCGGATTATTTTGTTTAACGATCGCGGTGAAATCATTGATGATGGAGAGGCAAACACCATTTTCAACGACTATAAAGAAGTCATCGCCTCACAAGGAATTTGGTATCCCGGAGTATGGGATGATTATGTAAAAAAAAGAAAACACGGTCAACTAAGCATCCGTCAAGACGAGGTAATTCGGTTGGAGCGTTTTCAAGGGTATCGAAATAAAGAAGTGAAAATTCGTGTGGATGAAGCACGTGTTCATGCCGGGGAATGGATTGCCATTACCGGGAAAAACGGGGCCGGAAAAAGCACGCTATTACATGCGCTTATGAAGCTCATTCCAACTGATGGGGTGTATGAGTTATATGGGAAACGAAGCGAACAAACGAAACATATTGCTCGTCTTATCGCGTTTGTGTTCCAAAACCCAGAGTTTCAATTTGTGACCAATTCCGTATGGGAGGAAATGGCGTATTCGCTTCGCCTTGAAAAGCGACCGGAGCAAGAAATCGATGCGACAGTTGCGAATCTATTGCGGATGTTTCATTTAGAGGAGCAAAAAGAACAACATCCGTATCAATTGTCGATGGGGCAAAAACGCCGATTGAGTGTAGCGGCATCGATTATAAGCGGACAAAAGCTATTACTATTAGATGAGCCGACATTTGGACAAGACGCGAAAAATACATTTGCCTTGCTAGAGTTGTTAGAATCGTATCGCGAACAAGGCGCAACGATTATGATGGTCACCCATGATGAAAATATCGTGAAGCATTTTGCAACACGCAGATGGGTAATTGAAAATGGGTGTCTTGTCCGTGACGAACCGCTTA
Organism: Anoxybacillaceae bacterium; assembly: GCA_041920415.1. Classification (GTDB taxonomy): domain Bacteria; phylum Bacillota; class Bacilli; order Bacillales; family Anoxybacillaceae; genus JBHGYD01. The sequence goes on from JBHGYD010000031.1 coordinate 13,344, forward strand.
AGGAAAGCCATATAAAAAACGTTTTATTATCTGTGTAAGGAGGGAGAACGGTGAGATGGAACATTCATTATCGTGAAACGTGGCTTCATCGAACGAATCCAAGTTTAAAGTTACTTGTCATGCTTGGTTTGTTTATCGTCGTATTGTTTGTTCATAATCCTAATATCTTAGTGAACTTCGCTATTGGACTTATCCTTTTGTTTTTCATCTATACCGGCTACCCTCCGAAATATTTGTTGTTATTCTTTTTGCCGTTTTTGCTTATTTTCGTTTCGACTGCTTCCTCGATGATGTTGTTCGGACAAGGAAAAACGACATGGTTTCAGTGGGGGCTTGTCCATATTACAAAGGAAAGTTTTTTGCGCGGTATGCATCTCGGGTTTCGCGCGTTAACGTTTGCGTTACTCGGTTTAACTTTTTCGCTAACAACAAGACCCGTTTATTTATTTTATTCACTTATGCAACAACTAAAGTTAAAACCGAAATATGCCTATAGTTTTTTAGCGGGAGTTCGCCTTATTCCGATTATGCTTGAGGAATTTCAAACGGTACAAAGCGCTTTAAAAGTACGGGGAGCGGCTGCCAACAGCGGAATATTTGAAGAAGTAAAACGGTATGCGATTCCGCTTTTGTCACAAAGTATTCGCCGCGCACAACGCATTGCGGTTGCGATGGAAGCAAAACGTTTTTCGAGCGGAACGAATCGAACGTTTTACTACGAAATAGGGTTTAGTAAATACGATGTGATGTTTCTTCTCTACATCATTGTGATGACGGCGTTGGCGTTTTACGTTGCAACCATTTCCCCATACATCCCAGTGACAGATGTACGCTAGAAAGCGGGGATAAGGATAAGAATGAAAAAACAATTTCATGCCATCTCAACGGGAGTGCAGTCACTTGAACAGTTCGTGACGCTTGCATCACGCATTCACCCATATGTCGACGCGATTCATGTGCGCGAGAAAACGAAGACGGCAAAAGAACTTGTCGAGATTATTTCGGTTCTTCTTGCGCACGGCGTGCCGGCAGAGAAGGTGATCGTCAATGACCGAGTTGATGTGGCCATCGCCTGTGGAGTGAAAGGAGTACAACTTGCCTATCATAGCTTACATGCCAAAGTGGTAAAAGATCATTTTCCGTCACTTGTTGTTGGTTGTTCTGTTCATTCATTAGAAGAAGCCATTGAAGCGGAGAAAAGCGGGGCAGATTATTGTATATACGGTCATATTTTTCCGACTGCGTGCAAAGCAGACGTACGTCCAAGAGGGTTAGACACATTAAGGAATATAACATCGAGTATACACATTCCCGTTATTGCGATTGGTGGCATTCAACCGGACAATGTCAAACAAGTGCTACAAGCGGGAGCTAGTGGAATTGCGGTAATGTCGGGCGTGTTTTTAGTGAAAGATGCGCTCACTCAAGTGAAGGAATATGCACGTATTGTGAAAAAGTGGAGAGGAGATTTTAATGAGTTGTAACTATTACGATGTCGCGATTATTGGCGGTGGGATTGTTGGTGCTTCGATCGCGTTTCAAGTAGCGAAACGAGGCTTTCGTGTTGTTGTGTTGGAAAAAGAGCGCATCGCTAGTCAAGCTTCGAGTGCAGCGGCGGGAATGCTTGGAGCACAATCAGAATTTTCGAGCGAAAGTCCGCTTATTCCGCTTGCTTTAAAAAGCCGCGCGCTGTTTCCTACATTAGCGGAAGAATTAAAAGAACTTACAGGAATTGATATCGGTCTCGTGCAAAAAGGGATGTTGAAAATTGCGTTAACCGATAAAGAAGCAGAAGAGTTACGGCAGCATTATCAATTTTGGAAGGCTTTAGATGTAAGTGTTTGTTGGTTTACGACCAATGAAGTAGTTGCCATGGAGCCGTCTGTCACTCAAGAGTTAGTCGGAGCGATGTATCTTCCAAATGATGGGCAAGTCAACGCTCGAGATTTATCGATTGCATTTGCCAAAGCAGCGGCTGTCTATGGAGCGGAATGGCGTGAGTATACGGAAGTGATTTCAATCGATAAAGAAACGGAACAAATGTATCGCGTGCGAACGAATGCTGGAATGGTTGGTGCGAACGCAGTTGTCATTGCAACAGGAGCATGGGCTGCCCAATTTCTTGCAAAGACGGGAATCGATATACCGATGTACCCTGTCAAAGGGGAATGCGTCTTCGTAACAATGGAAAAACCGGTTATCAAGACGACGATTTTTGGCCAAAACGGCTGTTATATCGTTCCGAAAAAAGGGAACAAACTTCTTATTGGCGCGACGTCTACACCGAACACCTTTGATAAAAAAGTGTCAGTACAGGGAATTGCGAGCTTGCTTGAACAAGCGCAGCAGATCCTACCAAACATTCGAGAAGCCGAATGGGAAAAAGCATGGGCAGGAACCCGACCACAAACAGAAGATGGTTTGCCATACATAGGCGAGCATCCTAATTATGAAAGAGTCTGGATTGCGGCTGGACATTATCGAAACGGTATTTTACTTAGCCCGATTACAGGTGTATTGGTAGCTGATCTCATTGAAGGAAAAGGAAGTGGTGAAATCGACCTTTCTCCTTTTTCATTATTAAGGAACAATCGGGTCACATTCACTATGTAAGGGGGAGTTGCGGTGGAACTGATGATTAATGGTGAATTGATTCAGCTTCCCGAAAACGTGAAAACGGTTTCTGATTTGCTGTCTCATTTTCAATTAAATGAAAAAATCGCAATTGTCGAAATGAATTTGAACATTATTCAAAAACAAGAGTATGAAACGGCGACATTATGTAATGGAGATAAAGTCGAAATTGTTCATTTTGTAGGAGGCGGTTGATGATGTTACGAATTGGGCCATATGAATTTCAATCAAGACTTTTACTAGGGACAGGGAAATATCCGAACTTTGATATTCAAAAAGAGGCGGTTGAAGCATCAGGTGCAGAAATTTTAACGTTTGCTGTTCGTCGCATGAACATTTTTGAACCAAATCGACCGAATTTTCTTGAAAAACTTGATATTACAAAATACAAACTTCTTCCAAACACCGCAGGCGCCAAAACAGCGGAAGAAGCGGTGCGGATTGCGCGACTCGCCAAAGCCTCAGGGTTATGTGATATGATTAAAGTAGAGGTCATAGGTTGCGACAAAACGTTACTTCCTGATCCGGTCGAGACGTTAAAAGCAACAGAGATGCTGCTAGAGGAAGGATTTATTGTTCTTCCATATACGTCCGATGACGTCGTGCTCGCGAAACGCTTGCAACAATTAGGCTGTCACGCCATTATGCCGGGGGCTTCGCCAATCGGTTCAGGACAAGGAATTATTAATCCATTAAATTTAAGCCTTATTATAGAGCAAGCAACCGTTCCTGTCATTGTGGATGCGGGAATTGGTAGTCCGGCCGATGCGGCATTGGCCATGGAATTAGGGGCTGATGGCGTGTTATTAAATACGGCTGTAGCCGGTGCAGCGGATCCTGTAAAAATGGCGAAAGCAATGAAGCTCGCGATTGAAGCGGGGCGTCTCGGTTATGAGGCCGGGCGAATTCCGAAAAAACGGTACGCAACCGCAAGTAGTCCAATGGAAGGAATGAGCATTGTTTGAATGAACGCTATTCACGTCAGGAATTGTTCGTACCCATCGGGAAAGAGGGACAAGCGAAAATTTCAGCGAAACATGTGCTGTTAATTGGAGCAGGAGCATTAGGTACAGGCAATGCCGAAGCGCTGGTACGCGCGGGAGTTGGTAAACTTACCATCATTGACCGCGATTATGTTGAATGGAGTAATTTGCAGCGGCAACAGTTATATAGTGAAGAAGATGCAAAAAAACGCCTCCCGAAGGCGATTGCCGCGAAACAACGGCTTGAACAAATCAATTCGGAAATAGCAATTGAAGCGATCGTTGGCGATGCGACGGCGCAGGAATTAGAAGTGATTGTACAGGAAAAGCAACCGGATCTTATCATTGATGCGACTGATAATTTTGAAACGCGCATGGTTATTAACGATATTTCGTATAAATATCGCATTCCGTGGATTTATGGCGCTTGTGTTGGCAGCTATGGGATTAGTTACGCGTTTATCCCTGGAAAAACACCATGCCTTCATTGTTTGCTCGAAACGGTGCCTGTAGGCGGCTTAACATGCGATACGGCTGGAATCATTAGCCCGGCCGTGCAAATGGTCGTCGCTTATCAAGTGACCGAGGCACTGAAAATTCTTGTTGAAGATTGGCAGTCGCTTCGACATAAGCTCGTTTCTTTTGATTTATGGAAAAACCAGCATGCGGCGATTCGCGTCGGTCAAGTAAAAAAAGATGATTGTCCGTCTTGTGGGACAAATCGAACGTATCCATATCTTTCCTATGACATGCAAACGAAAACAGCGGTATTGTGCGGGAGAAATTCTGTGCAAATTCGACCAGCTGTAAAGCGGGAATACGATTTGCAACAACTAGCGGAGTTGTTTTCAAAGCAAGGGTTACAAGTGGAAACAAACCCATATCTCTTATCCGTTTCGCTTGGCGAACATCGGCTTGTTGTGTTTCAAGACGGTCGCGCCCTCGTTCATGGAACGAAAGATATACAAGAGGCAAAAACGTTATACCATCGTTATTTAGGTTAGCAAAAAAGAGCCCTATTCTTATGGAGGGCTCTTTTTGTTCATCATTCTGTCAAAAAATTGTACTACTTTTTATGCGTATGTATAGGGATTTCATGCTACTTTTATAAGGGGGTAATTCTTTCATAGATGGGAGGATGGAGATGGAAGAGCTATCTATTACGTTAAATATTGCATCTTTATTAACATTAGCTTTTGTCATTGGTTCCACGATTCTCGATTCGTAAAAACTGCAGCGATGTGTCTGCAGTTTTTTTGTAGTTATGTTTAGGTTATATGCATTTTGTGAAAAATTTGATAAGATAATACATATAAATAAGAATGGATAATAATAACAAAGTAAAGGTCTAGGAGTGTGAATATTCTTTGGGAGAATTGCCTCTGAGTCTGCTTGGATTGCTTCTTTTCTTTATCATTTTGTCAGCCTTCTTTTCTTCCGCAGAGACTGCTTTTTCTTATGTCAATAAAATACGATTAAAACATTATGTGGATGAAAATCGGCGCGGAAGTAAACGAGCGCTCTATATTACGGAAAATTTAGATCATGTTTTGTTAACCGTTCTTGTCGCAAATCACATTATAAATATTTCGGCAATATCCCTTTCCGCTAAAATCGCAATGGATCTGTTTGGTGAAAATGTCGGTTTGTTCATCAGCACGATCGTCATGACAGTATTTATTTTAATCTTTGGTGAAATTTTACCAAAATCAATTGCGAAAGAGCATGCCGAATCCATTTCACTTAGGTATTCAGGAGTTATTTATGTATTAGTGAAATTACTTTCTCCAATTACTTCATTATTTGCGGTATTGAAAGAAAAGCTGACAAAATGGTTGACTCATGGAATGGTTGTTCCCTCGGTAACGGAAGAAGAAATTAAAGAGATGATTGACTTAAGCGAGGAAGAAGGAATTATCGATAATAAAGAAAAAGAGCTGGTGCATCGTTCGCTTGATTTTAATGATATTTTAGTCGGAGAAATTTTTACACCGCGCATTGACATGGTCGCAGTCGAAGTGAACCAGCCCATTGAAAAAATTCGCGATATTTTTTTAGAGGAAAGATATTCACGCATTCCTGTGTATGAAGATGATATTGATCATGTCATCGGCATTTTGTCAGAGAGTGATTTTTTTAGTCAACTCATTCAACAAAAGGAAGTGAACATTCGCGAATTATTGCGAAAACCACTTTTTGTTGTCGAATCAATGAAAATTTCGGATTTGTTACCGGAATTACAAAAGAGCAAAGTGCATATGGCGATTGTTGTGGATGAATTTGGAGGAACGTCAGGGCTCATTACATTAGAAGACATTATCGAACAAATTGTTGGAGAAATATGGGATGAACACGATGAAGCGGTGAAAAGTATTCATAAGATCGATGATTATAGCTATGAGTTGAATGCGGAATTGCCGCTTAATGAGTTTTGTGAACTTATGAAGATTGACGAACCAGAAAGCTCTTCTCATACATTGGGAGGATGGGTGTTCGAGATGTTCGAACGCATTCCGAACGTAGGGGAAACACTTCATTACGGTCCTCTTACGGTAACTGTTCGCCAAGTCGAAAACCGAAGAATTCGCAAAGTACTTGTATCTTTGAACGAGCCAATCGCAGAAAACGTGTAAGGAGCGATGAACGCTCCTTTTTTTCGTGGAAAAGATAAAAAAGGTTGAGAAGTCTTCTTGGAATGAGGTGTAAATTCATAACAGCTATACTTGCTGTCATTGAGTTTTCATTTGACATCTCTTCAAAACTTTTTTATTATGACATATGTTATCAAAAACCAATCGGAATAATGGAGGTTTGGATATATGAAAAAGATTTTCTCATTATGTTCTTTGTTTTTCTTGAGCTTGGCTCTGTTGCTAGCTGGTTGTGGTAATCAGGGAGCTCAAGAGGAAACAAAAAAAGAAAATACGACAGCTAAAGAAGAAACAACCGATTTATTAGCAAAAGTGAAGAAAGAAGGAGAGTTACGCATCGGCACAGAGGGTACGTATCCTCCGTTTACATTCCATGATAAAAGTGGTAAATTGACTGGTTTTGACGTAGAAATCGCTACAGAAGTGGCGAAACGACTCGGCGTAAAACCAGTATTTATGGAAACACAATGGGATGCGATGTTCGCTGGGTTAGACGCGAAACGCTTTGACATGATTGCGAACCAAGTCGGCATTCGTCCTGACCGTCAAAAAAAATATGATTTTTCTGTTCCATATACGACATCAGCGGCTGTTTTAGTGGTGAACAAAGATAATAATAAAGTTTCTAAGTTTGAAGATATTAAAGGATTGAAAGCCGCGCAATCAATGACAAGCAACTTTGCGGATTTAGCCCGTTCTTACGGGGCGCAAATTGTCGGCGTCGATGGTTTTAACCAAGCGATTGAATTATTAAGCTCTAAACGAGTGGATGTAACGATTAACGACAAATTATCTGTGCTTGATTTCTTAAAACAGAAGCCGAATGCGCCAATTAAAATTGTTGCCACTCACAGTGACGCTTCACAAAGCGGATTGATGTTCCGCAAAGGCAGCGACACATTAGTTGAGGCGGTCAACAAAGCGTTAAAAGATATGATGCAAGACGGAACATATTTAAAAATTTCTAAGAAATGGTTTGGTCAAGATGTATCTAAGTAATATTTTTTCCGATCCTGAACGGCTCGAACGGTTAACATCGATTGCACAAAGTTCCCTTCTCCCTTTAGTGAAGGGAGCTTTGTATTATACGATTCCATTAACGCTTATTAGCTTTTCCATTGGCTTAGTTTTAGCAATTTTTACGGCGCTTGCTCGCATTTCCGGCATAAAACCGCTAGAGATGATCGCGAGAGTATACGTTTCTGCGATCCGAGGCACACCTTTACTTGTACAATTATTTATCATTTTCTATGGCTTGCCGAATATAGGGATTACAATTGACTCGTTCCCAGCGGCGATTATTGGCTTTTCATTGAATGTTGGTGCCTATGCATCGGAAATTATTCGTGCAGCGATTTTATCGATTCCAAAAGGACAGTGGGAGGCGGCGTATTCGCTTGGTATGAGTTACAGTCAAGCGTTAAAGCGCATCATTTTTCCACAAGCGACGCGTGTTTCCATTCCACCTTTATCCAACACGTTTATTAGCCTAGTGAAGGACACGTCACTCGCTTCGTCTATTCTTGTGGCGGAAATGTTTCGAAAAGCGCAAGAAATTGCGTCTACGAATTATGAATTTTTGTTATTGTACACGGAAACGGCTCTTCTTTATTGGGTTATTTGTTTTGTATTATCGATTATACAAGGTAGAATTGAAGAACGTTTAAACCGCTATATTGCGCGTTAATGACAAGGAGAAAAGAACGATGATTTCTGTTCAAGGGTTGTATAAACAGTTTGGTGATCTAGAAGTATTAAAAGGAATCGATGTGACGATTGAGAAGGGGAAAGTTGTTGTTGTTATTGGTCCTTCGGGATCAGGAAAGACGACGTTCTTACGTTGCTTAAATGTGTTGGAAATACCGACAAAAGGGAAAATTGCGATTGGCGGTAGGAAGCTGGATTTTTCGAAAAAAATCACGAAAAAAGACATTCACGCATTTCGCCGCTTAACTGGAATGGTATTTCAAAGTTATAATCTGTTTCCACATATGACGGCTTTAGAAAATGTGATGGAAGGACCTGTAACCGTTAAAGGCGAAGCAAAAGAAAAAGCGCGAAAGAAAGCGGAAGAACTATTAGCGAAGGTAGGTCTAGCTGATAAGATGAATCTTTACCCCTTCCAACTCTCAGGTGGGCAACAACAGCGTGTGGGGATTGCACGGGCCCTTGCCATGGAACCGGAAGTGATGTTATTTGATGAACCAACGTCAGCGTTAGACCCAGAATTAGTAGGTGAAGTATTGAAGGTGATGAAGGATTTGGCGAATGAAGGGATGACGATGGTGGTCGTCACCCATGAAATGCGGTTTGCGAAAGAAGTGGCTGACGAAATCATTTTTATGGACGGAGGAGTCATCGTTGAGCGCGGCACACCGCAACAACTATTTACGAATCCGCAGCATGAACGAACAAAACAATTTTTACAACTGATTCAATAAACAAGAAGCCCCAAGCGAATGCTTGGGGCTTTAGCCATATATTATGAAGTTGTTCGTTAGTTATTAGAAACTTATCGAGTGAATTGACCGCCAAGTTGTTGTTGTGCCATTGACACTAGGCGTTTTGTGATCTCTCCACCAACAGAACCGTTAGCGCGAGAAGTTGTATCCGCACCAAGACTTACACCAAATTCTTGAGCGATTTCGTACTTCATTTGATCAATAGCTTGTTGTGCACCAGAAACTAATACTTGATTATTGTTAGTTTTAGCCATTTTCAATCATCTCCTCATTGTTTAGGTTTTATGGCTGGGTTGGCTGGATTTGCACCAGCGCTGCATGCATTAAAGCATGCTGCCAAGCTTGGCTGAACCCAACGTTTTTTTATTGGATTTGGTACTAATAGTTTGAAACGTTTTTTTATTATTATTCCTCATTGTCTATTGGTAATTTTTAACGTTTTACAGTTGCAATGATTAGGGAATATGTAAAATAAGGTAGTTATTGAAATAGGAGGAAGTATGAATGAATGTTTGCCCACTTTGTAATGGCTTGAGGGAGTTACATTTTTTTTGTTCTTGTTGTCAAGGAAAATTAGAGGATCAAGGAAAAGTGACCGATTATTTTGAGAACTATAGCCCGTATATGGAAATCGACATCATGAAGCGATTTGACGGGTACCCAACGACATTCAGCAAGCATGAATGTGTTCATCTTTTTTATTGCCCGTATTGTCAAAATGAAGAAGTCCGGTTTATCAAAGAATAACCCCCAGCCTTAGAAAGCTGGGGTTATTGATATATATAAATAGGGGAAACGATGTTATTTCTCATTATTTGAACGGATACGTTTTTCTGTATCGACATCAAAGAAATGAGCTTTGTTCATATCTAAGGCAAGGTCAAGTTGGTGACCTGGTTTAATTTCCGTACGAGCGTCGATGCGAGCAACGAATTCTTGACCACTAATTTGTGAATAAATCATCGTTTCCGCTCCTAGTAACTCAGCTACTTCGACGTTCGCCGTAATTTTTGTGTTTTGTGATGCTTCTATGAACACAGGTTCATCATGGAAATCTTCTGGACGAATGCCTAAAATGACTTCTTTCCCGACATATCCTTGTTCACGAAGCACCTTCATTTTACCTTCAGGAACACCGATCGTGACGTTACCGATGACAAAGGAACCATCTTTTAATGTCCCTCTTAGGAAGTTCATTGCTGGCGAACCGATAAATCCGCCGACGAAAATGTTTTCCGGTTTTTCGTATACTTCTTTCGGAGTACCGACTTGTTGAATCACGCCATCTTTCATGACGACAAGACGAGTGGCCATTGTCATTGCTTCCGTCTGATCGTGCGTGACATAAATCGTCGTTGTTCCTAAACGTTGATGTAGTTTCGCAATTTCTGAACGCATTTGAACGCGAAGTTTTGCATCAAGGTTCGAAAGCGGTTCGTCCATTAAAAATACTTTTGCATCGCGAACAATCGCACGGCCTAAGGCGACACGTTGACGTTGACCACCGGATAGCGCTTTTGGTTTGCGGTCTAAGTACTGCTCTAGGCCGAGAATGCGCGCTGCTTCACGAACGCGGCGATCGATTTCGTCTTTCGGGAATTTACGTAATTTTAAACCGAAAGCCATATTGTCATAGACACTCATATGTGGATAAAGAGCGTAGTTTTGGAATACCATGGCGATGTCGCGGTCTTTTGGCGCAACATCATTCATGCGTTTTCCATCGATGTACAAATCTCCTTTAGAGATTTCTTCAAGTCCAGCAATCATCCGAAGAGTCGTTGATTTTCCGCAACCAGAAGGACCAACGAATACGATAAATTCTTTGTCTTTAATATGTAAGTTAAAATCTTTTACTGCTGTGACGTTATTGTCATAAATTTTATAAATATGCTCTAAACGAAGTTCAGCCATTTTCGATATCCCCCTATCATGAAATCGGTTTCATTTGTTTTAAGCGTACCGAAAACAGGGTCAGTCGTAAATGTACAACCTGCACAAAAAATGAAAAGGATTTCAGGCAGGATGACGAACTTATCGTTTTTTATATTCCTTTATGAGAATGGCTAAATAAATCGCAGCAGCTCCTTTAAAATGTTTAATATCAATTCCTGTTTTTTCAATAAACTTATCAATGCGGTATTGTAGGCTGTTGCGATGCATGTACAGTTTTTTCGCTGCTAGTGAAACGTTTAAATTACATTGTAAAAATACTTTTACTGTTTCAAGAAGTTCTTCGTCGATTGTATTGATAAATGGAAGCGTTTTTTGGATTGTTTCAATTTTAGGATGGTGGTGAATCAATGCAATTGGTAAAACGTCTTCCATCGTATAAACGGTTTGTGTTGGAATATGCGTTTGTGCCAGCTGAAAATATTGTTTTTCTAAACAGAAACAATGATAAAGATTCGCATCGTACGGATACGTCTGTCCGATAAAAACATGAAGGGTAATGTAAAAATCACTTGATAATGTATCAATCATTTCTACAAAAGGAAGATGATGTTCGGTTTCTTCGCGTTTTTTTTCAATAATGATTCCGCGATTTTCTTGTTCCCAAACGATGACTACTTTTTCCCGAAACAATCCTTGCACCGCTTCTTGAAAATGGTCTTTATCGACCGTTGCTTGTTTAATTTGAAATTGGATGAATCGGTAATAAGGAGCATGATGTGAAAGAAGACGAAGTTGCGTGTCATCTCTTTGTGTGAAAAAGAGATGCCAAGCAAGCTCTTCTTTTGTCAGAAATCGGTCATTGTGAGGAATTGGCGTTAAAAAAATCGATAATAACTGCTTTTCTCGATCGGTTAATGCTTGTTTTAAAACACCGATTTGGTCGCCTTGTTTCGTATAAAACCATTCATAATCGTCCATATTTTCTGTTCGTTCATTAATAAGAAGCGCATCTTTGTAGTAAGCTTTTAATTGCTCGAGCATAGGGATGAATTCCTTTCTCGCAAATTATATCCTTATTATAACAAAAAGAAGAACCGACTTCCTCCGTTCAGAGAAAATCGGTTCATTTGATTTAAGACATTTCGTGAGGTGGTTCTTCTTCAAGTAAATCGCGAGCTTCTTCAATGTTGGTGGCATTATGTCGCGAATGGACGGAGCCACCTGCCATTCCTTCGTTAATCATGCGGTCGATGTCCATGTAATATTTATCGCGTCCTTCATAACAAGAATCTTTACAAGTTTTATTTTCATGATTGTCCATCACCATATCCCTCCTTGTTATGGATCGTTTGTTTATTTAGCATACGTTATCCGTCTCGTTCATATACATGAGACAGTTGGACAAGCAAAAGGAGGGATTCATATGCTTTATATATTAGAAAAAGTGATGAATGCGACGGTTGTTTCTATACGGTTAGGAAAATTATTAATGGAACAGATGGTAGATGAAGAGTGGAAACAACAATTAAAATCGTATTTAGAATATGAACAAAAACAGTATGAAGTATGGCAATATACGTATTTTTTAACAATTGGAAAGTATTATCAAAAGAAATTGGGCGATGAGAATGGTGGTGAATCAAGCGATGAAATAATGAAAACCGCTCTTTTCAATGAAATGAACAAGGCAATGTTGTACTATGAACTATGGACCACTCTTTTCGGAGCGCAAAAAAATGCGGCGGAACGTGCCTTGCAACGTGCACTTGAACATGGGTATCTATTTTTTACGATGATGCAAATCCACTTAACTGATCAAATACAGCAATAAGATGCTTCGTTCCGCGTTTTTGAATCGCTTGTTCATCGAATATCATCGGTTTTGAATTGAGCTCATAAATGTATAATTGTCCGTTTGTATCTCGACCGATGTCAATAGAAAATTCGCCGATAAAACCTAAGTGAGCGGATAATGTAATACCACATTCGTTCACGATCGTTTGTAAAAGCACTTCATTGATGCGGTCTTTTACCCATTTGTACGGGATTATTTTTCCGCCGTTTGGGATGTGTGTCGTAATTTGTTGCGATTGTGATAGTCTTACCCCAATGCCGCTCATTTTATATTTTCCGTTGTCGTAATGGACAAGGATGCGTAAATCATAACGGTTGCCGTTGAGCATATCGGATTCAATCGCTTGTTGGGCGATATATCCGGTGATATTGTAATTATCATAAAGCTCATCGATTCGCGAGAGAATTTTTCGTTCATGCATCTGTTCGAGCACAATTTCCTCTTTATCTGGATGATATTGCAGTGTGAAAATTCCTTTTCCTTTATAGCCTTCATTTGGTTTCATATAAATTCGTTTGTGCATTTGTAACATGTTGGCAATATCATCAGAGGAGCGAACTTGAACTGTTAGTGGAAGATGGGTACGCAAATGTTCATTTGTTTCGAGGATTTTGTACAATTGCCATTTTGTAAAAAAACAAGGATTAAAGTAAGGAATGTCGTGTTGATTAAGCAACTGTATGAATTCACGGAACGCCGTTGTTTTTTCTTCGTCGCGGTTTTTCATTCGATTATACACAACATGAGGAAGCGGAGCCGTGACTTCGATCCACGTTTGTTGTTGATCGGAAAAGGCGTATCCTTTCAGCTTGTTGGCTTGAACATTATTTAATGTAAACACGACGCATATTCCCCCGCATGTTTGTAAATAGGAATGAATCATTTCAATGTGACGTTTTCGCCGTTTTAAAAGTTCGTGGATCGATGCATCGCTGATAAGAATGCCAACGAGTGGACCGACTTTCCCTTGTTTTTCTTTGACGCGAAACGATAAAGAAGGAAACCGTTTTGAAAACGATAGCAACATTTCGTTATTTCCAAGCGTGTAAGAATGACCTTTGTCTTGGTGAAACCATATGTTGTTATTTGCGTTATAATATATCGTTTTCATGTGACGATAGCCTCTGGCAGGAGAACCATTTGTTTACTTAAATAAACGGCGTATTCTAACGAAAGCAAGTTCGTTAACTCATCGTATTTTTTTAGTTTTGGATGTTTAAAAATCGAGCGGCCTGGTTTTGAATTTGCTTCGAATAACCAAATGTTCCCTTTTTGGTCAATTCCAATATCGAAACCAATTTCCCCGATGATCATATCAAGTTGTTCCTCTAAACATTGACTCAGCATAAGAGCGACGTTTTGCAATTGTTTCACGATGTTCATTTGCTTCTCTTTTTCCGTAAACACTTCCTCAATGGTTTTAACGATTCCTCCGTTATTTACATGAGTTGTCACGCTTCCTTTTCCTGCTGCTTTTGCGGCAATGGCGCTTACTTGCCATATTCCGTTTTCATTTTTATTTGTATGGATGCGGAAATCGATTTTTCTTCCGTTATGTTCGATGAGTGGAATGCCTTGTTGAATAATATAATGTTCCATGTTTTTCGTTGTGAAAAGCTTTTCCCATAGAGCGGAAAGGCTCGAAAATTTTTGTAATCGGTTGAACCCTTCATTGTCACGAAATCGGCAATAATACGCATGTTTGCGTTGAATAATTTGATAAATGCCTAATCCAAGGCTTCCGTTTGCTGGTTTGATATAAACTTGTTCATATTCATCTAAAAATTGCTGTGTTGTTTGAATCGTCGGATGTATATCCGTTTTTGGAAGATACGAAGAGGCAAGTGGATGTTGGCGTAACAGGCAATAAATTTCCCATTTATTAAAAAAATCTTCGTTAAACCATGGAATAAAATATTCTGTTTTTAATGTTTGTTTAATTTGTTGAAATGTAGCTTCACGTTCGATTCGTCGGTTTGGGAGTCGATTGTAAATGACATTCGGAAAAGGAACTTCGTGTTGTTCCCAACCGTTTTTTGTATAGAAATAACCGGTAATCGTCCCTGTTTTCCAATGAATATGGTGTGCGCCGAACACAAACGCAAATCCGCCAATCTTTTTTTCATTGGACAGTAATTTCGCAAAGAAAAAGCTCCTCTTCCCAATTGGTCGAATCATTGATTTTGTAAATCCAGCTGTAAAAATGCCAATGAGTGGGCCAAGGTAAATCGTATCTTCGCTCAAGAAAAGGTGAACATGATGTGCAAACGGAATGCGTAAGCGGTTTGCGACATCTTTCGTAACGATAATCTCGTTGTTTGATAAAGCAGAATGAACGATTTGACAAGAAACAGACGAGCTGCCAAAGGCGATTTCTGTCTGTTTTGAAAACGGAATGGTGGATGGGAGATAAATGGTATTTTGACCGCTATCGCTAATAGTTAATGGATAAACGTTCATGATACGTTCACCTCTTTGGATAGGAACTGACAATAACGAAGTGGGGCATGATATAATGTTTCGTGTTCATGTGGCGTTGTTTCCATGACGATTTTTCGTCCTGGTTTTGAATTGATATCTAATATCCATACGGCACCATCACCGGTGATGCCGATATCTAGGCCAAATTCAAACAATGGTCCGAATTGTTGTTCAAGATATCGTGGCAAGGCATTAAGAATGGTTTCAATACTGTCGTTAATTAACACGTTCTGTTGCTTCGAAAATTGATTCATCCATTCAGGAAAAGGAAAAATCGTTGCACCTGCGCTTATATTCGCTACGAACGTGCCTTTTTTTCCGATGCGCACTCCTCTTCCACGTTCTGTCCATTCCCCGTTTTCGTTTTTTTGAAAAAGAAAGCGAAGGTCGTATGGTTTTCCGTCTGTTGTTTGTAATGGTAGAAGTGGCTGACAAATATAAGGATTGGAGCGGACAAGAGAGTTCATCCATGTTGTTAATGCCTGTTTATGGTGAACGTGTAGCGTTGTTTCTCCATTTGCGCTCTTGATTTCTAGATGTTTTTTTGTTTGTTGAATGACGTAAATTCCTTTTCCGCGTGAGCCGTTTTCCGGTTTGCAGATGATGTTTTTTTCTTTTCGCAGCATGTTGATAAGGTCATCGGTAGAAGTAAGACGAACGGTGTTTGGTATATAGGAAGAAAGAAGCGAGTGCTTGAGAATGGTTTTGTATACTTCCCATTTATTCGGGAATCCATAACCTAAAAAGGTAATATCCGGCCGGTTTTTTAACCATTGAACGATTGGTTTGCTTTGCTTCGAACGAGTATCCGAACGGTAAAAACATCGGTCATATAAAAACGAAGGGATATCGAAAACGCAAGAAACCCAAGATTGTAACTCGCTATCAAATCGTTCCCCATTTACTTTTTCGGTTAATGGGTCAATGGAAAGTGGGGTAAAGCGATACAAGATAATGCCGTAACGTTCAGCACGTTTCGCGATTTCAGTAACGTATTCATGTTCTTGATGTTCGTACACAGTTAAAAAGCCAAGAGAAATCAAAGGGCTCACTCCTTTTTTGAATGAATAAATGATAAGCAATAATTGATAATTGCTTTTGCGGAAGGACGAATGGACTTGTTCGAATATGTCATGTCAACATGTTTGGACGGCTTCATGTTTACTTCAATAATCCATGGTTTTTCGTTGTGATCGAGAGCTAAATCAATGCCGAATTCTCCGTATAAACCATCCGCTTCGCTGGCCAATGTCGTGGAGATTTCTAATGCTAATTCTTTTAAAAAATTTTTTTGTGATATAGCTGTTGGTCGATCGTAAAACTGTCGTAATATTGTGTCGATCGGAACAATTTCTCCCCCTTTTGCGATATTGGCGACAAACTGTTCTTCATGGGCGATGCGAGCAAGCGATGACGTCACTTGCCATTGGCTATCATGAACGCGATGACATAATAAGCGAAAATCAATTGGACGATTTTCGTGCGTTTTTACAGCTACTCCTTCTTGAATAATGACACGTTGCTTTATTCTTTCTTTTAGTGAAAGAAATAACGAAGAAATGGATGGATAGAATTTCTCCATTTCTTTTATAAACGTGGAATAATCGAGACGATATCCTGTTTCGTTTTTCTCAATCCGAAAAATATGTCTTCCTTGGCTACCATGAATCGGCTTAATAAATACGGTTGTGAATTGTTCGAGGAATTGTTCGAATGTTTGTTTTGTTATCAATAATTCTGTTTTTGGCAAGTAAGGTTGTAAATAATCATGCTGAGATAAAAGACGATATACGTCCCATTTGTTTAAAAAGCGATGATTAAACATCGGAATATGCTCGTCTTCTAACTTTTTTACAAACTGTGCAAATAAACAAGAGTACTCCGTTTTTCGCGAATGAATCCGGTTATAAATGACGTTTGCGCGAGGGACGTCTGTTTTGAGCCATTTTCCGTCCATCCATCGATATCCTACCTCTTCGTTTTCCATGTACATCGGCAAAGAAGTGACATACACAATGGCATTTTGCTGGTGACCGTACTCTGCTAATTCTTGACAAAAATCGTGGATTGAACCAAAATAAACGTCATTATTGATGTTAAAAATTTCTGTCAACACCGCGATGGATGGGGGTGTTTTCATTGTTCTCCCTCATTTGCTCTTTCATTGAACAAGCTATATAATGGGAAATTAGGCAAACGCTTGATATGTTATCGTATGATTTTCGCCTAGTATTGGTGATACATTGAATGTGGGAAAGGAGGAGAAAGATGAAGATGATTTTATACTTAGTATTTATGATGGTCGTAGGCGCGATCATTGGTGGGGTCACCAACGCATTAGCGATTAAAATGTTATTTCGTCCATACGAGCCGATTTACATCGCAGGAAAGCAGCTGCCGTTTACACCAGGGTTAATTCCGAAACGGCGTGAAGAGTTAGCTTACCAACTTGGGAAAATGGTTGTCGAACATTTATTGACACCAGAGGGCATTCGTCGCAAATTAATGGAAACGGAGTTTGTGAATGGAGTAGTGCAATGGGCGCAACAACTCGGAGAAAAATGGCTGAATCGTCCTGAAACAATCGGTCAATGGTTGACAAGAATTGGAGTTGAACAGCCAAAAGAGCTTGTGCGCGAGAAGTTATTGCAGTGGATGGATGTCACGTATGAGCAATGGATGGAAAAAATGAGAACGAAACAAATTCGGGAAGTGCTTCCATCGGAGTTGCAAACAAAAATGGAAGCTAAAATATATGATCTTGCTAACTACATTGCAGACAGAGCGGTAGATTATTTTCAAAGCGAAGAGGGAACGCAACGTGTAGGGAAAATGATTGACGAATTTTTTGTCGGTCGTGGAATGTTGGGAAATATGATACAAATGTTTCTCGGCAATGTCAATCTTGTCGACAAGGTGCAGCCAGAAATCATTAAATTTTTAAATCATCAAGGAACGAGAGAGTTGCTAGCTCGCCTTTTGTTAAAAGAATGGAACAAGCTCAACGATTACCCGTTCGCAGCTGTTGAAGCGTTAGTTGGAAAAGAGCGAGTGCTTTTATCCATGAAATCTTTTGTTTCAGAAACGATCGAAATGAATCGTTTTTTCGATCAGCCGTTGTCAAATGTCGTGGCACCGTATAAAAAGAAGATAATTGAGGAAACAATTCCAAAAGCGGTACAAGTAGTTGGGCAATGGTTGACCGCAAAAGTGGAGACAATTATCCAACAACTGCAAGTAGCCGATATTGTTCGCTCTGAAGTTGAAACATTTTCTGTGGAACGTCTTGAGGAAATGATTTTATCGATTTCGCGGCGCGAATTTAAAATGATTACGTATTTAGGTGCCCTATTAGGCGGACTCATCGGTATATTACAAGGTATTGTCGGTTTATGGATATAAGGTATATCTCTTCGTTTTGATGCATATGTTTGTATCGTGAGAAGTGACGATTTTTTATTAGGAGGCTTTTTTATGTCTAGTCAACTTTATGAACTCGCCCACCAATTAGAAAGGGCCATTCGCGCTAGCGATGATTTTCAGCGGTTAAAGCACGTATACGAGGAAATCCAACGAGATGAAACGGCTTATCATATGTTCACGAATTTCCGAAACATTCAAATGCAGCTTCATCAAAAACAAATGACGGGAGCATCCATTTTACCAGAAGAAGTGGAGCAAGCACAAAAAGCGTTGACGCTTGCGCAACGAAATGAAAAAATAGCAAAACTGATGGAACTTGAGCAGCGGATGAGCATGATCATTGCTGACATTAATCAAATTGCGATGAAGCCACTTGAAGAGTTATATCGTTTATTTGGTGAATAAGCAAGAACACTCAAGCAATTGAGTGTTCTTTTTTTGTCCTTGTTGTCATAGCTATGAAGTGATAAGGCAAGTGCGACAACACGAAAAAGGGGGAAACAGCTTTGGCGTATAAATTGCTTGCTCTCAATATTGATGGCACAATTTTAAAAAATAACGGTCGTCTGCAAAAAGAAACGAAAGAAGCGGTGGAATTTGTTAAACAAAAAGACGTATATGTCACGTTAGTAACGAGCCGAAATCTATTAGCGGCCCGAAAAATAGCAAAAGCCTTGAAATTAGATAGTATGCTGGTTACTTTTCAAGGGGCCATGATCGGGAAGTCGTTAAATGAAAAAATATACGAAGCAACGATTCCGGAAGAACGAACGTTTAATATCGTCCAAGTGTTAGAAAACTATCCATGCAATATTCGGTTGATGCATGAACGATATTCGATTGGCAATCGGAAAAAAGTTCAAAAAAATCTAGTAGTTAAAACGGTGTTGTCGTCAGGAGATCCATTTTTTTATCCAACGCAATTTGTCGATTCTCTTGGTGATATGCTGCTCGACGAACCGTTAGCCGTTCCAAAAATCGATGTGTATTTTGCCAATGAAGAAGAGAAAAACGAGGTAGCCGCAGTTTTGCGTGAAGCATTCACTGGCATCGATATCATTATGCAGCCGAACGGAAAGTTGGAAATTGTGCCAAGTGGCGTTTCCAAATTGGCCGGATTGAAGCGGCTCGGTCATTACTTAGGAATATCATTAACAGAAATGGTCGTCATTGGCGATGGAATTGACGACATGCCAGCGATGGAAGCTGCAGGGTTAGGAGTTGCAATGGGGAATGCTCCAGCGGAAGTGAAAAAAGTCGCGGACTGGATCACACGCTCGAATGAGCAGTTTGGTGTCGCTTATATGATTAAAGAACATTTTCGAAAACAACATCGTCCAGAGTTTTTGAAAAAGCTAAAAACGAAACGTTAGGTAAAAGGCTGGGAGTGTTGTTCCCAGCTTTCGTTTTATCGGAAATAATCGTCTCTTGACGAACGTTTATGGCCTTCTGTACACTTAAATAAGTTTGACGTGGAATTTGAAATGAAAGGTGATGTCGTTGCGCATTCAAATCAATGGTTTGTACGATGTTGAGCGGTTTCAGCGCCCGCTTGAAGTGATTACCGATTTATTTTTTGAAGAAAATGAAGTATCGTTTGAACCGTTCCATGCTCCCGATGTGGTTGTGACGTTTTCAATAAACGAGGAAGATGTATGTGTTGTGTACGGAACACTTACCGAAACAGCGAATGGAAACGCGTTGAAAGCAGATTATAAAACCGATTTACGCCCGTATACAGACGAGAAAACTCTCCTTAAACAATTGAAAAATGCCGTTTTTCATGTGTATTTAACGCTGTTTCAAGAATATACAGGACTCATTCAGCACTGGGGCATTTTAACTGGTGTGCGCCCGGTGAAGTTATTGCATCAAAAATTGCGATTGGGGCTGTCTAAAGAAGAAGCGCATCGCCAGCTTCGCGAAGATTATTTAGTGACAGAAGAAAAAATTCAGCTCATGCAAGAGATCGTCGACCGGCAATTGACGGTTGTGCCTGATTTATACGAGTTGGCAAACGAAGTGAGCATTTATATCGGCATTCCGTTTTGCCCGACAAAATGTGCGTATTGTACATTTCCGGCGTATGCGATTAACGGACGCCAAGGCTCGGTCGATTCGTTTTTAGGTGGGCTTCATTACGAAATGAGAGAAATCGGCCGCTTTTTAAAAGAAAGAGGAATCAACATTACGACGATTTATTATGGCGGCGGCACTCCGACAAGCATTACGGCGGAAGAAATGGATCGATTGTATGAAGAAATGTATGAGTCGTTTCCAAACGTCGAGCGTGTCCGGGAAATTACTGTCGAAGCGGGACGACCTGATACGATTACGCCGGAAAAGCTGAACGTACTCAAAAAGTGGAACATCGACCGAATTAGCATTAACCCGCAATCGTATATTCAAGAAACGTTAAAAGCGATTGGACGTCATCATACGGTCGAAGAAACTATTGAGAAGTTTCACCTTGCCCGCAACATGGGAATGAATAACATTAACATGGATTTAATCATTGGTCTTCCAGGAGAAGGGATCGAGGAGTTTAATTACACGCTAGCAGAAACGGAAAAATTAATGCCGGAGTCGCTAACCGTTCACACCTTGTCGTTTAAACGAGCGTCCGAAATGACGAAAAACAAAGAAAAGTATAAAGTCGCCCACCGTGATGAGATCAGTGAGATGATGAAAAACGCTCAAGACTGGACAAAGCGAAACGGGTATGTTCCTTATTATTTATATCGACAAAAAAATATTCTCGGCAATCTTGAAAACGTCGGTTACGCGCTTCCGGGCCAAGAAAGCATTTATAACATTATGATTATGGAGGAACAGCAATCGATTATCGGACTCGGCTGCGGCGCGTCCAGTAAGTTCGTTCATCCAAAGACGCGAAGTATTACGCGGTTTGCCAATCCAAAAGAGCCGAAAGTATATAATGACCATTTTGTTCATTACACGAACGAAAAATTAAAAATCATGGCTGATTTATTTCAATAAACGACCCGATTGCCTCTTGGGCAATCGGGTTTTCGTTTGTGTACGATTATCGATGAAAGAGAACTAATTTTCCGCTTGATGATGTGCAGCGATGCGTTTTGTCATGATAGTTTTTTTCACGCAATATTTGTTCGCCGATTTTTTTTGCTTCTGCTTCGCTTGCTGCTTCAAACGTTTCTTCTAAGAGCTTTTCGCCGCTTTTATCAAAAACGGTGAGCGTATATGTTTTCATGTGCCGCCGAATCCCCCTTGTTGAAATCTTTCTTCATGACTACTATTCTGTTATTTTTTTTATTTTCCTTCAAAAAATTGAAACTTTTCGCTAAAATAAAACGTGTAATAAAATGATGGAATTTTTAGTGTTTACTAGAAAATGGTGGTGATAAGAGTGGGGTTGCAGTTAGAAAATGTGACAAAGCGGTTTGGTGATTTTACGGCTGTCGATCATGTGACACTTGACATTCCAGAACGTGAAATGTTTGGGTTTCTCGGAGCGAATGGAGCAGGGAAAACAACGACGTTCCGCATGATTTTAGGATTGCTAGAGCCGACGGAGGGAACGATTACGTGGAACAACCAAGAAATTAACTATGGAACTAGCCATTTAATCGGGTATTTACCAGAAGAGCGCGGCTTATATCCAAAATTAAAAGTGAAAGAACAACTGATCTATTTAGGAAGGCTGCGCGGACTTGATAAACAAACAATTTTAAAGGAAATGAAATATTGGTTTGAGCGCTTTAAAGTACCGGAATACGCCGAAAAGCGAGTCGAAGAGCTGTCAAAAGGGAATCAGCAAAAAATTCAATTTATCGCTGCGGTGTTACATAAGCCGAAGCTGTTAATTTTAGATGAGCCTTTCAGCGGACTTGATCCTGTAAATGTCGAATTGTTAAAGGAAGCGGTCATTGATTTAAAAAATAACGGCACAACGATCGTTTTTTCAAGTCATCGCATGGAACATGTCGAGGAATTATGTGAACATCTTTGCATTATGCATCGCGGCAAGCCGGTCGTTCACGGTGCGTTGAAAGAGATTAAACGGTCGTTTGGCAAAAAAAACATCATCATTCATGCCGATATTCCGCTTGATGAATTAAAAGATTTTCCCGGTGTTGTCAAAGCGAAAACAACTGCAGAAGGTATTCATTTGCAAATCGAAAGCGAAGACGTTTCCCAACATATTCTTGCCCGTATCGCTAACAAAGGCTTTATTCGTAAATTTGCGTTAGAGGAACCTTCCTTACATGATATTTTTATTGAAAAAGTAGGTGCGGCGTATGAATAAGTTTTGGATTATCCTTTGGCATACGTATGTGACAAAGCTAAAAGCAAAATCATTTATCATTACGACGATCATTACGAGTGTGCTTGTGTTTGCTGTAACGAACTTGAATCATATTATTGAATTTTTTAATAAAGACGAAAAGAAGACAGTAGCTGTTATTGATGAAACGGGAATGCTTTACAAACCTCTACAGATGCAACTAAAGAAAAGCGGAGAAAAAGACATTCAGCTTCAACCGTTTAACGGTTCGGAATCTGAAGCGAAAAAGAACGTCCAACGTGAAAAATGGGATGCTTTTCTTACTCTTGCTTATGACAACAAACAACTACCAAAAGCGACGTATTACGCGAACACAATCGCTGATAGCGATATCCCAAATAAGCTCCAACAAGCTCTTCAACAGTTAAAAACAACGCTAGTAACCGCCAAAATTGGCTTAAAACCTGAACAAGTGACGCAGTTATACGAACCGGTTCCATTCCATAAAGTCGCGTTAGAAAAAAACGCAAAGACAGAAGAAGAGCTGAATCAAGCGCGCGGTCTTGTTTACATTTTATTGTTTGCGATGTATATGTTTGTGCTGATGTACGGGGGAATGATTGCCTCAGAAGTTGCGACGGAAAAATCGTCGCGCGTCATGGAAATTTTAATTTCGAGCGCTCCGCCGGTACAACAAATGTTTGGTAAAATTGTAGGAGTCGCTTTATTAAGTTTAACGCAATTTGTTGTTCTGTTTGCGATTGGCTTTAGCTCGCTCGAAAGCAGCGGGAAGGAATTGTTACAGTTTCTTGGGTTTGAACAAATTCCGATTTCGACATTTGTGTATGCGATCATCTTTTTCTTGCTTGGCTATTTTTTATACGCCACGTTATTCGCTGTACTCGGTTCGATGGTCAGCCGTGTGGAAGAAGTGCAGCCAATGATTACACCGGTGACATTGCTTGTTGTCGCTGCCTTTTTTATCGCGATGTTTGGTCTCAACAAACCGGAATCTTCGTTCATCACCGCTACATCGTTCATCCCGTTTTTTGCGCCGATGATT
Source organism: Anoxybacillaceae bacterium (assembly GCA_041920415.1). GTDB lineage: Bacteria > Bacillota > Bacilli > Bacillales > Anoxybacillaceae > JBHGYD01. The sequence goes on from JBHGYD010000031.1 coordinate 37,059, forward strand.
ATGTTTTTGCGTGTGGGGATGTTAAACGTTGCAAGCTGGGAGATTGCATTAAGTCTTGCTTTGTTAATTGCCACCATTGGTCTATTTGCTTTTTTTGGTGCAAAAATTTATCGTGGCGGCGTATTGATGTACGGAAAATCAACCTCGCTTAAAGATATTAAAAAAGCGATTCAATTAACGAAAAAATAAGACCTTGCGCACGCAAGGTCTGTTTTTTCGCTTCCATCGGATTATGATATACTAGAATATACGCAAACAAGGAAACGGGGGAGAATGGATTGACAAAAGGGATTATCCATTATGAAGTCGGCGAACAAGTCGATGTATATTTGCTTATCAAATCAGTCACAAAAGGAATTGCTAGTAACGGGAAACCGTTTTTAACGCTCATTTTACAAGACAAAACTGGAGAAATTGAGGCGAAGTTATGGGATGCCTCTCCTGAAGACGAAAGTGTGTATATGCCGGAAAGCATTGTGAAAGTATTTGGCGATATTAGCAATTACCGTGGTCGTACCCAATTAAAAATTCGCAACATTCGTCCCGCTAATCATACCGACCATGTGCGTGTCACTGATTTTCTCGAAGTTGCCCCGATGAAACGGGAAGATATGATGGACAAAATTACACAGTACATTTTTGAAATGAAAAATCCAAACATTCAACGCATAACAAGACATTTATTGAAAAAATACGAAAGCAAATTTTTTGAGTATCCAGCAGCGACGAAAAATCATCATGAATTTATTTCTGGTTTAGCGTATCACGTCGTTTCCATGCTTGATTTGGCAAAAGCGATTGCTAATCTTTATCCATCATTGGATAAAGACTTATTATACGCCGGTGTCATTTTACATGACCTCGGCAAAGTGATCGAACTATCGGGACCGGTTTCGACTTCGTATACGCTTGAGGGGAATTTGCTTGGGCATATTTCGATTATGGTAAGTGAAATCAGTAAAGCAGCCGAGCATCTTGGCATTACAGGGGAAGAAGTCGTTGTCTTACAACATATGGTCTTGAGCCATCATGGAAAGGCCGAATGGGGGAGCCCGAAGCCGCCGATGATTAAAGAAGCGGAAATTCTTCATTACATTGACAACTTAGATGCGAAAATGAATATGATTGATCGTGCGCTTGAAAAAGTCAAGCCAGGTGAATTTACCGAAAAAATTTTTGCGCTCGATCAACGCTCGTTCTATAAACCGACGTTTCATCGGTAAAAAATAAAGGGAAGCAGCTGTTAGGTACGACGACAGATGCTTCCCTTGTTTTTTTTATCATTTTTACGTATAAAAATAGCTATGTAATCATATAGTCGAAGTAAGACAAGCTAATAAAATAGACGGAGGGAATGATATGTTAGCTGTACCGTGGTGGATTTATTTAGTGGTGGCCGGAATTATTTTTAGCGGGTATATGACGGTGCGAACGGCGACACAAGAGAGAGAAATAGATGAAGCGTTTATCGAAAAAGAAGGAGAAATTTATATGGAGCGAATTCGTCAAGAAAAAGCGCGACGCCAAAAAGAGTCCTTGTAAAACAAGGATTTTTATTTTTTTGTGAATTTCTTGAAAATTATCTTTATTTTTTTATTTTTCATGTTAGGATAATAATAACTGTCATTCATTAAAGAAATAAAGTAGGGGGATTGAAGATGAATCGGGCGTACAATTTTAATGCAGGTCCGTCCGCATTGCCGTTTCCTGTTTTGCAACGAGCGCAAGCAGAATTATTGAATTTCCAAAATACCGGTATGTCGGTAATGGAACTTAGCCATCGCAGCAAAGAATATGATGCGGTGCACAACAAAGCAAAACAATTGTTAAGAAAGCTGATGAACATCCCGGAAACACATGACATTTTGTTTTTACAAGGCGGAGCGAGTTTACAATTTTCGATGGTGCCAATGAACTTGCTTTCCAATAATCAAGTTGGCAATTACGTCTTAACAGGGGCATGGTCAGAAAAAGCTCTCAAAGAAGCGAAAAAAGTGGGGCAAACACATGTCGCCGCATCGAGCAAAGAGGCAAACTATACGTACATTCCATCGCTTGACCAAATTCAACTTTCTGAACATGCAGCGTATTTACATATTACATCCAACAATACAATTTTTGGTACACAATGGCATGCATTCCCTGATTTACCGATCGATTTAATTGCTGATATGTCGAGCGATATTTTAAGCAGGGAAATAAACGTGGAACAATTTGCTCTCATTTATGCGGGAGCGCAAAAAAATTTAGGACCGTCCGGTGTTACGGTTGTGATCATTCGCAACGACTTACTAGAACATATTCCGGAAAATTTGCCAACAATGCTGGACTATCGTACGTATACTTCAAGCAACTCGTTATACAATACGCCACCGACGTTTGCGATTTACATACTCTCACTTGTACTTGAATGGGTGGAAGAACAAGGTGGAGTGAAAGTGATTGAGAAGCGCAATAAAGAAAAAGCGGATGTATTATATGAAGCGATTGACGGAAGCGATGGTTTTTATTCACCGCATGCGGAAAAAGAAAGCCGCTCGTTGATGAACGTCACATTTACATTGCCGAACGAAGAAGTGACGAAGAAGTTTTTAGTGGAGGCAAAAGAGCAGGGGTTTGTCGGACTAGCAGGGCATCGTTCCGTCGGGGGCTGTCGTGCGTCGATTTATAACGCAGTCCCTTATGAAGCGTGTGAAGCATTAGCGAAGTTTATGAAAGAATTTAAAAAGCGATTTGCCTGAAAATTTCCGCTTAACTTTTATGTGATAAAGTAGTATAATGGAAAAGAGATTCTCGCAATAGGCGTGAGTGCACTATTGGAGAAGCGCTTAGAAAGATTAGATGAGGAGAGATGAGAATGAATACGAGAGTATTAGTTTCACTTGCTTTATTTGTTGGGATCGGGGCTGTATTACACGCGATTGTTCCCGGATTTTTCTTTGGCATGAAGCCGGATATGATGTTAACAATGATGTTTTTAGGGATTTTGTTATTTCCTGACAAAAAAGCAGTCGGTTTAGTGGGAATCGTCACAGGTGTTATTTCGGGCATCACGACAAGTTTTCCAGGCGGATTGTTACCAAATATGATCGATAAACCGATTACGGCTTTTGTATTTTTTGCGTTGCTTTTGCTTGTTAAAAAATACGGCCAAACGGTAGTTTCCGCTGCGATTTTAACAGCGGTAGGCACGGTCGTTTCAGGTACCATCTTTTTAACCGCTGCGTTGCTCATTGTCGGGTTACCGGGTGGCGCTGCTTTCTCAAGTTTATTCGTTGCTGTTGTGTTGCCGACAGCCGTCATTAACACGATTGTGATGGTGATTGTGTATCCGATTGTTTCATCGATTTTTAGACGGACCAATATCGCAACGCAAGCGTAAAAATCGCAAAAAAAAAAAAACCCGATCATTGTTGGTCGGGTTTTTTGCTATCGAGCTAAAAGTAATGAAAGCACCATGCAATGAAAAAGAAAAGAAACGCTCCGCCAGCATACATCATCATTTTGTTCTTCAGCACTTTTTTTGGTGGGTACATTTTTGCTTTATGAAGTGAAAGGAAAGTCGTTATCGTTAAACAAACTAAAACAAAACTTATCATATAAAAAAAGGATCTCACGTACATCATCGCATTCTCCCCCTATCATCACTATATGTGTTTTACTTCTTAGCTATGAGTTGGGAGAAAGTAATTGTTTATTTAAAAATTCTAACATTTGCATCTTTATTAATTTTTATTTTACTGGCATAATAGGAATAAAATAATAATGGTGAGGGAAGAGTGGGTGGAACGATGAAAAACACGGAACAACATTATTCTATAAAAGAAGCGATGCTGTTTAGCCAACGAATCGCTCAGTTAAGCAAAGCGCTCTGGAAATCGATTGAAAAAGATTGGCAGCAATGGATTAAGCCGTTTGACTTAAATATTAATGAGCATCATATTTTATGGATTGCTTATCATTTCAAAGGGGCATCGATTTCAGAAATTGCGAAATTTGGTGTCATGCATGTATCGACAGCGTTTAATTTTTCTAAAAAGTTAGAAGAGCGCGGATTGTTATCATTTTCAAAAAAACAAGATGATAAACGGAATACTTATATTGAACTAACGGAAAAGGGGGAACAAGTATTACTTAAGTTGATGGAATCGTATGATCCAAAACAAAATGCGGTATTTAATGGGGCATTACCTTTGCGTGAGTTGTATGGTAAATTTCCAGAAATTTTAGAAATGATGTGTATCATTCGAAATATATACGGGGAAGATTTTATGGAGATTTTTGAAAAATCGTTTGAAAACATTAAAAAAGACTTTATAGAAAAAGACGGAAAACTAGTGAAAAAAAGTGATCAAATGGAGGAAAAAGAGGTAACAAGTCAGTCATAATCAATGAATTTCCGCCATCAACTTCTTAAACTCTTCCATGAGAGGAACAAACATCTGCTGCTTTAAAAGAGCATCTACTGTTTTTTCAAGTGGGAGGTTAGGATGGAGCATTCCCGCAAAATGAATTAAAAGTGGGGTGAAAATCGTAAAGCCTTCCGCTTTTTGTTTTTCGTATTCTTTGCTCAAATATTCACAAAGATTTATAACTTCGTCGACTTCTTCTTTTGTTAAATTTGCTGTAATTACGAGATGGTAAAATGGTTTTTTTGACTCGTCGATCATTTCCATTAATAACGATTGGTGGAACTCTAATTTAGCGATACGTTCTTCCAATGCTCCCATACATGGTACTCCTTTAAATAAACAATATGTTTTGATGGCATCATGTATATTTTAACCAATTTGTGACGAATAACCAATAACAAAGTTTTTTAAGTTATGATGGTATTTTTTGTAAAAAACATATTGATTTATTGAGCAAAACATTGTAAAGTAAGGTGAGTGAAATTGTGAATATTTTTTGTTAGGGATAGGAGGGGAACTGGACATTGACGCTTTATTTCATACCCCTTGCTGTAGTCATTTTATTTTCCATTAATAAACTAACGAATACGCTTTGTGTCCAAAGGGAAATTCCTGAAGAAAAGCAGCCGACCGTGTTTCGTACGATTAATGTTCTTATTACTATTTTATTAATCTCGTCTTATTTTGAAGTATTATTTACATAGGAAAAAAGCTGACAGCGATGACTGCCAGCTTTTTGTCTAGATTGGCGACTAGCCAGTTTACTTCTTGAACGTGCATCAGTGCAGAACTTGCTTAAAGCACGACCTGAAAAGCGCTGCTTTAAGCAACTCGGGCTAAATAATCTTCTGGTATGAAGCCGATGAGCGCTTCTCTCCAGAAGAACATTGTCCTGTCGCGGCTAAGCGAGGTGCTTGCGCTTTTCTTTAGTAGAATAGGCATGCACAACCAACGATGATTAATAAGATGAACAACACAACAATTAACGCAAATCCTCCTGCGTAAGGTGCGCTCATGAACAACACCCCCTTTCAATCCGTTTAAAAAGTGGTAATTTCGTCTTGGGATACTTCATCATATGTAAAAGGAACAAACATGTATGGGCGCATGACTAAAAAATTTTTGCATCGCAGGAAAATATGTTATAGTTATTGTTGTGGCTTTTTCGTAAAAAAATTTGATTTTAGGAGTTGTGAAGTGGATGAAAAAATGGACGATTGCTTTAGCGACAGCAGCCTCTGTTCTTGCTTTATCTGCCTGCAACAATGGTGGTTCAGAAGTGATTGTCGAAACAAAGGTCGGCAACATTACAAAAGATGAATTGTATAATACGATGAAAGAGCGCTTCGGTAAAGACGTTATTCGTGACCTTGTTACTGAAAAAGTATTAAGTAAGAAGTATAAAGTCACTGATAAAGAAATTGACAAAGAAATCGAGAACTTAAAAGAAATGTATGGCACGCAATACGATTTGGCTGTGCAACAAAATGGAGAACAAGCGATTCGAGACATGGTCAAGCTTGATCTTTTACGTCAAAAAGCGGCCATGGAAGATATTAAAGTATCGGAAAAAGAACTGAAAAAATATTACGATGAATATAAGCCGAAAATACGAGCAAGCCACATTTTAGTGAAAGATGAAAAGACGGCAAAAGAAATTAAGGCGAAGCTCGATAAAGGAGAAGATTTTGCGAAACTAGCCAAGGAATATTCACAAGATCCGGGATCCGCACAAAAAGGCGGCGATTTAGGATGGTTTGGACCAGGCAAAATGGTGAAAGCATTTGAAGATGCGGCTTATTCGTTAAAAGTTGGAGAAATTAGTCAGCCTGTTAAAACCGAGTTCGGATATCATATTATTAAGGTAACAGATAAAGAAAAGAAAAAATCATATGAGCAAATGAAAGACGAAATTGAATTTGAAGTGAAAAAGAGCAAATTAGACTCAACAAAAGTAGAATCAAAAGTAGCAAAATTAATAAAAGAAGCGGATGTCAAAGTGAAAGACAACGATCTCAAAGGTGTTTTTCAATAAGTAATGAAGGGAAGCAACAACGAAGTCGCTTCCCTTTTTCTTATTCTTATTCAATTCCTGCTTGAATCGTTGCAGCGATTGTTTGCAAATCATCAAAGGTGTAGTCGCTCGCATGGGATTTCCAAACGGCACCGAATCCGTCACCTTTGCCATAGCGTGGAATGAGGTGAACATGATAATGAAAAACGGTCTGTCCCGCTTGCTCACCGTTGTTATTTAACAAGTTCAGCCCAACGGGTGCAAACTGCTTTTTAATTGCGTTCGCAATTTTTGGAACGGAACGAAATAAGTGACTCGCGATTTCTGGTGTTAGCTCAAAAATGTTTTCTTTATGTACTTTCGGAATCACTAGTGTATGTCCTTTTGTTACTTGGCTAATGTCAAGAAACGCAAGAACATGTTCGTCTTCATATACTTTTGCGGCGGGAATGTCCCCATTGATAATTTTACAGAAAATGCAATCGCTCACTTGCACCGGCCACCTTTCTCGCCATTTTTGTTTATATTTTACCATAAAAAGAACAGGATGTAAGCCGTAAAGGTTACATCCTGTTCATGATGAAAAGGGGTGAGAATTAGTAAACAAGGTAACGTTTGATGAACACCTCATTTGCAAAAAGGTTTTTTACTGAGTGAGCTTTTTTCCTTTGTTCAAGATGACCATCCCCTTATCATTGTAAGGATTATTAATCCTACAACCTCACTAGATGATCTTTGATGAACACCTCATTTACAAAGAGTTTGCTTCGCACTTACTTCGTTTCAGACGGTGTCATTACGACAAGTAAAAAGTCTTTCGTAAACACCTCATTTCAATGTGGATGATTCACCAAACAACATGATGTTTTGTTGTTATGTGATTTCTCATCCCCTCTTCGTTATTTATCATGTCCGAAAATTTATCGGTTATACAAATTCATTGATATATAATTTTTGGAAAAGACCGAGTTCTTTTGATAAAATAATGATAAAATTCATGAAGAAAGGAAAACAAATGATGGCGCTCCTTGAAGTCAAACATGTATATGGTGGCTACACAAACCGAAATGTACTAGAAGATATTTCATTTACCGTGGGACGGAATGAAATCGTAGGGCTCATTGGCTTAAATGGGGCGGGAAAAAGCACGACGATTAAGCATATTATTGGGTTAATGGAGCCGAGAAAAGGGACGATCACGATTAATGGAAAAACGTTTGCTGATGAACCAGAACAGTATCGCGCCCAATTCACATACATACCAGAAACACCGATTTTATATGATGAGCTGACCTTAAAAGAGCATTTAGAATTAATGGCGATGGCGTATGGGTTACCGAAAGATGAGTATGAAAAGCGACTTCGATTGTTATTAAAAGAATTTCGCATGGAAAAAAAATTAACGTGGTTTCCTGCTCATTTTTCTAAAGGAATGAAGCAGAAAGTGATGATTATGTGTGCGTTTTTAGTCGAGCCATCGCTTTATATTATTGATGAACCGTTTGTTGGTCTTGACCCGCTTGGAATTCAATCATTGCTTCAGTTGATGAAGACGATGAAAGAAAAAGGAGCAGGGATTTTAATGTCGACCCATATTTTAGCGACGGCAGAACGTTATTGTGATTCTTTCGTCATTCTTCATCATGGAAAGATAAAGGCGAAAGGAACGTTAGAGGAACTGCGGCAACAACTTAATCGTCCTTTGGCTACATTGGACGACATCTATATTGAGCTAACAAAGGAAGAAGAGTATGATTAACGGCAGTCTATTATGGAAGCAACGATTTGTTCACTATGGGCATGAGATGAAACGCTATTTGCGTTACATGTTCAATGATCATCTCTTATTTGTTTTGTTAGTAGGAATTGGCGGTGGAGCGGTTGTATATCAACAGTGGATTGAAAGGTTACCACTCCATTTTCCGTATGCTTTTGTAGCTGCGCTCGTCTTTTCGCTCTTTTTAACACATAGCCCTGTGCGTACGTTTTTTAAAGAAGCGGATATTGTGTTTTTATTACCGATTGAAAAACAGCTGACCTCTTATATTCAACGGGCCTTTGTGTTTAGTTTTATCATACAAGCGTATCTGCTTTTTCTCGTTTTGTTAATTGTTGCTCCGCTTCATATAAAATTTTCAACATTGTCGATATGGAAACTATTGATCCTTTTATTATTCATGAAAAGCTGGAATATGTTCATTAGATGGAAGGAGAATTACTTTGCAGAGCCGATCGCTCATCGGTTGAGCAGCGGAGTGCGCGCGTGTCTCAATGGTTTATTCCTGTATTTTGTCCTAACGAATGCTCCAATCATTTTTTCACTCAGTTTGTTATTAATTATGATTGTTTTGGTCATTTATTTTGCACAAGCAACAAAACAAAAAGGACTCAAATGGGAACAGCTCATTCAGCAAGAGGCAAAAACAAGACTTGCTTTTTATCGTGTAGCGAATTTATTTACGGATGTTCCGCAATTAAAAGAGAAAGCGAAACGTCGTAAATGGCTTGATGGTTTATTATTATTTATTTCGTATCGTCAAGAAAACACGTTTCGTTACTTATATGTTAGAACGCTTGCGAGGGCTGGTGACTATTTTGCGCTTTATATTCGGTTAACGGTCATTGCTTGCTTTCTTCTTTATATTGTTCCATTCGGTTATGGAAAAATTGTGACAGCAGTATTTTTCCTTTATGCGACAGGGGTTCAGTTATTTACCTTGTCACGCCATCACCGTGCGAACGTCATGATCAAGTTATACCCGCTATCTTATATCGAACAAAAGAGAGCGGTACTTCGTATCTTGTTTCAATTGTTAATCATTCAAAGTATTCTTTTTGCATTATTTTTAGTCGTGATCGGCTATTGGTTGATTAGTTTGTTATCACTAATAGTGGGAGTGATCTTTAGTTATTGGTTGTTGTTTATGTATTTACATAAACGTTGGAAATAGGAGGGGTTAAAATGAAAAAAATGTATATTACAACCGGTACGCTTGAATATTTGCAAAAACTGAAAGAAGAAGATCCAAATGCAAACATGCTATTGCTTGAAGGAGAAGACAATGCGGTTTTACTTCATGAAACAAGCGGAGAAACGGTTTTTACTGAGCCGCGTCAATATGAAGTGCTCGATGCGGTCGGTCCGTTAGGTGGATCGTTTGCTGTGTTCAACAATATTCCTGTGACAGATGAAGGGAAACCGTTATTTGAATATCGCTTCAGTCAACGGGCAAGACTGATTGAAAAAGAACCGGGATTTGTGGCCATTCGCGTACTGCGCCCATTATCAAATGATACGTATATCATTATGACATTATGGGAAAGCGAAGAGCACTTTAAAAATTGGCAACGTTCAAAAGCGTACGAAAAAGCCCACGAACGAGGGAAAGCTGCAAAACAAGATGAACAGCAACCAACGATTTTTCCGCGACCTTCATATGTAACGATGTATACGGTTGTTCGACAAAACTAAAATCCTTGTCACATGCCGCTATTATTTAGGCGGCATTTTTCTTTTTTCGACTATTTCCGTGGAAATCGATATATTTGGTAATGATGTTGTCTAGCTCGGCTCGCAACGCTTTGCGGAAAATAACCTTCCTCCATCGAAATGCAAGCATTTCTCGTCGGAAGAACATTTTCCTTCGGCGTTAGGCGCTCGCCTCCGCTTTTCTTATTGTCTAGCTCGGCTCGCAACTCCTTCTGGAAAATAACCTTCCCCCTCGAAGTGTCAAGCACTTCTGCGGGTGAAGAACATTTGGCTTCGAGGGAGCTAGGATGGTGACATTTCGCCGTTGCCCACAGGACGTGGGCAGCTTTTAGGCGAAATTGAGCCGCTTCCGCTTTTCTTGATTGTCTAGCTCCAGCGCCTAGCTCTCTTGTGCCAAATAACCTTCCCCCTCGAAGTGTCAAGCACTTCTGCGGGTGAAGAACATTTCGTTTCGAGAGCTATTCGCGCCGCCTCTGCTTTTCTTATTTTCACATCTTTTTCCCCACTTCATATGCTGTAGTACATCAATTAGGTAAATGTCCTATTTACTAATTGAAACTGAATAGAAAGGGGAAAAAGTATGGGTGTTGAATTAACTGCCTTACATTGGATTTACGTTGCGTTTGTCGTGCTCATTATTGGTTTTATGGTGGCGCGAAAAGATACATCGCTCGTTTGTATTGTCGGCATTTTTTTATTGGCGATTACGGCTACTCATTCATTAAGCGCAGCGATTAGCGGTGTGTTTAACAGTTTTATTTATGCGATTACAGAACTTCTACCGACGATTTTAGTTATTTCGATTATCGTTGCGATGAGTAAAGTATTAACAGCGACAGGAATCAACGATGTGATGATTTCACCATTTGCAAGGTTCATTCGTACACCTAGTTGGGCATATTGGACAATTGGATTGTTGATGATGGTTATTTCATGGTTTTTCTGGCCATCGCCAGCGGTTGCGCTAATGGGGGCGGTGTTGTTGCCAGTGGCGCTTCGCGTAGGGTTGCCTGCTATAGGAGTGGCGATGGCAATGAATTTGTTCGGTCATGGGATCGCGTTATCAGGTGATTTTGTCATCCAAGGCGCACCAAAATTAACCGCCGATGCTGCGGGTCTTCCTGTTTCCGACGTTGTATCCGCTAGCGTTCCGCTTGTATTTGTGATGGGAGTTGTCACTACGGTTACGGCCTTCATTTTATTGCGGCGTGATATGAAGAAAGGACAATTGACAATTGCGGCGAATGAAATTGCTGTAACTGCTGATCCGATTGTTGAACAAACGAAACAACTACTATCGAATAAAATGAAAAAATGGTTAGCTATCGTAATCCCTATTTTGTTTGTGCTTGATGTCGCTGCGATGTCGCATTTGAATTTGCAAGGCGGGGAAGCGACAGCACTTATCGGCGGAACGGCGATTTTTATTCTCATTTTAATTTCTGTTTTTGCTCACAAACGAGAAAGCTTTGAAGAAATTACGAACTATTTTATCGAAGGATTTCAATTTGGATTTAAAATATTCGGCCCCGTCATTCCGATTGCTGCCTTTTTCTATTTAGGGGATGCTGGGTTTGTTAAAATTATTGGTAACTATTTACCAAAAATGTCTCAAGGAATTGTGAACGATTTAGGGGTAGCACTCGCTCATATCGTACCGCTAAATAAAGAAATTGGAGCTGTCACGTTAACAGCAGTTGGGGCCATTACCGGTTTGGATGGGTCCGGTTTTTCTGGTATTTCATTAGCCGGCTCTATTGCCCATTTATTTGCCACAGCGATCGGCACTGGAACGGCTACGTTAACGGCGTTAGGCCAAATTGCGGCGATTTGGGTTGGCGGAGGCACCCTTGTTCCGTGGGCATTAATTCCAGCTGCAGCGATTTGCGGCGTCGATCCATTTGAGTTAGCACGGCGTAATTTAATACCAGTAACAGTCGGGCTTATCGTCACCACGGTTGTTGCTATGTTTTTGATTTAGTTGTGAAACGAGCTGTCTCATGATAGGTGAGACAGCTTTTTATTGATGGTAGCGTTTTCTATTGAACGTACTATGATATAATAAGAAGAAAAGTTGTGAAAAGGGGAGAGGAAGTTGCTTACACAGCTGTACAATCGCCTAGAGGCGCATTACGATGAAATGGTGGCGATTCGCCGCTATTTACATCAATACCCAGAACTGTCGTTTCAAGAATATAAAACAGCCCAATACATAGCTGATTATTATAAAGCATTAGGAATTCCTGTTAAAGAGAAAGTGGGCGGAAATGGAGTTGTCGCAAAAATTGTTGGTGCGAAACCAGGGAAAACGGTGGCGTTGCGAGCGGATTTTGATGCGTTACCGATTCAAGATGAAAAGGATGTTCCTTATAAATCGACTGTTCCAGGAGTGATGCATGCGTGTGGTCATGATGGGCATACCGCAACGTTGCTTGTGTTAGCAAAAGCGCTTCATGAAATGAAAGAGGAGTTTTCCGGTACGGTCGTTCTTATTCATCAACATGCGGAAGAGTATGCTCCAGGTGGGGCGATTTCGATGATTCAAGACGGTTGCTTAGAAGGTGTCGACGTTATTTTTGGCACGCATTTATGGGCCACGGAGCCGACTGGGAAAATTCAATATCGTATCGGACCTATCATGGCCGCAGCGGACCGGTTCGAAATTACGATCCAAGGTTCTGGAGGTCATGGGGCGCAGCCGCATAAAACGAAAGATGCCATTGTCATTGCATCGCAACTTGTTCTTTCGTTACAACAAATCGTCAGCCGCCGTATTAACCCATTGCAACCGGCTGTTGTTTCGATTGGTTCGTTTGTTGCGGATAACGCGTTTAATATCATTGCAGACACCGCAAAGCTCATCGGAACCGTTCGCACATTTGATGAAGCGATACGCGATGAAATCGAGCGAGAAATCGAACGAATCACAAAAGGAATTTGTTTAGCGGCCGATTGTTCTTATCAATACACTTATACGCGCGGGTATCCACCGGTTGTCAACCACGAAGCAGAGACAAACTTTATTGTGGAAATAGCCAAACAAATTTCAGAGGTTACACTAGTAGAAGAAACGGAGCCACATATGGGTGGGGAAGATTTTGCTTACTATTTACAACATGTAAAAGGAGCATTTTTCTTCACCGGAGCAAGAGCAGAGCATGTGACAACGCCATTCCCGCACCACCATCCAAAATTTGATTTTGACGAAAAAGCGATGCTTATTGCCGCAAAAACGCTTGGTACTGCGGCATTGACATATTTAAATAAATCGTCAATTTTTTGACACTTTTGTTCGTTCCCTATACATTGTTTTAAGAAACTTGTATAGTTGTAGTTGGAGTTGTACACAACTTGGCTTGTGGCCAAGTTTTCTTGTGTCAAAAGAGAAGAAAAATCATTTTCATTTGATATAGAAACATTCGTTGGTAGAATAAACATGAGAAATAAGAAAGGCGGATGAATATGACGAACCCAACGTTTAACGATACATTTTTACGTGCTTGTCGCGGTGAAAAAACCGAATATGTCCCGGTTTGGTATATGAGGCAAGCGGGTCGTTCGCAGCCAGAGTATCGCGCATTAAAAGAAAAATATTCTTTATTCGAGATTACGCATCAACCAGAACTTTGCGCATATGTCACTCGCTTACCGGTGGAACAGTACAATGTCGATGCGGCAATTTTATACAAAGATATTATGTCACCGCTTCCAGCGATCGGTGTGGAAGTGGAGATTAAAGCTGGAATTGGACCAGTCATTTCCAATCCGATTCGTTCACTTGCTGATGTCGAAAAGCTCGGGGAAATCAATCCGGAAGAAGACGTACCGTATGTGTTAGAGACAATTAAGTTACTCACAACAGAACAGCTGAATGTTCCATTAATTGGGTTTGCTGGAGCACCGTTTACGTTAGCGAGCTATATGATTGAAGGTGGACCGTCGAAAAATTACAATAAAACAAAAGCGTTTATGTACGCAGAACCAAAAGCATGGTTTGCGTTAATGGACAAGCTTGCGGATATGACGATTCGTTATGTAAAAGCGCAAATTCACGCAGGCGCAAAAGCCATCCAAATTTTTGATTCATGGGTTGGCGCAGTTAACGTGGAAGATTATCGTTATTTTATTAAACCGACGATGGAGCGCATCTTCTCCGCATTACGTGAAGAACATGTACCGCTTATTATGTTCGGAGTCGGGGCGAGCCATTTAGCGAAAGAATGGAATGATTTGCCGCTTGACGTCATCGGTTTAGATTGGCGGTTGTCGATTCGCGAGGCGCGCGCGAACGGCATTACAAAAGCAATTCAAGGAAATTTAGATCCAGCTGTGTTGCTTGCACCGTGGGAAGTAATTGAACAGAGAGTCAAACAGATTTTAGACCAAGGAATGGAACAGCCGGGCTATGTGTTTAATTTAGGTCATGGTATTTTCCCGGACATTAAACCAGAGACATTAAAACGATTGACTGCATTCATTCATGAATATACATCGCAAAATCGTTAATGAGGTGTTTACAGAGATGAAAAAGAAAAAAATGGGTTTGCTCGTGATGGCATACGGCACCCCATATAAAGAAGATGATATCGAACGGTATTATACGCACATTCGTCACGGCAGAAAACCGTCTTCTGAACTGCTCAAAGATTTAAAAGAACGTTACGAGGCGATCGGCGGCATTTCTCCGCTAGCGAAAATTACGTTACAACAAGCAGAGCAGTTAGAAAGACGGTTAAACGAAATTCAAAATGAAATTGAATTTAAAATGTATTTAGGATTAAAACATATCGAACCGTTTGTCGAAGATGCAGTGCAGCAAATGCATGCAGATGGAATCAATGAAGCGATTAGCATCGTTCTTGCTCCGCACTTTTCCACGTTTAGCATCCAATCGTACAATGCACGTGCGAAAGCGGAAGCAGAAAAATTAGGCGGTCCGATGATCCACGCAATTGAAAGTTGGTATCAAGAACCGAAATTTATTGACTATTGGGTCGACAAAGTGAAAGAAGTATATGAACAAATGAGCGACGTGGAACGAGAAAAGGCGGTACTTATTGTGTCGGCACATAGTTTGCCAGAGAAAATTATTGCCGCTGGTGATCCATATCCACAGCAATTGCAAGAAACAGCTGATTTGATTGCGAAAAAAGCAGGCGTGCAGCACTACGCGGTTGGCTGGCAAAGTGCCGGAAACACGCCTGAGCCTTGGCTTGGACCGGATGTACAGGATTTAACAAGACACTTGCATAAGGAAAAAGGGTATACATCATTTGTCTATATTCCGGTCGGATTTGTTGCTGAACATTTAGAAGTGCTTTATGATAATGATATCGAATGTAAAAACGTGACTGATGAAATCGGTGCAAAGTATTACAGACCGGAAATGCCGAATGCGCAACCTCGCTTTATTGACGCATTAGCAACGGTCGTTTTAAAACAGGTAAAACTGATGTAAAGAAGGCGATGGGACAGTGAGTGATGAAAAACGAACGGTTGTCATTATCGGAGGCGGAATTACAGGAATAACCGCTGCTTATTATTTGCAAAAGACCATAAAAGAACAACAACTACCGATTGAATGTAAGTTAGTCGAAGCAACTCACCGATTAGGTGGAAAAATACAAACTGTTGTTCGAGATGGATTTGTGATTGAGCGTGGACCTGACTCATTTTTAGCGCGGAAATTAAGCGCTTCACGCCTCATTCACGAAGTAGGGCTACAAAACGAAATCGTTCATAACGCGACAGGAAAATCGTATATACTCGTCAATGGAAAATTGTATCCGATACCAGGTGGGGCAGTCATGGGAATTCCGACGAAAATACGCCCATTTGTGACGACGGGGTTATTTTCTCCGCTTGGTAAATTGCGGGCGGCCTTTGATTTCGTTTTACCTCCAACAAAGACAGAAGGAGATTTGTCTTTAGGACAATTTTTCCGTCGAAGACTTGGAGATGAGGTCGTCGAAAATTTAATCGAGCCGCTCTTATCAGGTATTTATGCGGGAGATATTGACCAATTAAGTTTAATGGCGACATTCCCACAATTTTTCCATATTGAACAAAAGCACGGTAGCCTTGTGCTAGGAGCGAAACGAACGACACCGAAGTCGGAAAGACAAAGTAGAAAAGGAGCGTTTCAAACATTAAAAACAGGGCTTCAATCATTAGTAGATGAAGTCGAAAAAAGACTAAAGCCTGGAAGTGTTGTCAAAGGGATTCGTGTCGAGAAAGTGGAGGTACAACGTACGAACTATCGCTTGCGATTAAGCAACGGAGAAATATGGACAGCGGACAGCGTCATTGTTACCACTCCGCATCAAACGGTACCAGCGATGTTTTCCGATTACGCTTTTTTTGAACCGTTTAAAGCGGTACCAGCAACCTCTGTGGCGACGGTCGCACTCGCGTTTCCAGAAAGTGCGATTGAACAAGATATCGATGGAACTGGTTTTGTTGTATCGCGTCGAAGCGATTATACGATTACGGCTTGTACATGGACGCATAAAAAATGGCCGCATAGTGCGCCAAAAGGGAAAGCGTTGCTACGTTGTTATGTCGGACGACCAGGAGATGAAGCGATTGTTGAACAATCTGATGACGAAATTGTAAATATAGTAATGGATGATTTAAATAAAATCATGCGCATTACTGGTCGTCCTGAATTTTCCATCGTATCAAGATGGAAAGAAGCGATGCCGCAGTATACAGTGGGGCATAAAGAACGGATTGAGGCGATTAAAAAGAATATGGCAGAGCAACTTCCAGGCGTGTTTTTAGCAGGATGTTCGTATGAAGGATTAGGGTTGCCAGATTGTATTGACCAAGGCGAAGAAGCGGTAAAAAAAGTGCTTGATTACTTACAAGCGAATAAACGAGAAACAGTGGAGGTTAACTAATAAGAGTTAACCTCTTTACTTTTATTTACAAATGTGATACGATGACATTACCGAATGACCAAATTGTTCATTTAGTCAATTTAAAGGATGAGGAATATGTCAGTCAATCGAAAACAGCAAATTATTGATGCGGCAACGAAATCTTTTTCGTTATTCGGTTATAAGGCAACGACGATGGAGCAAGTCGCAAAACTTGCCAATGTCGGGAAAGGGACGATTTATACGTTTTTTAAAAACAAAGAAGAACTGTTTGACGAAATCATTTCTACATTAATTTGTGAAATGAAAGAAGCCGCTGAACAAGTGATGGACCCTGAACGACCTTTTTTTGAAAATGTTCATCGAGCCCTATATCGCATTTTAGAGTTTCGTAAACAGCATCAACTAACTATCAAGCTGTTTCAAGAAGAACGAGATATGGGCACACCTGCCGTTCAAGAAGTGATGAAAAAATTAGAACAGGCCATTATTGCTTATATTCGCGAAAAAATTGAGGCAGCGATGAAAAAAGGAGAAATTCGTCATTGTGATGCAGAAATGACGGCCTTTTTAATGCTAAAAATGTATATCGCTCTCATTTTTGATTGGGAAAAAGAACATAAGCCGCTGACGAAAGAGAAAATCGCTGAACTGTTTGAGCTGTATTTTTTGAAAGGATTGTCGAAGTAGATAGTCCTTCTTCTTTTTTTGTAAAAATGACTAAATGAACAAAATGGTCAAATTTCTAGAAAGGGGGTTCCGTATGCGAGGCATCTCATTATTTTTACAAGAGTTAAAGGCGATAGTGACGAACCGAAAAGTTCTTATCCCCGTTATTGCTGTGCTATTTATTCCCATTATGTATAGCGGTATGTTATTATGGGGATTTTGGGACCCATACGGCCATTTAGAAAGATTGCCAGTTGCTGTGGTAAATAAAGATAAAGGTGCAACTTTTAATGGGGAACAACTAAAAATAGGAGATGAATTTGTAGAGAATTTAAAAGAAAATAAGAAGTTCTCCTGGAAGTTTGTTGATGAGAAGGAAGGAGAAAAGGGATTAAAAAATCGTAAATACTACCTATTAATAAAAATCCCAGAAAACTTCTCAAAAAACGCAACAACGTTACAGGACCTACATCCTCATAAAATGGAGCTCATTTATATGCCAAATGAGAGCATGAACTTTTTGGCAACACAAATCGGCAATAGAGCAGTTGAAAAAATGAAGGAAGATATGGCCGATACATTGACGGAAACATACGCAAAAACGATGTTGGAAAACATCAAAAAAATGGCGAAAGGACTCGGCTCTGCAAGTGAAGGTGCAGAGAAAATACACGATGGCATTCATTCCGCAAAAACTGGAACGGTTAAGCTGAAAGATGGGCTCTATTCAGCTAAAAACGGCGCATACCAACTTCACAATGGAGCTGTTTCTGCGGAACATGGCGCTCAAGAAATTTATAGCCATTTAAAGGTGTTGGCTGAAAAATCACTTGTTTTCAAAAACGGGTTGCAATCAGCCGCTTCTGGAGCAGATCGTCTAAACGGTGGAATGAATCAGCTAAATGATGGATTTGGCCGCATGGTAGAAGGACAAAAGAAATTGCTTGACGGAGCGGAAAAAGCGAGAAACGGCTCTCAACAATTAGCTGACGGATTAAAGCAATCGCTTAACGGAATGAAACAAATGAACGAAAAAATTCCTCAGTTAACAAACGGTGCAGCACAATTAAGTAGCGGAGTTAGCAATCTTTCTACGGCTCTAGGACAATGGGAGCAAGGAGCGGAAAGTACAAAAACAGGAGCAGCGCAAGTAAGCACTGGACTTGAACAGTTGACGTCCCAGCTTGATAACATGATTGCTCAAACGGCCGATCCTCAGCAAAAAGCGGCATTGGAAGCATTGCGAGCGAATGTAAAGCAACTTGCCGAGGGAAGTAAGCAAGTATCCAATGGAATTAGCCAACTTTCCGAAAAAGCAACGGCATTAAAAGAAGGAGCCGATCGACTTTCTTCCGGTGCAGCTCAATTGTATAACGGAAACCTCGCATTAAGTGAGGGTATAAAGCGTTTAATTGCGGGGCAAGAACAACTTGTCGCTGGTGCGGAAACATTAGCCAATGGACAAAGTAATCTTGCTCAAGGATTGATGACATTCGGTGAAAAAATGAACGAAGCAAAAAGCGGAATGACTCAGCTTATGAGTGGAAGCGGTCAATTGTCAGCAGGTCTACATGAACTTGCTTCCGGCTCTAACAAACTACAAGATGGAACAAATCAGCTTGCTTCCGGATCTGGACAATTGGCAACTGGAATGGTGAAACTTGCTGATGGATTAGGAAATTTATCGAATGGAATGGATCAACTTTCTAGCGGGTCTGAGCAATTGATGAAGGGGATGACGAAGTTAGACAAAGGTTCAGGCGAGTTGGCAACAAAGCTGAAAGATGGGGCAAAAGACGCAGATAATGTCAAAGCCAACAAAAATGTATACGATATGTTTGCAAAACCAATTAAAATAAAAAACAAAAAAATAAACGAAGTTCCTAACTATGGAACGGGAATTACTCCGTATTTCTTATCATTGGGCTTGTTTGTCGGCGCGTTACTAATGTCTATTGTGTTTCCGCTTCGTGAGCCTGCGGGGATACCGAAAACGGGAATTAGCTGGTTTATTGGTAAATTTAGCGTTTTATTGATCATTGGAATGATGCAAGCAACAATTGCTGATATCATTTTACTTGGTGGATTAGGCATTGAGGTACAAAGTATACCAAAATTTATCTTGTTTACGATTGTAACAAGTTTAACGTTTATTGCTTTAATTCAGTTGCTTGTCACAACGTTAGGAGACGCGGGACGATTTGTTGGTATCGTTATACTCATTTTACAATTAACAACAAGTGCCGGTACGTTCCCGGTAGAGTTAATTCCAAAAGCATTGCAGCCGTTTCATAAATGGTTGCCGATGAGTTATTCCGTGTCTGGATTTAGGGCCGTCATTTCAAGCGGTGATTTTGCGTTTATGTGGAAAAATGTGTTTATTTTACTTGTATTTATGCTCATCTTTATCTTAGGAACAATTCTGTACTTCACGGTCCAACATAAACGAAAATTTTACAAAGTTGTGCAAGATACGACAGAAGCTCCTAAGGCATTGTAGTCCTTAGGAGTTTTTTGTTAAAAAATTGTTTTGAAACTTTTGAAGATTATTAGTTGAATGTTTGGGAAAAGTACATTATAATTCCAATATGAAAACGATTTCAGTAACCCGAGGAGGTGTTACATGGTTGCAAGCAAGGAGGTAAGTAAGTATGTCAACGATTGAAGATGTAGCTAAATTGGCTGGGCTGTCGCGAACGACAGTATCAAGGGTGATTAACAACCACCCATATGTGTCCGAGGATAAGCGGAAATTAGTGATTGAGGCGATGAACAAACTTGGGTATGTCCCAAACTCTTCGGCCAGAAGTTTGCGAAGCCAAAAAACGGATGTCATTGCTTTGTTCGTTCCAAGAATTATGAATCCGTTTTTCAGCCAATTAGTCGAGTCAATGGAAATCGCCGCTGCTGAGCATGGCTACCAACTGATTATTTGTCAAACAAGGTATTCACCAGAAAAAGAATTAAACTACATGAATCTTTTGAAAATGAAACAGGTGGATGGTGTCATTCTTGCCTCGATTCAAAATGATTGGAAGATGCTCGAGCCTTTTCTTGACTATGGTCCGATTGTGCTATGTAACGAATTTGATGAACAAGCAAATGTTCCATCGGTAATGCTTGATCAAGTGCATGGTGGCTACATAGCGACAAAGCATCTGCTTGAACAAGGTCATCGACGAATTGCTTATTGCAGTGGCAGCACAAGAAGCAATGTCGCCAGCCATCGGGAAATTGGTTTTCGAAAAGCACTTGCAGAATACGGAATTGAGTTTGATGAACGGTATGCGTTTCGGAATGCTCTTCGTAGCGAAGATGGCAGGCGTGTCTTTTATGAAATGATAGCGCTTTCCAAACCGCCAACGGCTGTATTTACTGGCAGTGATGAAGTAGCTGCCGGAATTATTTCTGAGGCGAACAAACATGGGTATCTTGTTCCAGAACAACTTGCCGTAGTTGGTTTTGATAATCAAGCGATTACCGAGCTAATGGAGCCAACGATTACAACTGTTCATCAACCAGTGGGGCAGATGGCACAAAAGGCGCTCGAGATTATGATCGAAAAAATTCATTCACGAAAATATCGGCAGCGCGAAGTATATGAATTTCCACTAAAATTGATTATAAGAGAGTCGACTGTTTCAACTAAGCTTGTAAACTTGTAACGTATAGGTTATGAAATCGATATCTGAAATCGTTTACTAGATATAAGGGGGTATAATGATGAAAAAGGCAATGAAATTATCATCAGCGATGTTAGCGCTTACACTTGGATTAACAGCATGCTCTAGTGGTGAAAACGCAAACGAAGGAGCAAAAGATAAAAAAGACGATCAAAAAGCAGGGAAATCAGGAGAAGTCGTCAAAATTGTTTATGCGCGTGGTCAAGATTCTACAAAAGCAACAGAAAAAATCATTGAAGCGTTTGAAAATTCTCATCCAAACATTAAAGTTGAGTTTCGCGAAATGCCTGCTGATACAGGGAAACAACACGATGCGTATGTAACGATGTTAAACTCTCAATCATCAGAAATTGATGTCATGGACCTTGACGTTGTTTGGCCAGCGGAATTCGCGCAAGCTGGTTATACATTGCCATTAGACCGTTTTATTGAGCAAGATGGAGTGGATTTAAGCAAATATAACCAAGGAGCATTAGCAGCGGGTAACTTTAACGGCAAACAATGGGCGCTGCCAAAATTCATTGATGCGGGTATGTTGTTCTATCGCACCGATCTCGTTCCAAAAGACAAAGTGCCAAAAACATGGGATGAGTTGTTAGCTGCTGCGAAAGAATTGAAAGGAAAAGGCGGCACAAAATACGGATACTTAATGCAAGCGAAACAATATGAAGGATTAGTATGTAATGCCGTTGAATTTATCGCTTCTTACGGTGGACAAATTGTTGATAAAAATAATAACGTGGTTATCAACAGTCCAGAGGCGATTAAAGGCTTGAAGAAAATGGTAGAAATTGTGAAGTCTGACGTCGTACCAAGCAACATTACGACATTCACAGAGCCAGAATCGCATACGGCCTTTATCGAAGGACAATCTCCTTTTATTCGTAACTGGCCTTATCAATATGCGTTAGCCAATGACAAAACACAATCAAAAATTGTTGGTAAAGTGGGCGTAGCGCCACTGCCAGCGGGTGACAAAGGTTCTGCAGCAACATTGGGCGGTTGGATGACAGCGATTAACAAATACTCTAAACATCCAAAAGAAGCATGGGAATTTGTGAAATTTATGACAGGACCAGAAGGCCAAAAAATTTCTGCCATTTACGGTGGGTTAGCTCCAACGCTTCCAGAACTATTTAAAGATCCAGATGTTTTAAAAGCGAATCCATTCTTTGGTGAAGAAGGATTTGTAAACGCTCTAAATGCGGCAGTACCACGTCCTGTTGTTCCAAACTATCCAGAAGTATCGGAAATTATTCAAATCAACGTATCAAAAGCCCTTGCAGGAGAATTAACGGTTGAGCAAGCGGTTGCCAACATGGAAAAAGAAATTAAGGCAGCATTGAACAAATAAGCGCTGTTCAACGATTCCGTTAGCCTTCAGCTCGCTGTTCTGTCAGCACTGAAGGCTAATATCCTTTATGTATAGGAGGGGAAGGCCTGTGAAAAAAGAAACGTCCATGAGGAACGAAAAGCGAGCGGAACGTATATTAGGCTATTCGCTTGTCGCTCCAGCGCTGTTGCTCATTTTGGCGGTGGCAATTTGGCCGGTGATTCAATCATTTTATTACAGCTTGTTTGACTATCGATTAAACGATCCAACAAAATCTTCAATTCATTTAAACTATAGTCTTGATTTAGAAGGATACTTACAAAATTATCCGTTTTTAAAAAGTTCCTTAAAACGAGAAATGGCGACGGCTAATGACAGAGTGAAAGAAACATTATCTGACGTCGAACAAAAACTGCAAAAAATGGATGAAACGATTCGCTCGGACGAAGGAGTAGCGAAACGGTACGATCAAGTTGATGAGGCGTTAAATAACTTTGAGTCACCAGATGATGACATCAAAATTGTAGAGCTTGATGAAAAAGCGGCTAAGCAATTTAATGATACGGTGCACGATGTAGTAAAAACGCTTGCACATATGAGAGAATCGGGAGAGTTGAAGCAGCCAGACAAAGTGGTCGGGCTTGCTCAAGGATTAAAAGGAGTGATCATTGAACCAAACTTTGTAGGGTTGAAGCATTACAAAGACAGCCTTAGCGATACCCGTCTATGGAAAGCGTTATGGAATACAACCGTATTTACGGTAATTTCTGTTGCAGTTGAGCTTGTGCTAGGATTGGCAATTGCACTTTTAATTAATAAAGCATTTTTCGGTCGAGGGCTTGTGCGTGCGACGATCCTCATTCCATGGGCGATTCCAACGGCGGTGTCTGCACTCATGTGGAAGTTTTTATACGACGGACAAAACGGAATTGTTGCCAAGTATTTCGCAGATATTGGTCTCATTCATAGAATGGGAGATTTGCTAACGACAGAAGTGGGTGCTATGTTTGCCGTCATTTTCGCTGACGTGTGGAAAACAACTCCTTATATGGCGTTATTATTACTTGCGGGCTTACAAACGATCCCAAGTTCTTTATACGAAGCTGCTTCGATTGATGGAGCAACAAAATGGCAGCAATTTACGAAAATTACGTTGCCTTTATTAAAATCAAGCATTTTAGTAGCGCTTTTATTCCGTACGCTCGATGCGTTCCGCGTCTTCGATTTAATTTACGTATTAACTGGTGGAGGTCCAGCGAACTCAACAGAAACGATTTCGATTTTGGCGTATAAAGTGATGTTCTCACAAACTAACTTTGGAGGCGGTTCGGCGTTGGCGGTCATCGTCTTTATTTGCGTCGCAATTATTTCGATTATTTACATTAAATTGTTGGGTGCGGATTTACTCTCCGATAGTGCGAAAAAATAAAGAAGGGGTGAGATTATGCAGAAAAAAGCAGGCCCGTTATTTTACGTGTTTTTAGCTGTATTTGTGTTTTTTGTTATGTTTCCATTTTTATGGATTTTGCTTAGCTCCATTAAACCGTTAAGCGAGCTATTCGGGGATAACGCGTTTAACTGGTTTACGAGCCATCCGACATTGAAATCGTACGTGTCTGTGTTTGTGAACTATCCGTTTTTACGATATTTATGGAACAGCACCGTTGTGGCGACGATTACGACCGTTTATACGGTATTCGTTGCAGCATTTGCCGCGTATGCGATTGCTCGACTGGAGTTTAAAGGAAAAGCAGTTATTCTTGGAATTGTCTTAGCGGTGTCGATGTTTCCACAAATTGCGACGATTTCACCAATTTATATGTTTGTGAAAAAATTCGGTTTAACGAACAGTTATTTAGGTTTAATTATTCCTTATACAACGTTTGCATTGCCGTTATCAATCTGGTTGTTAGTGACGTTTTTTAGAAAAATTCCGTTTGATTTAGAAGAAGCAGCAAAAATGGACGGGGCAACGCCGATGCAAACATACTTTAAAGTGATTTTGCCGTTGGCTGTACCAGGAGTGTTTACGACATCGATTCTTGTCTTTATTGCCGCATGGAATGAGTTTTTATTCGCGTTAACGATTAACACAGCGGAAAAATATAAAACGGTGCCTGTCGGAATTGCGATGTTCCAAGGGCAATATACGATTCCTTGGGGAGAAATTTCCGCAGCGACGGTCATCGTCACCATTCCGCTCGTCATCATGGTGTTATTATTCCAGCGTCGGATTGTTTCCGGTTTAACGTCTGGTTCGGTGAAAGAATAAGGGAAATATGGGATCGATTTTACATAAAAAGTAGAAACGACATATAACGATAGTAAAAAAGGGATACTCATCAGTCAATGAGTATCCCTTTTTGAATTAATGATGATAAACAATCTCTAAACAATCATTGCATTTGTTTCCATAGCATTCATGTTGTTCCTCGATTTCTTTCCCGCATTCCGCACATTTTTTAGGTGGAAGGTTTTTAAAAAATTCCGAAATTTTCACTAACATCTTGATCGCCTCCGTTGATTTGTTATTTATATTGTATTATAACAGATGCAGATAAGTCAATAACTGTTTTAAAACAAATTTCATCAATGATGCAAAATGTTGAGGAATTATGTATGATGAAGAAAAGAACACGTTTGTGAGGAGGAGTTGTATATGAAAGTCACTGTCATTGGATATTGGGGCGGGTTTCCTGCTGCCAATGAAGCAACGTCCGGCTATTTGTTTGAACATGATGGGTTTCGTTTGTTAGTGGACTGCGGCAGTGGAGTGCTTTCCAAGCTGCAAAATTATATTTCTGTTGAAGAACTTGATGCCGTCGTTATTTCTCATTATCATCATGACCATGTCGCGGATATCGGTCCTTTACAATACGCGCGTTTGATCAAAACAAACCTCGGTGCTTCGTTACAGGAACTTCCGATTTATGGTCACCCGTTCGATCGTGATGGGTTTGCTCGATTGGCGCATAAAGGAATTACGAAAGCGATCGCTTATGATCCAGAAAAACCGCTTGAAGTCGGACCGTTTACGATTACTTTTATGAAAACGGTACATCCTGTGATTTGTTATGCGATGCGGATTACAGCAGGAAATGCAACGGTCGTGTACACAGCTGACTCAAGCTATTTGCCGGAATTTGTTCCGTTTTCACAAAATGCCGACTTACTTATTTGCGAATGTAATTTTTATGCAGGACAAAATGCTGCTCCGGCTGGGCATATGACAAGCGAAGAAGCGGCAGCTATCGCCCGCGATGCGAATGTAGGTGAACTATTGCTTACCCATTTGCCGCATTTTGGAGAATTATCGCGTTTAGTGAGTGAGGCAAAAGCTGTTTTCTCTGGGAATGTGCAACTTGCCAAATGCGGTCTTGTATGGGAAAAATAATGGGCAAGAAAAAAGCAAGGGGCTGCCTTTGCTTTTTCCTTGCCCATTTCTAATTGTTTACATATAATATATTTAGAATTTTTTAAATTGTTAAAATGAATGATTATTCATTCATAACACTTCACGGGGGAGGGAGTTCAATGAATCTATCATCACGGTTGGCAGAGGTAGCGCAACAGTTACCGCATAAGGAGGCGTATGTGTACGAAGGGGAACGTTGTACATATGGGGAATTGAATGCGGCGGTATCGAAATTTGCAAGCGGTTTACACAACATAGGGATTCAAAAAGGGGACCATATTGCGTTATTAATAGGGAATTCACCGTATTTTGTCATCGGGGTATATGGAGCGTTGCGCGTGGGTGCAACAGTCATACCAATTAATCCGATTTATACGCCGGATGAAATCGGATATATTTTGAACAATGGGGATGTTAAAGCTGTCATCGCCCTTGATTTGCTTGTTCCATTGTTTGTGAAAATGGAAGAGCGGTTGCCGCAAGTGGAGCACTTGATCATTTGTGAAACGCCACAGGGAAAAGAACAAGGCATTACGTTAACGGAAAAAATGAAATCGTTTACAGATGTGCTTATGATAGGGGATGCTCGTTATGAAGGTCCCTCTTTAGCGGATGATGACACGGCGGTCATTCTTTATACGTCTGGAACAACAGGAAGACCAAAAGGAGCGATGCTGACGCATAAAAACCTTTATAGTAACGCTCAAGACAGTGCGAACTACTTGAAAATTAATGAAGATGACCGCGTTATTGCCACGTTGCCGATGTTCCACGTCTTTTGCTTAACTGTGGCGCTTAACGCACCGCTCATGAACGGTGGGACGGTGTTAATCGTTCCGAAGTTTAGCCCAGCGAAAATTTTTAAGCTGGTACGAGAAGAAAAAGCGACGATTTTTGCCGGTGTGCCGACGATGTATAATTTTCTTTATCAATACGAACAAGGCAGTCCGGATGATTTCCGCACACTTCGGCTCTGCATTTCCGGTGGGGCATCGATGCCGGTTGCGTTACTTAAAAACTTTGAACAAAAATTTAAAGTTATTGTTTCTGAAGGATATGGCTTGTCGGAAGCTTCTCCGGTGACATGCTTTAATCCGCTTGACCGACCGCGCAAACCAGGTTCGATCGGTAGAAGTATTATGAATGTCGAAAATAAAGTTGTCAATGAGTTCGGAGAAGAAGTGCCGGTCGGTGAAGTTGGTGAGCTGATTGTGCGAGGTCCGAACGTCATGAAAGGCTATTATAAAATGCCGGAGGAAACGGCGCATTCGATTCGCGACGGTTGGTTGTATACGGGAGATTTAGCGAAAATGGATGAGGAAGGGTATTTTTATATTGTCGATCGGAAAAAAGATATGATTATCGTTGGTGGTTATAACGTGTATCCGCGCGAAGTAGAGGAAGTGTTATATGGTCATCCTGACATTGTCGAAGCAGCTGTTGTTGGCGTACCAGACCCTAATTTGGGGGAAGCGGTCAAATGTTTTGTTGTCTCGAAAAATCCAAATGTAACTGAAGAACAAATTATTGAATATTGCCGCGAGCATTTAGCCAAATATAAAGTTCCAAGTTCGATTGAGTTTTTAGAAGAGCTTCCAAAAAATACGACGGGAAAAATTTTGCGAAGAGCGTTGAAAGCACAATTAACATCTTCTTAAGCGTAAAAAAGTACCGAATTTTCGGTACTTTTTGTTTTTTGTGAAAATATAGTTGAAAGTAGAATGATAACTTTATATAATTTAACACATAAAAGCATAAAAGCTAAAAAGTGATAAAGTCGTTGGGGGATGAGAGAAATGAAAAAAGGGATTCAACGAATGGCGACGGTACTTACGGCCAGTTTTTTGTTATTAAGCGGTTGCGGTACGAAAGAAACAAGCAAAAGTGAAGGCACGAAAACATATAAAGTTGGTGTGACGCAAATTGTTGAACATCCTTCATTAGATGCTGCTTTGAAAGGATTTAAGCAAGCGCTCAAAGATAAAGGGTTGTCTGTATCATATGATGTGCAAATTGCCCAAGGCGATATGAATAACAACCAAACGATCGCGAATAATTTTGTTTCTAATCATGTTGATTTAATTTTTGCTAACTCCACTCCGAGCGCCCAAGCCGCACTCAATGCAACGAAAGATATTCCGATTGTGTTTACATCGGTGACGGACCCGGTTGGTGCCCAGCTTGTGAAATCGATGGAAAAGCCGGGAGGAAATGTGACCGGAACAACGGATACGCATCCGGATGCGATTCCAAAAACGGTGCAATTTATTGACAAATATATCAAAGGAAAACGTGTGGGAATGATTTACAACTCTGGGGAACAAAATTCTGTGGCGCAAGTAGAAGTTGTGAAAAAGGCGATGAAAGGAACGGATTTAGAAATTGTCCCTGTTTCCGTGTCGACATCGGCGGAAGTGAAACAAGCGGCTGAATCGCTTGTCGGAAAAGCAGATTGTATTTATATTATTACGGACAATACGGTTGTTTCCGCGTTAGAGTCGGTCATTCAAGTCGCGAACGATCACGATCTTCCTTTATTTGTTGGAGAGCTTGATTCTGTGAAACGCGGTGGTTTTGCCGCTTACGGGTTTGATTATTACGATATCGGTTATGAAGCAGGGGAAATGGCAGCGGAGATTTTAACGGGGAAAAAGAAACCAGCAGACTTGCCTGTTCAATATCCGCAAAAATTGAAATTACAAATTAACAAAAAAGCGGCGAAAGAAATGGGAATTGAACTTAATCCAGAGTGGGATTCCATGGCAGAATACATCGAATAAACGACGCTCACTTCCTCCTTGTATCCAAGGAGGAATATTTTTCAGAAGGATGTGGACATGATGTTTACGGCAATTTTTAGTTCTGTGGAAGCAGGTTTTATTTACGCGATCATGGCGTTAGGAGTTTATTTATCTTTCAGAATTTTAGATTTTCCGGATTTAACGGTAGATGGTAGTTTTGTGACGGGAGCAGCGGTGGCGTCTGTGTTGATGATCAATGGAACGAATCCGTTCGTCGCTTCAGCTGTTGCCTTATTAGCTGGATTTATCGCCGGCTGTTTGACGGGATTATTGCATACAAAAGGGAAAATTAATCCGCTTTTATCGGGGATTTTAATGATGATTGCCCTCTATTCGATTAATTTACGAATTATGGGGCGATCGAACGTTCCGCTTTTACAACAAGAAACGGTGATGACGACGGTAACAAAGGTATGGCAAAACGCAGGGATTGATGAAGCGATTAACAGCGTCATTTCTTTACAGGCATTTGTCCCGAAAACATGGGCGATTCTGTTCTGTATGGCGCTTACCGTGTTTATCATTAAGTTATTGCTTGATCAATTGTTAAAAACAGAAATTGGGTTAGCGTTACGAGCGACCGGTGATAATAAGCGGATGATTTCGAGCTTTTCCGCGAATACGGATTTGCTAACGATTTTCGGATTAGGGTTGTCAAACGCACTCGTTGCTTTTTCAGGGGCGCTTGTGGCCCAATACGGCGGCTTCAGTGACATCGGGATGGGAATTGGAATGATTATTATCGGGCTTGCCTCCGTCATTATTGGAGAAGCGTTATTTGGAGCGCGTTCCATTGCACGGGCAACTCTTGCGGTCATCGGCGGTTCAATTGTGTACCGCATCATTGTTGCGCTGGCATTAAGAGTACAGTTTTTGGAAACTGGAGATGTGAAGCTTATTACCGCGCTCATTGTGATGATTGCGCTTATTTTTCCAAATGTAGTATCTTCACAAAAAGAGAAACGTCGCAAAAAACGGAGAGCGCAAGCAACAGAGAGGGGGGAGCGCGTTGCTACAGCTAAAACAGATTACAAAAGTATTTAATGAAGGAACATTCGATGAAAAAATTGCGCTAAAGTCGATTAATTTAACGTTAGCTCCTGGTGATTTTGTGACGATTATTGGCAGCAACGGCGCCGGAAAATCAACGATGATGAACATTATTTCGGGAAAATTGCTTCCTGATACAGGTTCCGTATGGATTAACGGGCAAGAGGTGACGCAATTAAGTGAGCACAAGCGAGCTCGCTACATTGGTCGCGTGTTTCAAGACCCTCTCGCTGGCACGGCACCGAATATGACAATTGAAGAAAATTTAGCGCTTGCGTACAACCGGACGAAACGACGGACATTGAAGTTTGGGGTGACGAAACAGCGCCGCGAATTTTTTCAAGAGACGTTAAAAACATTACAACTTGGATTAGAGAATCGATTAACAGCCAAAGTTGGGTTATTATCCGGCGGAGAACGGCAAGCGTTATCGTTACTAATGGCGACATTTACGCATCCGGATTTGCTTTTATTAGATGAACATACGGCCGCGCTAGACCCTGCGCGTGCGGAGCTTATTACCGAGCTAACGAAAAACATGGTCGAAAAATTGCAATTAACGACATTGATGGTAACTCATAATATGGAACAGGCGCTTCGGTTAGGGAACCGTTTAATTATGATGGACCAAGGGCAAATTATTTTTGAAGCGAGTGGAAAAGAGAAGGAAAAATTGACTGTAGAGAAACTATTGCAAGAATTCCAACGTATTCGCGGCAGTCAATTAGTAAGCGACAGGGCTGTGTTGGGTTAAAGTGCCGTTAACAATCCTTGAAAACTGTTAAAAACCTTGGAAGAATATTTCTTTCAAGGTTTTTTAATTTATGTTTTGAATGTATATCATTATTTACGAACTAATCGTAAATAAAAGTTGTTCGGTGATTCTGTCCTTTACGACTTTCCAAATACTATAAAAAGAATTAAGATTAATGAAAAGCATTTAAATTTTTAAAGGGAGGCAACGGTTTGTTATTCTTGAAAAGTCTATTGCTCGGTTTCTCTGTAGCTGCTCCGATTGGTCCAATCGGTTTATTATGTATAAATCGAACATTAAATAGTGGGAGATTAGCCGGATTTTTTACCGGATTAGGCGCGGCTACGGCCGATATGATCTATGCGTCATTTGCTGCATTTGGATTTCGTGTCGTTACCCAATACTTAATCAAACAACAAACATGGTTACAACTTATTGGAGGGTTATTTCTTTTGTATATAGGGATCAAAATTTTTGTTTCCCATCCTGCCAATCAAGCAGCGAACTTGAGAGATAGCAATATTTTTAAAATGTTTTTCTCAACATTGTTATTAACAATTACAAACCCAGTCACAATTTTATCTTTTGTTGGGATGTTTGCTGGTTTAGGGGTTGCGGCAAATACAAATTCATATGCGGATGCTTTTGTTTTGGTGGGTGGTGTTTTTCTAGGGTCAGTGGTGTGGTGGCTCATATTAAGTAATGGAGTGTATATGTTTAAAACGAGACTTCTTCCAAATCTAGCAATTATTAATAAAATATCGGGATTGCTCATTATTTTTCTGGCGGTTTTTTCGTTGCTTTCTCGAGCTTAATAAATTTTTCATCATTGTAGATGCCATTATTGATTTCGGTTATTTAACAGATTATTGTATGGCTAAGCAATTCGCTTAGCCTCCAAAAGGAATGCGAAACCACATAGTGTGGATTTTTGTTTGAAAATTTTATTAATTTCCAAGAAAATAAAAATAAATGATTTTAAGGAACAGGGGGAGTAGGAATGGAAACGATGCTTGCTGTGGGCAAATCATCGCAATTTCGTCAAGGTGTGCAAGCGGGTGTAAGCATTGCCATCGGTTACATGCCGATTGCGCTTACGTTCGGATTGCTGGCGAAAACGACGGGGTTAAGTTTAGTTGAAACGGTATTAATGAGTGTAATTGTTTATGCGGGAGCATCCCAGTATATTTCCTTAAACTTGCTTTCTCTCGGTACAGGAGTTTTTGAAATTGTCTTAACGACATTTATTTTAAACATTCGCCATTTTTTAATGTCCGCGTCACTAAATGAAAAGGTAGAGCAGGATGCGCTATGGAAAAAGGCAATTTACGCGTTTGGCATTACGGATGAAACGTTTTCCGTGGCCGCGATGAAAGAGGGAACGGTTACGACCGCTTATATGTTCGGTTTAACTGTCATTTCGTATGGAAGCTGGGTGATTAGCTCAGGCATCGGTCATCTTGTCGGAGCGAGTTTGCCGCAAAGTTTGCAAGAGAGCATGTCAGTCGCACTTTACGCGATGTTTATTGGTTTGTTAGTGCCGGCGTTGAAAAAGCAACGAAAAACAATTTGGCTCGCTGGAACGGCAGCGATTTTCAACTCCGTATTATTGCTCGTTTTTCACGTTTCCAAAGGATGGTCGATTGTAATTGCCACATTGCTATCGGCAGTAATCGTTCAATTTTTTTATAAGGGAAGCGAGGAACAAAGTGATGCATAACACGATTGTTTGGATGATTATCGGCATGGGGATTGTCACATACATACCGCGCATGCTTCCGTTCGTTGTTTTTAACGGTATAAAGCTGCCAACGTTTTTGCAAGAAGTGTTAAAAAACGTTCCATCCGCGACACTTGGGGCGTTAATTGTTCCAGGAGTTTTCTTCATTCACGAAGATATTTGGTTTGGTGTCATCGGTTTTTTAAGCGCTTTTGTCGCTGCATGGCTTGGAGCCAATGTCATTATTGTTGTATTAGCGTCCGTTGTTGTGTTAAGTGTATATGCGATTTTTATGTAATAAGTAAACCACCGATTTTTCGGTGGTTTTTACTTAATTTCTTCCATAATTGCTTCGTACACTTTTTGTTGCTTAAATCCCTTTTTTCCCATACCGAACTGCTCAATCACCCGATTGTTTTTATCTAATAAATATGTATACGTTGAATGAACGAGCATGCCGTTTCCAGGATCACGATATTGAAAATAAAAAGCATTAGCGACTTTTTTTGTATCTTTTTCATTTCCTCGGAGTAAAATCCATCCTTTGTCATGTGGATGAATGCCGAACATTTTCGCGTAAGTTTGCAATTTTTCACGAGTATCGCGTTTCGGGTCAATCGTAATCGTGATAAATTCGACTTTGTTGCCAAATACGTGTTGACGTTCTAATTTTTCACGTATTCTTTTCATTTCAAACGTTGTGTTTGGACAAATATCGGGACAATTGGTGTAAATAAATTCAAGAAGCCGCACTTTTGGTTTCATCTCGCTAAAACGGTATTTGTCTCCCCATGCGGTTTCCATTGTAACATCGCGAGGAAACTCCATTTTCGCTTGGCGATAAACCGTAAAATAAAAAATGCCGGCACCAACGCAAATGATGAACAAACTGATAAATGTAATATAAATTTTTTTCAAGCAGACCACCTCCTTGTTTTTATCATACATGAAAAACGAAATAAAAACGAATAATGATTTTGAATTTTATCTGACGTTCTAATTGGAAAAAACGGTACTAAACTAAATAATAGTGTTGTCCATGAAAGGGGGAATTTTGTGAAAAAGATAATGGGGTGGGCTATCGTCATTTATATTTTGTATTGTGTAGGGATGTTATGGTATTTATTTTGGTTTGCTGATACGTCGATTCCTTCAGAGTGGAAAGGAACAAGCGCGGATCCTGCGACATTTTTAACACCGAGGGAACAGCTTCTAAGCGAGCATTATTCGCAACTAAAAAATTTATTATTTTTTCTATCGATCCCTTATGATTGGCTCATTTATTTAGCGGTGTTAGTGTTAGGTGTATCAAGAGCGTTGCAAACATGGGTCACACGTGCGACGAAACAGTTTGTGTTTCAAATCGCGCTTTATGTATTTTGGTTATCGCTCATCGTTACGGTTCTGACGTTGCCGCTTGATTTTGTGAGTTATCGCATTTCGAGAGCCTACGGTATTAGTACGCAATCGTTTTTTCATTGGTTGAAAGATCAATTAACCGATTTTGGGGTCAATTATGTAGTAATGTTTGTGATTGTAATGGTGTTATATTGGCTTATTCGCCGTTTCAAAAAACGTTGGTGGTTCTATGCATGGGTGTTATCCGTACCATTTACGATTTTTTTCACATTCATTCAGCCTGTTGTTATCGATCCGTTATATAACGATTTTTATCCGCTCAAAGATAAAGCGTTGGAGGAGGAAATTTTAGCGTTAGCAAAAGAGGCACATATTCCTGCGGAACATGTTTTTGAAGTGAACATGTCGAAAAAAACAAACGCACTAAATGCTTATGTAACTGGCATTGGCTCTCATTCTCGCATCGTGCTATGGGATACAACATTAAAGCGGTTGCGGGAAAATGAAGTGTTATTTATTATGGCACACGAAATGGGACACTATGTGATGAAACACGTTTATTGGGGCGTAGCGGGCTATATTTTGCTTATCTTTTTTGGCTTATATATCACAAGCCGACTGATGAAATGGATGATCGGGCGCTGGGGAGAGCATTTACGGATAAAAGAAATTAAAGAAATAGCGTCACTTCCATTGTTTTTACTCGTTATTTCTTTGCTTAACTTTTCCGTTAGTCCGCTTGTTAATGCCGTATCAAGGTACGAAGAGCATGCGGCTGACAAATATGCGTTGGAGCTGACCGGGAATGCGGAAGCAGGCATTTCTTCGTTTCAAAAGCTAACAAAAGCGGGATTAAGTCAAGTCAATCCACCATATCTTGTAAAGATATTTCGCTATACGCATCCGACGATTTTGGAACGGATTGTTTTTTTAAAACATGTACAATCCTCTCAGTTAAAACAACATCAATAAGTTTCAAGCAGGAAGGAACCCCTTTCTGCTTATTTTTTAAAATTTTTAAAAAAACAGTTTTCTTTCTTGTTTTCCTGTTATATAATAACAATAGATTTTTTATTATTTGTATTATAACAAGAAAGGCGGGGGAACATGGCGACGTAAACGTCAGGGCTTCGTGTGAATGGGCACATGAAGGAACAATATGAGCCCATTTTAACAGTCGATGCACTCCAATTTATCGAAAAGTTAGAGCGAAATTTCGAGGAACGAAGAAGAAAGCTACTCGAAAGAAGAAAAGAACGACAGCGGGAAATTGACGCGGGAAACTTCCAGATTTTTTGCCGGAAACCGCTCATATTCGTAATAGCGACTGGACGGTAGCCCCACTTCCTCAAGATTTAATAGACCGCCGTGGTGAAATTACCGGTCCAGCAGATAGAAAAATGATCATCAATGCGTTAAACTCCGGGTCAAAAGTCTTTATGGCGGATTTTGAAGACGCCAATTCTCCAACTTGGGAAAACTGCATCGAAGGACAAATCAATCTACGAAACGCTGACAACCGCACCATCACCTATGAATATCCAGAAGGTAAAAAATATAAATTGAAAGAGACGTGGCAGTACTCAAAGTTCGTCCGCACGGCTGGCGTCTTGAAGAAAAACATGTCACACTGGACGGAAAACAGATTTCTGCGAGCTTATTTGATTTCGGGCTTTATTTTTACCATAATGCGAAAACAAACGTTAATTGCGAACGGATCAGGTCTGTATTTTTACTTACCGAAAATGGAGAGCCATTTAGAAGCGGGGCGTTGGAACGATGTGTTCGTTTTTGCGCAAAATGAGCTTGGCATTCCACAAGGAATGATTAAAGCGATCGTTTTAATCGAGACGATTCTCGCCACGTTTGAAGCGGACGAAATTTTGTACGAACTTCGTGAATATTCCGCTGGATTGAATTGCAGGCGCTAGTACTATATTTTCAGCTACCTTAAACGGCTTCGCAATCAACCACATGTCATCTTGCCTGACCGAGCGCTCGTTACGATGACGGTGCCATTTATGAGAGCCTACTCATTGTATGTCATTAAAACGTGCCATCGCCGCAATGTGCATGCGATGAGTGGAATGGCAGCGCAAGTTCAGATCAAAGATAACCCAGAACTGAACGAACAAGCCTTCAATAAAGTGCGTGCTGACAAAGAACGGGAAGTACGTGACAGTCATGATGGAACGTGGGTCGCTCATCCGGCACTTGTTCCTGTGGCGATGGAAGTGTTTGATCGCGAAATGTCGACAGCGAACTAAATTCATCGAAAACGCGATGATGTTCATGTCACCGCAGCGGATTTACTTGAGGTGCCAGAAGGATCGATTACGGAAGAAGGGGTGCGTACGAACATTAACGTCGGCATTCAATACATCGAATCATGGTTGCGCGGTCGTGGTACTGCACCGATTCATAATTTAATGGAAGACACAGCGACAGCGGGAATTTCGCGGGCGCAGCTTTGGAAATGGATTCGACATCCGAAAGGCATGTTAGATGATGGTAGAAAAGTGACGGTAGAATTGTGAAGGTAGAGGAGTTAGAAAAAATGAAGCGTGAAGTGGGCGAAGAAGCATTTACGAACGGGCGATTTAAAGAAGCGACAGAGCTGTTTGAGAAGCTCGTTTTAGATGACGAGTTTTAACCATTCCGGGCTATGAGCTTTTGTAAAAATTAAAGGGGGAAGAGAAAATGACACGTTATGATGAAAGAGTAAAACAATTAGAAGAAAGCTGGCAAATGGATGAGCGTTGGAAAGGGATTGTTCGCCCTTATACAGCGGAAGATGTTATAAAATTGCGCGGTTCAATCGACATTGAGTATACGTTAGCGCGCCGCGGTGCGGAGAAACTTTGGAATTTGTTGAATACGGAAGATTATGTTCATGCTCTTGGAGCTTTGACAGGGAACCAAGCGGTTCAACAAGTAAAAGCAGGATTAAAGGCGATTTATTTAAGCGGTTGGCAAGTAGCAGCCGATGCGAACCTTGCGGGACAAATGTATCCTGACCAAAGCTTATATCCAGCAAACAGCGTACCACATGTTGTGAAAAGAATTAATCAAGCGTTGCAACGCGCTGACCAAATTCAGCATTTAGAAGGAAGCGGTGATATTGATTATTTTGCGCCGATTGTCGCTGATGCGGAAGCAGGATTTGGCGGACAGTTAAACGTATTTGAGCTAATGAAAGCGATGATTGAAGCAGGTGCGGCGGGGGTTCACTTTGAGGACCAATTATCTTCAGAGAAAAAATGCGGTCACTTAGGTGGCAAAGTATTATTGCCAACTCAAACAGCGGTACGCAACTTAATCGCCGCACGTCTTGCTGCTGACGTGATGGGCGTTCCAACGGTCTTGATCGCTCGTACGGATGCCAATGCCGCTGACTTAATTACAAGCGACATCGACCCGCGCGACCAAGAATTTATTACAGGTGAGCGCACTCCGGAAGGGTTCTATCGCACACGAGCAGGGCTTGATCAAGCGATCGCTCGCGGCTTAGCATATGCGCCGTATGCGGATTTAATTTGGTGCGAAACAAGCGAACCGAACTTAGAAGAGGCTCGTCGCTTCGCAGAAGCCATTCATGAGAAGTTCCCAGGAAAACTTCTTGCGTACAACTGTTCACCGTCCTTTAACTGGAAGAAAAAATTAGACGACGAAACGATTGCCAACTTCCAAAAAGAGATCGGAAAAA
Source organism: Anoxybacillaceae bacterium (assembly GCA_041920415.1). GTDB lineage: Bacteria > Bacillota > Bacilli > Bacillales > Anoxybacillaceae > JBHGYD01. The sequence continues at coordinate 74,346 of JBHGYD010000031.1, forward strand.
TGGGGTATAAATTCCAGTTTGTTACATTAGCAGGATTCCATGCGCTCAACTACAGCATGTTTGAATTAGCTCGCGGATACAAAGAACGTGGCATGGCTGCTTATTCGGAATTGCAACAAGCGGAATTTGCAGCCGAAAAATATGGCTACACTGCAACGAGACATCAACGCGAAGTCGGTACCGGTTACTTCGATGAAGTTTCACAAGTCATTTCCGGCGGTCAATCATCTACTGTCGCTTTGAAAGGCTCTACGGAAGAAGAGCAATTTACAACAGCATAATTAATCAAGTGCAACGGTTTTGAGGGGAAAAAGGGGGATTAGCATAGATAAACCGTAAGGGGTTCGCTTGTTAGCGAACCCTTTACTTTTTTCGCTTCGAATCTCAACTTTAGTTCACTTAACGTTGTAATATTTATGCATGTTTTAGAAACAATGGAACATCCTAGAAGAAGGAGGTGTTTTATATGGAAAGAGGAAAAAAGGAACGAGAATTGCCGCTTGATTCTGTTTTAAATCCTGAAATGAGAATGAGCACCGATTTTCATTTTCACCAAGCATTTCTCAATGAAGAAACGTATGCCGGCGATTCAGTAGGAGAGCATACAGCAATTGAACAGGCGAATGAATATTTGGCAGAAGAAGAAATTCAGCAAGTCTTTCACAATTCATAAGTGATTTTCTTTACGAAAATCACTTATTGTTTTTTGAAAATATAGAAAAAAATAACTATTAATGGTATGATGGAAACGTATAATGTAATTTGTTCGGTACAAGGAGTGAGTGAATGATGAAAGTAAATGAATTTATTGTTCTCGATGAATTTATTGTTAGCCGTTACACGATGGCCATTTTACCTCATCATTTTCACGAGCACCGCTATTCAAAAGTGATTGAAGAAGACGGCGAATATATCGTCAAAATGAAACCACTGGATATTATCGCGCGAAGTTGCCATTATTATGGTTCGAGCCTTAAAGGCAGAAAAGAAGGGACAAAAGAAATTATTGGGATTACGCATAAAGCTCCGATTGTGATTGAACCGCTCAATGAAATTTACGTTTTTCCGACGACTTCCCCGAACGATCCACGTTGTGTGTGGCTATCTCATATTCATGTGTTCAAATATGAACCTTCCAGAGGAGAACGGACAACGGTTTATTTTAAAAATGAAAAAAGCATTTGTCTAGAAATTTCCTATCATTCATTTGTCAATCAGCTGTACCGTACCGCACAGTTACGGACAAAGTTGTCAGAGCGAATGGAAGCGCGCGAACGAAAAATGCAGTATCTCTTTCGCATGGACCGCACAAAAGGATGGACGCAACAATAAGAGGCATATAAATTTATAAATTTTCAACAATCGAAATTCTCACTATTTATATTCCCCATATAAGCGTGTAAAATATAATTGTTAAAAGCATCAGTGTGAATGGGGAGTATTCATGGACTTTGAAACGTTAAAACATTGGTTTACGTTAAAACATGTATTAGCATTACTTGAACACTATCGCTCTTTTGGAATGGTGCCGGGCATTGTTGTCACGCTTTTAGAGTCATTTTTCCCAGTGTTGCCTATGTTTGTGTTTGTGATGGCGAATGCTGCTGCTTTCGGATTGTGGCAAGGGATTATGATCTCGTGGATTGGCGCCTGCCTCGGCTCGATTCTTGTTTTTTGGCTAGCGCGAAAAGTTGGACAAAAGCGATTCTTTCGGTTTTTAAGTCGCCATCAAAAAGTAAGACAATTAGTAAACTGGGTAGAACGTCATGGCTTTGGACCTTTATTCTTGTTATATTGCTTTCCGTTTACACCGTCAGCGATTATTAATGTGGTAGCAGGACTATCATGCGTTAGCAAGCAGCAGTTTATTCTTGCTGTTTTATTCGGTAAGATGGTGATGATTTTCACGATTAGCTTTATCGGATATGATCTTGCTGCACTTGTGAAGCAACCACTTCGTACTGTAGCAGTCGTTGTGATTATTTTCCTTTTATGGTATGCAGGAAAGCGAGTAGAGGCAAGATTTTCATTGACGGAAAAAGAGGAACCAAGCAAGGAAGATTCTTAAACGATCATTCATACGGGTGGGCGATTTTATGGTGAAAAAACAAATTCATCGGAGAAAACCAATTATATGGGGAATAGGGTTGTCGCTCATTCTTATCATTCGTTTTCTGCTTTTCACAAACTATATCGTTGAAGGCGAATCAATGATGCCGACTCTTCAAGAAGGAAATTTGCTGATTGTTAACAAATTAAGTTATCAAATCGGAAACTTAAAACGGTTTGATATCGTTGTTTTTCATGCTAATGAAAAAGAAGACTACGTAAAACGTGTCATCGGTCTACCGGGAGATAAAATTGCATACAAAAATGATGTTTTATATGTTAATGATAAACCGGTAGAAGAACCGTATTTAAATCCTTATAAACACAAGCTTATTGACGGAAAATTAACCGGTGATTTTACGCTTGAAGAAGTAACAGGGGAAAAAACGGTGCCAAAAGGATATATTTTTGTGTTGGGAGATAATCGCTTAAGCAGCTGGGATAGTCGCCATTTTGGATTCGTGAAAATCAGCCAAATCGTTGGAAAAGTGAATGTTCGCTACTGGCCGTTTGATGAGATAGCGGTTCGTTTTTAGGAGAAGGGTATTCATCATAGCTGTATGCTGAATGAATACCTTTTTTCTTTTAGGAGTCGATCATGTGTATCGTGAAACGATTATGGTATTTATGAGGCAATGATAAAACATTTTGCAACAAGACAATAAGGGGATTTTAACCATTTCTTTTATTTATCGAACGTATGTGCTATAATAAATGAAACACTGAAAAATGAAGGTGATGATTCGATGTCGTTTCGTTTTATTATTGGAAGATCAGGAAGCGGGAAAACGACGAAATGTTTGAATGAAATTCGCCAAAAGTTAAGAGAAGAACCCAATGGTCATCCGATTATTTACCTTGTTCCCGAGCAAATGACGTTTCAGTCAGAATATGCGCTCATACATACACCGGGACTTGGTGGGATGATTCGCGCTCAAGTGTTTAGCTTTACTCGTCTTGCTTGGCGCGTCTTGCAAGAAACAGGAGGAATGAGCCGATACCATTTAAGTCAAACGGGCGTGCGCATGCTTTTACGAAAAATTGTTGAAAAAAGAAAAAACGAACTGGTTTTATTTGCGCGCGCTGCTGAAAAAAACGGCTTTATTGAACAGTTAGAAGAAATGTTGATCGAATGTAAGCGCTATTGCATCACGCCACAACAACTACAACAAACAGAAAACCAATTGCGCCACAAAGCGAATGCAACGGAAAAAGTGTTAGCGGACAAGCTGAAAGATTTACAACTCATCTATGAAGAATTTGAACGCGAGCTTATGCACCGATATGTCGACTCGGAAGATTATTTGCGCCTTCTTGCTGAGAAAGTGCCACATTCTCGCTATTTAAGCGATTCGGAAATTTACATTGATGGGTTCCATCATTTTACGCCCCAAGAATATATGGTACTTGAACAATTGTTGCTTCACTGCAAGCGCGTGACGATCGCCTTAACAGTTGATGCACCGTATAGCGAACATCTTCCTCATGAGCTTCATTTGTTTCGCATGACGGGAAAAACGTATCATGATCTTCGCAAGATGGCGCTTCTCAATAACGTGCCGATCGAGGAAGTGGAACTTTTACGTGAAAATGTGCGCCATCGCGATCGAGCATTGAGCCATTTGGAGGCGCATTATGACGCTCGTCCTGCTGTGCCGTTTTTGGAGCAGACCGATTCGATTCAAATGTATCAAGCGACACATCGTCGCGCGGAAGTAGAAGGAATTGCGCGTGAAATTATCCGCCTCGTGCGTGATGAAGGATATCGTTATCGCGATTTGGCGCTGTTGATTCGCAATTCAGACGAGTATCGCGATGTCTTAAAAACAGTGTTTGCCGACTACGGCATTCCGTATTTTATTGATGAAAAAGAATCAATGATGTATCACCCATTTATCGAATTCATTCGCGCAAGCTTAGATGTTATAAACACAAACTGGCGTTATGAAGCCGTCTTTCGCGCGGTGAAAACCGATTTCTTTTTCCCTCTCGACAGCGATGTTCAAACGATGCGCGAAGCGATGGATCAGCTCGAAAATTACGTGTTAGGACAAGGGATTCAAGGGTCGAAATGGACAGAGCGATGGACGTATCGACGCTATCGTGGTCTAGAAGGCATTTCTGTGCCGCAAACAGATGAAGAGAAAGAATATGAAGAAAAGCTGAACAAATGGCGGGAGATGGTCGTTACTCCGCTTATGACGCTGCAAAAACGGCTGAAAAAAGCCAAAACTGGGCGAGAGATGTGCGAGGCGCTCTATTTGTATTTTGAGCAATTGCATGTGCCGAAAAAACTCGCAAAACTTCGGGATGAAGCAGAAGAAAAAGGACAACTGCTCATCGCGCGCCATCATGAACAAGCATGGAGTGCCGTGATCGACCTGCTTGATCAATATGTTGAAATACTAGGGGAGGAAACGTTGCCGCTCAAACTATTTGCGACGATTATTGAAACAGGGTTGGACAGCTTGCAATTTTCGCTCGTACCACCGGCGATTGATCAAGTGCTCATTGCCCATTTTGATCGTTCGCGCCTTACGGACATTAAATGTGTCTTTATTGCTGGCGTGAACGACGGGATCATTCCAACGAAAAAAAGCGATGACGGCATGTTATCAGAAAAAGATCGTGAACTGCTTCATCACTTTTCCGTACGCGTCGCTCCGACAAGTCGAGAGCAGTTGCTTGATGAACCGTTTGCAATTTATTTGGCACTCGCCAGTCCGAAAGAGCGATTATATATTACGTATCCACTTGCTGACGGAGAAGGGAAGTCTTTAATGCCGTCGATGTTGTTAAAAAGGCTAAAAGAGATGTTTCCGACTATTCAAGAAAAACAGTGGGGGAACGAACCGCTTAGCTTGCCGCTTCATGAGCAGCTTTCTTTCATCACAAATCATTTGGCGACGATCGGCCATCTTGCTGTTCAGTTGCAAGCATGGAAGCGTCAATATCCGATCGAGCCGGTTTGGTGGGATGTGTATAATATTTATACGGAATATGACGAGTGGAGAGAGCGAGCGAAAAAAGTGCTAAGCGCTCTTTTCTATGAAAATAAAACAAAAAAGCTTGAAAAAGAGATTAGTAAAAAGCTATATGGAAATAAAGTGAAAGCGAGCGTTTCGCGCGTCGAGCAATTCAATCGTTGTCCGTTTGCTCATTTTGCTTCATACGGTCTTCGCTTAAAAGAACGCAACGTTTTTCGTCTTGAAGCGCCCGATGTTGGTCAGCTATTTCATTACGCGTTAAAGGTGATCACTGAACGTGTTCGCGCAGAGCAGCTAGATTGGGCGCGCCTTTCGAAACAGCAATGTGAGCAGTTGTCGTATGAAGCGGTTGAACAAATTGCTCCGCACATCCAACAAGAAATTTTGCTTAGCTCGCATCGTTATCACTACGTAAAGCGTAAATTGCAAAACATTATGACGCGGACAACGACCGTATTGAGCGAGCAAGCGAAAATGAGCGGATTTGCGCCACTGGAAGTCGAATTGCAATTCGGCGACAACGGCCAGCTTCCGCCATTAACGTTTCAACTAGCAGATGGAACGACGCTCGAGCTTGTTGGACGAATTGATCGCATCGATCAAGCGCAAAGTTCAAAAGGAGTTTTATTGCGCATTATTGACTATAAGTCAAGTAATAAAAAACTAGATTTGACCGAAGTGTATTACGGGTTGACGTTACAAATGTTGGCGTACTTAGATATTGTCATTGAATATGCCGAAACGCTAGTCGGTACAAGTGCTTTGCCAGCGGGAGTTTTATATTTTCATATTCATAACCCGATCATTAAAAGTAAAAATACTTTACTAAAGGAAGAAGAAGCAGAGCAGAAAATTTTTGAAAGCTTCAAAATGAACGGCTTGTTACTTGATGATCAAGAAGTCATCAAATTGATGGATCAAACACTCGATGTTGGAAAAGGTTCGGCGATTGTCCCTGTGAAAATCAATAAAGATGGCTCGTTTTCGAAAAGTTCCGCTGTTGTATCGGAAAAAGATTTTGCGCTGCTTCGCCAGCATGTTCGTACCATTTTTCAACGTGTCGGAACACAAATGGTCGATGGTATTGTCGATATTGCTCCGTATAAGTTAAAAAATGATACGGCTTGTCAATATTGCAGCTTCCGCGATGTCTGTCAGTTTGACGAATCGCTTGAACAAGATCGCTATCGAATCTTAAAAAATAAACAGTTAGAACAATTGTATGACGATGGGGGTGAGCAATAATGGAAAAAGTTCTCCCACCAAAACCAGCAGGAGAGAGTTGGACGGACGAGCAGTGGCGCGCGATCGTTACCGATGGGGCGCATACGCTCGTTGCGGCAGCGGCTGGTTCAGGGAAAACGACTGTACTCGTTGAACGGATTATTCAAAAAATCATTGATGAACAAAATCCGATCGATATAGATCGATTGCTCGTTGTGACATTTACAAATGCAGCTGCGGCGGAAATGCGGCAACGAATCGGTGAACGAATCGAAAAGGCCATTGCGAAACAGCCGCATTCGCTTCATTTACGCCGACAGTTAAGTTTATTGCAAAAAGCGTCGATTTCGACGATTCACTCTTTTTGTTTAGATGTCATTCGCAAATACTATTACTTTATTGATCTTGATCCTGTTTTTCGGATTGCCGATGAAACAGAAATCGAATTGCTGAAAGAAGAAGTGATTGAGGAGCTGTTTGAAGAGCAGTACGGAAAAGAGGATAATGAAGCGTTTTTAAATGTTGTGGATCGCTATACGAGCGATCGGACAGATGCGGATTTACAGACGATTGTTTTACGTCTATATGAATTTTCGCGTTCTCATCCGTATCCGAATGAATGGTTAAACGGGCTTGTAGCGATGTACGATGTAGCGGACGATGCGGTGATCGATCGCCTTCCGTATGCCCGCTATTTGCTCCAATATGTTGATTTCCAATTGCAAGCGGCGAAAGAACTGCTTCAACAAGCACTTGAACTGACAGGGCGTCCTAACGGTCCTGTTTATCTTCGTGAAACGTTTGAAAGTGATTTAATGAAAATTAAAGAGTTAGAGGAAGCAAGAAATGTTTCGTGGCAACAACTTTATGAAATTTTTCAATCGCTTACGTGGGTGACAGCAAAAAGAAAACCAAAGAAAGAAGAATATGATGAACAGTTAGTAGAAGAAGCAAAAAATTTAAGAGACAAGGCAAAGGGTAAAATCAAGGATATAAAAGATGAATTGTTTTCATTTAAACCTGAAACGTGGCTTCGACATTTGCGCGAAATGAAGCCGGTTGTCGCGACGATTGTGACGCTTGTCCAGCAGTTGGCGGAACGGCTGCAAAAACGGAAAGAGGAGAAAGGAATTGTTGATTTTTCTGATTTAGAGCATTATTGTTTACAAATTTTACGACATCCTTCATCGACGGTAGATAAACTCATCCCATCCGATGCAGCGCTGGACTACCGCGCGCAATTTGTGGAAGTGCTTGTCGATGAGTATCAAGATACAAACATGGTGCAAGAAATGATTTTACAATTAGTAATTCACGATGATGAAGCGACAGGCAATTTATTTATGGTTGGTGATGTGAAACAATCGATTTACCGTTTCCGTCTAGCTGAGCCGTTTCTCTTTTTAAATAAGTATCAACGATTCACAACTGATGGCGAGAGCGCAGGGGTGCGCATTGATTTGGCACAAAACTTTCGCAGTCGCCGCGAAATTTTAGACGGAACGAACTTTATTTTTAAGCAAATTATGGGGGAAACGGTTGGAGAAATTGCGTACGATGACGATGCACAGTTGCGCTTTGGGGCAACGTATTATCCGGAAAAAGAGCAGCCTATCGAGTGCGTATGGATTGATCGAGCGGAAAAAGGTACAGAGAATGAATTTGAAGAACAAGAGGAACAAAACGAGCAGCAAGAATTAGAAAACGCTCAACTTGAGGCGCGATGGATGGCGAAAAAAATTAAACAGCTTATTGATGAACCGTTTTACGTATACGATCGCCATCTGAAAAAAGAGCGGCGCATTATGTATCGTGACATTGTCATTTTATTGCGTTCGATGCCATGGGCTTCACAAATCATGGAAGAATTTCGAAAGCAAGGCATTCCGATTTACGCCGAACTTTCTTCCGGGTATTTTGCAGCAACGGAAGTAGCGATCATGTTATCGTTATTAAAAATCATTGACAATCCTTATCAAGATATCCCATTTGCTTCTGTTTTACGTTCTCCGATTGTCGGATTAGATGAGAATGAACTATCACTTTTACGCCTTGAGAAAAAGAAGGGCACGTTTTATGAAGCGTTTTCGGCCTTTTTAGAAAAGCAACCGACGACTGAAATGGAAAAAGCACTGCATAAAAAGGTTGCATTGTTTGCAAAACAGCTACAAACGTGGCGCACAAAAGCGCGGCAAAGTTCGTTGGCCGAACTGATTTGGCAGTTATATCGCGATACAAACTTCTACGATTTTGTTGGCGGAATGCCTGGTGGGAAGCAACGACAAGCGAATTTACGAGCATTGTATGAGCGAGCGCGCCAGTTTGAAAAAACGTCGTTTCGCGGTATTTTTCGCTTTTTACGTTTTATTGAGCGCATGCAACAGCGCGATGATGATTTTGGAACAGCGCGGTCAATCGGGGAACAAGAAGATGTCGTTCGGCTCATGACGATTCATAAAAGTAAAGGGCTGGAGTTTCCTGTCGTTTTTGTTGCGGGGCTAGGAAAAAGCTTTAATAACCGAGATTTATATAAAAACTACTTAATGGATAAAGATCTCGGTTTTGCGGCTCGTTTTGTCCATCCACATTTGCGTGTGAGTTATCCGACGATTGCGCAACTAGCGTTAAAACGAAAATTAGAACTTGAGTTGTTAGCGGAAGAAATGCGCATTTTGTATGTCGCTTTGACGCGAGCAAAGGAAAAATTGTATTTAGTCGGAACGGTAAAAGAATTAGAGAATGAAAAGAAACGCTGGCAATCGGTTTGCGCTTGTGAAGATTGGTTGTTACCAGATTACATTCGCGCTTCTGCGAAATGTTATTTAGACTGGATTGGATATTCGCTCGTTCGTCATCAACATAATGCGATTCTTCATGATGATCGCATCATCGAAAATGAAATCACTACCCATCCATCTAAATGGTTTGTTCAAGTAGTTCCGGCTGCCGAACTAAGCAGGCAAGAAGAAACGACGGAACAAACAAACGAACAAATGAATGAACGACTGCAACGATTAGAGCGTATTTCCATTCAAAGCGAGTTCTATGATGAAGTCAAGCGGCGAATGAATTGGGTGTATCCGCATGCGTTATCAACGATTTCGCGCGCAAAACAAACCGTTTCAGAATTAAAACGACAACGCGAAACGTTTGGTGTTCACGGCGATATAACACTTCTGCGCCCGTTCCGTACAGAAATGGTCGAACGTCCTCGCTTTATGCAAGCGAAAAAGCTCAGCTCTGCTGAAAGAGGAACCGTGATGCACCTTGTGATGCAGCATGTTGATTTAAAAAGCGAAATGACAGAAGAAAGCATTCGTGAGCAAGTGGCGAAGATGGTCCATGGCGAATGGCTGACCGAAGAGCAGGCGAAAGAAGTCGATATCGCTAGCATTGTCGCGTTTTTTCAAACTGATATTGGACAACGTTTACGTCGAGCAGCGCGCGTCGAGCGTGAAGTTCCGTTTAGCTTAGCGCTTTCTGCTCAAGAAACGTATGCGCGATGGACGGAAGAAGCAGAGGAAACAGTGTTAGTTCAAGGAGTGTTCGATTGTGTATTTGAAGATGAACAAGGATTCGTTTTAATTGATTTTAAAACGGACCATGTGCGTTGGGCAGAAAATGTTCAAGCGTTGTTAGAACAGCGGTATCGTGTGCAAATGGAATTGTATCGCCGTGCGGTCGAACAAATTTGGAAAAAGCGTGTCGATGAATGTTACGTATATGTATTTGACTGCGCGCAACTTTTTCCGATGTAGGGGGGAGAGTTTTGCGAATTTTGCATACAGCAGATTGGCATTTAGGGAAAACATTAGAAGGTCGAAGCCGGTTTCGAGAACAGGAACAATTCATTGATGAACTCGTGATGATTGCCGAAAAAGAACAAATTGACGTTGTTTTAATGGCAGGGGATGCCTTTGATTCGGTCAATCCACCGGCAGCGGCGGAACAATTGTTTTATGAAAGTTTAGCGCGACTTTCTGATCATGGGAAGCGGCCAGTTGTTGTAATCGCTGGCAATCATGATCATCCCGATCGTCTATCGGCCGCTTCGACTCTAGCGGCAACACATTCGATTGCGCTGCTCGGTTTGCCGACAACAGATGTTCAGACGATCCATGTCCCATCATGTGGAGAAACACTCGTGCTTGCAGCGCTTCCATATCCGTCTGAATCGAGGCTTGCAGAGTTGCTTGCATCTGAAAATGATGAACAGCAACTGCGCAAACGTTATGATGAAAGAATTGGTGAAATTTTTGCAACGATGAATCAGTGTTTTCGCCATGATACGGTCAATATTGCGATGAGTCACCTTTATGTGGCGGGGGGAGCGACGTCCGACTCCGAACGCCCCATTGAGGTGGGGGGAGCTTATACCGTTTCACCGGAAAGTTTTCCTTCGCAGGCGCAGTATGTTGCGCTCGGGCATTTGCATCGTCCGCAAAACGTCAAGCGTGCCAGCATGCCTGCACGCTACTCTGGCTCGCCACTTGCATACAGTTTTTCAGAAGCTGGATACGCCAAATCGGTTACGATTGTCGATGTTCATCCAGGAGAGGAAGCGATTGTTTCAGAAATACCTTTAACAAGCGGCAGACCGCTTGTTAAATGGAAAGCGACCGAAGGAATTGCGCAAGTGTATCGTTGGTTAGAAGAAGGAAAAGACCGTAACGCTTGGATTGACTTAGAAATCAATGTTGAGCATTCATTGACTTTAGAAGAGATTCATCGCCTTCGGAAGCTTTATGACGGATTTGTATACATTCGACCAAACTTTTTGGCAAAAGAAGAAGTAAAACGAGAAGCTCGCGAAAATGTCCCTATTGAAACATTATTTGAACGTTTTTATGAAAAACAAACCGGTGGGGCGAAACCGACAAACGAGCTCGTTCAGCTTTTTCTCGAATTGCTTGCCGATGAAGACGAGGATGGTGACGAACAATGAAACCGATTCGTTTAACGGTTGCAGGGTTACATAGTTTTCGCGAAAAACAGACCATCGAATTTGAAAAGCTATGCGAAGGCGGTCTCTTCGGTATTTTTGGACCGACTGGAAGCGGCAAATCATCGATTTTAGATGCGATGACATTGGCACTATACGGAAATGTCGAACGGGCAGCGAACAATACGCACGGAATTATGAATCATGCGGAAAATGAACTATCTGTCTCGTTTACATTTGAGTTGGTCAATGCCAATGGGAAGAAGAGATATACTGTTGAACGAAGCTTTAAACGAAGCGACGAACTTCGCGTGAAAACGACGTTAAGCCGCTTGATTGAAGAAGGAGAAGAACGAATTGTTTTAGCGGACAAGGCGAGAGATGTCGATGAACAAATGAAACAGCTACTCGGTTTAGAGATGAAAGATTTCACTCGGGCTGTTGTGTTGCCACAGGGAAAATTTGCGGAATTTTTATCATTGAAAGGTGCCGAGCGGCGACAAATGTTACAGCGGCTTTTTAATCTTGAACGATACGGCGATGAATTAAATAAAAAGCTGAAAAAAAAATTGGCGAAAGCAGCGACAAAATTAGAAGCCATTAGAGCGGAACAAGCGGGATTAGGGGATGCATCAAAAGAAACGTTAGATGAACAAAAACGTCAGTTGCGCGAGCTTGAACGAGAACTAGAACGACAGCAACAACAACTAAAACAAATAAAAGAACGTTACGAACGCGATAAACAACTTTGGCAATGGCAACAAGAAAAAGAAAACATTGAGAAACAATTGGAAATATGTCGCCAAGAAGAAGAAACGATCGCCATTTTAGAAAAAAAGCAAAAGAGAGCAGAAGAAGCGGAGCGCCTTCTTCCATACGTTCAACAATATGAACAAGCAAAACAAGAAGTTGAAAAGTGGGAAAAAGAAATCGTGACTGTTGAAAAACAATTACGTGTTGCCAAACAACAATATGAACAGGTAGCGGAAGCGTATCGTTTCATTCGGGCCAAAAAAAGTGAAGAGGAACCGAAATGGTTGCAAAAAAAAGAACAGCTTTTGCAAGCGCGGCAGCTGTTTGAGCGAATGCAACAAATTGAACGAGAAATCAACGAGCTCCATAAACAAATGGAAGAAGAGGGCGCGCAAGAAGAGAAAGCAAAAAGGGCGTTTCAGCAACTTTCCGACCTTTACGAGCGGGCGTTGGAAAAGCAAAAGGTGCTAAAGGAGCAGTGGCAGCAAAAGCAAGTAGACGTACAAATAAAAGAGCGCCTTTATCGCGCATATGAAGAAAAAAGGGAAATTCAGGCGCTCGATGAAATGTTGCAAGAGTTAAAAGAAGAGTGGCAACAAAAACAAAAACGCTATGACCAACTCGTCAAAACGGAAAACGCTCATGCGGAACAATGGACGAACATGAAGAAAAAATGGATAGCACAATTTAAAAAAGTAGAAATGCTTTATCATCGCGTATGTGAGCGAGAAGGACAGCTTGAGAAACTCCTCAACAAATTAAAACAAAAGCAAAAACAGGCGGAACAAGAACGAATTCGTCATGTTGCTTTCATGTTAGCGGAAAAATTAAGCGATGGAAAACCTTGTCCTGTTTGTGGTTCGACGCATCACCCAGCTCCTGCGCAAAAGATGGGTGATCATGTCGATGAACAGCAAATAGCTGAATGGTCGGAGTTGCTCGAACAAGGGCAAACGCTTATTCAACCTTTTCAGTCGCTAAAAATTCAGTTAGAACAATTAGCGGAAATGATCATGCAAGAAGAAAAAGAACCGTTCGTTATGTTGAGCAATGTGGAAAAAATTAAGAAAGAAGTTGAGATCGAGAGCGGTTCGATCGCTGAACAATTTCACACCCTTTCTGTCGAAATAAAGGCGCTGCATCAAGATTATTTACAATATCGCGAAGAAACGAATGAAATGCTTCGGCAATTAAGAACGTTCGAAAAACAACAGCATGATCTTTCACATCAATTGACCACTCTTCAGCAAGAGTTAAATGAACGAATGGAGAAGTACAATGAACGTGCACGTTTGCGAGAAGAGCGAATGAAAAAATGGAAAGAAATATATCATGATGTATCGTTTGAAACAATAGAACAGGCGATCAAAAAACTGCACGACGATGAAAAAGAAGCGCAATCTTTGCAAGAGCGAATTGACAAAAGCGTCCTTTACTTAGAAGAAAAAAGTGCTGAGCGCGAAAAATTAAAAGAAATGTGGCAACAGATTGAGAAGAAAAAAATGGAATGTTCTTCATTGCTGCAAATGAAACGACAACAGTATGAAGAATATGAACGAGCTTTGCCTCTTTCAATTAATTGGCGGCAGCTTGATCATTTGTTAGCAGAAGTGGAACAGCAGCTTATGCAACTGCAAAGGCAAGAAGAAGAAACGTACGAGAAATGGAACGCCATTCAAGGGCACTATCAGTCGCTACAGGCGAATAAACAGGCAGCCCAATTAGCGCTTGTTGAAAGTGAAAAACGGTTTGAACAAGCGCGTGCTCAATGGAATGAGCAATTACAATGGAGTGAATTTGCGACCAATGACGAAGTTCGTCAAGCGTTGTTAACGACCGATGAAAAAGCAACGATTGCTCATCGAGTCACGCAATATCGCGAAAAGTGGCTAAAATGGCAAAATGAATGGCAACGGCTGACGGAAGTGATGAATGGGGAAGAAATAAGAGAGGAACAATGGTTGGAAACGGAACGATTGCACCAGGAAGCACAAGAACAGACGACAGAGTTGATTAAGCGTGTTGCTTCTGTCAAAACAAAAGTCGATGAGTTGATGGAGAAGCATACTCGTTTTCAAGAGCTTGAACGACAACGGCTCGATGTGGAGCGGTTAGTGAATCAATATCGAGAGCTGCAAAACGTGCTGCGCGGCAATAGTTTTGTCGAGTTTATTGCCGAAGAACAATTAATTCATGTCACGCGGGATGCGTCCGAGCGGCTCGGGGCATTGACACGGCAACGATATGCGATTGAAGTCGATTCGGAAGGCGGCTTTATCATTCGCGACGACGCAAATGGTGGTGTTCGCCGTCCTGTGACGACATTATCTGGTGGGGAAACATTTTTAACATCGTTATCGTTAGCTCTTGCTTTGTCGGCGCAAATTCAACTGCGCGGCGAGTATCCGTTACAGTTTTTCTTTTTAGATGAAGGATTCGGTACACTTGACGGCGAGTTATTGGATGTCGTAATCTCCGCGTTAGAAAGGCTACAATCGAACGAAATGGCCATCGGAGTCATCAGTCACGTTCAAGAACTGCGCGCCCGCTTACCGAAACGGCTCATTGTTGAGCCAGCTGAACCTTCTGGACGAGGCACTCGCGTGAAATTAGAAATCATGTAACAAAAAAAGGTTGAGAGAGATGGACTATCTCTCAACCTTTTTTTTGTTAGCCGTTAATTATTCGCAGTTACATTGCTGTCGAATACATCAGGATCAAACGAGTTGGTAAAGCTAATTCCGTTATTGGTAATAATAAAATCTCCCGTATTAAAACCACCTGAACCTGCTTGTGTTTTTGTTGCTACTTTAGGAGCAATGTATAGAGAATCACCCACTTGAACAACTGCACCACTACTAACGTTAGTAATTTTAATCGGACCTACAACGGCGGGCATACTTACTCATCCTTTGTGATACGAATAGTGGTTTGTGGAGCGGAAAGTGCTGGAGAAGGGGATGGATAGTTTTCCGCTAATTGGCGAATATGCTTAATTCTCGTTTCAGCGTTAATGGTTGATGTCGAGCCAATATGAATAACAGATGAAGCAGAGGTAGCTATTACATAAACAGAGCGAACGGAAAGAATGGGTGATTCATTAAGTTTATTTATTCGTATAGCCTCTGTATTTATATCTAACTTTGGAATAGGTCTAGTGAAGATGGGGAATGCCCTTTCTCCTTCGCTTCCGAAAAAAAGTTCATATTGTCGTTGTACAGCTAAAATGTTAGAACGGGAAGTGATTTCGCGAGAGTCACCGATTTGAAGGACAGAACTGATCAGCACCGTTTTGCTATTTAATTGTTGCACAATAGATAATCGTTTCATAAGAAGAACAACCTTTCATACGTTTATGATTATTATTGCTATGATCCTTTTGGAGCAAGTGGAACAAACGGGCCAACGAATAATGATTCGGGCGGAGTATCGAAAGCAGAGGCGAGATTAATAATGTCGGCATCACCAATTAAAAAAATGGAAGAACTCGTTACAGCGGTGAGATAAATGTCTCCGACTTGAACATCGCGGTTAATGACGGTATAGTTCATTGTTCTCCTCCTTGTTTCGGTAAATGTTTGATAAAGCTTTCAAGGGATTGTTCAATGTCTTCTTTTACTTTTTCAAAAATTTCTTTTTCGACTGCTTCTGAAGAGTTCGCTTCTGGGATATATCCATTATTCATCTTTTGTTGTAAGTAAAAGCGAATTCGTTCATCGACTTGTCGGCTAATGTCTTGAAGAATAAACTGGCGATATGTTTCATCAAGATGATATACATACTTTTCTTCCAATTGCTCTAGCGTTTTTTTACATTCATTCGTTAAATAGTTGTTGACTTTTGTTTGAATGTTGCGGAATAAGATAGGCTCCGGCTGGGGAATAATCGTTTTTTCCGGACTGACAGCAAAGTCTTCGATCGCGCCTGTGCCGTTTGGAGTAAGCCCGATATTTAATGTTCCTTCAAGCGTTTCGACTTTTAATTGGTCAAATTTATATTCAATTTTTTCAATCGTCGTTTGTGGACGTTGTTTTATTTCTTGTAACTCCTTTTCAAGAAGCGCAAGTTGTTGCTCAAGTTTTTTAATTTTGTTTGTTTGCCACAATAAATACTGCTGTAACTTGATGAAATAGTCGTGTGGAAACGAAGTGCTCATATGGTCCATCATCCTCTCAAAGGTCCCTTCTCTTTCAAATATATTGGCTACGAATAGTTGTCATCACTTTTTGGAGGATTTTTTAGCGAGTCGCAGAGTGAAGGGGCACCAATGGAGCGGGTGCAGTGACTTTTGCTTCAGGGGCAGGTTGGGCAAAGCCCCCTGTATTGCTTAACGTTGAAAGGGCTTGAATACTACCAGCGCTACCGATTTGTAAAACAGATGAGTTTGTGACAGAACCAATTTTGAATTGATAAATCCATATGCTTTGGTTAATATAAAAATTCATTTTTTCACTCCTTTAAGCATTGCCCACGATATTTTCATCCATTACGTCTGCATCATTTGTATTTGTATTGCTGTAATAGTTATAAATGTGTAAACCGTCACCTGTATTAAAAGAGCCAGCACCGGCAAACGTTTTTACGACACTGTATGGCGAGATCGCGAAAACATCTCCGATATGAAACACTCCGCTGCTTGCGATGCTGTTAAGTTTTACTACTCCAACGAATGCTGGCATGTTCATACACCTTTCCTTCATTCTTACTTTTTATCTTATGGGCACATGTAGGAAAGTGTGATTGTTTTAGTTGTTCGCTGTATTGTTGGAATCCGCTACATCCGGATCTGCTGTATTGGTGAAGCTAACAAATGTATTTGTTTGCAGAAAGTCGCCATTATTTGTTCCGCCCGATCCTGAGTGTGATTTCAATGTACTTTTTGGTGCGATTTGTAATACGTCTCCAAAGTTCACCGTTCCATCGCCGCTCACATGTGTAATGTTTACTGGACCGCCAATAAATGATGGCATATACTCCACATCCTTTCCGAACAAGTTAAGTGAGGCTGAGTTAATTTAGTGTATGTGAAATTGTTAAACGAGGATGCGTGTCTATACCGTTCTTTTTTTCATTTCATACAATAAGATAATAAAAGATTAAGAGGATGATGCGCATGCCGGCAGTGATTGTTGGAGGAGTAACAGTGACAAGCGTAGCGGGAAATGGCACAGTCAATATGGGTGATGCTTTACAAATTGCTCCTAAAAGTACGACGAAAGCCTATTCTGGAGCAGGTGGCGGAAATACGGGGAACTTTTTGCAAACAAACACGTTTTGTAGCGTGACGAATACGATAGACCCTGATGTGAACGACTCTAGCAATAAAGCTAATAATTAAGCGTTACAGTTTTGTAACGCTTTCTTTTGGAAGATATGATATAATTTTATTTATTTATGAATTTTCTAAATTGTTGATAAAAGGGGGATGGGAAGCATGAATGTACCATTAGTGTTGACACATTTTTTAGACAGAGCGGTCGCTTTATATGGGGACAAAACGGGGGTGATTTGTGACGGAAAAGAATTTACATATCGTCAGCTGAACGAGCGGGTAAATCAACTTTCGCACGGCTTGAAAGACTTGGGGGTAAAAAAAGGAGATCGCGTCGCTTATTTAGCGCCGAATACGCTCGAAATGTTAGAAGGTTTTTACGGTGTATTTCAACTTGGAGCTGTCATGGTACCGCTCAATATTCGTTTAAAACCGGATGATTATTTATTTATTCTAAATCATAGTGAAAGTAAAATTTTGTTTGTTGACCAAGAATTATATCACTTAATTGTGCCAATTAAGGACAAGCTGGAGACAGTCGAGAAAATCATTGTTCATTATAAAGATGACGAAACAAATGAAATCGCTTACGATGAGTGGTTAGAGCAATATCCAAAAACAGCGTTCGAACGGCCGGAAATCGACGAAAACGATGTATGTAGCCTTCTTTACACAAGTGGGACAACGGGAAATCCAAAAGGAGTGATGTTAACGCATCGCAATAACTATTTGCACGCGTTAGCGACGATGCACCATCTTCGCGTGTCAGACCGTGACAATCATTTGCATGTATTACCGATGTTCCACGTCAATGGATGGGGAGCACCGTTTTATTACACAGCTAACGGCGCCACGCATATTTGTTTACGAAAAGCCGTACCGGAAGTTATTTTTGACTATATTCAAAAATATAAAGTAAGCGTCATGCATATGGCGCCAACCGTGTTAAACTCGCTTTTACAGTACTATGAACAACACGTACCTGTCGTCGAACATCCTGTTCGTGTCGTGATTGCTGGTTCCGCGCCTCCGCCAGCGTTTGTCACACGCGTTGAAAAAGAGTTAGGATGGGAATTCATTCAAGTATATGGGATGACTGAATCTTCACCACTCAGTACTGTTTCAACGATTCGCGCGCATTTAAGCAATTTGCCGTTGAATGAGCAATATCGAATGAAAGCAAAAGCGGGATATCCGATGATTGGTTGTGAAGTCAAAGTCGTGAACGAGTATGGAGAAGAGGTACCGCATGACGGAAAAACGATTGGGGAAGTGATTGTAAGAAGTAACGGTGTGATGAAAGGGTATTGGAAAAATCCAGAGGCAACGATGGAGACGATTCGTAACGGCTGGCTTCATACGGGAGATATGGGCACCGTCGATGAGTACGGAAACATTGATATCGTTGACCGGAAAAAAGATATCATTATTAGCGGTGGGGAAAACATTTCTTCGATCGAGGTCGAAGGGGTGCTTTATGAGCATCCTGCCGTATTAGAAGCAGCCGTTATTGCTGTCCCGCACGAAAAATGGGGTGAAACACCGCATGCGTTCGTCGTGACAAGACCAGGGCATCACGTCACCGAACAAGAGCTCATCGCGTTTTCGCGGGAAAAGCTAGCCCACTTTAAAGCGATTACCGGAGTGACATTCGTGGACGAATTGCCAAAAACAGCATCGGGCAAAATCCAAAAAGTGCATTTGCGCAATGAATATTGGCAGGCGATTGGTAAAACGGGACGCTATGTCAACTAAGCAATAAAACGAGGCATCCGCAAACATGCGGAGCCTTTTTCCTTTATAATGATTGATGAGGTGGTGAGGATGATAACGTTACAGAATGAAAGAATTGAGGTCGTTGATGTAATACGTGGTTTTTCGATTTTTGGAATATTTTTAGTGAATATGTTGGATTTTAGCTCACCCATTATGTATGTAAGACCAGAAGAGTGGTGGTCTGCCCCAATGGACCGTTGGACGGTCACTATTATCGATATTGTGGCCCAAGCGAGTTTTTATCCGTTATTTGCGTTTTTGTTTGGGTTTAGTATGATTGTGTTTCGTAAGCGAGTGCTCGAAAAAGCGTTATCGTTTTCGTGCCTTTTTCTCCGTCGCTTGCTTGCTTTACTTGTCATCGGTTGTATTCATGCTTTTTTTATTTGGCATGGAGATATTTTAATTGCTTATGCGTTGACAGGATTTATATTGCTTTTTTTTCATCGAGCACATTCACGTACATGGCTCGTAGGGGCTATCATGGTTTTCGTTGTTCCTCATTTTGTCATTAGCCTTTTATTAGGGTTTGCTGTCTTTTCAGGAAAAAGTGCGACGCTTACTAGCAATGAACCATTAGCTATTGAAGCGTTGAAGCATTATCGTGATGGAACGATAGCCGATATTTTTTTGCAGCGGTGGAATGATTGGGTGTATGTAAACAGCATGGAAGGGTTGCAGTTCACGGTGATGACGCTTTTAGCGATGTGTTTATTCGGTGGCTACATTGCACAAAAGCAATGGTTTGTGTATGTAGAGGAGCATATAAGAAAAATGAAAACAATATGGCTTTTTTCCTTGTGCATCGGCGTACCATTGAAACTATTGCCTTATCTAACAGAGAAAAATGCATGGACAGAATACGTTCAAGATATGTTCGGTGGGCCGGCGCTCTCTTTCTTTTATGCGACAACCATTTTTCTTCTTTTTCGAAAAGAAAGATGGAGAAAAGTGTTGTTGCCGCTAGCAGCGGTTGGACGCATGTCGCTTACAAACTATTTATTTCAGTCGGTGTTTTGTACCTCTTTATTTTATAGCTATGGGTTAGGATTGTACGGAAGGGTTCACCCCTTTTATGGATTAGTATTGGCAATTGCGATTTATTTTGTTCAAGTTATCGCAAGTAAACGATGGTTGCGGTCGTTTCGAATGGGACCGATCGAATGGGCATGGAGAACAGCTACGTACGGGAAACGACCGTTGTTCAGACGCCTGCCATAAGGTCAAAAAAGTCCCTCTTCATGGGCTATTGAGGGACAAGCGATGGGGCAGGCTCGCTATTTACAGGTATGAGCAGGGTTTCTTTTACATACAGATTGATTAGCTCGTCTAACTCTTGACTGCATTGGAGCGTTTCTTTTGCCGTAAAGCCATATGTTAAAGCTAATTCGATCATTTGTTGTCGTTTTTTTTCAATCAGCATGATCATTGTTTTTCACCAACATTTTCTACATTGTCAAGGTTAATGCAATTCAACTAAACATTTTGATGGACTTTTTTAGAAATTTGTACGATAAACAATGAAGCGAAATTTATAGACTAAAATCATTATACATTGAATGGGAGAAAAAGAAAGATGTTCGATAAAATAAGACGTAACGTTACATATTGAAACAAATTTCTACAATTTTTTTTGGCAGGGGTTAGAAAAGAAAAAGAGAATAGATAAAAATGAGATGAAACAAAAGGAAGGGAGAATAACGATGAAATTTGTTACAGCGGAACGAAACGGTGAAACGTTGATAGGGGTCATTTATAAAGAAAATGAGAAAGTGGTGAATTTACGGTTAGCTGAACAAGCGATGAGTAACAATATCACGCTTCCTCCGTCTTTGTTAGAGTGTATTGCATTAGGTGAAATATTTATAAACAAAGTAAACGAAATCATTACATGGATAGAGCAGCACCCGTCTGAGCAATACATGTATCCAATTACGAGTGTTCGCCTATTAGCGCCCATTCCGCGCCCATCTAAAAATATCTTTTGCGTCGGGAAAAACTATGTCGAACATGCGATTGAACTAGGGAGTGCGGACGATATTCCAGAACATATCATGTTGTTTTCAAAAGTGCCAACGACCGTTGTCGGGCATGAGGCTCCTGTTTTACGCCATGAACATGTGACAAACGAGCTTGATTACGAAGGAGAGTTGGCGGTTGTCATCGGCAAAAAGGGAAAAGAAATCAAAAAAGAAGAAGCACTTGATTATGTGTTTGGTTATACGATTATTAATGATATTACCGCGCGCGACTTACAGCAGCGTCATCAACAGTTTTTGCTTGGAAAAAGTTTAGACACTTCATGTCCAATGGGACCATGGATTGTTCATAAGTCGCTCATTCCAAATCCGAATCGTTTACAGATTGAAACAAAAGTGAATGGAGAAACGCGCCAAAAGGCGAATACAGAACAATTTATTTTTAATGTCGAGACAATTATTTCGACGATTTCTCAAGGAATGACATTAGAGCCAGGCGATATTATTGCAACAGGAACGCCAGCAGGGGTCGGAAAAGGGATGAAGCCACCGCGTTTTTTGCAAACAGGAGATGTGGTTGAAGTGACGATTGAGGGGATTGGTACGTTACGAAACAAAATTGGAGAATGAGCTTTACAATTACGAAAAAGCGAAAAGGGGATATCTCTCAACGAACGAGATACCCCCTTTTTCGTTTATTGTTGTGCAAATACTTTTTTCACTTTGTCAATCGCCCAGTCGAGTTCTTCTTTTGTAATAATTAATGGAGGAGCGAAGCGAATGACTGTATCATGCGTTTCTTTGCATAATAGTCCTTCTTGTTGTAATTTTTCGCAATATGGTCGAGCTGGACCGTGTAATTCGACACCGATGAATAATCCTCTTCCACGTACTTCTTTAATATCAGGATGTTGAATTTCACGCAATTTTTCTTGGAAATAGCTACCTAGTTCTAAAGAACGTTCTGCTAATTTTTCTTCGACAAGTACGTCAATAGCGGCAATCGAAACGGCACAAGCAAGCGGATTTCCACCAAATGTGGAGCCATGTGAGCCAGGGTTAAATACACCGAGGATGTCGCGATTCGCGGCTACACAAGAAATTGGAAATACACCACCACCTAATGCTTTACCGAGAATGTACATATCAGGTACGACTTCTTCCCAATCGCAAGCAAACATTTTACCAGAGCGACCTAAGCCGGATTGAATTTCATCGGCAATATATAAAACGTTATTTTCTTTACATACCTCGTATGCCGCTTTTAAGAATCCTTTAGGAGGAATGTTAATGCCGGCTTCCCCTTGAATCGGTTCGAAAATAAATGCAGCTGTATTTGGTGTAATCGCTTTCTTTAATGCTTCGACATCACCAAATGGAATGACTTTAATACCAGGAAGCATCGGACCAAATCCACGTTTATACTCATCATTAGAGGACATTGAAACAGCTGTCATGGTTCGACCGTGAAAATTGTCTTCGCAAACGATAATTTCCGCTTTGTCTTTTTCGACGCCTTTTACGTCATACGCCCAGCGGCGCGCTGCTTTGACGGCTGTTTCCACCGCTTCAGCACCAGTATTCATTGGCAAAATCATGTCTTTTCCTGTTAATTTGGCTACTTTTTCGTACCAAGGACCTAGTTGATCGTTATGAAATGCTCTTGACGTTAATGTAATTCGATCCGCTTGTTCCTTGAGTGCTTGAATAATTTTCGGATGACGATGACCTTGGTTGACAGCTGAGTAAGCGCTTAACATATCCATATAGCGATTCCCTTCAGGGTCTTCCACCCATACTCCTTCTCCTTTTGAAAGAACAACTGGAAGCGGGTGATAGTTATTTGCTCCGTATTGTTCAGTTAAGTGAATGATTTCCGTTGTCTTATTCATTCATCTTCCTCCTATTATGGCATTTATTGAAATGATTAATGGTTTCGACATTTCGCAAATTGGTAACGATACATTCACATGTCGAAAAATTAAATCAATTTTATATATATTATATCAAAGATGTTTCTAGCTTGTTAGATTGAAAGTTTACTGTATCCTATTGACTGAGCTTTCTATTTCGTTTTTTTAAAAAAAATGCTATGATAGGAATAAATGTGTTTGAGAGGAGAAGATCATTGATGACGCATGCGCATATTACGACGTGGGTGATTGCTTTCATTTTGTTTTTTTTGACGCTCTCTTTACAAAGGGGAAATTCTTCAAAAGCGAGAATGATGCATATGGTGTTGCGTCTTTTCTATATTTTCATTATTATTACGGGTGCGATCTTATTACATATGCTCGCTTCGATTCCGCCGCTGTATATTGTAAAAGTGATTGTTGGTTTATGGGTTATTGGAGCGATGGAAATGGTGCTTACCCGCTCAAAAAAAGGAAAGCGTACACAAGCGGCTTGGATTCAATTAGCGATTGCTTTTATCATCGTTTTGTATTTAGGCTTAAAGTTGCCGTTAGGATTTCACATCTTTTCGTAAAACGACAATCTCATGTGAGGTTGTCGTTTTTTCATATTTATAGCCTTCATAAAGAAATCGATAAGTTTGTTTATTAATATTCAAGAATATGGTATGTTAAAAATAGGGGGATTTTCTTAATATTTCAAAAATATGGGGGAAAGTGTGGGGAAAGAAAAAATGAATGTATACAGCATCGTATGCAGTGATGTGAATGAACTCGATGTTTTTATAGATCAACGTCATCTCGCGCATTATGATCACATACTTGTGCAAATGTTCGCTCATATCGTAGATCCTCTTTATATGGATGAAGCGATCAGAAAAATAAAACAAAAGCTTCCACAAGCAACCATCATCGGTATGACAACGGATGGAGGAATCGCAAACGGTTCGATCATTGATGATCAGTTCGTCATTTCCTTTACGGTTTTTGAGAAAACAAAATTACAATCTATCGTTTTATCTGGTGATGGAGTTGCTACTCATTATGAACTTGGAAAACATCTTGTTGAAAAGGTAACCACGGAAGAAACAAAGCTTCTCCTCTTTTTTGTCAACGGTACATCTATTGACATTGATGAGTTAATTCGTGGAATACAGTCTGTTGGACGAAAACAAGTCATCATCGGTGTGACAACTCGAGAAGGGGAGTGCGTTTTTTCTGACAAAGGAATTGTTACCAATGGAGTGGTCGCTGTTAGTTTCAATCATAAACAACTGCATATTCATACATATAGCGCTTCGCCTTGGCAAGAAGTGGGGACAGCGTTTCGAGTGACGAAATGTAAAGGGAAACGACTGTATGAGCTCGAGGGAAAAAAAGTAGCAACGGTGCTTACTTGTTATTTAGGAAACGATTTTATAGAAAGATTGCCTTATTCGGGGATGGAATTTCCGTTCATCATTGAAAGAGGTGGTCAAAAAGAATGTTTGCAAGTAATGAAAGTATATGAAGACGGTTCAATTCAAGTGAATCGAAAACTGCGTAAAGGAGAAAAAGTAAAGTTTTCTTACATCCATATACCGATGATGATAGGCAATACGATTCAAGAATTAAAAAAACTCGTGAAAAAACCAATGGAAGCGATATTTTTATATAGCAGCATAGCGATGAAAGGGTATTTGCACGAATTAACATGGCAAACGATTCAGATGATGGAAAAAATCGCTCCAACGGTTGGGTGTTTTGTTTTCAGAGAGGTTGTTATGCACCATAGACAAAAGAATGTGAACACTTCCTCTTTTGTTTTTCTTGCTTTATGTGAAGGAGAAAAAGCGAAAGAAGTCGATCACTTTCCTGTTCAATTTGAGGTTCCGAATGTATTTCAAGGAATGATGACGTTAGCGAATTTAATGAATGCCTCGTCTCGCGATATTGAGCGGCTTCATTCAAGCATTGAAATGTCCGAACAACGTTATAAATCGCTGTTTGAGCATAACTCTGATATCGTTTATTCGACTGATTTGCATGGGAATTTTACGAGCGTCAATCCCGCGTTTGAAAAAATTCTTGGTTATAAAAAAGAAGAAATTTTATACACGAACTCATTAAAGTATATTCATCCGAAAGATATTCGCCGCGTCAGTATGCACTTTTATCGGACGCTTCGCGGAAAAGTACAATACTATAATTTGGAGATTCCTAGAAAATCAGGAGAAACATTATTGTTTCAAATCAAAAACGTTCCGATTATTGTAAACGGTGAAAAAGTCGGAATTTACGGAATTGGTAGAAACATAACGGAGCAGAAAAAAGCGGAGGAGAAAATTGCTTATTTAGCTTATTATGATACGGATACTCATTTGCCGAATCGCATAAAATTTATGGAAATAATGGACGAACATATTGAACGAGCAAAACAAAAAAAGGGAAAATTAGCTATCCTTTTTATTAATCTCGATCGATTTAAAATGATCAACGACAGCATCGGGCATGATGCAGGAGATGAAATTTTAAAGCAAATGGCTGAGCGTATTCGCAGCGTTTTGCCGCTCGGGGCACATTTAGGAAGATTCCATGGTGATCAATTCAGTTTGTTACTAACGAAACAGGTGAAGGTGGATACGGTTATCGAAACGGCGAAGCAAATTTCCCAAGTAATTGCTAAACCGATTATGTATCAAGATCAAGAATTTTTTATTACCGCAAGCATTGGCATTAGCTTGTATCCAAATGACGGAGTTGATAAACATTCATTATTAAAGAACGCGGATACAGCGATGAATCGCGCGAAGCAAGGGGGAGGTAACCGAATTCAATTTTATTCGACAGAAATGAATAAACAAACGCTCTATCGATTAGAGCTAGAAAGCTACTTGCGAAAAGCGTTAGAGAAAAACGAATTGTTCTTATGTTATCAGCCACTTATTGATGTACAAACGAGAAAAATTATTGGCAGTGAAGCGCTTCTTCGCTGGCGTCATCCAAAGTTAGGGCTTGTAAAACCGGATGAATTTATTCCGCTCGCTGAAGAAACAGGAATTATTCATGAAGTAGGCAGATGGGTACTGTTTACTGCCTGCCAGCAAACGAAACAGTGGCAGCAATTAGGACTAGGTCCATTAACCGTTTCCGTGAACGTATCAGCGAATCAATTTCAACAGCCAAACCTCATTGAAGATGTAAAGCAGGCATTACAACAATCACAGCTAGCTCCATGTTATTTGAACTTAGAATTAACGGAAAGCTCAATGTTACGAAACATTCATTATAGCATTCAAGTAATGAAAGAGCTGCAACAATTAGGGGTCGGTATTTCGATTGATGATTTTGGAACGGGGTACTCTTCGCTTAGTTATTTAAAAGATTTGCCGATTGATGCATTGAAAATTGATCGCTCGTTTATTAAGCATTTGCATAAAAACACTTCCGACATTGCGATTGTAAAAGCGATTGTCACCATGGGACACGGATTAGGAATCAAAGTGGTTGCGGAAGGAGTAGAAACGGAGGAGCAAATGGAATTGCTGAAAGTGCTCAAATGTCACTATGCCCAAGGCTATGCGCTTTATCAACCATTGATGGCGGAAGAGCTAACCAAGTATATCGTTGTCAGTCGTTCATAGGATGAGAGTGGGAAGGAATGGATTCCATCCGTCCTTTCTTTCCACACTCTTTGTAGCAAATGTTATCCCATTTGCGCACAAATAAACCGTTTTCCTGTATTAAACGTAATTTCAAAGCGATCTTTACACGACGAGCCTCGTTCATAATAATGTTGTACGTTGCTAATGAGCTCGGTATTGTCGTAAATGATGAAATTCACTCCCGTATGTTTCGCGAACAAAAGCCCATTATAACAATAAAGGCAATCATACAATGAAAAATTGAAATTATTTAACCATTCAACAAAATGGAAAAAGGTTTTTTCTGGTAGAGAAGCTAACCATTGTTGATAAGCATACGGTAGCCGTTTACGAAAACGGACGATTTCGCCATTTTGCAATGGAACATCGTCCACATCTAAATGAATGATTCCGTTTTCCTGTAACTGACCGTGAAACCATTGACCGAAGCGAAAAATTTCAATGGTTCCTTCTGTCATATCTTCGAGTGGTGCCGCTTCTTCATTTTCTTCATCAAAAAATATCCATTCGTTATTGATATATTCGACTTCCCCCTGTATATAGGCGCGTTTTTGTTCTTTTA
The DNA here is from genome assembly GCA_041920415.1 of Anoxybacillaceae bacterium. Lineage (GTDB taxonomy): Bacteria > Bacillota > Bacilli > Bacillales > Anoxybacillaceae > JBHGYD01. The sequence goes on from JBHGYD010000031.1 coordinate 101,504, forward strand.
TGTATGATAATCGTTGTTCAAGATTCACGTCCTCATCTCCTTTCTATCTTTTCGTTCTTTCCAATTTTTTAACAATTTATTCAAGTCACTGGACAATTCATCGAAATGATGACCGATGCATAAAATGGAAGCATGCCAAAAAGAAAAGCGGAAGCGCCCAATTTCGCCTAAAAGCTGCCCACGTCCTGTGGGCAACGGCGAAATGTCGCTATCCTAGCTCCCTCGAGGGAAAATGTTCTTCCGACGGAAAAATGCTTGCATTTTGACGGAGGAAGGTTATTTTCCACCAGCTGCGCCTGTGATTACTCGGCGCATGTCAGCGAAGATGCTAATTCAAGCAGCTGACACGCTGCGAGCCGAGCTAGACAACAAGAAAAGCGGAAGCGCCGCGTTCAGCTCTCGAAGCCAAATGTTCTTCACCCGCAGAAGTGTTTACACTTCGGAGGGGGAAGGTTATTTGGCACAAGAGAGCTAGGCGCTGGAGCTAGACAAGGAAGAAAAGCGGAGGTGACCGATCTATCCCCGAAACGTGCTGGAGGACCCACGAGGGGATGAGAGCCGCAGCAGCGGGATCGAAGTGTCGCGAGAGGATGGTCACTGGAGCCAGACAATCAAGAAAAGCGGAATCCGCACAGTAGCATATAATAGGGTAAAATTTTATACTTTTTTATCCTTACTAAAAGAAAGGATTGATTCATGTGTGTGGTATCACCGGTTGGGTTGATTTCCAACGCGATGTGCGAATAGAAAAAAAAACGATTGAAAAAATGGCAGAAACATTAGCGAAGCGAGGTCCTGATGATACGAATCATTGGTTCTCTGAACATGTTGCATTTGGACATAAGCGCCTTGTCGTTGTTGACCCGGCAGGTGGTGTGCAACCGATGACACGGATAAAAAACGACCATGCTTACACGATCTGTTACAATGGAGAACTATATAATACAGAGGAGATTCGCAAAGAGTTGTTGAAAAGAGGATATACGTTTCAAGGACATTCGGATACGGAAGTGTTATTAACGGCATATATCGAATGGCAAGAGCAATGTGTCGAATACGTAAATGGGATTTTTGCGTTTGCGATTTGGGACGGGAAGCGTGAACAAGTGTTTTTAGCGCGCGACCGTTTAGGAGTAAAACCGCTATTTTATCGTCACGTTGGAAGCAGTTTTCTATTCGGTTCTGAAATTAAAGCGATTTTAGCACATCCGGAAGTAAAGGCAGAAGTCACCCGTGAAGGATTAGCAGAGATTTTTGGATTAGGTCCATCACGCACTCCGGGATACGGGGTGTTTTCAAGTATTTGCGAATTGCGCCCGGCCCATGCCTTAACGTACTCACGTGAACGGCTCAAAATATGGCGTTATTGGAATGTGGAAAGCGACATTCACCGCGATTCATTGGAAGAAACGATTGAAAAAGTGCGATTCCTTCTTACTGATGCCGTTACGCGCCAACTCGTTTCCGATGTGCCAGTTTGTACATTTTTATCCGGTGGTGTCGATTCAAGTGCCATTACGGCGATTGCCGCAACAGTGTTTGAAAAAGAAGGGAAAGGCCCGCTTCATACGTATTCGATTGATTATGAAGGGAATGATCAATACTTTACAGCGAACGATTTTCAACCGAATGCGGATGGTCCTTGGATTGAAAAAATGTCCGAAACGTTTGGTACCGTTCATCATCGATGTGTCATTACCCAACAAGACCTAGTTGATTATTTAACCGAAGCGGTCATTGTTCGTGATCTTCCAGGGATGGCGGATATTGATTCATCATTACTTTGGTTTTGCCGACAAATTAAAAAAGATTTTGTCGTTAGTTTATCAGGAGAATGTGCCGATGAAATTTTCGGGGGATACCCATGGTTCCATCGTCCTGACGATTTAGCGCGAGACGGATTTCCTTGGATGAGATCAACCGAAGCGCGCATCGAGTTATTGAAGGAACATTGGCGGAATCAATTACATCTAGATGAGTATGTACAAGGGCGGTTCCGCGAAACGATTGCCGAAGTGCCGAGACTTGAGGGAGAAAGCGCGGTAGAAGCAAAAAGAAGAGAACTATTTTATCTCAATATGATTTGGTTTATGACGACGCTTCTTGACCGAAAAGATCGAATGAGCATGGGAGCAAGCTTGGAAGTACGTGTACCGTTTGCCGACCATCGCTTAGTGGAATATGTGTGGAACATTCCATGGGAGATGAAAATGTACGGCAATCGCGAAAAAGGGATTTTACGCCGAGCATTAGAGGGAATGTTACCAGAGGAAATATTGTATCGTAAAAAGAGCCCATATCCAAAAACGCATCACCCACGTTATACAGAACTAGTAAAACAATGGGTGAAAGAATTATTAACAGATCCAACATCTGTACTGCATGAGTTTTTTGACAAACAAAAACTACAGGACATTGTTGAAACAGGAGGAAAATCATTTCAAGTACCGTGGTTCGGACAATTAATGACAGGTCCACAGCTTTTGGCTTATCTTGGTCAAATTCACGTTTGGTTTAAAAACTATGGAATCCAGATAAAAGAATAAGTGAGAGGCTACATTCGTGTAGCCTCTCACTTATTTGTTGGCATCAAGCGGTTTCCACATTTCCTTGGACAAATGACTTTTTCTGCCATATTTTTGAGCGCCACCGCCATAACATTAGTAAGCCGCGCAGCCATTCATCGGCGATAAAGGAAATCCATACACCAACTAGCCCTAAGCCTGCTTCGATACCAAGAAAATACGAGATTGTCACGCCTACTCCCCACATCGACAAAATGCCCATATAAACAGGGAATTTTACATCACCAGCAGCTCGAAGGGAGCTAATAATAACGAGATTAAAGGAGCGTCCCGGTTCTAAAATGATCGTTAACAACAAGAGTGTTTTACCAATTTCTACAATTCTCTCATTCGTTGTAAAAATCGAAAAGAGAGAGTCCGAGAAGGCAAAACAAATTGCGGCCATTGCAATGGAAATGATGATGGCGCTACGTAAGCTTTTCAAACAACGATGGTATGCTTGATCATATTGCCGGGCGCCGACGAAATGACCGACGATAATTTGCGTTCCTTGGCTTACGGCAATTCCAAATAACCAAACAAACATCATAATGTTTTGTGTATAGACTCTTGTTGTTAGTGCCTCGGTTCCTAACCATGTAATAAAATACGTAATGAACATTTGTGCCGTATTATACGCTAAATGCTCTCCGGCGGAAGGAATGCCAATTTTCAATAAGCTGCGGACGTGGTGCATTGGTAAAGAGAGAATTTGAGATAGAGAAAATGAAAGATTTGTTCGTTTGAATAAAAGAATAAAAATAGCAATCAGTGCAATGACGCGGCTCGTGGTCGTGGAAATGGCGACTCCTTTTACACCTAAAACAGGAAACCCGAACGGTCCGAAAATAAATAAATAGTTTCCAATGACGTGAAGTATATTCATTCCAATCGTAATGTACATTGTATCACGGGTAAATCCATAGCTTTTTAAAATTGCTCCAATTGTCATAATGAGTGCTTGAACAAACAAAAATCCACCGACAATCCCTAAGTAAGAGTTTGCTTCATTTAATAATTCATTTGGTAATTTCATTGCATATAAAATCTGTTTTCCAAACAATAAGAGAATGATTCCCAATAGAAGACCGAATAAAAAATTAGCGCTAATCGAGACAAGAGACACTTCAGCTGCATTTTTTTCGTCTTTTGCACCTAAATATTGAGCGACTAAAATCGCCGTTCCCATCGCGATAAAATCAAACATGACAATGACAAGAAAAACAATTTGATTGGCGACACCGACAGCGGCGACCGCATCATCAGAATATTGACTTAACATGAGCGTATCGGTATTTCCTATAAGCATATACAGCAATGTTTCAATAAAAATAGGCCATGTCAGTGCGAATAAAGAAAGCCTTTTCTCGTTTCTCATGAAGACAACTCCTTTAAAAATTCCGACTCAAAAACTATATTCAGTTTACATATTTCATTACATAATAAAAAGGGAACAACACGATTCGATTTGTACATTTCCGACGTAAAGGAGAAAGTGAAATGCCGCACATTATGTTTCATTTGCCGCCTTTCCCGACGTTTATTAAAGGGGGAGAAGCGGTATTCGTCAAAGGAAACAAGCACTTTAAGCGAACGTTTTCCGTTTTTGATTTGTTGTATGTGAAACGAGGATGTTTATACATGACGGAAGAAGAACGTGTGTTTACGGTAGGATCTGGTGAATATGTCATTTTAATTCCTCATCGTGAACATTACGGACATCGAGCTTGTACGGAAGATACGTTTTTTGTTTGGCTACATTTCATTATTGAGGGAAACTATGAAACGATCGAAAAAACAGAATTGAATTGGCATAATATCATTGAACGGGAAGCAACGTATGTAGAAGCGGCGCAATATCGGTTTTATTTGCCGCAATACGCCAAAGTAAGGCAGAGAGAGCGAATTGAACAATTGTTGCAACAATTGGTTGATCTTAATGAAGATCGGGCTCCCGATAGTCCGCTAAAACAACAGATCTATTTCGCTGAATTCATTATGCAGTTACAAAAACAAGCGTTACACATTCCAACGGCTTCTGAAAAAGTGTGCGCCGAGGCGATCCAATATATCCACGAGCATTATCGCGAGCCGCTCGATATGAAACAGCTGGCGCAATCATTGCGTTTTCATCCCGATTACATTACGCGCTGCATGCAAAAGACGATGGGGATGAGTTTCATTCAATATTTGAACCATTATCGCTTATCGAAAGCAAAAAAATGGTTAACCGAAACAAATGAGACGGTGGATGCGATTGCCAAACGAGTGGGAATTGAAGATGGAGCTTATTTTTCACGACTTTTTAAAAAAATAGAAGGGGTCACGCCGACGGAATATCGTCGTACCGTCCATCGTACATAAAAAGCGAGGCCATAGAGAACCTCGCTTTATTGCCACTGTTCAATATGATAAATGAGAAAGCCATACGGCGGAAGTTTCGCTTTTAGCTCATCGGCTTCGGCGGCAAATTGTTCGTTTGTCCATACGTTTGTTAACCGTTTTCCTTTGAGAGGAAACGGTAACGTTACGTCTATTTCGCACTCGCTGTTATTGATGATAAATAAAATCGTTTCGTCACCATATGTTTTTGTGTATACTAAATGATTCGTTTCGTCGTTTGCTTCGAAAAACTTTAGTTCACCGCGGCTTCCAAATGCAGGATATGTTTTGCGAAGAGAGATAAGTTTTTGCACGTGATGGAATAAGTCACGATCTTGTTTGTCTTCATCCCAAACCATACATTTGCGGCAACCTGGATCTTGCCCGCCTGTCAAACCGATTTCATCACCATAATAAATGCACGGGGTGCCTGTAAACGAAAATTGGAACAAAAATAATAATTTGACTTTTTCTTTATTGCCATCGCAAACGGTTAATATTCTTGGTGTATCGTGGCTGCCTAACAAATTAAAGGACACTTCGTTGACGTTCGTCGGATATGAATGAAGAACGTTTGTGATCATGTTAGCGAATTGTGATGATCTTACTTCATTTTTCGCAAAAAAACGCAATGCCCCGTTCGTAAACGGATAATTCATCACCGCATCGAATTGATCGCCTCTGAGCCATGGCATCGAATCGTGCCAAATCTCGCCAAGAATATATACATCTGGTTTAATCGATTTCACCGCTTGACGAAATTCCCGCCAAAATTGATGATCGACTTCGTTTGCCACATCTAAACGCCAGCCGTCAATATCAAATTCGCGAATCCAGTATGTGGCGACATCAAGCAAATATTTTTTTACTTCAGGATTTTCCGTATTCAGTTTTGGCATGCTTTCAACAAAGGCGAACGTATCATAATTAGGTCTTGGTTTTGTTTGCAGTGGAAACTCGCGAATATGAAACCAATCTTTATATTTAGATTTCTCGCCATTTTTCAGCACGTCTTGGAATGGCGCAAAAAAGTAGCCGCTATGATTGAACACCGCATCAAGCATGACTTTAATGCCGTGCTTATGGCATGTTTCGACTAATCGCTTAAATGTGTCTTTATCACCAAACTGTGGGTCAATTTCAAAGTAATCGATTGTATCGTATTTATGATTGGAAGGAGCTTTAAAAATAGGAGTAAAATAAATTCCGGTAACACCTAGTTCTGATAAATAATCGATATGTTGTATAATCCCTTCAAAATCGCCACCGAAAAAACTTATCGGCGTTGGATCAGCACTTCCCCAAGGCAACGTCCCAGGAGGGTTTAACTCGTCGTTTCCATTTGCGAAACGTTCAGGGAAAATTTGATACCAAACGGTGTCTTTCACCCATTCAGGCGCTCGAAAAACATCCGCTTTATTTAAGAAAGGAAAACAGAAATAATAAGCAGTATCATCATCTGGTATTTCATTGAAAAATCCTTTTTCTGTGTATACCATTCGTTCATCTTCAGACAAAAGTTCAAATCCGTAACGAAGACGACGGTAAGGAGGAACAATGGCGATGAACCAATAATCAAACAACTCATCTGATCCACTTTTTTGCATCGGTGCTCGGTTTGTTTGCCATTTGCCGTTTTCCCATTCGTATGGATCACCGTAAATCAACTGTACTTGTTCCACGTCATTTTTTTTCGTCCGCAGCCGTATATGTAGTGTTTTTTCGTCATATGCATAAGCAAAGTTATCTTTTGGACGATGGTAGATTGCTTCCTTTAACATAGCACCGTATCACTCCTTTACATAAACGCAACCGTTTGCGCATAAAAACAATTTTTTACAGATTAGGATAATTGCTTAAAAAAGTCAAATTCAAAAAGCATAAGCGCACGGATTTGTCATGAAAAAAAATAGTCATTACTCAACTTTCGCACACAGAAATATGCAGACAGTCCTTGATATAACGAGGTAAAGAAGTAATCCAATTGGACAGTTGACACTGAAAAATGTCCATACTCAAATAAACCTTAGCTTCAGCCAAAGTTTGGAAAAGAGAAATCAATTGTAGTAAAGCCGTTTTAAAGTCCATCTCCTTTACTTCGTCACATAGAAACAAGAATAAGTTGCCCATGGTCTTCGGATCCTCTTCTTTTCGAAGTTGCCAAGCAATCAAGATATACCGAGTGAAGACAATGGTAGTATGGCTAATCATCATGTCATAGGAACGACCTTGAAACTCTTTGGCTAAATGTAAAAACGATTTACTGAATTTAAAAAAGGTTTCGATGTCCCAACGCATCCCATAGATTCGAACGATTTCTTCATTAGACAGCGTGGTATCTGTACTCAAAATTGCCAGCCATTCACTTTGATTGTTTCGATTCCGCACAAACACGATTTTCACTGGTAAACCCGTATGAAGGGTTACGTGAATCGAGCCGAGTGTTTCTTTTTTGCCAATGTCTCGTTTCGCTTTTCGATACAGTTGTTCCAAGGTTAAACGTTCTCCGTTGAAGAGATACCGTTGTTTCAGCTGTTTGACCATGCCAATGACAAAAAGGCCTTTGGAGTGAATCTTCTCCACCAACGGGGCATGAGTAAACCATGTATCCATGAGCACATAATCAGCGAAAATCCCTTTATCCAATGCATGTTCTACTAATTTCAACACCATGTTTGGTTTTGCTTCCAATGCCTCGAGCCGTCGTTTGTAGCCTGTGGTTCGTTTATCAATGGACGAATGGATTTCGTTCAAGCGATTCTTTTGGTTCGCTGAACTCAAAAGAGCGAAATCGATAGGTACAAATGTAAAGCCATCGGACCATCCGAGCGTTAATAGTTGAAAACCATTGACAAACTGACGAGTGGAATGATCGAATACTTTAGCTAGAAGCTCAACCGATTTACTACGGTTACGAGAATAAATCGAATCGTCTACAATAAACACGGTAACACGGCGCTTCGAAATCGTTTGTTTCACACGACGAATCACTTCGGAGCTCAGAGACAGTAAAAAGGTTCTCCAGTTATACGTAGACGAGTTCAAAAAACGATAAATGGTATCTTTTCCTGGTAAATCGGCAGCCTTTTTGCTTTGTAAGGCGTGGTACCAGTTTCTGTATTGAAAAACAAGAAGAAATAATAGTTGAAAAATCGATAAACAAGAATAACCACAAGCCTTGATAATTCCAGCTTTTCTTAAATGTTTACCAATTTGTAATTCAGAAAATCCGTCTTTTATTTCTTTTGGTAATTGCGCAAAATACTCTTTTTTCGTTATCATAATGGTGACACCTTTCTTTCTTTGGTTTTTGGTTTGGTCACCAATAGTTTACCAAAAGAAAGAGGTGTCTTTTTGTTTTTTAGACGAATTTTTTCAGTGTCAAGTGAATATGAGATACCAAAAGAAACCTATCAAATCAAGGATTATTCATAAATTTTTCACTGCGAAAGTTGAGGTCATTATAATTAAAGTAAATATTGTAATCGATTTCATAGAGGCGGAACATTCTTTTTTTGTGGAAATGTGCAAACGATTTCCTTAATATCTTTCTTAGTAAGTGATTGTGTTCTTATTTTTACAATGTTATTTAATTTCTGGATTAACAGCGGGTGGAACGAAAGGCTAATAACAGTTATGATAGAACTGTTATTAACCCTTTCCGACTGGTGAGATGAAACGATACTAAACAAAGGGGGGAACCGGAAATGGGGAAACGAGTATTCACTCTGTTTGTACTTCCGTTTCTTCTTTTTTATGCGCTACCTGTACAGGCGGCCGAAAAAGAAGAACACAACTGGCAAGATGAAACCATTTATTTTTTGATGATCGACAGGTTTAACAATATGGATCCGACGAATGACAAAGATGTCAATGTCAATGACCCGAAAGCGTATTATGGCGGTGATTTAAAAGGAATTATTCAAAAGCTAGACTACATCAAAGACATGGGATTTACCGCGATTTGGCTCACGCCGGTTTTCCAAAACGAACCCGGCGGATATCACGGGTACTGGATTTCTGATTTTTACAAAGTCGATGAGCATTTTGGAACATTGAACGATTTAAAAACGTTGGTCAAAGAAGCACATAAACGCCATATGAAAGTCATTTTAGATATGGTTGTCAATCATACTGGCTACCATCATCCGTGGCTGAACGACCCAACGAAAAAAGATTGGTTTCATGCGAAAAAAGACATTTTTAACTGGGATGACCAGCAACAAGTGGAAAACGGCTGGGTGTTTGGTCTGCCAGATTTAGCGCAAGAAAATCCAGAAGTGAAGCGCTATTTAATCGATATGGCGAAATGGTGGATTAAAGAAACGGACATTGACGGTTATCGTCTTGATACAGTCAAACACGTTCCAAAATCGTTTTGGAAAGAGTTTTCCAAAGAAGTGAAGTCGGTGAAAAAAGACTTTTTCCTGCTTGGTGAAGTATGGCATGACGACCCGCGCTATATTGCTGACTATGGAAAATACGGCATCGACGGATTTATCGATTATCCGCTTTACAACGAAATCACCAAAGTGTTCAGCAAGCGCGATCAATCATTACGACCGCTTTACGACGTTTGGAAGTACAACCAAACGTTTTACGATCGCCCTTATTTACTTGGAACGTTTCTAGATAACCATGATACGGTACGCTTTACGAGACTCGCTTTAGAAAATAAGCAAAATCCTGAAACACGAATTAAACTCGGTTTAACGTATTTGTTCGCAGCACCAGGGATTCCGATTATGTATTATGGAACGGAAATCGCGATGGACGGTGGAAAAGATCCAGACAATCGCCGTCTCATGAACTTTCGCACCGGCAAGGAAATCATTGATTATATCAAAAAATTAGGAGAACTGCGCCAACAATTACCGTCGTTACGGCGTGGCGATTTTACATTGTTGTATGAGAAAAACGGGATGGCCGTCTTTAAGCGAACGTATAAAAATGAAACAGCTGTCATTGCGATTAATAACACAGGAAAAACACAAAAGGTTCATTTGACAAACGACCAACTCGCCCCGGGAAAAGAACTGCGCGGGCTGCTTGCCGGTGATTTAGTACGAAGCAATGACAAAGGATATGATGTCATTTTAGATCGAGAGACAGCGGAAATTTACGTGCTTGCGAAAAAAACAGGGCTCAACATTCCGTTTATTGCGACGTTAATTGCCATTTATGTGTTATTTGGATTGTTTTTATATTATGTAAAGAAAAGATCAAAACAGACGACCTAGGAGGGGGAAGAGGGATGTTAGAAGATACAAGCTTCGCTATTCAACCAGAACAAGACGGTCAATCATATGAAGGGAACTTGATTGACGTTGGAAATATGCTTACCTTTTCTAGAGAGAAACATGTTTTTTCGTTTCAATGCGATACCGGTGTGGTCAAGGTTCGTTTTTACCGCGATGATATTGTCCGAATTGCCTTCAACCCTTTTGGCGAAACGAGTTTGAAAACAAGTGTCGCTGTGGTGAAGGAACCGGAAAACGTAGAAGTAGCGGTACATGAAACAGATGAAGAAGTGATGTTAACATCGGCGAAACTAACGGTGACTTTGCAAAAACGCCCGTTTCGCGTTCGCGTGTATGACCAAGTTGGGCGCCTGCTTGTTACGGAAGGAAAAAAAGGGATGGCGTTTACCCATCAAGGAGAAGTATATTGTTTTAAAGTGATGAATGAAGCGGACCATTTTTATGGCTTTGGTGAAAAAACGGGGTTCCTTGATAAGCGCGGCGAAAAAATGACGATGTGGAATACGGATGTGTATGCACCGCACAACCCAGAAACGGATCCGTTATACCAGTCTCATCCGTATTTCATGACGGTGCGAAACGGATATGCGCATGGCATTTTCTTTGACAATACGTACAAAACGACATTTGATTTTCAAACGGCGACTGATGAGTATTGTTTTTCCGCAGAAGGTGGACAAATTGACTATTACGTTTTCGCTGGTCCAACACCAAAAGACGTTTTAGAACAATATACGGATATAACCGGACGAATGCCGCTTCCGCCAAAATGGGCACTTGGGTATCACCAATCGCGTTATAGCTACGAAACCGAGCAAGAAGTAAGAGAGATCGCACAGACGTTTATCGAAAAAGACATTCCACTTGATGTCATTTATTTAGATATTCATTACATGAACGGTTATCGCGTGTTTACGTTTGATCGCAACCGTTTCCCAAATCCGAAGAAACTCATTGATGATTTAAAACAAGCCGGCATTCGCGTTGTTCCAATTGTCGACCCCGGCGTCAAAGAAGATCCGGAATACGCCATCTACCAAGAAGGCGTTCGCCATGATTATTTTTGCAAATATATCGAAGGAAACATTTATTTTGGAGAAGTATGGCCAGGCAAGAGCGCGTTTCCTGATTTTACAAACAAAGAAGTGCAAAAATGGTGGGGAGAAAAACATCAATTTTATACGGATTTAGGGATTGAAGGTATTTGGAACGACATGAATGAGCCATCTGTTTTTAACGAAACAAAAACGATGGACGTCAAGGTCATGCACGATAACGATGGCGACCCGAAAACACATCGCGAGATTCATAACGTATACGGCTTCATGATGGGAGAAGCGACGTATAAGGGAATGAAAAAATTATTAAACGGAAAGCGTCCATTTTTATTAACGCGCGCTGGTTTTTCTGGCATTCAGCGTTATGCCGCCGTTTGGACGGGTGATAATCGCAGTTTTTGGGAACACTTGCAAATGTCGCTGCCAATGTGCATGAACTTAGGATTATCCGGTGTTGCGTTTTGCGGTCCGGATGTTGGCGGCTTTGCTCATCACACGAACGGAGAGCTGTTGACGCGATGGACGCAAGTGGGAGCGTTTACGCCATATTTTCGCAATCACTGTGCGATTGGGTTCCGCCGCCAGGAGCCGTGGGCATTTGGTGAAAAATACGAACGTATTATCAAAAAATACATTCAATTGCGCTACCAGTGGCTCCCGCATTTGTATACGTTGTTTGCCGAAGCGCATGAAACAGGGGCACCTGTTATGAGACCGCTGTTTTTCGAGTATCCGGATGATGAAAATACGTATAATCTGTATGACGAGTTTCTTGTTGGTGCCAACGTGTTAATTGCGCCGATCATGACGCCAAGCACAACCCATCGCGTCGTCTATCTACCGAAAGGAAACTGGGTGAATTATTGGACGGACGAAGTGCTAGAAGGTGGTCAATACCATTTGATTTCCGCGGACTTAGAGACATTGCCGATGTTCGTGAAGCAAGGCTCGGCTGTTGCCTTAGGCGATGTGAAACGTTCGACAGAAATTCCAGATGAACATTGGACCGTTCATATTTATAAGGCGGAAGACGGAAAAACGACGTATACGCTGTACGATGATGACGGGCAAACGTTCGCATATGAAAAAGGGGAATATTTACGCAAGCATATCGAGATAGAATATGGCGAAAATTCCGTTCATATCGTGACAAAAAATGAAGGAACGTATCAACCAAGTTGGAAGCTTTCCTTTGCCATTCATCACGCAACCGAACAAATGAAAGTGACGATCGATGGAAAAGAGCAGAACGGGATATTTGATCCTCATGGGCATATACTACTCATCAAAAGTGAATGAACATCCAATGGGGGAGTGAAAGATGAACGTTACGATTAAAGATGTAGCGAAACGGGCGAATGTGGCTCCCTCGACTGTCTCACGAGTGATTGCGGACAGCCCGCGAATTAGTGAAAAAACAAAACGAAAAGTGCGTGAGGCGATGAAAGAGCTTGGCTATCATCCGAACTTTATCGCGCGCAGCTTAGCGAGCCAATCTTCGCAAGTGATTGGATTAGTCATGCCAAGCTCTGCCGATCAAGCCTTACAAAATCCGTTTTTTCCTGAAGTCATTCGCGGAATTAGCAAGGCGGCGCACGAGAAAAAATACGCCTTGCAAATGTCGACAGGAGAGAGAGAAGAAGAAATTTATGAGGGTGTCATTGAAATGCTACAAGGCCGGCGCGTGGACGGGGTTATTTTGCTGTATTCGCGCGTCAATGACAAACTAATGAAATACTTACAACAAAACGGTTTGCCGTTTGTCGTCATCGGAAAACCGCATCAAAAAGCGGAACAAATTACCCATGTCGACAATGACAACTATCGTGCTGCCAAAGAAGCAACGCAATATTTGATCGAGCTTGGGCATGAGCGAATCGCCTTTGTCGGTGGGAATGTCAACTATTTAGTAACAGTGGACCGGCTGCTCGGATATGAAGAAGCATTAAAAGAAGCAGGTTTGCCTTATCGGAAAGACTATATTATGCATGAAGAGTTTTTAAAAGAAGGCGGCCAAGAAGCGATGAAAGAATTGCTTTCCCTTGCCGAACCGCCTACCGCTCTTGTCGTTGCCGATGATTTAATGGCGCTTGGCGTGTTAAATACGCTAGATGAAATGAACTTACGCGTTCCCGATGACATCTCCATCGTCAGTTTTAATAATACGCTATTATCGGAAATCTCACGCCCGCCGTTAACATCGGTCGATATTCATATTTTTCAACTCGGTTATGAAGCGGCGAAAAACTTAATCGAAAAAATCGTCAATCCAAACGAACCGATTAAACGTGTCATTGTCCCCCATCGGCTAGTGAAACGATTCTCGTGCGACTATTATCAAAAGTAAAAGCTGTTCCATCGTGTGATGGGGCAGCTTTTTATAATGAAATTCATCCATTCACAATTTTCCCGCCGTTAACGTGAATCATTTGTCCGGTAATATACGAAGAGTCATTACTTGCTAAAAAGACATAGCTTGGGGCGACTTCGTTCGGTTGACCCGGTCGTTTCATTGGGGTGTTTGCGCCGAATGTGGCCACTTGGTCGCTTGTGAACGTGGATGGAATGAGCGGTGTCCAAATCGGACCAGGAGCGACCCCGTTGACGCGAATACCTTGTTGGACAAGCGATTTCGCTAACGAGCGCGTAAAGGCGACAATTGCTCCTTTTGTGGCCGAGTAATCAAGTAATTGTTCATTTCCTTCATATGCCGTAACTGAAGCGGTGTTAATAATCACACTTCCTTGTTGCAAATAAGGGAGCGCCGCTTTCGTTAAATAAAAGTAGCCGAATACATTGGTGCGAAATGTTTTTTCGAGTTGTTGTGATGTAATATTAAGTAAGCTTTTTTGCGGATGTTGTTCTGCCGCATTATTGACGACAATATCAAGTTTGCCGAATTGCTTGATTGTTTGCTTTACCGCTTCTTTACAAAACTGTTCATCGCCAATATCACCAGCGATTAATAAACACTTTCGATCTTCTTGTTCAACTTGCCGCTTTGTTTCTTCAGCATCTTCATGTTCACTTAGATAAATGATCGCTACATCGGCTCCTTCTTTGGCAAAGTAAATCGCTACCGCTCTACCAATGCCGCTGTCTCCACCGCTAATGAGAGCAACTTTATCTTTTAATTTTCCGCTTCCGCGGTAGCTTGGATCTTCGGATATGGGCTGAGGATTCATTTCCGTTTGTAATCCAGGTTGTTGAAGTTGATGCTGCGGTGGTAATGTAGTTTGAAGTTTATTTGCCATTTTCCTTTCCCTCCTGTAAAGTGTTTAGTCATTAGTTTTAGTATGGGGGATTTATGAAAAAATATTTTAATAAAAGGTTTTGTTAACGAAAGTATTTTAATAACAGCCAGTATATTGAAGTCATTTGGAGCCAATATTATAATCGTTACAAATCAAAGGAGGTTATTATAATGAACACACAGCGGGCACAAGAAATTGCGGCTTCACCAGTGATGGCTAATGTAACCTATAATGGAGTACCGATCTATATTGAACAGGTGGATGAACAAAATGGAACTGCTATCATTCATCATCTTAATGAACCAAATAACAAACAAAAAGTTTCTGTATCCAGCTTAATAGAACATTAATTCGTCAAGTATTTCCAAAATAAAATAATAGCTTTTAATCAAACACCACCTTCAGAGTGGTGTTTTCATGTTTGATTAAGCTCATTTGCCATCTTCTTTAACGATCCTGCTACGTTTAAGAAGAAATTTAACAGAGACTAATAAAAAAGCCGAAGCATTTCGCTTCGACTTTTTAGAGAACGTTAAAATATCTTGCTTCCGGATGAGCGAAAACAATCGCCGATACAGAGGCTTCCGGCTCCATCATAAATCCTTCTGTTAACTCAATTCCGATTTCTTCTGGATGCAATAGGCGGAATAGTTTTTCTTGGTCTTCAAGGTTTGGACACGCTGGATAGCCAAATGAAAAACGCTGACCTTGATATTTCGCGGCAAATCGTTCCTGCATCGTAAAGTCTAACCTGTCAGGGAAGCCCCAGCGGTCGCGCATAATTTGATGAACGCGCTCGGCTAACCCTTCAGCGACTTCTAACGCTAATGCTTGAATCGCATGGCTTCGTAAAAATTCCCCATTTTCTTTCCATTGTTGCGCCAACTCACGAATACCTTTCCCTGCTGTTACGGCGAAAAAGCCGACATAATCGATTTCGCCGCTATCCACGGATTTAACATAATCAGCTAAGCAAAGGTAAGGCGATTTTTGCTGCCGTGGAAATTCAAATGTTTCAATCACTGTTTTTTCATCAGCAGGGGAGTAAATATAAATTTTATTGCCATCGCTTTGCGCAGGGAAGAACTGATAAACAGCCGATGGTGTCATCCATTGATTGTTTTTAGCCTCAGACAGCAAATCATCGATAAGTTCCTTCAACATAACGGCTTTTTCATCTTTTGCTTCGAGCAATTCTTTTACTTTCCCTTTTAAGCCAAGATGATGACCGAGAAGCATTTGCCAATTAATATATGGCTCGATATGAGATAACGAAAACTCTCTTATAACGTGCCGTTCTAAGTCAAATGGCTTAAAAACAGGGACGGTTGTTGAAACATTCGATTTTAGAATGACAGCGGCTTTTGTTGCAATAGTTTCGCTCGTTGTCTGTTGTTTCTGCTTTGAATATTCGATTCCTCCTTGTTGAATGCGATTCGCCAAAGCTAAGCCGTCCATCGCGTCTTTGGCGTACAAAACAACCCCGTCGTATTCAGGAGCAATTTTGTTTTCTGTGAATTTCCGAGACAACGCAGCACCGCCGACTAATATCGGGATGGAGATGCCGGCTTGTTTTAAATCTTGAGCAGTTACGACCATTTGCAGTGCTGATTTTACTAGCAGACCAGAAAGCCCAACGATGTCCGGTTTTTCCGCTTGAATTGCTTCAATCAGCTGTTGCGGCGTCACTTTAATGCCTAAATCGACAACGTGAAAGCCGTTGTTGCTTAGAATAATGTCCACTAAGTTTTTTCCGATATCGTGAACGTCTCCTTTTACGGTCGCCAGCAATACTTTTCCTTTTGAGCTATCTTCCGTTTTTTCCATATATGGCTCTAAAAAAGCGACGGCCGCTTTCATTACTTCAGCACTTTGCAATACTTCAGCGACAATGAGTTGATTGTCATTAAACAACCGACCGACTTCATCCATGCCCGCCATTAACGGTCCGTTAATAATTTGCAGCGGGTCGGAGTATGTTTGTAGCGCAAGCTCAAGGTCAGCGATTAATCCTTCTTTCGTTCCTTCGACAACGTAGTTCGCGAGCCGTTCTTCAAGGGTGAGCGTCGTGTTCGCTTTTTTCGGCTCTTTTGTTTTGTCACGATAAAATTGGATAAACGCATTCAACGTGTCGTCGTTTGTGTCAAACAATAAGGCCTCCGCCAGTTTGACTTCTTTCTCAGGAATCGACGCAAACCGCTCCAGTTTCTCGGTATTAACAATCGCATAATCTAATCCGGCTTGTGTGCAATGATAAAGAAAAACGGAATTTAAAATTTCGCGGCCAACCGGAGGTAAACCGAATGAGACATTGCTGATGCCGAGTATCGTTAAGCAGTGCGGCAATCGCTCTTTAATGAGACGGATGCCTTCAATTGTTTCTTTTGCGGCGCCGATATATTGTTCATCGCCGGTGCCGACTGGGAACACAAGCGGGTCAAAAATAATGTCGTGTGGAGCAATCCCGTATTTGTTGACAAGTAAATCATAGGAGCGAAGCGCGATTTCCAGCTTTCGTTCGGCATGAATCGCCATTCCTTGTTCATCAATCGTTCCGACAACGACAGCGGCACCGTACTTTTTGATAAGCGGCACAATTTTTTCGAAACGCTCCTCACCGTCTTCTAAGTTAATCGAGTTAATAATCGCTTTTCCTTGTGAGTAGGAAAGGGCGCATTCGATCACGTTCTCATCCGTTGAGTCAATGACGAGCGGCACTTTTACTTTTTTAACAACGTGTTGGATAAAATGTTCCATATCTTCTTTTTCGTTCCGGTCCGGGTCGGCTAAACAAATATCAATAACGTGCGCTCCGTTTTTGACTTGGGAGCGCGCAATTTCGGCCGCTTCTTCATATTTGCCTTCAGCGATCAGCCGCTTAAATTTACGGGAGCCGATGACGTTTGTTCGTTCTCCGACAAACAGCGGGCGCATCGTTTCATCATAAACGAGCGGCTCAATGCCGGATACGGCGTGCGCGTCAAACGACGATGGAATCGGCCGCGGCGGAATATGTTTGACCGCTTCAGCGATGGCGCGAATATGTTCCGGAGTTGTTCCGCAGCAGCCGCCAACAATATTGATCCATCCTTTTTCGGCAAAACGTTGAATTTTTTTCGCTAACATTTCCGGCGTTTCGTGGTAATGACCTTCTTCGTCAGGAAGACCGGCGTTTGGATAACAGCTAACCGCTGTGTTCGCAAGGGAAGAAAGTGAGCGTAAATGATCAGTCATAAACTCAGGACCCGTTGCACAGTTTAACCCAACGGCAAACGGATTCATATGTTGAATCGAAATAAAAAACGATTCGATTGTTTGTCCCGATAACGTCGTTCCCATCGGTTCAATCGTCCCGGATACCATAATCGGCACTTTTTTGCCTAGTTTTTCAAATGCTTGTGAAATGCCAATAAACCCTGCTTTGACGTTTAATGTGTCTTGGCATGTTTCTAAAAGAAGAAGGTCAACGCCGCCGGTTAACAGTCCGCGCGCTTGTTCTTCATAGGCTGCGACTAGTGTATCGAACGTAATTCCCCCGGTGACGGATAACGTTTTCGTTGTCGGTCCCATCGAACCGGCAACAAAGCGAGGCCATTCCGGAGTGGAATAGGCTTCAGCTACTTTTTTGGCGAGTTTGGCGGATTGAATATTCAGCTCTAACGCAAGATGACCTAATCCGTATTCGTCCAATACGATGCTTGTGGCACCAAACGTGTTCGTTTCGATAATATCCGCTCCCGCTTGCAAATACGCTTCATGGATGTGTTCAATGACGTGAGGAGCGGTCAGTGACAAATATTCGTTGCATCCTTCGTATGGCTCTCCTCCGAAATCGTCAGCGGTTAATTTGGCGCTTTGAATCATTGTTCCCATCGCACCGTCAATAATTAAAATCTTTTTTTCGAGTTGTTGTTGTAAACGTGTACTAGCCATGGAGCACCTTCCTTTCTTGAGCGGCCTGTTCTTTTTCATGGATGTAACGAGCAAGTTCGACCGTCATTTCGTAACGTAAAAACGGTGTAATTAAGTAAATGCCGTTAAATAAATCAAATGCTGCGTCGATTAACGATTTGGCAATCGCAATACCTTCGCGCGTCGATTGAATCGGGTCATTGGCGCATGCAGCCATGCGGGAACGAATTTCCTCAGAAAGGGTAATTCCCGGCACTTCATGGTGAAGAAAATCGGCATTGCGTGCGCTTGTGAGCGGCATAATTCCGATATAAATCGGCGCTTCGAGATGTTTCGTCGCCTCATACACTTCCTCAATTTGCCGTTCGGAATAAAGCGGCTGGGAAATGAAATAATGAGCGCCGCAGCGAATTTTCTTTTCTAGACGCTCGACTGCTTTATCGAGATGGCGGACGTTCGGGTTAAACGCTGCCGCAATCGAAAAGTTCGTTTTTTGTCCGAGCGGTTTTCCGGAATACGATAATCCTTCATTAAATTGTCGAATGAGTTGAATGAAATCGAATGACGATAAATCATAGACGGACGTTGCCCCTGGAAAATCACCGATTTTCGACGGATCACCGGTGACCGCAAGTACGTCGGTAATGCCGAGCGTATGCAAGCCCATTAAATGCGACTGCAATCCGATTAAATTGCGGTCGCGGCACGTAATATGAATGAGCGGGCGAATACCGAGCTGTTGTTTGACGATCGTTCCGAGCGCCACGTTGCTAATGCGTGGGGTCGCCAATGAGTTATCCGCCAAGGTGAGGGCATCAATATTCGCTTCTTTCAGCGCATTCGCGCCTTCTAAAAATTTTGTAATTCCGAGTTTTTTCGGCGGATCGAGTTCGACGATGATAGAGCGTCTTTTGCATACGATTTCTTGTAACGGCGGTTCGCTTTCTTGTTGTATTTCTTGAACGGAAATAACGGTATTGCGCTGTTTTACCTTCTTTTCATGAATCGGAGTGCGGTCTTTTAATGCGCGCGCGATCGCCTCGATATGTTTTGGCGTTGTGCCGCAGCAGCCACCAATGAGACGAACGCCTTGTTCGCGAAATGCAAGCGCTGTTTCTTCAAAATAAGCAGCATTCGTTTCGTACACAAGGCGACCGTCGCGATAATCCGGTAAGCTTGCGTTCGGATAAGCGGAAAGAAAGGCAGTTGTCGGCAACGGCACTTCTTCAAGCGAGCGAATCATATGATAAGGACCGAGATGGCAGTTGAGCCCAACGACATCGGCACCTAGCTGTTCCAATTGCGAAAGGGCGTCGGCAAGGGGCGTACCATCTTGCAACACCCCTACGTCATGAAGGGTGACATGAGCGATAATTGGTTTATTCGTTTCTTTTCGTGCGATTGCTAGCACTGTTTTTAACTCTTCTAAATCGTAATATGTTTCGAGTAACAGCCCGTCAACGTCTTCGTGCAACAGCACGTATAATTGTTCGCGAAACGTTCGCTTAATTTCCTCGATCGTGATGGCACTTTTGTTCACACTGCGCAAACCGCCAATCGTTCCAAGCACGTATGAGTGCTTGTTCGCTGCTGTTTTGGCAAGTTGCACCGCCGCCCGATTGATTGCTTTTACATCGTCTTCCAAACCGTAACGGGCGAGCTTCACGTAGTTCGCGCCGTATGTATTCGTTTGAATTACTTCAGCACCTGCAGAAATATACGCTTGGTGAATATGAACAATATCATCCGGTTTTGATAGATTTAACTCTTCAAAACATCGATCCACTCCATGAGAGTACAATAATGTTCCCATCGCGCCATCGGCGATGACAATTCGTTCCTTTAAGTCTTCGAGAAGACCCACGTTCATTCCCCCGTTCGATATAAAATAAGAAAAGCGGAAGCGGCCAATTCCGCCTAAATACTGCCCACGTCCTGTGGGCAAACGGCAAATTGTCGCCATCCTAGCTCCCTCAGTAAAATAAAAAAGTCTTCCATAAGAAGAAGACTTTTTGTCATCATTGTCTCTTCTTATCTTCCAAGCGAATCGCCTGTCTGGAATTAGCACCTGGACTTTCGAAAGCGCGGTCGAAAGTCGGTTGCTGAGGGTTCACTGGGCCAGTCCCTCCCCCTCTCTTGATAAGAAATCGTTATTAAGTTTTCGTCAAAAGGTTTATTTATAATTTAAATAATTTTTCGAAAATATTCAACTATTAATTTTTATTCTTTGGCGCTGCAATGAAAAAAAGTAAAAAGGCCTAATCCCTTAAGACACTCACAAATACTGTGGTGGTTTGAGGGAGTTAGACCTTCATGAGATAACCTTCTTTTGTTTCATCGATAGTTTACGAATTGAACATCGATTGGCAAATCGGCTTCACGAATCGAGGCAATGACTTTTTGTAAATCGTCTTTGCTTTTGCCGCTGACGCGAATTTGATCTTCTTGAATTTGGCTTTTCACTTTGAGCCCTGTATTTTTAATAATCGTGTTAATTTTTTTCGCGTTCTCTTTGTCGATGCCTTGAACGAGTTTCGCGCGTTGACGAACGGTTCCGCCGGAGGCAGGTTCAATTTTTCCGTATTGAATATTTTTCGTTGGCACACCGCGCTTAATGAGTTTACCAATGAGTACATCTTTTAACTGTTCGAGTTTAAATTCGTCATCGGAAATGAGCACAAGCTCGTCTTTCTCAAGCGAAATATCGCTTTTGCTTCCTTTAAAGTCATAGCGATTTTGAATCTCTTTCATGGCGATATTGATGGCGTTAGTGACTTCAGATAAGTCGACTTTGGATACAATATCAAATGAGCTTTCTTTTGACATACGCAACCTCCAACAAAATTTGGTCATTTGATTTTCATTATAGTAAAATGTAGCATGATAAACAATAAAAAGGAAGATGCAACAATGAAACGATTGATACCTGGAGAAGTGACAACATTAACGGTGAAAAGGGAAGTGCCATTTGGCTATTTTTTAACGAATGGAAAAGAGGAAGTGCTATTACGTAAAAGCGAAACGGAAATTCCTTTAACAATTGATGACAATGTCACGGTATTTCTATATCATGACCATCAAGGGCGGTTATGCGCAACGACAACGAAACCGAAAATAACGAGTGATACATATGGCTGGGTGGAGGTGGTGGATGTTGTACCGAAACTCGGCGTGTTTGTCAACATCGGGATTTCCAAAGATGTATTAGTGTCGGTAGACGATTTACCACCGCTTCCGTCACTATGGCCACAGCGTGGCGATGAGTTATATTGCTCCCTAAAAACAGATAAACGCGGTCGGTTGCTTGCACAATTAGCCACCGATGAAATCGTGAAAGAAATTGCAGTCAAAGCACCAGAATCGTCATTTAACCAAAACATTCGCGGTCGCGTCTACCGGTTAATTAAAGTAGGGGCGTTTATCATTTCGGATGTCGGATATCTTGGCTTTATTCATGAATCACAACGCCGAAGAGAGCCGCGTCTCGGTGAAGTAGTCGAAGGTCGAATTATCGGCGTGAAAGAAGACGGAACGGTCAATGTGTCCCTGTTGCCGCGCAAACATGAAAGCATTGATGAAGACGCAGAAGCGATTTATCGCTACATGGAAAGCCGCGGCGGTGCGATGCCGTATAGCGATAAAAGCGACCCTGATGATATTCAAACGCGCTTTCACATGAGCAAAGCCGCATTTAAACGAGCATTAGGCCGATTAATGAAAGAAAAGAAAGTATATCAAGAAAATGGTTGGACATATATTGTAAAAGATAGGTAAATAGTGAAAACGGGCCGGAAAGCGGTTCCGTTTTTTTTATTAAGAAAACTAAAAAAAAGAAAAATTTTTCCGATAAACATAATGGAACTATATTAAAAAATGAGGGGACTTACAAATGAAACAGCAGAAGAACATATGGTATCTTGTCATCGTACTGGTCACATTGTTTAGTGCAGTAGCCGGTTGTTCGACACAAGAGGCAACGAAGAAAAAAGACAGAATCAAAGTCGGCATTATGTTGTCTGACGTCGGACTAGGCGATCAATCGTTTAGTGATTCAGCGTTTCGCGGATTAATGAAAGCGCGCGATGAATTAGGCATTATTTTTGATTATCGTGAACTGAAAGATACAAAAACATATGAACAAGGGTTAAAAGAGCTTGTCGAAGAAGGAAATGACATTGTCATTGGCCTTGGGTTTATGGAGCAAGAGGATTTAGAAAAAGTCGCAAAACAATATCCGAAGCAACGATTTATTTTAATTGATGCCGTATCGAATTTGAAAAACGTGACATCGATTACGTTTAAAGAGGATGAAGGGAGCTTTTTAGCAGGAATTGTTGCGGCATTGACAACGAAAACGAATCAAATCGGTTTTATCGGTGGAATGGATATGCCGCTCATTCGGAAATTTGCCGTTGGTTTTGAAAAAGGAGTTCATGCAATCAAACCTTCTGCTTCTGTTAATGTTGTTTATGCCGGTGATTTTGGCAATGCCAAACTCGGCGCGACGATTGCGAAAGGCATGTTTCAAAAAGGATGCGATGTTGTTTATACAGCGGCAGGGTTGACAGGGGTCGGTGCGCTTCGAGAAGCGGAAGCACATGGGGTGTATGCGATTGGAGTTGATAGCGACCAATATTTTTATGCGGAAAAAGCGGTTGTAACATCGATGGTGAAAAACGTGGATGTTGCCTTGTTTACCGTTTTAAAACAATACGTAACAAAAGGCGATTTACCGAAAGGAACGGTTCAACTTGGACTGGCGGAAAACGGGGTCGGACTTGCACCGATTCGTGTTGTGCCATGGGATAATCAAAAACAGCAGCTGCTTGAACAATGGAAACAGAAGATTGAAAACGGGGAAGTAGCAACGAAGTAACAGAAAAGGGGATTATCATGACGATTCGAAAAAAACTATGGCTTCATTCCTTCATCTCGCTATTATTATCAATAGGGATGATGGGATTTATTATTGTGAATATGTTGTCGATTCAAGCGACGAATAAAGATATTGTTCCGGTTTTGTTAACGGTACAACAGCTACAAGCGAACATGAAATCAACAAAACAAAGCTTAAATAACTTTGCTTATAGCATGACGGATGGAAATAAGCAAGATGCGTTAACACAAATCGAACAAACGGAACAGCTTATGAACAAGCTAGAGAAAAAACTTAAACAAAAGGAATTTATTACTCTATTAAACAAGGCGAAGAAAAAATTTGCCGAAGTACATGCCCATTCGCTGGACGCGTTAAACAGTCGCGACGCTTCAGAAGCTAGACGACAATCGATGCGGATTGAAGGAGCACTCAACGATGTGTATTTATTGCAACTAAATACGAACGATTTTTATGTACAATTACAAAGCAATCTCCAAACACAAATCCGTTTTGTGATTTGGACGGCCATTATTGGTAGTATCGCGCTTATCGTGATGTCGGGCGGGATTAGTTTAAGGCTTACTCGCTCGATTACAAAACCGTTGCAAAGTTTAGCAAACAACGCAAAAGAAATTGCAAACGGCAATTTACTAGTTGAACCTGTTTACTATAAACATCATGATGAATTAGGGGCATTAAATGAAGCGTTCAATACAATGGTTGAACAGCTTAATATGTTGCTGCATTCTGTTGATGCAGTTAGCAAACAAGTTGAAACGTTCGCGAAAGACATTGAAAACGAAAATAAAATGTTAACAGAAATCAATCATCAAGTCGCTTTATCAACAAATGAACTATCAGCAGGCTCACAAAGCATTTCCGAAGAGCTGCAGCAAGCGGTATTACTCATCGAAAAGATGGATGATACATTTGCGAAAACGGCGGAGCGGACACAACAAACGGCACGTTATAGCGAGGTAGCTGTTGAGGCAATTCGAAACGGACAAAAAGCGATGGAGCAACAGCTTCAGTTTATCCGTAACAATGCGGAAGCAACATTGTCGATTGAACAGGCGACGAATGAGTTTACCGGCTATGCCGCCAAAATTGAAAACATGGCTAAAGCGGTAGCGGATATTGCCGAACAGACGAATTTGCTGGCATTAAACGCGGCAATTGAAGCAGCGCGCGCGGGTGAGGCTGGAAAAGGATTTGCGGTTGTCGCTGAAGAAGTGCGCAAACTTGCGGAAGAGTCCGCGCAGGCAACGAAACAAATTTTTGAAACGGTCACCCTCATTAAACACGGTGTTACTTCTGTTTCATCAGCTGTGGCCCAAGGGGTGAAAATTGCTGAACAACAATCTCAATCAATTGAAACAACGACAAAGGCATTTGCCGAAATTGAACGAAAGGTAGAAGACATTTCAAGCGATATTCAGGCGCTTGTAGCCGATGTGAACACATCGAAACAGCTAGGGGAGCAAGTATTGCAAAACGTCGAAAGCATTAGCGCGGTCGTTGAGCAATCCGCAGCCGGCAGCGAAGAAATTGCCGCATCGATGTCCGAACAGCTGACCGCCTTTGAAAACATGGTCGAAAAAGTGACGATGCTGCGGCAGCTAACGGACGAGCTGCATGTGGTAATGGCGAAGTTTCAAACGAAATAAAAAAGAGCTTGCCGAAGCAAGCTCTTTCTTATAAATGATTCGTTTTCTTCGAATATTCGTGTTTTCCTGCTTGGCGATTTTTTTCGCGAAGCATGTTTTTTTCGTGATGTTTCGCGTTATTGTCACGCGCTTTTTTATCATTATCGCTCGTATGAGACATACCGGTGTCGCACTCCTTTTGTATTTTGTATGGATGTACACCGGTAGTTTTTTCGGAATCAGGTGATTTTATGCTTCGATGTATTCGTTAAGGAAAAAGAGCGCCAATGTACCTGGACCGGCATGAGCGCCAATTGCGCCGCCAATCGGGGAGATAAAAAAGCGTGTGCAACCGAATGTTTCTTCGATTTGTCGTTTTAATTCCAAAGCGGCTTCTTCATCATCACCATGGCTAATGCCAATTACTTGTTTTTGCAAGTCGTTCCCGCGTTCTGCCATCAATTCAAGCATTCGTTTATATACTTTTTTTCGACCGCGAATTTTTTCAAGAGGGATTAGTTTTCCGTCCTCTACATGAAGAAGCGGCTTTATATTCAGTAGTCCGCCGACAAATGCGGATGTCCGGCTAATTCTTCCCCCGCGAGCTAAATATTCTAAATCATCAACGGTAAAAATATGTTCCATGTGCTGGCAATATGTAGAGATGGTTTCACATAGTTGTTCATACGGCATACCTTGTTGCGCAAGTTCGCTTGCTTTGGCCACAACAAGCCCTAAGCCGAGTGAAGCGCATTTTGAGTCGATAATCGTAAGTTGAAATTGAGGATATTGTTCTAACACTTCCTCGCGCACCATCATCGCTGTTTGGTACGTTCCTGATAATTGTGAGGAAAATGCGATATAAATGGCTGGTTGCCCCTCTTTTGCTAGTTCCGTAAACAACTCTTTCATTTTCATTGGGCTTGCTTGTGATGTTTTGACGACTTCACCTTTTCGCATTGCTTCATACACATGTTTTGGCTCAATGGTTACAAAATCTTCGTAATCTGTTTCGTTTAAATGAACAATGAGTGGAAGGAACGAAATATTATGTTTTTGTAAAAAAGAGTATGGCAAATCGCATCCGCTATCAGCTACAATTTTAATCGACATAACACTCACCTTCTACTTTCATAAAATAGTTTCGCTTTATTAAGTGTAACGATTTAAAGGAAAAAATACAATTTTTCGTTTACGAAAGAAGGATGAACAGAAACAACAGGAGGACAAAACATGATTTGGCTACAAGTTAGAAAACTTACCATTGTATTAGTTGGCGCGCTATTAAATGCTGTTGCCATGAACTTATTTCTTATTCCTGCGAATGTTTACACAAGTGGATTTGCTGGGATTGCCCAGCTTACATCCAAGCTTGTTGGTGATTATACTCCTTATCATATTTCGACAGGACTTTTATTGTTCCTACTCAACATTCCCGTTGCGATTTTAGGATGGAGAAAAGTTGGAAAATCGTTCACGTTTTATAGTTTTCTGAGTGTTGTGTTTATGTCGCTCTTTTTAGAAATGATTCCAGTAAAAGAAGTTGCGGAGGATATTTTGCTAAACGCGGTATTCGGTGGGGTGATTGCCGCTATTGGTGTCGGCTTAACGTTAAAATGGGGGGCTTCTACCGGGGGACTTGACATTATTGCCTTAGTATTATCACGAATGAAAGACCGCTCGGTTGGTACGTACCTTTTTGCGTTAAATGCGGTGATTATTTTAACAGCGGGATACGTATATGGATGGGAAAAAGCGTTATATACGCTTGTTACGTTGTATACTTCGACGCGTGTCATTGATGCAATTCATACGAGACACCAAAAATTAACAGTAATGATTATTACGAATAAAGGAGAAGAATTGAAAAAAGCGATCCATGCGAAACTCGTGCGCGGAATTACGACCGTACCAGCAAAAGGGGCGTTTTCTCAAGAAGATAAAGATATGCTGATCATTGTCATTACGAGGTACGAATTATTTGATTTAGCACGAATTATTAAAGAGGTCGACCCAAAAGCGTTTACGAATATTGTGCAAACAACCGATGTATTAGGTTCTTTCCGAAAGGATTGATATACCTTGCTCATTTCAAAGTGGGAGTCTTCTCGTCTATTTAAGAAAAAGCTGCGGATGATCCGCAGCTTTCTTATTTTAATTCATCTAATTCTTGTTGAAACTGACGCAACTGCGTTTTTTCGGCCAGACTTGAATGAGCATAGGCAGAGGAAAGAGCATTTTTCGCAACATTGATCGCGTGTTGAAGATCGACATTGGCTTGTCCGTTTGCTGCTTGTTTGGCAATCATGACTGCTTTACGCGCTTCTTGAAATAAGCGATTTCCCATCGTTATTCGCCTCCAAGCGAAGTTTCAATCGCTTGTCTTGCCTTTCGCTCTTCCGCTTCTGCATATGTCATATGGTAAGGGATTCGCTCATCATGTTTTTCCACAGCATCGACGCTTTGTTGAATGAAGCGTTTTGATTTATTTCGTTTACCCAAGACGCATTCCCCCTTGAAAAATAAAGACGCAATTGTTGCGTCATTCATATTGTAACCGCATGAGGGGAATCATAATAAGGCAATTCGTTACAGCTTTAACAGTGCTTTTAAGTAAACGCCGATGCCATCTTCCTCGTTTGTTTTTGTCACATCTTTGGCGATTTGTTTTAACGATTCAATCGCATTACCCATGGCGATCCCATATCCGGCCCATTCAATCATTTCCATGTCGTTGTCTTCATCTCCAAAGGCGATGACGCGCTCTTTTGGAATTTGATAATATTCAGCGATACGTTTTAGACCAACCGCTTTATGGATGCCTGCACGAATGATTTCAATAATATGCCACGGAGCGGTCCAGCGGCGATGATGAAGCACGTTGGCATGCACGTCGGATAAATATTTTTGAATATCGTCTGCGTGTTCTTCATCCGCATGAATGAGAATACTCGTCGGGTCGGCTTTTAGAATTTGTCGCAAATCACCAATTTCAATCGTTGGATTGCCGAATTGAACAATGTCAAGAAGTTTCTCATCATGTTCGTGACAATAGACGTTATCCATGACTTCTGCCACTATATTTTTGACACGGTATGTTTCGCTTACTTCAATAATTTCTTTTACCGTTTCTAACTGAAGCGGAGAATGGTATATTCCCCACGAGTCGTCTTTTGGATGGTGCACAAAAGCGCCGTTAAAATTGATGATCGGTGTCGTTAAACCAAGTTCTTCATAATACATTTTGCTGGCACGATATGGTCTTCCGGTAGCGATCACAACGATATGTCCGGCTTCTTTTGCCCGAAAAATCACGTCTTTTGTCAATGGAGAAATTGTTTTATTATCTTTTAACAATGTACCGTCTAAATCTAAGGCAATTAAATGTTGTTCCATACTATCTCCTTTACATGTATATTTTTTTATAGTGTAACTCTTTTCCAAAATTTTTGTCTACATGTTAAACTAATGGTAGACAAAAGAAAAGGAGTTAAGGTATATGGTGATTATTAAAAATGAAAAAATCGCCAACATTCCAATGTTGCATGTTGTGAAAGAGGAGAACCAACGAAAACCGCTGCCGCTTATTATGTTTGTTCACGGCTTTACAAGCGCAAAAGAACATAATCTCCATTTCGGCTATTTGCTTGCCGAAGCGGGGTATCGCGTGATATTGCCGGATGCGCTTTATCATGGGGAACGGGAACAAAATGTAACGGAACAGCAATTACAATTGTCGTTTTGGAACATTGTCGTTCAGACGATTAAAGAAATCGAACAAATCAAATATGAGCTTTGTGACCGTCATCTCGTTCAAGCAGATCGAATCGGTGTGGCTGGAACGTCGATGGGGGGAATCGTCACATTTGGCGCGCTCGCGACATACCCTTGGATCAAAGCAGCTGTGTCGTTAATGGGCAGCCCTTATTATGAAAGATTTTTTGACGCGCAAATCGCGATGGCTAAAAAAATGCGTCTACAGATTCCGTTAACTGATGAACAGCTGCAAAAAGAAAGAGAGAAGTTAGCTCAATATGATCTCTCACTTCAACCGGAAAAATTAGAAGGTCGTCCATTGATGATGTGGCACGGTCAGCGCGACCAAGTTGTGCCTTATCATTATACATATGAGTTTTATAAACAAATAAAACCACTTTATTCGGAAGAAGAAACGAAGCTAAAGTTTATTTCCGATGATGAAGCGGGACATAAAGTGACGAGAGAAGCGTTTTTAGAAACGGTGAAGTGGTTTGTTCAACATGTCTAAAAGAAAACGGCTATGTTGCTTTCAAGCGACACAGCCGTTTTCTCCTTGATTACCGATGTCCCAGTTGCCGCAACGCTTCCTCGCTCATTCGCTCCGGTGTCCATGACGGATTCCATGTTACTTGAACATCGACGTCTTTAATTCCCTCAACGTCTGCTAGCGCCCGTTTCACTCCACCGACAATGGAATCGTGAAGCGGACAACCAGGTGTGGTGAGAGTCATTAAAATAAACACATTCCCCTCGTTTATGTTCATGTTATAAATAAGCCCTAAATCGACGACGTTAATTCCTAATTCCGGGTCAATGACAGTGCGAAGTTGCTCGAAAATTTTTTCTTTTACATCCATGATTAATGCCTCCTTATTTGAACAATACGGAAATGATGGAACTAGCAAATAACAGAGAAAAGAGCACCATTCCACCTTGTGCGATATAAAACAACGATAAGCTTGAAACGATCAATGCGAACACAACGCCAATGAAACTTGCCACAAACAAGCTACATTGAACAACCGTCCACTTTTCATTCATCATTTGTTTTAATGTCGGTACGTTTTCTTTGCCGATTTTTTTGCTGTAACGATGCGTCCACCATAAAAACGGGACAATTTTATATAAATAACCGATGATGCTTAGTATAATCCAGCCAAATAGATAGGCGTAGACGAGAATGCCGAAACTGTAAAGATTTTTGGAAAAAGAAAGAATCAGAACTGTCCCATGTAGGAAAAGAGCGATTCCGATGGCAAGCAGGGCAAATAAAAATGGAAGATCTAACTTTTTTTTCACTCTTGTTTGTAGAATGGTGAACATATGATAAACAAACAGTGCAAATCCAACAAATAGAAGAACCATACCGAACGGGAATAATGCTTCATCCTTTTTAAAAAAGCTGAAAAACGAAACGATGAGTCCACTTATATACATCACATATACATATCGCGCCAGCTTCATCGAAAAACCGTGGGCTAATGAAAACATCGGTACCATCTTATAGGAAAAACCGATAATAAGGAGCGTAAACCAGCCGAAAATTCCGAATAATACATGTGTCTTCAAGACAAGTAAATGGTCGAGCGTTTCTGTACCGCTCCAAAAATGAAACGTAAGCGTCACACCGAGTACTACGGTCAGCAATAAGCAAACAAGTGCAGAACCGACAAATAGAGTCATGATATTTTTTTTCGTTTGTTTTCGCAATGTCATGAACATTTGCAGGAAAAAGAGAACGAGCCCGAATGTAAGCAACAAGCCAGGGAAAAACGCCATTTGCACCTTGATCGCTAAGCTTACGGAAAACGATAAAATTCCTACAGCTGTTATGAAAAATTGGATAAATCCTAATGTTTCGTTCCAAATCGGCGTTAAAAACGCAACCGGAACAAGCTGATACATCGCTCCCATCGCCACCATGAGTGCCCAGCCAAGCACCGCTAAATGAGCGGCTGCCCACACGCTTGGAATGCGAAATGCTCCGTTGATGGTGTGTGGACCGGAAGATAAGAGGATGACTTGGGAAGCGAAAAAGGCAACCGTACCAAAAAGAATAAATGAAAACGGTAAGCGAATGTTCGTTTCATGTGTTTGGTGAGTCGTAAACATCGTCGTCATCCCTTTGTAATTGTAATTTCAAAGCTCCCATCGTCACGTTCGTTCGTCTCGTAGGAATAGCCAAGTTCATCAAGCTGTTCGTATAAAAACATTGGTCGACGATCGTTAATGATGATGAGTGTTTCTCCATCATTCAACTTTTCCAATGCAGCCAATGTTCTCATCATTGGCTGCGGCGGCTCTAAGCTACGGTTATCAAGAATCATCGTCATTCCCCCCGTTTTACAAACGTTACCTTCCAATGTTTTTTGTCGAGTTGTTCCGCTTCATGCGTAAATCCTTTGGCCTTCATCACCGCAAAAAGCGGCACCGGCTTAAACGGAGCATGCAAAATAAATGTATCTCCCACTTCGAGTAGCTGAATGGCACTCATAATTTTTTGAAATGGTTCTAGTTTATTTTTTAAATCTTCACGAACATCTAGCTCGATGATTTTCCCCATGCCTATCATCCCTCCATATACGTTTTTACCTATTATGATAGTGATTTTCACTCTCGGACATTGTGATTTCTATCACAGTTTACAAAAAAATCTCTTTTTCTAATCGTTCGGCATCAATGAGATAAAACCCGTCATCGTCAATGTCGATCAACCCTTTTCGTTTCAGTTGGCTGAGCGTGCGGCTAATCGTTTCGCGCGAAGTACCAATCATATTGGCTAATTCTCGATTGGTAAAATGCGTCGTGAATCGATAATAGCGCCCATGTGGTATGGCGTTTGTTTTTGTTAAACGCAAAAGCAGCATGACAATTTGTTCATACGTATTATGAAGAATTTGTTCTTCCAACCGATTTTGTAAATCAATAATTTTTTCACCCATGACGCGAAATAGTTTAATGCATAATTCCGGATAGCATATGAGCGTTTGTTCAAAATCTGCGATAGGAATCGCAATTAATGTTGCTTCTTCGACGACTTCTGCGTGTGCGGGATAAGCACCTTTTCGGAAAAAGCCAGCGTGAGGAAACATTTCACCTGTTTGTAAAATCGAAACAATTTGTTCCTTTCCACTCACATCTGTTTTATAAATTTTTATCGTTCCTGAATGAATAAAAAACACGCGCTCCAATGGCTCCCCTTGCATAAATACAAACGTTCTTGGTTTATAGACGCGCACTTGCGAAATCGTTACGAGCGAATCAAGTTCCTGATCAGATAATTCACGAAAAAGTGGAACGTTTTTTAATCTCGTTTTAATCCAATCGTTGCTCATTTTATCTACTCCTTATAGAATTTCTATGCAAAATTTTACGGCGTTTTCAACGGAAAAGCTGTGACATAAATCATCATTTTCTTTCGATATGTGACGAAAATCATATCGGATGTTTGCAGTACCTCACATAAATGGTCGTTTTCTCACGTTACAATGAAAGCAAATCATAACAAGGAAGGTGACTTGACATGGAAGTAAATCGGAGTGTTCGCACGTCAAAACCGTTAAAGCGTTCCACGCAAAATAGTTTTTTAAAATCAGTATTAATTTTTACCATTCTTATTAGTTTTACCGTTTTACTTGTTGGGGGGTATTGGATTTTTAAAGAAATGGCCCCAAGACCAAAAGAGGTACGAAACGAAAAAGGGGACGTATTATTAACAAAAGAGTCCATTATCGGCGGGCAAGCAGTATTCCAAAAATACGGGTTGATGGACTACGGTACCGTTCTTGGGCACGGCTCTTATATGGGACCTGACTACACAGCGGAAACATTAAAGATTTACACAGAAGGAATGCAAGATTATAAAGCAAACGAACTATATCATAAATCTTTTAAACAATTATCAAACGACGAGAAAACGATTATTCGTGAAAAAGTGATTAAGGAAATGCGGAAAAATCGTTATAATCCGCTAACGGATGTGCTTGTATTAACCAATGCACAAGCATATGGATTGGAAAAAGTACAAGACTATTATCATCATGTATTTACAAATGGTGATGGCTGGGGCTTGAAAAAAGGATTGATTCGCGAAACAGACATGCCGAAGACGAATCGCGCATGGGTCGCAGATGGCGATCAAATTAAACAAATTGCCGATTTCTTTTTCTGGACGGCTTGGTTATCAAGCACGTTGCGCATTGGCGATCATATTACGTATACAAACAACTGGCCATATTATGAAGATGCTGGAAATACGATGTCATTCTCAGCGATGTGGTGGAGCGGGGCCAGTGTGACGCTTCTAATTCTCTTTGTAGCCATCATTTTGTTCGTGCAACATCGCTACCAGCTCAGCATGCAAGAAGCTTATAAAGAAGGACAATTCCCGACGATTGATTTACGTAAGCAACCATTGACTTCTTCACAAGTAAAAACAGGAAAATATTTTGCGATTGTGTCGATTTTATTCTTTGTTCAATCGATGTTCGGTGCTTTGCTTGCTCACTATTATGTCGAACCAGACAGCTTTTTCGGAATCAAGTGGATTCACGATTTATTGCCGTTTAATATTGCAAAAGGGTATCATTTACAGTTAGCGATTTTCTGGATTGCGACATCATGGTTAGGAATGGGAATTTTTATCGCACCGATTGTTGGTGGATTTGAACCGAAAAAACAAGGGCTTCTTGTTGACATTTTGTTCTGGGCGCTTGTTGTATTAGTGGGCGGAAGTATGCTTGGGGAATGGTTAGGTGTCAACGGATATTTAGGAAACAAATGGTTCTTATTTGGCGACCAAGGTTGGGAGTATATTGAATTAGGTCGTATATGGCAAGTGGTTTTAGTTGTCGGCATGTTGATTTGGCTCTTTATTGTCTTCCGTGGCATTAAGAGCGGATTAAAGCGGGAGAGTGATAAAGGCGGCTTAATTCACTTACTGTTCTATTCAGCGATTGCTGTACCATTCTTTTACATCTTTGCGTTCTTTATCAACCCAGATACGAACTTTACGATGGCTGATTTCTGGCGTTGGTGGATCATCCATTTATGGGTTGAAGGAATTTTTGAAGTGTTCGCCGTTGTTGTGATTGGGTTCTTGCTAGTACAAATGAAACTTGTTACGAAAAAATCAACAGTGAGAGCGTTATATTTCCAACTCATTATTTTACTTGGCAGCGGAGTCATTGGCATCGGTCACCACTACTATTACAACGGTTCAGCGGAAGTATGGATTGGACTAGGGGCCGTATTCTCAGCACTAGAAGTCATTCCGCTCACATTGCTTGTCCTTGAAGCATATGAACAATATAAGATGATGCGCGATGGCGGAATGAACTTCCCTTACAAAGCGACATTCTGGTTCCTTATTTCGACTGCGATTTGGAACTTAGTCGGCGCCGGTGTGCTCGGTTTCTTAATTAACTTGCCAGCCGTTAGCTATTTTGAGCACGGACAATTCTTAACACCAACTCACGGTCATGGTGCGATGATGGGTGTATACGGTATGTTTGGTATTGCGGTCTTGTTATACTCCTTGCGCAATATTGTTAAACCAGAAGCATGGAACGATAAACTATTGAAGTTTTCTTGCTGGATGTTAAATATTGGACTTGCGGGCATGATTGTGGTGACGCTATTGCCAATAGGGATTATGCAGTTGAAAGAAGCGTTTCAACATGGGTATTGGGCATCACGTTCTCCAGAGTTTTTACAACAAGATATTGTCCAAAACCTACTCACACTCCGCGCGATTCCGGATACTGTTTTCTTAATCGGTGTCATTACGTTAATGGTATTTACCGTGAAATCATTGTTCCATTTACGTAAACCGACGCATGGAGAAAATGAACCGCTACCTGTTCCGAACTTAGCAAGTGAAGAAATAGAATAACAAACAAAGAAGAATCACAGAGCGAATTCTGTGATTCTTTTTTGCATTTTTAGCGGGTTTTTTTTATCTCTTTTTTCTCATAACATTGAAAGCAATAAAGCGTTTCTTTTTCATCGCTAATGACACCGTTTAAAAATCCATGCAAACAATGAATCGGTTTGCCGCACCTCGAACAAAAGCCGACGAACTCCTCCAACCGCCATTCCCCTTTCGTGAGCGTTGAGAATTTTCATCACGAGTTGTGATGTCCATCACTTCATCGAACAAGTCAAGGAATTATGATGTGTATATAAGCTATTATAATATAAAGGAGGTTCGTTTTATGAGCCCATTTGCTGCAAAAATTTATGCACCAGATTATGAACCAAAGGATAGACACCCAGCAATTTTTCGCTTATTTGACAGCCTAAAACCAGGGGAAGTAATGGAGTTAACGAATGATCACGACCCACGTCCGCTTCATTATCAGTTTATGATGGAACGAGAAAATCAATTTACATGGGAGTATTTAGAAGAAGGTCCGGAAGTTTGGAGAGTGGCGATTGGTAAGAAATGATGAAGATGAGAAGATTCCCGAATATAGGAGGGAATCTTTTCTTTTTCTTTACTTCATGTTACAGTGAAACAAAAGTTTCGGCTTGGAGAGTGACAGAAGGTGAAGAATATTGTAGGAGTCGTTCTTGCTGGTGGCGAGTCGCGCCGCTTCGGCAGTCCGAAAGCGTTCGCAAAGCGAGGAGAGATGTATTTTTTTCAGATTGTTGTAGAGGCGTTGCGTCCATCTGTTCAAGATATATATATTGTCAGTCATCCGTTTCTTGTTTCGCGCTTTCAACAAATGACGGACGAAAAGGTGATGATCGATGATGAAGCGTACCGTGGCCAAGGTCCGCTTGCCGGAATTTATACAGTGATGAAAAAAACAAAGGCGGAATGGCTATTTATTCTTCCATGTGATATGCCGTATATGAGCGCAAGCACAGTTGCGAACATGGTTCAGTATGTGGATGACAAGTTTGATATCATTGTGTCCGCCCATTTTGGTCGCATTCAACCGTTAGTGGGCATATATCATCGGCGCACTCTAGAACGTATCGAACGGTTGCTGAAAGCGGGAAACAATCGAATGATGTCGTTACTTGAGCTTTGTCGTGTTCGCTATGTCACTGAACGTGATTTTGTTGAGGATGAAACCGTATTTTGCAATGTCAATGAGCCAAAAGAGTATGACAATCTTATGACATGATGTATATTGTGACGTATGTCACACGTGTATGCTCTCTCAATGTTTTACAATGAGAGCAGGGAGGGAAAAACGTGAGAGACTTTCATGAAAATCCGTTTATTGTCATTTGGGAATTAACGCGGGCATGCCAGCTGAAATGTCTTCATTGCCGGGCTGAGGCACAATATCATCGCGACCCACGCGAATTGACGTTGGAAGAAGGAAAAAAGCTAATTGACGAAATTTACGAAATGGATCAGCCGCTTCTTGTGTTTACAGGCGGAGACCCATTAATGCGACCGGATGTATATGATATTGCAAAATATGCAATTGATAAAGGATTGCGCGTTTCGATGACACCAAGTGCGACACCGAATGTGACGAAAGAAGCAATCCGCAAAGCAAAAGAAGTTGGGTTAGCGCGCTGGGCGTTTAGTTTAGATGGACCAAATGCCGAAATTCACGACCATTTTCGCGGAACATCTGGTTCATTTGATTTAACGATGAAAGCGATTCAATATTTGCATGAGCTTGAAATTCCCGTGCAAATTAACACCGTCATATCGCGCTATAATGTCCATGTATTAGATGAAATGGTTGAACTTGTTGAAAAACTAAAATGCGTACTTTGGAGCGTCTTTTTCCTTGTGCCGACAGGACGCGGAAAAGAATCGGATATGATTTCACCGGTTGAGCATGAAAAAGTATTTAAATGGTTATACGAAACGAGCAAACGCGTACCGTTTGATATTAAAACAACGGCAGGACAACATTATCGCCGCGTTGTACTACAAGAAAAAATGCGTGAGAAGAAAAAAATGGACGGCGAAATCCGTTATGAAGATGTGCTCATGAAAGGACTGACCGGACAAGTGGATGGGTTAGGACGAGCACCAAAAGGAGTGAACGACGGAAACGGTTTTCTCTTTATTTCGCATATCGGTGATGTGTATCCAAGCGGATTGCTTCCGATAAAAGCAGGAAATGTGCGCGAAACTCCGTTAGCGGATATTTATCGCCATTCACCGATTTTCCAAGATTTGCGCAATCCGGATAAGTATAAAGGGAAATGCGGCGTTTGTGAGTTCCGTTTCGTTTGTGGCGGCTCTCGTTCGCGGGCATATGCGGTAACAGGAGATTATTTAGAGAGCGAACCATTTTGCGTATATATTCCAAAGGCGTTGCGAAAGGAAAAGAGAACATGAAGCTGGCTCAAATAAGAGTCAGCTTTTTTGTATCGAAGGCGCTATTTTTGCATAATGACGAGTGGTTTCGTTCATACTGCTCTTAAAAGATGTCATAGCATCATAACATAAAGACATCTAACGGATAGGGCTTTGTCATTGATTCTTGCATTTTTAAACAGGAGTTATCGTCAATTGTTAATATATAGGAATGAACTTTTTACAAATATGTGACACTGCAAAAAAATGTGACGAATTTCACAAATTTTCTTTTTGAATTTCCGTATTATGAAATTACAACACCTAGGTTTGTTGTAGGGCAATAAAAGTGGGGAGGTTTTTATTTATGAACAAACAAAAGGCTCTTTTACCGGTTACGACTTTAGCAATGACGTTTGCGTTTGCGGTATGGGCAGTATTTTCTCCATTAGCTAGTACGTTCCAACAAATGTATGGACTTACTTCGACACAAAAAAGTATTTTAGTAGCCATCCCGGTCTTGCTTGGGTCGATTATGCGAATTCCATTAGGGATTTTAACGGATCGTTATGGTGGCAGAAAAGTATTTTCACTTTTATTACTATTTATCATCATACCATTGATAGGGGCGGGATTTGCGAATTCTTACGGAATGTTATTGTTTTGGGCATTCTTTATTGGTATGGCGGGAACTTCTTTCGCTATCTCCATTGCGTTTGTATCAAAGTTAACTCCTCCTGAAAAACAAGGAACGGCATTAGGGATCAATGCGATGGGAAACATTGGTACAGCAGTAGCAAGTTTCTCTGTACCATCTATCGCGGCAGCATTTGGTGTTAAGTGGGCGTTTTGGGGATTGATTATTCCTGTTGTGGTGATGTTATTACTTGTTTGGTTTTTCACACCGGATACACCAAGACCGAAAGAACATAAAACAATGTTTAGTTCTTTATCCGTCCTAAAATATAAACATACGTGGACATTATCGCTTTTCTATTTTGTCACGTTCGGTGCTTTTGTTGCGTTTGGTATTTATTTGCCATCTTTACTCATTGATTTATACGGGTTAACACCTGTTGATGCGGGATTACGTGCCGCTGGATTTACGGTGATTGCGACGCTAGCGCGACCGATTGGTGGGAATCTTGGCGATAAAATCGGCGCAGAACGCATTTTGACAGTGGTGTATGCGGGAATTGCCATCGGAGCGCTTATAATTGCTTTTGGAATGAATAATATTATTATAATGACGGCAGCTTGTCTCTTTATTGCGATTATGGCTGGTTTAGGAAATGGAGCTGTTTTCAAACTTGTACCGCAACTATTTCCGAAAGAGACAGGGACTGTTACAGGAATTGTCGGTGCTTGGGGAGGACTAGGCGGATTTTTCCCACCGATTTTAATGGGAATTGTGAAAGACGCGACTGGTTCTTATATACTTGGATTTATTCTCCTTAGTTTGTTTGCTGTTATTTGCTTCCTAATCAATCGGATGACTTTTGGTAAGAAAATAACAATAAAAGTAAAAACAGTATAATTTTTTTAGAGAGGCAAGTTGCCTCTCTTTTTTATTAAAAACATCCTCTTTTGAATAATATTGGAAACAAAAGAAAAACTATATGAATAAGAATGAGTTTTTTAGGAATAACCCTTTTTTCGCATCATTGCTATTTGATTTATTTGGAAAGAGGTGATCATATGTCTGGACCTTCTTTAAGGAAACTGCAGGCTCACCGTTCGATTCACGACGGTGCTTTTGCAGAAGCAAAAAATTTAACGGAATTGCTTGAGCAGCTATATCGTGATGGACGTCAAGACCATTTGTTTGAAGTTGCTGATGCGCTTACTGAGCATTGGGAAACACGAATTATTGCTCATGCTGAATCAGAAGAGGAAGGATTTTACAAAGAAAAAATAGCGCAAGATCCGAGCTTTTTAGAAACAATCGCAATGTTTAAGCGTGATCATGATTTGATGCGACGGTTAGTAGCTGATATTAAAGATGTTTTGCCACAAAAGAGAGTGGACAAGGAAATGTTAGATCGGTTTCGTGCGCTTTTACTTATTAATCACATTCATAGCCGTGAAGAAGAAAAATTTTTGTTTTAATTTCATGCATCTAGAAATGAAGAAAGGGGTTTCATATGGAGCGAAACATCTCGCCATTTCTAAAAAAACTACGATATTTTGGTAAGTCTGAAAAAACAGCTAGTCATGCAGAACTATCGCCGTATGGCCGCGAGTCCGAAAAAGTTTATCGTCGTCGTTGGCAGCATGATAAAGTGGTACGTACGACTCATGGCGTGAATTGCACTGGTTCTTGTAGTTGGAAAGTTCATGTCAAAGATGGAATCATTGCATGGGAAACACAACAGACAGATTATCCGACGACAGGTCCAGATATGCCAGAATATGAGCCGCGTGGCTGCCCACGGGGAGCGAGTTTTTCTTGGTATACATATAGCCCACTAAGAGTTCGTTATCCATATATACGAGGAGCACTTTTGAAATTATGGAGAGAAGCGCTAAAGAAGGAGAATGATCCTGTTTCTGCTTGGAAATCCATTGTTGAAGACCCAGATAAGACAAAACGATATAAAACAGCTCGAGGAAAGGGAGGGTTTGTTCGAGCAAATTGGGATGAGATTAATACGATGATATCGGCCTCACTTATTTACACTATTCAACAGTATGGACCAGACCGTATTTTTGGATTTTCACCCATTCCTGCCATGTCAATGGTAAGTTATGCGGCTGGCGCAAGATTTTTAAACTTATTAGGCGGAGCGATGTTGAGTTTTTATGATTGGTATGCCGATCTTCCGCCCGCTTCACCGCAAATATGGGGGGAACAAACAGATGTTCCTGAAAGTTCCGACTGGTTTAACTCTAGCTATATACTCGTTTGGGGTTCGAATTTACCACAGACGCGGACACCGGATGCTCACTTTTATGTGGAAGCCCGTTACCGTGGGACAAAAGTAGTGGCGGTTAGCCCAGATTATGCAGAGTTCGTCAAATTTGCTGATAACTGGCTGGCCGTTCAGCCGGGGATGGACGGAGCTCTCGCAATGGCAATGACCCATGTTATTTTAAAAGAATTTTATGTCGATAAACAGACCAACTATTTTGTTGATTATGTAAAGAAATACACGGATTTGCCTTTTTTAATTACTCTGAAAAAACATGGTGACCATTATGTAGCGAATCGTTTTTTGCGTGCAAGCGATATTGGTATGCCGCTTAACTATGCGGAATGGAAAACGGTAGTATGGGATGAAAAATCACAAAAATTCGCAGTGCCGAACGGAACAATTGGACATCGTTGGGAAGATGATGGAAACTGGAACTTGCATTTGAATGATGCGGCAAATCAACTAACAGGAATTGACCCAGCATTAACCTTTTTAGGAAAAGAAGATACTGTTCTCACAGTTCAGTTTCCACATTTCGAGGTAGAGAAAAAAACAATTTTAGAACGTGCAGTTCCCGTAAAAGCAATTCAACAAAACGGCGAAACGCTTTATGTTACGACCGTTTTTGATTTGCTTCTTGCGAAAACAGGTGTTTCTCGCGGGCTTCCAGGGGACTATCCTGCCAATTATGATGATCCGAAACCTTATACGCCGGCATGGCAAGAAGACATTACGGGAATTGATAGGAAAGTAGCGGCACAAATCGCTCGCGAATTTGCGCAAAACGCCGTTGATTCAAAAGGGCGTTCGATGATTGTGATGGGCTCAGGCATTAACCATTGGTATCATTCTGATGCGATTTATCGCTCGATTTTAAACCTCGTCCTTTTAACAGGCTCACAAGGAGTCAACGGTGGAGGATGGGCACACTATGTCGGTCAAGAAAAAGTAAGACCGCTCGAAGGATGGCAGACGATTGCGATGGCTCGCGATTGGGGTGGACCGCCACGATTGCAGAATGGAACCTCATTTTTTTATTTTGTGACGGAACAATGGAAATACGAAGATCAAAAAATGGGCGAACATATTTCCCCGCTGGTCGAGCAACCGCGCTACAAGCATGGGGGAGACTACAACTATTTGGCCGCTCGTTTAGGATGGCTTCCTTCTTATCCGCAATTTAATGCAAACAGTATAAAGCTGTTTGAAGAAGCGCAGGCCAAAACAAACGAAGAAGCGATTCAGTATGTTGTCAATCAAGTGAAGCAAGGAAATCTCAAGTTCGCGATTGAGAATCCGTCAGATCCAATGAATTTCCCACGAATCATGTTTGTTTGGCGCGCGAACTTAATCGGCAGCTCAGCAAAAGGCCATGAATATTTCTTAAAGCATCTTTTAGGTACGCATCATGCGAATTTAAGCGAACAAAACGAGGAGCTTAAAACGAATGAGATTACTTGGCAGGATGAGTTGCCTGAAGGAAAGTTAGATCTGATGGTGAACATCGATTTTCGAATGAACGGAACAGGGCTTTATTCCGATATCGTTCTTCCAGCGGCCACATGGTATGAAAAATACGATCTTAGCAGCACCGATATGCACCCATTTGTGCATCCGTTCAACCCAGCCATTGCTCCACCGTGGGAGGCAAGATCCGATTGGGACTTCTTTAAATATCTTGCCAAAACATTTTCTGAGCTTGCGAAAAAGTATTTTTCAAATCCAATCAAAGATATTGTGGCAACACCGCTTTTACATGACACGCGCGATGAAATCGCCCAGCCATTTGGAGTGGTGAATGATTGGAAAAATGGCAAAAGCGAGCCGACCCCAGGGATAAACTTTCCACGGCTTCATGTTGTCGAGCGTGACTATCCAAATGTGTATAACAAGTTTATCGCGCTCGGTCCTATGATTAAAGAACAAATTGGCGCTAAAGGGCTCAGCTGGGATGCGAAAGAAGAATACAAATGGCTGCTTGATATCGCCGGTTCATCATCGCTAACAGAAGAATATAAAGACTGCCCAAGCCTTTTCACCGACCGCGATGCGGCAGAAGCGATATTAGCTTTATCAAGTGCGACAAACGGTTCACTGGCGATGAAAGCTTGGAAAACAATGGAGAGAAAAACAGAGCAAAAATTGAAAGATTTAGTGGAAGAGCGGGCGGAAGAGCATATTACGTTCCATGCGATTACAGTACAACCGAGACAAGTTTTAACGACTCCTGTTTTTAGCGGGAGTGAAACAGGAAATCGCCGTTATTCTCCATTTACAACGAACGTAGAACGTTTGATTCCATGGCGGACATTAACAGGCAGACAACATTTTTATCTCGATCATGAGCTTATGCTCGAGTTTGGAGAAGAATTGCCGACGTTTAAAGCACCGTTGCGTAAGTTAGCTTTCTATGAGAACGACCGCCGGCCACAAGTCAAAGGAAAAGAAATTTCGCTGCGATATTTGACACCTCATTTTAAATGGTCTTATCACAGCACGTATGGGGATACGCTACCGATGTTAACGATGTTTCGCGGGGGACCTCATGTATGGATGAACATAGAGGATGCGCAAGAAGTAGGGATTTCCGATAACGATTGGCTCGAAATGTACAACCGTAATGGAGTAGTTGTGGCACGGGCAGTTGTAACCCATCGATTACCGCGAGGAGTCGCGTTTATGTACCATGTGCAAGACCGCTATATTAACGTACCTGGTTCACCGATCAGCAAGCTTCGCGGCGGAACGTTCAATAGCCCAACGCGCATTCATGTCAAACCAACGCAAATGATCGGTGGCTATGCCCAATTAAGTTACGGGTTTAACTATTATGGGCCAACAGGAAATCAGCGAGATGAACAAGTCATCATTCGCAAACTAGAAAAAGAGGAAGTGAACTGGCTTGAGGATTAAGGCGCAATTTGGCATGGTGATGAACTTAGATAAATGCATCGGCTGCCATACATGTAGCATCACATGTAACAATACGTGGACGAATCGCCCGGGGGCAGAGTATATGTGGTGGAACAATGTCGAGACAAAGCCGGGGATTGGTTACCCGAAAGAATGGGAAAATCAAGACCTCCGCAAAGGCGGTTGGGTTTTAAAAGACGGGAAGCTTGAACTTCGGGCAGGAGGACGCGTCAATAAGCTTTTGAATATTTTTTATAACCCAGATATAACACCGATCGATGATTACTATGAACCGTGGACATATGATTATGAACATCTCATCAACAGTCCGGAAAAACAGCATCAGCCCATTGCTCGGCCGAAATCGCAGTTAACCGGTGAGTATATGGAGATTACGTGGGGACCAAACTGGGAAGATGATTTGGCAGGCGTATATGAAACAGGAAAACGCGACCCAAATGTAAAAGGAATTGAAGAAAAAGTGAAATTTGAATTTGAGCAAACGTTTATGATGTATTTGCCGCGTATTTGTGAGCATTGCATTAACCCGCCTTGCGTCTCTTCCTGTCCATCCGGTGCAATTTATAAGCGGGATGAAGACGGAATTGTGCTTGTCGACCAAGATGCTTGTCGAAGTTGGCGATTTTGCATGACGGGCTGCCCGTACAAAAAAGTATATTTTAACTGGAAAACACATAAAGCGGAAAAATGTACGTTTTGTTTCCCAAGAATTGAAGTGGGATTACCGACGATCTGTTCCGAAACGTGTGTAGGCCGCCTGCGCTATATCGGAATTGTGTTTTATGACTTAGATAAAGTCGAGGCCGCTGCTTCTGTTACGAACGAAAAAGAGTTGTATCACGCGCATTTAGACATTTTTCTTAATCCGCACGATCCGGCAATGATTGAAGAAGCGCGTAAAGCAGGATATTCCGATGATTGGATTGAGGCTGCGCAACGTTCGCCGGTGTATAAACTGGCCGTTGAACAAAAAATTGCGCTTCCGCTTCACCCTGAATATCGCACTTTGCCAATGGTCTGGTATATTCCACCGCTTAGTCCTATTATGGGAGCGTTTGAAGGGGGACTAGATGAAATCAATGCC
Source organism: Anoxybacillaceae bacterium (assembly GCA_041920415.1). Lineage (GTDB taxonomy): Bacteria > Bacillota > Bacilli > Bacillales > Anoxybacillaceae > JBHGYD01. The sequence continues at coordinate 145,430 of JBHGYD010000031.1, forward strand.
CATGTCATTTTTCCGGCTATCGATCAGATGCGTATCCCAATCGAATATTTAGCAAACTTAATGACAGCAGGAGACACAGAGGTAATCCGCGCTGTTTTGAAAAAGATGGTAGCCATGAGAAGTTACATGCGGGCCGTCAATTTAGGCAAAGAGCCGGATAAAAGTATATTAGAAAAAGTTGGGATGGATGAGCATACCGTGAAAGAGATGTATAAACTTTCCGCCATCGCTAAATATTCCGATCGCTATGTGATTCCTTCTTCACATAGGGAAAAAGCAGACAATATGTTTTTGGGACAAGGGTCGTTTGGATATGACTTTATGGAAGGCTGCTCCGGTTGCACAGTCAATTATGATGGAGAAGATTTTCGTAAATTTGGTAATGATTACTGGAGTGATCTCGATGGACGAACATCAGAAAGTTTTTAAGCTTGCTTCTATTTTACTGCAATACCCCGAGCGGGAATGGATTGAACACGAAGAATTAGAGCGGGAGATTTCACTTCTTAAAGATAAAGATGTCCAGAAGCTGTTTAGACAGTTTCTGGACTATCTGAAAAAGAATGAAATCGAACAGCTTTGTGAGACATATGTGAACACGTTTGATTTTAGTGATAAAACAACGATGTATTTAGCGTATAACATATTTGGCGATCAGCAAGAGCGCGGTCAAGCGTTTTTGAAGTTAAAAGAAGAATTTAGGAACGCGGGATTTCCGCTTATGGATGATGAACTGCCCGATTATTTACCGCTGGTGCTTGAGTTTGCTTCCATTGCTCCGCAAGAATATGCCCGAAAAATGTTTATGATTCATAAAAAAAGTATTGACCAACTTGTAGAAGAATTAAAAGCTGCCAATAACCCGTACTATTTCGTGATGCGCGGCTGTGTCATGGGGATTGTTTCGTTTTTAGAGAAAAAAAAGGCCTCGTAACACTTGAACTACTCCGACTTTCATTTCGTTTCAAAGTGAGAGATTTTTGGGTAATCCCTTCTAACGAAGAGAAGTTGACCAAACTCTACGGACCGTTCCAGCCCTGAATGTGGGCTCCTTGTACGTTGTGCTCGACACGCTGATGTATGACTCAAGGTTAGCGTTTCGGTCAGTGTAGACGCATGATGGTTGAAGATGTTACGTGACAGACCTTTTCCTGTTACAATCCCCTATCTTCAGTTTTCAAAGAGCAATCTGTACAAGGTAATCCAACTATAGAACATATGTTTGTTTCTTTCTGCTAAAAAGTGATTCATTTCCCACTTACATTGGGCCACACCCTTCCTATTTCAAAATGGGGTTATTTTCCTTTTTTAAGATAAAGAATGGAGGGAATCTTAATGAGTTTACTTGACCAATTTCTTTGGTTAATTTATCCATATATTATGCTAACGCTCTTTGTTGTTGGTCATATTTATCGTTATAATACCGATCAATTTGGATGGTCGGCAAAGTCGAGCGAGTTTCTTGAAGCGAAACAACTGCGATGGGGAAGTCTTCTTTTTCATTGGGGAATTGTGTTTGTTTTTTTCGGTCATGTAGCAGGTATACTCATTTCCAAACAATTTTATGAGACAATCGGAATTACTGACGAAATGTATCACTTTGGAGCGATTTGGTTCGGTGGAGCAGCTGGAGTGGCGACGGTTATTGGGGTGATTCTGTTGCTTGGGCGTCGTTTAACCGTTCGGCGCATTTTGCGAAACAGCAGCAAAAGCGATTTTATTGTGCTGATTCTTTTGGCGATTGTAATTTTAACAGGGTTTACTAATACAGTAGGCTATACAGCAACAGGGGGAACATTTGATTATCGTGACACGATTGGCCCGTGGTTTCGTGGAATTTTAACCTTTAGACCATTGCCACAATTCGTGAGCGATGCACCATTAGGATTTCAAATTCATATTTTGACGGCTCTCTTATTGTTTGGAATATGGCCGTTTACCCGACTTGTTCATGTTTGGAGTGCTCCGCTTTCATATTTAAACAGGCATTATGTGGTGTATCGCCGCATGCGAGCGAAAAAATTATAAAAAACATAATCCGCCTTTTTCGCAATGTTAGCTAGAAAAGGCGGATTTTTATTGGCTATTCAATCTGACAAATTTCCACTGGGCAATTTTCGCATTGAATTTCGTTTTTTAAATAGTCAAGGTCGTGAATGGTAATTTTTCCTTTTGAGATAGAAATAATTCCCTGTTGTTTTAATGAATTTAACATGCGGTTCACGCTTTCTCGTGTCGTTCCGCAGAAATTCGCTAAATCTTGGTTTTTTAATGACAAATCGATGAGAATACTACCATTTTTTAAAGGAACGCCGTAACTGTTGGACATACGGATGAGCGTTGAATAAAGCGCTCCTTTTTTCCCGCGTAAAATTAAATCGCGAAATTTCGTTTGCGTTCGACGTGCATGATTGCTTAACCATTGCATATATTCAAATGTCAACGTTGGGTTTAACAGTAACTGTTGTTCTAAATAGTCTTTTTTAATGACAGCGACTTCACCATCTTCAATGACTTTGGCGGTTAATAAATATTTTGGCTTATTTGTAAAAAGCGTTAATTCTCCGATAATTTCTCCAACGCTACAAATACGGAAACACATTTCTTTTCCATCTTGGCAAATTTTGCTCATTTGAATTTTTCCTGAACGAATTAAATATAATTCATTGGCAACCATGCCTTCTTGAAACAAAAACGTTCCTTTTTTAATCTTTAACGTATGATTGGCTGACCGAAGCAATTCTTTTAGATGGTTAAACTGTTGTTTTTCTTCGAGTGCATAAATGACAGACATTGTTTTCACCTCGATGGTGGTTGATTGAATCTTTTGCAATATCATTGTAAAAATAACGATTTTATGTAGATGTGATGAATATCACACTTCAAACATGAACGATAAAAATGTCAATATACTGTCACAAATTTGCGTAACATGTTATACATAGTTTTCCACCGTGGATATGGTATACTTGCTTGTAATATCACTTCTTATGCGCTGTGAGGGATATCACAGCTTAATCCATTCTTAATCTCATATAGTAATAGTGTATTGTGAATGAAAGAGGTTTTCACCATGACTGAATTTTGGTCACCGATATGGTTATCAATAAAAGTGTCTCTTATAGCTGGTGTTATCGTCATTGTCCTTGGACTGTTGTGCGGAAGGTGGATGGCACGACGTTATTTTAAAGGAAAAACAGTAATCGAGACATTGTTGATGCTCCCGCTTGTCCTTCCCCCGTCTGTTGTTGGCTTTTTTTTAATCATTTTGTTTGGAAAAAATAGTTTCATGGGAAAAGCAATAGAAGCGGTGTTTCAAGCACCCATTATGTTTACATGGTATGCAGCTGTGATTGCTTCTGTTATTGTTTCGTTTCCGTTAATGTATCAATCAGCGAAAGCGGGATTTGAAGCGGTGGACGAAACGGTGGAGGAAGCAGCGCGCATCGATGGAGCAGATGAATATGAGGTATTTTTCTATATATCCATTCCTTTAGCCAACCGATCGATTGTTTCTGGTGCGATTTTATCATTCGCCCGCAGCCTTGGAGAATTTGGTGCGACATTAATGTTTGCCGGAAATATTCCTGGAAAAACCCAAACGATCCCTACCGCGATTTACGTGGCGATTGAATCAGGAGAGATGGCAATGGCGTGGACATGGGTAGCGGTGACAATGGTACTTTCATTTTTATTGCTGTTATGTGCGACGATATTCAAATCATCTTGAAAAGAGGGGACGTCATGAGCAAAACAAAACGGCTAATTGTGGATCAATGGAATCGTCCGTTACGCGATTTGCGCATTTCCGTGACCGATCAATGCAATTTTCGCTGCGTATATTGTATGCCAGCGGAAATCTTTGGTCCGAACTTTCGCTTTTTGCAAGAAGACGAGCTGCTAACACTCGATGAAATGGTGCTCATTGCGGAAAGTTTTGCCGAATTAGGAGTTGAAAAAATTCGGATTACTGGTGGCGAGCCGCTGTTAAGAAAAGATTTACCATCGTTTATTGAGAGATTGACAAAGATTCAAGGAATTCGCGATATCGCTTTAACGACAAACGGTGTTCATTTAGTGAAATTTGCGAAACGATTAAAGGAAGCGGGATTGCAACGTGTCAACGTCAGTCTTGACGCACTCGATGACGACATTTTTAAAAAAATGAACGGAGTCGGTGTCGGCGTTCAACCGATTTTAAAGGGAATTGCGGCAGCGAAAGAAGCGGGTCTTACAGTAAAAGTGAACATGGTCGTCAAAAAAGGATGGAACGATTCGCAAATTGTACCAATGGCCAAGTATTTTAAGGAAGAAGGAATTACGTTACGGTTTATTGAGTTTATGGATGTCGGTACAACGAACGGTTGGGATTTGTCTCAAGTGGTAACGAAAAAGGAAATATATGAACAAATTCAGCAATTTTATCCGCTTGAACCAGTGGAACGAGCATATTTTGGCGAGGTTGCCAGCCGATATCGGTATGCCGGGACGAATACGGAAGTCGGCTTTATCTCTTCAGTAACAGAATCGTTTTGTCAAAGTTGTACGCGGGCAAGAATTTCCGCTGATGGCACATTATATACTTGTTTGTTTGCGACAACTGGAGTTTCATTAAAAGAAAAATTACGCCAAGGAGCCGAAAAAGCGGAGATTCAACAGCTCGTGATCTCTACGTGGAACAAAAGAACCGATCGCTATTCTGACGAACGGACGGAGCAAACTGCAAAAATGAGAAAAAAAATCGAAATGTCGTATATTGGCGGATAAAAAGTGGGACTGGCTCATGATGCCGAGCCAGTCCGCTTTTTTTTTTTAATTATTCTCTGAAAGAACACGCGGGAATAAAATATTATTTTCTAAATGGATATGCTCAAATAAATCGGACTCTAACGCTTCTAGCCGGTTATAGACGAGACGATATGTTCCGCATGCATGAGCTGGAGGGGTGAAATCATTGGTGATTTCACGAATTTTTTTTATCATATCACCTGCTGTATCGTGCTCTGCGACAAGTTCGCGAATCACTTGTTTCATCGCTTCTTCATTTTCACTTGTTGGATGTTGTTCAAATTGTAGAATAAGCGGAAACGTTTTTGTTTCTTCTTTCATCATATGTTGTTCTAATTCGGTTTTTAATTCATTAAACAACTTATGCACCTTTACTAAATGCGGGTGTTCCGCACCGTGTACGCGCAACACTTTCGTCACATAAGGACTAAGCTGCGGCAATTCTTCTGTTAAATAGCGATGATGCTTTTGAATGATGTGATCGATTAACTCCGTATAAGAAGCTTGGAGCCAATTTTTTTCAACTTTTTCGAGCGACTGCTGGTATAGTGCATTTAATTGTTGCACTATGTCTTCAACGGGTAAATTTCGCTCTGTTAGCGCATCTTGCAAAGAACGGTTTCCCCCGCAACAAAAATCAATTTTATATGTTTTAAACAAATCACTTACTTTTGGAAAAACAGCGACGATTTCTCCGACTGTTGATTGCTTTGTAAATACCTTTTCCATCTCCAACCCTCCATTTGCTTTTTACGGCTATATTGTAAGCATATCCTCTTTTTATTATTAGGGTCGTGACGTGCGTCACACATTTGAATATATTTTGAAAAAATCGTGTCAGCGGTTGAAGAAATATAAAAATGTGATAGGTGTCACAACTTCTTTGTTCCGTTTTTCGATACAATATAAATGGTAAGTATGGGAGGGAAAAGGATGGGCCTATTACAACGAACGTACTCTATAAAGATAAAGCAATTTGAAGCGGAAAAGAAAGAATTGGAAAAAAACTAAAAGAAGCTGAAAATAAGTTGGCGAAGAGAGAAAGGGAAATACAAGAGTTTATTGAACATTTGTACAATGAGTTGTTAGCGACGGTACAGCAACACGAATTAGTAAATAATCAGCATAATGTGTTAGGAAACTTTGTTGAAAAAATTAAAGAAAAATTTGATAATGTCAATGATTTAAGTAAAAGCTCAAGTCAAACGTCGGAAACATTATTCGACAAAGGGAATGGCTTGATTGCTTCGGCGGTAGAGATGGTTCAATGTTCAGAAGAAGGTATTCAAATGGTAAATGAAGTGGAACATTTGATGCATCGACTTGGTAAAGAGATGAATATTACGTCTGAGAAAATGATGGGATTAAACGCAAGATCAAAAGAAATAGAGGAAATCGTAAAAGTAATTAAGGATATTGCCGGTCAAACGAATTTATTAGCTTTAAACGCTTCGATTGAAGCGGCTAGAGCTGGAGAGCATGGAAAAGGGTTTTCGATTGTCGCTGCTGAGGTTCGGAAGCTGGCGGAAAGCACAGCGAAAAGCACAGAATCGATTACTAACTTGACGCAAGTTGGGCAAAAAGAAATAAAACAATCTTTACAGCAAACAGAAACGATTTCTGTATTGATTCAATCAGCGGTGCAAATGAGCGATCGAACATCAGCAAAACTAAATAATATTTTATCGATTATTCGCGTAGTACAAAAGCATATTGAAGATGTATTAAAAGAAATCCGTATTCTAAAGATGTGATGAAAGAAATTGAACAGTCAACATCTATTTTTTCTGAAGTACGAAACATGATTATGCAACATATTGCTGACGCTCGTCTCGTTGATGAAAAACTTCATCAAGGAATCCAACGATTACATGAGTGGCAGCAAACGTTACAACATCAATCAGTGAGTGAGGGATAAATCGTGGTTGAAAAAAGAACACCAATTCCAGTAACCGAAGCCATTCAAAAAGTGATGGCATATGCGAAAGAGGGAGAAATGGAAACCGTCCCGCTTGAAGAGGCATACGGAAGATATTTAGCGGAACCGCTTCGGGCAGACCATGATGTTCCACCGTTTGACCGTTCTCCTTATGACGGTTTTGCGATTCGCGCAGCCGATTCCGTTTCAGCGAGCTTAGATCATCCAGTTGAATTTGAGGTTATCGAAACAATTGGCGCGGGAGAGGTGGCGAAAAAAGCGGTTCAACCTTTTCAAGCGGTACGCATTATGACAGGAGCGCAAATTCCTGATGGATGCGACGCGGTCGTCATGTTTGAGCTAACGAAGGAATACGAGCGAGACGGAAAAACGTATATGTCGATCAAGCGTCCGTTTAAGCCTGGAGATAATATTTCCTTCCAAGGTGAGGATGCGAAAAAAGATGATGTATTAGTTCCAAAAGGGACATTCATTAATCCAGGAGTTCAAGCGTTATTGGCAACGTTTGGATATGCAGAAGTAAAAGTTGCGAAAAAACCGCGAATCGGCATTTTTGCGACCGGAAGTGAATTGTTAGATGTTTCTGAGCCGCTTGTTCCTGGCAAAATACGCAACAGCAACTCGTACATGATAAGCGCTCAAGTTATTCGCAGCGGAGCGACGCCTATTTATTTTGGAAAATTAGCCGACGATGCCGATGAATGTTTTGCCGCGATTCAACGGGCGTTACATGATGTAGACATTCTCATTACGACAGGCGGTGTTTCCGTCGGTGATTATGATTATTTGCCAGTGATTTATGAACGATTAGGCGCAGAAGTGTTATTTAATAAAATTGCCATGCGCCCAGGAAGTGTGACGACGGTTGCGCAGGTCAACGGAAAGCTGCTGTTTGGCTTATCAGGCAATCCTTCAGCGTGTTATGTTGGATATGAGTTATTCGTTCGCCCTGTTGTTCGAACGATGCTATTTTCACCAAATCCATATTTATGCAAGGTGAAAGCGACGCTACTGGCTGATTTTCCAAAGCCGAATCCGTTTACGCGCTTTGTAAGAAGCTATGTGAGCGTTCAAGAAGGACGTCTATACGTTTCGCCAGTCGGAATGGATAAATCGAATATCGTTACATCCCTTGCGAAAGCGAATGCGTTGATGGTGTTGCCAGGGGGAACGCGCGGCTTTGCCAAAGGGGATATGGTTGATGTATGGTTGTTAGAAGATGAAGAAGGAAGTGCGCTATGAACGTCTGGCAAGTCGTTGGCTATAAAAATAGCGGAAAAACAACGCTCATCGAAAAATGGGTGAAGCGAGCTGCTGCGGAAGGATACAAAGTCGGAACGGTAAAACATCATGGTCACGGCGGCTATCCGGACGTATTATACGCAGCAAATGATTCAAGTCGACATCAACAAGCAGGAGCGCTTGTTACCTCCGTAGAAGGAAACGGTTTGTTGCAATTGCATGCGTTCCGGCAGGAATGGACATTACAACAAATTTTACACGTTTATTCGCTGTTGTCTCTTGACTTTGTTATCGTCGAAGGATATAAACGTGAACGATATCGAAAAATTGTGATGATCCGAACAGCTAGTGATTGGGAATCTCTTTCTACATTAGAAAATATTATAGCGGTCATCACGTGGGAACCGCTTCCTTCTCTAAGGCACATTCCGTATCCTGTTTTTTTTATCGACGATGAGGAGAGTTATTTACAATGGTTCATGAATGAGGTGAGGGAAGTCGTATGAACGAATCATTATTTACCATTACTGATGCACCGATTTCGATTGAAGAAGTTGTTCAAAAAGTGATTCGCCCCGAAGCGGGAGCGGTTACCACATTTATCGGAACGGTGCGGGAATTTACAAACGGAAAACGGACGTTATTTTTACAGTATGAAGCGTATGTGTCGATGGCGGAAAAAATGTTAGCGCAAATCGGCAAAGAAATTAGTGAAAAATGGCCGGAAGCGAAAGTGGCGATTACGCATCGAATCGGCAAGCTCGATATTTCCGATATTGCTGTTGTGATTGCCGTTTCGACTCCGCATCGAAAGGACGCTTATGAAGCAAATCAATATGCGATTGAGCGAATAAAGCAAATTGTGCCGATTTGGAAAAAAGAGCATTGGGAAGACGGAACGGAATGGGTCGGAAATCAGCTGGAAACAAAGGAATATCCGACTGGAAAGCCGGAAGGAGAGGATCTCACATGATTACATTGCTCTTTTTTGCTTATCTACAAGAAGCAATCGGACAAGAACGAATCGAGATGGAATATACTCCACTCACAGTAAAAGAGTTAAAGCAACAACTCGAAACGCGTTACGGAATCGATTTACGACATGTGATGGTGGCGATTAATGAAGAATACGCACGAGAGGAAGAACAACTAAAACCCGGCGATACGGTTGCATTTATTCCGCCTGTGAGTGGAGGGTGAACTGAAGAAAGGAGTGAAAAAGCAATGGCTTCTACCCATCAAAAAAATCTGCTCATTCCAAAACAACACGGCGCTTGGGCGATGCTTACCATTCCTTTTTTATTAGAAGCGTATGCCGGAGGAGTTTCTTGGCTTCATATTCCATTATTTCTTGGTTGGCTATTTTTGTATTTAGCGACATATCCACTTTTAATGGCCATGAAAACAAAACGGAAAGACGAATATGTACCATGGTTTTACCGCTACCTTTCTTTTGCGGTGGTGATGTTACTTATTCCGCTCTTTTCTCATATGACGCTTCTATACTTTGGTATCGCTATGGTTCCGTTCTTTTTGACTAATCTTTATTATGCGAAAAAGAAAAACGAGCGCGCTTTTTTCAATGATGTTGCCGCAATTGCTGCTTTTTGCATTGGCGGTCTCGCCAGTTTTTATGTCGGACGCGGCGAATTAACGATTCAAGCGTTTGAAATATATATATTTTGTTTCTTATTTTTTATCGGAAGTACGTTTTATGTAAAAACGATGATTCGTGAAAAGAAAAACCCCGTTTATAAATGGGTATCATGGGGCTATCATTTATTATTAATAGTGGGGTTAGTAATTGTCGGGCGTCCATGGCTTGCGCTGGCCTATGCACCAAGTGTTATTCGAGCGTTATATTTATATGGAAAATCGATATCGACAATGAAACTAGGAGTTTTAGAAATTGCGAATTCTGTTTACTTTTTTCTCGTCATGTTTTTTTTCCTTTCATGAATGAAGACGTTCAAATCAACGAACGTCTTTTTTTGTAGTCATTTTTGCCTACATACTTCAGATAGGCAATCCTCACAATTGATTTCGTTCCGCAAATACGTTACGTTATGCACTTTCATTTTCCCTTTTTGTACCGCATGGAGAAAAACAGGAAAGCCGTTAGTATTTATGCTAAAAAATTAGCTCGTCATATTAGAAAAGGAGTAAAAAAACACTCGATGAGTAAGGGTATGTTTAACGTCAAAGAAAGAATAATTAAATATACATTTGATTTTATTTTTATGCAGTATTATAATGGTAACTACATTGAAGAGATTTCGTTCAAGGAGGCAGACCATGAACATCGCAATTATTGGCGCGACGGGGTATAGTGGCGTAGAATTGTTACGATTTTTGCAACATCATCCATATGTAAGCAGTTGCTCGCTTTATTCTTCCTCACAAGATGGAAACTATTTATCATCCATTTTTCCTCATATTGGAGAAAGGGGATGGATTCTTCAAAAAATTAATATCGAACAAATCGCTGCGACGTGCGACGTTGTCTTTTTTGCTACACCACCGGGCGTATCAAGCGAACTAGCGCCATTATTGATCGATAAAGGCATCAAAGTCATTGATTTATCTGGTGACTTCCGTCTTAAAGATGGGAGTGTTTATGAAAAATGGTATAAGCGACCGGCAGCTCCGGGTGCTTATTTACAACAAGCGGTGTATGGTCTTGCAGAATGGAATAAAGAAGAGATTCGAAATGCTCAACTTCTTTCCAATCCAGGCTGTTATCCGACGGCGACATTGCTTGGATTAGCCCCGCTTGTGAAAAACAGATTAGTTGAAGAACATTCGATTATTGTCGATGCGAAATCAGGAGTATCGGGAGCTGGACGTCAAGCATCGTTGAGTACACATTTTTCCGAGACAAATGAAAACGTCAAAATATATAAAGTTAACGAACATCAACACATTCCAGAAATCGAACAAATGTTGACAAATTGGAATGAACGCATTCAACCCATTACGTTTAGTACTCATTTAATTCCGATGACAAGAGGAATTATGGCCACGATTTATGCAAACGCGAAAACGGACTTGTCATTGGAAATGTTACTAGATTTATATAAAACAAGTTACGAAGATTCAAAATTTGTCCGTATTCGCAAGCCAGGACAGTTTCCTTCGACAAAAGAAGTATATGGCTCCAACTATTGTGACATCGGCATCGCTTATGACGAACGGACCGGAAGAGTGACGGTTGTATCTGTCATCGATAATTTAGTGAAAGGAGCCGCTGGTCAAGCGATTCAAAACTTCAATATGATGATGGGATGGGACGAAGAAAGCGGATTATCATTCACGCCTATTTATCCGTAGGAAGGAGATATTGTAATGATGGTAACGAAGCAAGAAAGTAAGATTTATTATATTGCGGAAGGAACGGTTGTCACACCAAAGGGGTTTAAAGCAGCAGGGGTGCATGCCGGCTTGCGGTATGCGAAAAAAGATTTAGGAGTCATTGTATGCGATGTGCCTGCTTCATGCGCGGCTGTTTATACGCAAAGCCATTTTCAGGCGGCCCCAATCAAAGTAACACAGCAAAGCATCGCTGTAGAACAAAAACTGCAAGCCATTGTTGTAAATAGCGCTTGTGCCAACGCTTGTACGGGTGAAAAAGGATTAAAAGACGCTTATGAAATGAGAGAATTATGTGCTCTCCAATTTGGGTTAAAGCCGCATTTTGTGGCGGTCGCTTCAACAGGGGTCATCGGTGAATTTTTGCCAATGGAGAAAATTCGCAAGGGCATGAAAAAGCTGAAGCCGAGCGATTTACAAGAAGACGCTGCCGCGTTTCAAACTGCGATTTTAACGACGGATACGGTGATGAAAAAAGCATGCTATCAAACGACGATTGATGGAAAAACGGTGACGATTGGCGGAGCGGCGAAAGGCTCGGGAATGATTCATCCGAACATGGCCACCATGCTTGCATTTGTCACAACGGATGCGAACATTTCTTCACACACCCTTCAAGAAGCGCTTCGTTCGATTACGGACGTATCGTTTAATCAAATTACCGTTGATGGCGAGACATCGACGAATGATATGGTGATTGTGATGGCCAGCGGGCTCGCGCAAAACAATGAGCTCACACCAGCACATCCGGAGTGGTCAAAATTTTATGAAGCGTTAAAACAAACGTGCGAAGATTTAGCAAAACAAATTGCGAAAGATGGAGAAGGAGCGACGAAGCTTATCGAAGTGCGTGTAAACGGAGCTACTACCGACGATGAAGCGAAGCGAATTGCTAAAAAAATTGTCGGCTCTAATTTAGTAAAAACAGCTATTTATGGATCGGATGCGAACTGGGGGAGAATTATCGGTGCGATCGGTCATGCGGAAGCAACAATTAATCCTGATAACGTTGATGTTTCATTAGGACATATTGTCATGTTAAAAGCGAGCGAACCGCAGCCATTTTCCGAAGAAGAAGCAACCGCCTATTTACAAAATAAAGAAATCATAATTGAAGTAAACCTCCATCTCGGTAACGGAACAGGTATTGCGTGGGGATGTGATTTAACATACGATTACGTCAAAATTAACGCGAATTATCGTACCTAACGATAATAGAGGAGAGAATGTGATGGGAGAAACGATCGTCATTAAATGTGGAGGAAGCGTATTAAGCGAATTGTCGGCATCATTTTTTACTAGTTTACAAGCGATGTATGACCAAGGAAAAAATATTGTCATCGTTCATGGCGGTGGTCCAGAAATTGGGGAAATGCTTAAGCGATTGAATGTTCCGAGTGAGTTTATGAATGGGTTGCGGAAAACAACGGCAGAAGTGTTAGAAGTGGTAGAAATGATTTTAGCCGGAAAAGTGAATAAACAGCTTGTTTCGCTATTGCAACAATACGATCTCCCTGCCGTCGGCCTTTCCGGAATCGATGCCCGCCTGCTAGAAGCAGCGCCAATCGATGTCGAAAGGCTAGGATATGTTGGAGAAGTGACGAACGTCAACGACCAATTTTTAAATAAGCTTCTTCATTCTCGCTATCTTCCTGTCATTGCCCCGATTGGCATCGACATAGAAGGTCAGAAGTACAATATTAATGCGGATACAGCAGCAGGAGCTGTTGCTAAAGCATTGCATGCAACACAATTATTGTTCGTTACAGACGTTCCGGGAATTTTACAGAATGAATCAGTAGTCGAGCATGCAACGATCGAGACGGTTGAAAATATGATTCACGCAGGTATCATTTCAGGTGGCATGATTCCAAAAGTAAAAGCAGCGATGGCCGCGTTGTCGGAGTCGCTCGATGAAGTGATGATTGTAAGCGGGAAAACGCCATTTTATTTAGAAAACGGGCGGATTTACGGAACGAGCATTCGAAAAGGAGTGGGGGTTTACTAATGGGAGCATTATTTCCTACATATAACCGTTGGGACATTAGTATTGAGTCAGCAGAGGGGGCAAAAGTTGTTACCAAAGACGGCAAACAATATTTAGATTTTGTCGCGGGGATTGCTGTTTGCAATCTTGGCCATCGTCATCCCGTTGTTCAAAAAGCAATCGAAGCACAGCTCAATCGAGTTTGGCACGTGTCGAATTTATTTACAAATGACTTGCAAGAAGAAGTGGCGCAGCTTCTTGTCGAACATAGCTGTGGCGAGTATGTGTTTTTCTGTAATAGCGGAGCGGAAGCGAACGAAGCGGCGTTAAAGTTAGCAAGAAAACATACAGGTCGTTCGAAAGTGATTACGTTTCAACAATCGTTTCACGGACGGACGTTTGCAACGATGTCGGCGACCGGACAAGAAAAGGTATATAAAGGGTTCGGACCGCTTTTACCAGAATTTGTCCATCTTCCTTTTAACGATATCGACACATTAGAAAAAGAAATGGATGAACACGTTGCAGCAATCATGGTCGAAATTGTGCAAGGTGAAGGTGGAGTCAGACAAGCGACGGCTCCGTTTTTACAAAAAATCGTCCAACTTTGCGAGCAGTACGGTGCATTGTTTATTGTTGACGAAGTACAAACAGGCATCGGGAGAACGGGAAAAGCGTTTGCTTATCAACATTTTGATATTGAACCAGACATCATTACAACTGCAAAAGGATTAGGGAGCGGCTTTCCTGTCGGTGCGATGATCGGAAAACCATTTTTACGAGACTCATTTACAGCCGGTGTACACGGTTCGACGTTCGGTGGGAATCCGCTTGCGATGGCGGCTGCAAAAGCAACATTACAAGTGATTTTTCAAGAATCATTTTTACAAGAAGTGCAAGAAAAAGGAGCGTACTTTATAAAGCGGCTACAATCAGCTTTAACCGGGATTGATATCGTGAAAGAAGTGCGCGGTCTTGGCTTAATGGTAGGGATTGAATGCAAACAAGATATAACGAAGCTTATCCCATTGATTCATAAGAACGGGTTGCTTGTATTAACTGCTGGACCAAACGTCATTCGTTTATTGCCGCCGCTTATTGTAACGAAAGAAGAGCTTGATATGGCCGTCGATGTATTGCAACGAACGTTAATAGAAGAAAGTGTGGCAGCTAATTGAACATAGCTGTATCTTTATTGGAGTGTATGCATAAAAATTCTTTTGTGCAAATAAAAATTCAATTATGAGGTGGCAACGATGAACGCGTATTTGCATTTGGCAAACGGAAAAACATTTGCGGGGATACTCGAATCTCCGCTTCCTAACGGTGAAGTAAATGGGGAAGTTGTCTTTTTTACCGGCATGACCGGTTACCAAGAAGTATTGACGGACCCTTCTTATAAAAACCAAATCATCGTGTTTACGTATCCTTTAATCGGCAATTATGGGATTAACGCCAAAGATTTCGAAAGCAAAAAACCGCATGTGCAAGCGGTCATTGTATATGAGACAAGTGCCCAAGGATATCATTATGAAGCGAAATATAGTCTAAAAGAATATTTGCAACAATGGAACATTCCGCTGTTAACACATGTTGATACGCGTGCCTTAGTGAAAGAAATTCGTAATAAAGGAACAATGCTAGGAACCATTACATTAAAAGCGGAATGTGCCGGTCAAACATTACAAGAAAAACCATTCCCTGTCCGCGAAGTATCGACATCGCAAATCGAAACGTACGGAACCGGTGAAACGCATATTGTGTTAGTGGACTTCGGGTATAAAAAATCGATTTTACAGTCGTTAGTTACAAGAGGATGTAAAGTGACGGTCGTCCCTTATCATACGTCATTGCAAGCCATTCAAGCGCTTCAGCCTGATGGTGTTGTGCTATCGAACGGACCGGGAGACCCGAAACAACTATCGGAACATTTGTCAATGATTCGAAACATCATTGACCGTTATCCGACGCTAGCGATTTGTTTAGGGCATCAATTAGTGGCACTTGCATACGGAGCGAATACGGAAAAGCTTCGTTTTGGTCATCGCGGTGCCAACCAACCTGTATATGATGTATTCAAAAAGAAAGTGTTGATGACCTCACAAAACCATAGCTATGTTGTTAACAAAGAGAGTTTAGCCAATACACCGTTTGTTGTTCGCTTTACAAACGTGAATGATGGTTCTGTTGAGGGAATCGTTCACCGTGATAAACCAATTTTATCGGTGCAATATCATCCGGAGGCACATCCTGGTCCTAGTGATACTAATCATATCTTCGATGAATTTTTGCAAACAGTGAATAAAGGGGAGAAAGTGTATGCCTAAAGATACATCGCTTCACTCGATTTTAATCATCGGCTCGGGACCTATTGTGATTGGTCAGGCAGCCGAGTTTGATTATTCTGGCACTCAAGCGTGTATCGCTTTAAAAGAAGAAGGATATCGGGTTATTTTAGTAAACAATAACCCAGCGACTATTATGACCGACGAGGTTCATGCGGACGCCGTTTATTTTGAACCGCTGGCCGTCGATAGCATCGAAAAAATTATCGCAAAAGAACGACCCGATGGCTTGCTTGCGACATTCGGTGGACAGACGGGATTAAACTTAGCG
The DNA here is from genome assembly GCA_041920415.1 of Anoxybacillaceae bacterium. Lineage (GTDB taxonomy): Bacteria > Bacillota > Bacilli > Bacillales > Anoxybacillaceae > JBHGYD01. The sequence continues at coordinate 161,371 of JBHGYD010000031.1, forward strand.
TTTCAACTTCATGAAGAGGGAATTTTAGAAAAATATGGCGTAAAGTTGCTCGGGACACCGATTGAAGCAATTAAAAAAGGAGAAGATCGCGAGGCGTTCCGCCAGCTTATGTATGAACTGGGCGAGCCAGTTCCGGAAAGCGAGATTATTACGAACGTAGCCGATGCGGTCGCATTTGCCGAAAAAATTGGCTTTCCGATTATTATCCGTCCCGCTTATACATTAGGGGGAAGCGGCGGAGGAATTGCCACCACGATGGAGCAGTTTGTCGCTTTGGTTGAAAAAGGATTAGCGGAAAGCCCGATAACGCAATGCCTTATTGAACGAAGCGTGGCTGGCTATAAAGAAATTGAATATGAAGTAATGCGCGACCATACCGATACATGTATTACCGTATGTAATATGGAAAACGTCGACCCGGTCGGTGTGCATACGGGGGATTCAATCGTTGTTGCCCCGTCGCAAACATTAACCGATGAAGAATACCATATGTTGCGATCCGCTGCGGTAAAAATCATTTCCTCACTTGGCATTATTGGAGGATGCAACATTCAATTTGCTCTTGATCCATTTAGTAAAAATTATTATTTAATCGAGGTCAATCCGCGCGTCAGCCGTTCTTCGGCACTCGCATCAAAAGCGACAGGCTATCCAATTGCGCGTATTGCAGCAAAACTAGCGGTCGGCTATACATTGGCAGAGCTATTAAATCCAGTGACAAAAAATACGTATGCTAGCTTTGAACCAGCTCTTGACTATGTTGTTGTCAAATTTCCGCGCTTGCCGTTTGATAAATTCCCTAACGGCGATCGCCAGCTTGGCACGCAAATGAAAGCAACTGGCGAGGTGATGGCGATTGATCGCAATATGGAACGCGCGTTTCAAAAGGCGGTGCATTCGCTAGAAGGGGAAAACGTTGGCTTATACTTGCCGGAATTAGCAACAAAAACGACCGAACAATTAAAAGAACTTATCGCTGCAAGAGATGACCGCCGCTTTTTTGCCATTCTCGAGCTATTTCGTCGCGGGGAAACGATCGAAACTATTTATGAATTAACAAAGATAGATCGATTCTTTTTGAATTCTTTTTATCAGCTTATTTCATTGGAACAGAAAGCAAAAGAAACAAGCTTTGCCTCTATTGATGAAACGACCTTCCGCCTCTTGAAGGAAAAAGGATTTTCCGATGCGTTTTTAGCTGATGTCTGGAATGTAAGCGAATTGACCGTAAGAGAAAAACGGAAACAACTTGGCATTACTCCTTCGTATAAAATGGTCGATACATGCGCAGCGGAGTTTCATTCGGAAACGGACTATTATTATTCGACGTATTTTGGCGAAGATGAACGAAAAGAAAGCGATAAAGAGAAAGTATTAATTATCGGAGCAGGACCGATTCGGATCGGTCAAGGTATTGAGTTTGATTACAGCTCTGTTCATAGTGTCTACGCACTGCAAGAGGAAGGGTATGAAACGGTTCTCATTAACAACAATCCGGAAACGGTAAGTACGGATTTTGCCGTAGCTGATCGTCTCTATTTTGAGCCGCTCACATTGGAAGAAGTCTTGAATGTTATTGAAGCCGAACAAATCGAGAAAGTCATCGTTCAATTCGGCGGACAGACCGCGATTAACCTTGTGAAAGGGTTAGAAGAGGCAAACGTGACAATTCTTGGTGTTTCTCATGATGTCATTGACCAACTTGAAGATCGCGACCGCTTTTATCAATTATTAGAAGAGCTTGATATTCCACATGTGCCGGGGTTAATGGCCAATAATGAAAATGAGCTCATTGTTAACGCCAAAGCAGTAGGCTATCCTGTTTTACTTCGTCCTTCCTATGTTATCGGTGGAAAAGGAATGTTTATCGTCAACGACGAACAACAATTGCAACAACTGTTACAAGAAGGATTAACGTTCACATATCCAGTCTTAATCGACGCGTATTTAGATGGAAAAGAAGCGGAAGTCGATGTCGCAGCCGATGGAGAGGCGATTTTACTGCCAACGATTATTGAACATGTAGAAAAAGCAGGTGTTCATTCCGGAGATAGTTATGCCTTTTTGCCAGCTCAGTCGCTTACGGAAGAAGAAAAAGCGCAAATCGTCGCCTTTGCTGAAAAAATTGTCCGTCAGCTTCACTTTAAAGGCATTATGAATATTCAATATGTGATTGCTAACGGCGAGGTATATGTACTGGAAGTGAATCCGCGCGCAAGTCGCACTGTGCCGATTGTTAGCAAAACAACAGGAGTTCCGCTCGCGCAAATTGCGACAAAATTATTGCTTGGGAAATGTTTGAGCGACATCGTTGCTGAAAAACATAGTGGATTGGTCAATGTACCATATATCGTATTAAAATATCCTGTTTTTTCAACACATAAATTACCGAATGTCGACCCGCTTGTTGGACCGGAAATGAAATCGACAGGCGAAGGAATTACCATTGCGGAAAACGTTGCCGAAGCAGCGACTAAGGCGTTTCATTCGTATTTATTGAAAAAAGACGGAGCACATGAAATTTATATCGATATCGATATTGAGAACAAAGAGAGCAAGGTGCAATCGCTGCTCAGACTCATCAAAGACAAACATCTTACCATTGTGACGAACGTACCGTTTGCAGAATGGATCAAACGAAAAGAAGCGTTAGCGTTTTTTAATCTTAAAAAAGATAATGAAAGCGCCAATCAACGAATGCTTGCGTTGTCCCAACAGATTTTAACCTTTACAGAAATCGAAACATGTCATTTATTTTTACAGGCGATAGGCGTCAACGATTTTTCGGTTTCATCGATTCAACATTGGCTTAAAAAGAAAAAACAAACAGAGAAAGCGGTGATTGTATGAACACAGCTGTAAAACAAACAGCCAATTCCTCGTTAAAAGGAAAAGATTTGTTAACATTAATCGATTTTTCTTCTGAAGAAATTCATGATTTATTAACGCTCGCCATGGAGTTAAAACAAAAACAGCTTGCAGGAGAACAATATACTCCGTTATCTGGAAAAACATTAGCGATGATTTTTGAAAAGCCGTCAACGCGCACAAGAGTGTCGTTTGAAGTAGGAATGACGCAACTAGGAGGGCATGCCCTTTATTTAAATAGTAACGATTTACAACTTGGTCGTGGCGAAACGATTGCCGATACAGCAAGAGTGTTATCGCAATACGTAGATGGGATTATGATTCGGACGTTCGCACATAGCAAAATCGAAGAGTTGGCCCACTATGCAACGGTACCCGTCATTAACGGATTAACTGATGATGATCATCCGTGTCAAGCATTAGCCGATTTATTAACGATTTATGAATTAAAAAAGAAACTACAAGGAATCAAGCTTGTTTATGTTGGTGATGGAAACAATGTGGCGCATTCATTAATGATTGCAGCTGCCAAAGTCGGGATGGATTGTACCGTTGCTTGTCCGGTTGGCTATGAGCCGAAAGAATATTATTTGAAAGAAGCAGTAAAAGTAGCGGAACAAACAGGAGCAACCATTACCGTTACCCATCATCCAGAGGAAGCTGTCCAGGATGCGGATGTCATCTACACCGATGTATGGACGAGCATGGGGCAAGAACAAGAAAGTGAAGAACGTCTTGCTGTGTTTCAGCCGTTTCAAGTGAATGAAGAGTTAGTGAAAAAGGCAAAAGAGGATTATATTTTCCTTCATTGCTTACCAGCTCATCGTGGGGAAGAAGTGACAACCGATGTCATTGATAGCGAGCATTCCTTTGTCTTCCAACAAGCGGCCAATCGTCTTCACGTGCAAAAAGCAATCTTGCTGTCATTGTTAGTATAACGAAAAACACCGGACTGCATTCCGGTGTTTTTTTTTCGTTTTGTACCATAATTTGCGTAGTTATGAACAGATAAAGGTAGGGAAATGTTAATAATGTAGTTTTGTTCAAGGGAGGAATGAAAATGGGGCAAAGACGACATTTTGGACCAGGGGATAAAGCACCAAACAATGGTGTATATATCGAAATCGGAGAAACGGGCGACAACGTAAAAAACCCAAAAAAAATCAAATTAAAAGCCGGAGACACTTTTCCAGAAACATCGAACCATAACCGTCATTGGACGTATATGAGAAAACCTTAGAAAAGCGGAGGCGAGCCAATTTCGCCTAAATACTGCCCACGTCCTGTGGGCAAACGGCGAAATGTCGCCATCCTAGCTCCCTCGAAGGAAAATGTTCTTCCGACGAGAAATGCTTGCATTTCGACGGAGGAAGGTTATTTTCCAGAAGGAGCTGCGAGCCGAGCTAGACAAGGAAGAAAAGTGGAAGCGACTCAATTTCGCCTAAAAGCTGCCCACGTCCTGTGGGCAACGGCGAAATGTCGCCATCCTGGCTCCCGCAAACGGCAAAAAGTTATGTTTTCTTAATCATTCGAAAAAGCCATTCTCATCATGAGAATGGCTTTTGATTTGAAAGAAAAAAATGAAATCCTTTATAATGAAATTAAAGGTCAAAAAAAGTCAAAAAAGGGGGCGAAGGCAATGAACTTGAATAAAATGACGGAAAAAGTACAAGAAGCGTTCATCGCTGCCCAATCGCTTGCTATACGACACCATCATCAAGAAATGGATATCGACCATCTGTTGCTCGCTTTACTCGAACAAGAAGATGGGTTAGCAAAAAGGATGCTGGCCTTGCTTCATGTGAACCTTCAGGCGTTCGCAAACGATATTCAAGTACTTTTAAAGAAAAAACCGGAAGTGATTGGAGCAGGGGTTGAAGAAGGAAAAATATATATGACCCATCGCATGCAACGTTTATTGACAAACGCTGAGCAAGAAGCAAAACAAATGCAAGATGATTATTTGTCAGTCGAGCATTTATTATTAGCGTTGACGGATGAAAAAGGTGATATAGGACATTTGTTAGACCAACATCGCATCGACCGTTCATCATTATTAAAAGTGTTAAGGGAAATAAGGGGGAATCAGAGAGTGACAAGTCCAACTCCAGAAGCTACATATGAAGCGTTAAAAAAATATGGTCGCGATTTAGTAGCCGAAGTAAGGGCCGGAAAAATCGATCCCGTCATTGGTCGCGATAGTGAAATTCGTCGCGTCATTCGCATTTTATCGCGCAAGACAAAAAACAATCCGGTATTAATCGGGGAGCCAGGCGTCGGGAAAACAGCCATCGTTGAGGGACTGGCTCAACGCATCGTCCGTAAAGATGTTCCGGAAGGGTTAAAAGATAAAACGATTTTTGCGTTAGATATGAGTGCTCTTGTTGCCGGAGCGAAATTTCGCGGTGAATTTGAAGAACGGCTAAAAGCTGTGTTAAACGAAATTAAAAAAAGCGAAGGAAAAATCATTTTATTTATTGATGAATTGCATACGATCGTTGGTGCTGGAAAAGCAGAAGGAGCGATCGATGCAGGAAATATGTTAAAACCGATGCTTGCTCGTGGAGAATTGCATTGTATTGGCGCTACAACGCTCGATGAATATCGGCAATATATCGAGAAAGATCCAGCGTTAGAGCGCCGATTCCAACAAGTGCTTGTGGAAGAACCAAGCGTTGAAGATACGATTTCCATTTTGCGCGGTTTAAAAGAGAGATTCGAAATCCATCATGGCGTCAACATTCATGACCGTGCTCTTGTTGCTGCTGCAACGTTATCAGACCGCTATATTTCCGAACGCTTTTTACCTGATAAAGCGATTGATTTAGTCGATGAAGCGTGTGCAATGATTCGTACGGAAATTGATTCGATGCCGTCCGAGCTCGATGAAGTGATGCGACGAGTGATGCAACTCGAAATTGAAGAAGCGGCTTTACGAAAAGAAACGGACGAAGCAAGTAAGGAGCGACTCGCCGCTCTGACAAAAGAATTGGCCGACTTGCGTGAAAAAGCTAACAGCATGAAAGCGCAATGGCAGCAAGAAAAAGAAGCGATTCAACAAGTGCGCGATGTTCGTGAAGCGTTAGAAAAAGCGAAGCGCGAATTGGAAGAAGCAGAAAACGAGTACGACTTAAATAAAGCGGCAGAACTTCGCCACGGTCGTATCCCGCAGCTTGAAAAACAATTAAAGCAACTTGAGCAGCAAATGAACGAAACAGGAAAAGAGGGACGTCTCCTTCGTGAAGAAGTAACGGAGGAAGAGATTGCGGAAATTGTGTCAAGATGGACCGGTATTCCGTTAACGAAACTAGTCGAAGGAGAACGAGAAAAATTATTGCGTCTTCATGACCTTTTACACGAGCGCGTCATTGGACAAGATGAAGCAGTAGAACTTGTTTCTGACGCGGTATTGCGTGCTCGCGCCGGCATTAAAGACCCGAATCGTCCGATTGGTTCGTTCATCTTTTTAGGACCAACCGGTGTCGGAAAAACAGAATTAGCGAAGGCGCTTGCGCAATCGTTGTTTGATAGCGAAGAACAAATGATTCGTATCGATATGTCCGAGTACATGGAAAAGCATGCCGTTTCTCGCTTAATTGGTGCTCCTCCGGGATATGTGGGCTATGAAGAGGGCGGACAATTAACGGAAGCGGTGCGTCGGAAACCGTATTCTGTCATTCTTCTTGATGAAATTGAAAAAGCCCATCCGGAAGTGTTTAATATTTTGTTACAAGTGCTTGATGACGGTCGAATTACTGATTCGCAAGGGCGGACCGTAGATTTTAAAAATACTGTGGTCATCATGACATCGAATATTGGCTCGCATGTTTTGCTTGAAGGCGTAACCGAAACGGGAGAAATAAAAGAAGAAACAAGAAAACAGGTATTGCAACAATTGCGTGCCCATTTTCGCCCAGAATTTTTAAACCGCGTCGATGACATTGTTTTATTTAAACCGTTAACGATGAAAGAAGTGAAAGGAATTGTTGAGAAATTAGTGAAGGAACTTAGCAAACGGCTTGACGATCGTCATATTTCGCTTACATTGTCAGAAAGAGCGAAAGAATATATCGCTACTTCCGGCTTTGATCCGATTTATGGGGCACGACCATTAAAACGATTTATTCAAAAACAAATCGAAACCCCGTTAGCGAAAGAAATCATCGCTGGACGTGTGAAAGATTATAGTACGGTCGTCGTCGATTATGAAGATGGAAAAATCATTGTGACAGCGAAATAAAATGAACAAGGCTGCCCTAAAAAGGACAGCCTTATTTTTCTTACGGAGCTATTCGCGTCGCTTCCGCTTTTCTTAATCTTAATGGTGTTTGACTGGTTCATTAGGAAGTAAATTAGCGATGATAATAATAAGAACCGTTACAACAACTCCTAATAACGCTCCAGTTGAAAATTGATAAGCAATGCCTTGCATTGAGCCAATGACGTATGTAGCCATTTGTACTAACAAAAACGTCCAAAAAAACGTCCAAAAAAACTTCACCGTATTCACCTCAATCTTTCTAACATTCCTCACTTATTTTATCACAATTCATTCAAATCGAAAATGTCCTTCTGTTTTTAGGCGTACACCCTTCCTTTTTTGATGTTTTGGCATACATTATAATGTACAACTATGTACTGTAAGGGCAAGGGGGTGCTGATGATTCAAGAACGTTTTTTTCAACTTGATGATCAATGGTGTGCTGTTCATTTACCGGAGCGCCCCAATGGATTTGCTATTCTCATCATTGGAGATGTCAACCATTTTGTAAACGACGACACGAGTTTTTGGTTGCAACATAAAGGAAGACGACAGCTTCTTGATGATTTACGTGAATATGGCTATACGATTTTTTATTCCCATTTATACGGTAGACATTGGGGTAGCCCGAAAGCAGTTCGCTTAACAAAACAACTGATTTACTACGTTTTAAAAAGTGAAATATTAAACAATCGTATTTATATTCTTGCTGAAGGGATGGGGGCGCTCGTTGCGTTACGTTTAATCGAGACGATACCGCGGCAAGTTCGTGCGGTTGCGATGCTAAGTCCATGTTTAGATTTACGAGCACAACTGACTTATGAGAAAGAAAAGAAGTTTTTTTACAAACGAATCGTCAAAGAAATTTCCACAGCGTATGAAATTGATGAAATCGATGTAGAAAAAGCCATTCCTTTATTATCGTTCGCTCCATCACACATACCTATTAAAATATGGCAATTATCCGGTGTAACTCATTATCCTTCTTTACTTCATTGTCGAAAGTATGAAGAGGCAGTGAGAGATAGAGACGGTCAAATTGATGTGGTGTATCATTTGCCGGAGCAGCGATACAGTTTTTCAAAAGCAATCCATCAATTTTATCAACAACATAACGAATTACGATGAATTCCTCTATCGGATGCTGAAACGGTAGAGGAATTTTTGTTGATATGGGTGGAAGAAAATAAAAGAGGCATAGGGGATAAAAGCATGCCTCGTAAACGAAACATATTATTATTTTTTTAATAAGTCAACGAAGGAGGTAAATTTTTTCATAAGAGGTTTTAATTTATCAAATGAGGAGACAAGCGTATCAATGTCTTGCATTAATTGTATAAAATCGAGTCCTTGCTGTGGAGCAGTTTCTCTGTTTTGAGATGGGTTTGTGCTTTGTTGAGGTGGGAACGGTCCAAACATTAAACGAGAAAAGCGGTCGTTTGACCGTTGGTTTGTTTGTTTACTTTGTTCATTGTCTTCCATTGTATATTCCCTCTTTTCTCCCATTAAACGGGAAAAGCGGTCGTTTGGCCGTTGGTTTGTTTGTTTACTTTGTTCATTGTCTTCCATTATATTTTTCCTCCTTTCTCCCTATTAGCACTTTATGTAAAAAAAAACTGAAATGATTAGACGAATACCACGTACAATAGATTTGTATTGCGCGTTTAGAAAAATTCCGATAAAATTAGTACCAAGTAATAGTAATTGGTTATATAATGCTAAAGGAGTTGTTTGGTGTGGGCGCAGGTATTATAGGGATTGGTCGATATTTGCCTGAAAAAGTGTTAACAAACTTTGATTTAGAAAAAATGATGGATACATCTGATGAATGGATTCGGACACGAACAGGAATTGAAGAGCGGAGAATTGCTCCTGACGATATCGATACATCGGATATGGCTTACTTTGCCGCAACGAAAGCATTGGAAGATGCGGGGATTTCTGCGGCAGACATTGATTTAATTTTAGTCGCAACTGTTACGCCAGATCGTCCGTTTCCGTCTGTTGCGTGTATGCTGCAAGAACGATTAGGTGCGACGAAAGCGGCAGCGCTTGACATTAGCGCCGCGTGCGCTGGTTTTATTTATGGTATGGTTACGGCGAAACAATTTATTGACAATGGTGCGTATCGTTATATATTAGTGATTGGCGTCGAAAAATTATCAAAAATTTTAAACTGGAACGATCGTAATACTGCTGTCTTATTCGGAGATGGTGCCGGTGCGGTTGTGATGGGACCTGTTTCTGAAGGTCGAGGTATTTTATCGTTTGAATTAGGGGCAGACGGAACAGGAGGAAAACATTTATATCAAGACGAATATGTCATTATGAACGGCAGAGAAGTGTTCAAATTTGCCGTTAGACAAATGGGCGAATCATGTATTAACGTGCTAGAAAAAGCAGGTTTATCAAAGCAAGATGTTGACTTTTTAATTCCGCATCAAGCCAACATTCGTATCGTCGAAGCGGCAAGGCAGCGGTTAGAATTGCCGGAAGATAAAATGTCTACAACCGTAAGAAAATACGGAAATACTTCCGCGGCTTCCATTCCGATTTCCATTGTCGAAGAGGTGGAAGCAGGAAAAATTAAAGATGACGATCTCATCATTATGGTTGGTTTTGGTGGCGGCTTAACATGGGGAGCGATCGCGTTACGATGGGGTCGCTAAACAATGACGATGGATACTCTTTGACTACAAAAAGAAAGAGAGGCAAAAGTGATGAAAAAGAGAAGAGTCGTTGTCACAGGTCTAGGTGCAGTTACTCCGCTCGGAAATGATGTCGAAACGACATGGAAACATTTAATTGCCGGTCAATCAGGAATTGGACCGCTTACTCGTGTAAATCCTGACGATTTTCCGGCGAAGGTAGCAGCGGAATTAAAAGATTTCAATCCAGAAAACTATATGGACAAACGGGAAGCGCGGAAGATGGACCGCTTTACGCAATACGCGGTTGCCGCTTCATTAATGGCGGTAAAAGATGCGAAGCTTGAAATTACGGAAGAAAATGCTCCAAGAGTTGGCGTATGGATTGGCTCTGGAATCGGCGGCATGGAAACGTTTGAGCAGCAGTTTGAAATCTTCCAACAACGTGGATATCGCCGCGTTAGTCCGTTTTTTGTGCCAATGATGATTCCAGATATGGCAGCTGGTCAAGTTTCGATTATGCTCGGGGCGAAAGGAATTAACTCATGTACGGTTACGGCTTGCGCTACAGGAACGAATTCTATTGGTGACGCGTTTAAAGTGATTCAGCGCGGTGATGCTGATGTCATGATTACAGGCGGAACAGAAGCGCCGATTACGAAAATGTCGTTAGCTGGCTTCTGTGCGAATACGGCGTTGTCAACCAATCCTGATCCAAAAACCGCGAGCCGCCCGTTTGACAAAAACCGCGACGGCTTTGTCATGGGCGAGGGTGCCGGCATCCTTGTGTTAGAAGAATTGGAGCATGCCTTAAAACGAGGGGCTCACATTTATGCCGAAGTCGTTGGTTACGGCGCAACAGGCGATGCATATCATATTACCGCACCAGCTCCTGGTGGTGAAGGCGGTGCGCGCGCAATGCGACAAGCATTAGCGGATGCAGGAATGAAACCAGAGGAAATCGACTATATTAACGCGCACGGTACAAGTACGGAATATAACGATAAATATGAAACGATGGCGATTAAAGAAGTGTTTGGCGACCATGCTTATAAATTGGCGATTAGCTCGACAAAATCAATGACCGGGCATTTATTAGGAGCGGCAGGTGCCGTTGAAGCGGTATTCTCGGTATTAACGATTAAAGAAGGGATCATTCCACCGACGATTAACTACGAAACACCAGACCCAGAGTGTGATCTTGACTATGTGCCAAACGTGGCAAGACGCCAAGAAGTAAATGCAGTACTCAGCAATTCGCTTGGGTTTGGCGGTCATAATGCAACATTGATTTTCAAAAAATATACAGAGTAATGAACAGGGCTATCTCAGAAAAGATGAGATAGCCCTTCTTTTCACCTCTTTTTCTTTCGTTTCATACGATAGAAAAAAGTAGGAAAGGTGTGAATGAAGCATGTCTGTTGTGCATACGGATGAGTGGCTAATAAAGCTAAACGCTCATCCGATTCAATTATGTGAACGATTAACTTCTTATTTCGAAGAGGCAACCGCACGTGATATTTACCTCCACCTCGTCCATCATGGTATGTATTCATCATCAAGTGATGTCACACAGATTGTAGAGGAAATGAAACAAAAACGGATATGGGAACGCGTTGAAACGATATATAAAAAATTAAGGAAGCGATGGAACGGTCCAGATGTACCGATTTTTATTTTTCCAGCGGACCCGCGTAATCGAAAACTCGCTCGTGACTTCAATAGCAAAGGAGGACTTGCTTATCCTGATAAATTGTTCCTTTTTTTATTGCCACATCATACAGAAAAAGAAATTGAAGCGGTGTTTACTCATGAATATAATCACGTCTGCCGTTTAGACAAACAGAAAAAAAACAGCGAACAATATACGTTACTAGATGCCATCATCCTTGAAGGATTAGCAGAAAACGCAGTCAGCCAATACGTGGGAGAAACATATAAAGCGAATTGGACAACATATTATTCGGAGTATGAATTAATGAAGTTTTGGCGGCGCTACATTGCCCCTTATCAATCGATTCAATCGCATCATTCGGCATACGATCGTCTTCTTTATGGCCACGGTTTTTATCCGAAAATGCTCGGGTATGCAGTAGGATATTATATTGTCTGTTGTTGTTTAAAGGAAAAGGGAGCGAATTTTTCAAAGCTGATGGAAATGTCTTCCGAACGCATTGTACAGCTTGCTGGGCTTAGCGAATAAAATTAGTCATGGTAAGGACTTACCACTCATATATGTAGAAATAAGATGGACAAGGTGACGGAGGAAAGAAGAGTGCCCGATGATGCGCATACTCATGTATTTAATCGGCTTTGGAATTTCCGTGATTGGAGGAGTAACTTCGATTGCTTATTTAAACCTTATTACACCAGAACGAGGATGGATGGATTATTTTCGGTTCATTAGCACACGTGTAGAATGCTATTTATTACCAATAGGAATCATTCTTATTTGGTTAAGCCTATACTTTCCGCATCGTGAAGAATGATGGATAAAAAAGGGGGTAATGGAATAAAATATGTCCCTTCTGCCTATACTGATGGACAAATAGCTTTTTGAAGTGAGGGGTATCTTATGTTATATCTTCATGATATTTGGGTCAATTGGTTTGAAGGAGAAGAAAATGGATATAACGTCTGTCATTTTCATGAGTGGCGGAAAGATGACCAAGTCGAACTTTTAGATCAAGTGCCGCTCTTAAAAGTTTCTTCTGCTTTATTTCATTATATGGAAAATAGTTTATCGGAAATTCCGCAATCACTTCTTGATGATGTATACCAAAAAGCGTATGTGCGCAAAAACCATGAACGGATTCAGCTTGATTATTGTTTTGTAATTACGGATGGTCAGGGTATTCTGGCAGTCGATACGATTGGCTATAACATTCCGATTCGAAAAAGTCGGCTCATTCCAAGACAAGAACAGCTCGTGTATGAAATGGTAGCCGAGCAACAAGAAGAGGCATATCCATTACCTTCACATGAAAAAGAACATCATATTTTATCGCCGTCTCCGCAGCTTATGAGCGGATTAACGCGCAAAGAACGCCAACTGAAGCAGCTTCTATTTATGGCGCTTGATCAGCTTCATTCAACAAAAAACGTTGCAGAAGTACGCTATTGGTATACGGAGTGGGCACCGCAAAAATACCCTTCGATTCAACAAATGTCGTTTGAAGAAGCATGGCAGCATTTATATGAGGAAACAAAGTACGGCTGGTCCGAAAAACATATGCAATTATGCGAAAAACTCATTAAAGGGCAACCGTTTTTTGAAAAACTATGGGAAATGGAACAAGAACCAAAAGTCAATTAAAAAGCAAGCCAAATTGTGGCTTGCTTTTTATACGTAGTTTACTTTACTTTTCTTTTTCTACCTAATCCCATTGCGTTTTCCATTTTCTTTAGCATTTTATTGGCCACTTGATTTGCTTTCTCCGCTCCTTCATCAAGCACTTGATCGAGTAGCTCGCTCTCCATTAAATGATAATATTTTTCTTGAATAGGTTTTAATGTGTCAATAACGACTTGGGCAAGATCGGCTTTAAATTCGCCGTAACCTTTTCCTGCGTATTCTTGTTCTAATTGTTCAATTGATTTGTTCGCTAAAATCGAATAAATGTTTAGCAAGTTCGTAATGCCCGGCTTGTTTTCTTTATCATATTTAATGATGCCGTCTGAATCCGTAACGGCGCTTTTAATTTTCTTTTCAATCGTTTTTGCATCGTCTAACAATGTAATGAATGCTTTTTTATTTGGATCAGATTTGCTCATTTTTTTCGTCGGATCGGCAAGTGACATAATGCGGGCGCCTACTTTTGGAATGCGCGCTTCAGGGATCGTAAAAATTTCACCGTATCGCTTGTTAAAGCGTTCCGCTAAATCTCGCGTTAATTCAATATGTTGCTTTTGATCCTCGCCAACAGGAACGATATCTGTGTTATAAAGCAAAATATCAGCGGCCATGAGCGGAGGATAGGTTAGCAATCCGGCGCTGACCGCCTCTTTTCCTGCGGATTTATCTTTGAATTGCGTCATCCGCTCTAATTCCCCGATATAAGCAATGCATTGTAACATCCAACCCGCTTGCGCATGCGCCGGAACTTCCGATTGAATAAATAATGTCGCTTTGTTCGGATCAATGCCGACCGCTAAATAGAGCGCCGCTAAACTGCGAATGTTTTTGCGAAGTTCAAGGCGATCTTGCGGCACGGTAATCGCGTGTTGGTCAACAATGCAAAAGTAACAGTTATATTCGTGTTGCAATTCGACAAATTGTCGCATTGCTCCGATGTAATTGCCAAGAGTAATAACGCCGCTTGGTTGAATACCTGAAAAAATTGTTTTCATAAAACCACTCCTTTACACCATAAAATAATAAAAAAACCCTATCGCCTGCTAACATGTTAGGGACGATAGGGACCGCGTTGCCACCCTAGTTATTGTACATAAGTACAATCACTCTGTTCCATGCTTTTTTCGCATGGGACCTTTGTAACGTAAGGCAAACGTCCAAGCCTACTAACTGTTCAGCTTGGATGCTCGAAAGCCCATTCCATATTGCTAGCCACTTGTTCGCACCAACCACAAGCTCTCTGTATGCATCGCAATATGTACTCTTCTTTCTCATCGCATTCTTTTTTTGTTTTTTATTCTAAATCATACGCGCTTTTTATGCAAGGCTGTTGCAGGTTTCGAATAATTTAGTGTGAAAATATGCAAATTCAGTTGAATAGCTTCCTTATTTGTGAAATATGAACGATTTCTCTTCATTTCAAAATGTTTTCTAATAATTTTATTCATCATACATCTTATGAACAAAATTATTTTAACAAAACTAATTTTGCCAACATGTTAAACAAATTGTAAGAAGGAAATACAACGTTATAATTTTTTATTTAAAAATTTAAAATAAAAAGACAAAATGTAAACGCTTTAATATTAATTTAATATTAATTTTGTAAATTTTTTTCATTTACATTTATCGAAAAACACTATAAAATGCTAATTAGCTAAAAAGACAAATTTAAATAAACAATTAAAATCAAAATAAAATTCAGAAAAGAACAAAAAGATTGCAAAAAATTCTTTTCAAATATATTAATAATATTTATAATAGAGTTCAGATAAAATATTCTGATAAATCAGATGGTAAAATTTATCGTTAAAGCTGTATAGTACTATAGTACTAATACGACAATTTTATCAACAAAAGTTCCACGTTTTTACGTAGAGCTTTTGAAAATAAAACAAACTTTTTAGGGGGGAAATTTATGAAGAAAAGGCTTTCCGTTCTTTTTAGCTTAATGCTAGTGCTAAGTCTTTTCCTTTCTGCATGTGGCGGTTTCGACAAGAAAAACGAATCCGCTGGCGATAAAGGCAAAGACGGAAGCAAAACAGCTAACGTTCCACAAGAGTTACACATTAACGTTAAAACAGAACCATTCTCATTGAACCCAGGTTTAGCAAATGACTCGACTTCTGGTAGTATATTAAACCAAACGTTTGAAGGTTTAACTCGGATTAAAGATGGTAAACCTGAGTTGGCAATGGCAGAAAGCTATAAAGTTTCTGATGATCTAAAAACATACACATTCAAATTGCGTGACGCGAAGTGGACAAATGGTGACCCAGTTACAGCAAAAGACTTCGAGTACGCTTGGAAATGGGCGCTAGATCCGAAAAACCAATCACAATATGCTTACCAGCTTTATTACATTAAAAATGGTCAAGCATATAACGAAGGAAAAGCAAAAGCAGAAGATGTTGGTGTAAAAGCGCTTGACGACAAAACGTTAGAAGTTACGCTTGAGAACCCAACACCTTATTTCTTAGAATTAACTGCATTCTATACGTATTATCCAGTAAACAGCAAAATTGCTGAGAAAAATCCAAAATGGTATACAAACGCTGGCCCTGACTACACTTCAAACGGACCATTCAAAATGGTTTCTTGGGAACATAACAACAAAATCGTTCTTGAAAAGAACGAAAATTATTGGGATGCGAAAAGCGTAAAATTAACAAAAATTGAAATGGTTATGGTCAATGACACTAACACAGAGCTTTCCATGTTTAATAATGGTGAGCTAGATTGGGCAGGTATGCCTACTGGTCAATTACCACCAGACTCTTTATCAAAATTAAAAGAGGAAGGCAAATTACACGTTCAAGCAATTGCTGGTACGTACTGGTACAAATTTAATACGGAAAAACCACCGTTGAATAACGTAAACATTCGTAAAGCTCTTGCATACGCAATTGATCGTAAAGCAATTGTTGAAAACATAACAAAAGGTGAACAAATTCCAGCGATGGCTGCTGTACCACCAACAATGTTCCCTGAGAACAAAAAAGGTTATTTCAAAGATAACGATGTAGAAAAAGCAAAAGAATACTTGAAAAAAGGTCTTCAAGAGCTTGGATTAAAAGATGTGAAAGATTTACCATCAATTACGTTATCGTTTAATACTGATGATGTACATGCGAAAATTGCCCAAGCGATTCAAGATATGTGGAAGAAAAACTTAGGTATTGAAGTGAAACTTGATAATGCGGAATGGGCAGTTTACATTGATAAATTACACTCTGGCGATTATCAAATCGGCCGTATGGGTTGGTTAGGTGACTTCAACGACCCAATTAACTTCTTAGAGCTATACCGCGACAAAAAAGGTGGTAACAACGATACAAACTGGGAGAATCCGAAATATAAACAATTGTTAATTGACTCCCAAAAAGAATCTGATCCTGAAAAGCGTAAACAAATGTTAAAAGATGCAGAAGCGATTTTAATGGATGAAATGCCAATTGCTCCAATCTATTTCTACACAAATACTTGGGTTCAAAAAGATAACTTAAAAGGTGTAGAAATGTCAGGTCTTGGTGACGTCCAATTTAAATGGGCGTACTTTGAATAAAATCGTATGTGTTTTCAAGAAAGAAGGTATATGAGATTGTTCTCATATACCTTCATTTCACGATAAGAGATATTTGTAAAAAAGTGGAGGTGCAGGGAATTTGTTAAGATATATAGGCAAACGGTTGCTTTACATGCTTATGTCTTTATTTTTAATTGTGACGGCAACATTCTTTTTAATGAGAGCTGCTCCGGGAGGACCGTTCACGAGTGAGAAACAAGTTCCACCCGAAATTGAAAAAAATTTAAATGAATTTTATGGATTAGATCGTCCTTGGTATAGTCAATATTTTAATTATTTAGTTTCCATTGCCAAATGGGATTTCGGTCCTTCTTTTAAATATAAAGGACAAACAGTGAATGATTTAATTAACGAAGGTTTTCCAGTTTCGTTTTTCCTTGGAATGGAATCTTTGTTGTTAGCGGTAAGTATTGGGGTTTTATTAGGAATTATTGCCGCCTTGAATCATAATAAATGGCAAGATTATGCTGCGATGGTCTTTGCCGTGCTAGGAATTTCGGTTCCAAGTTTCATCATGGCATCGATTTTACAATACTTTTTAGCGATTAAATTAGGCTGGTTTCCAGTTGCGCGTTGGGAGTCGTTACAGCACACTGTTTTACCAGCACTCGCTCTTGCTGCGACACCAATGGCCTTTATTGCCCGTTTAACTCGTTCGAGTATGTTAGAAGTATTGAGCAATGATTATATTCGAACAGCGAAAGCAAAAGGATTATCAAGAGGACAAATTACGGTAAAACACGCGATTCGTAATGCGATATTACCGGTTGTTTCTTATCTTGGACCTTTATCTGCTGGGGTTTTAACCGGTAGTTTCGTTATCGAAAAAATCTTTGGTATTCCTGGTCTTGGAAGTCACTTTGTATTAAGTATTTCCAACCGTGATTATACAACCATTATGGGGGTCACTGTATTTTACAGCATTCTGTTATTAGCGTCTGTTCTTCTTGTTGATATTGCATATGGTTTTATTGACCCGCGTATTAAGTTAGCTGGTGGTAAGAAAGGAGAGTAATCATGCAGCAAATTCCGAAAGAGATGTTTCAGCCGGCGGTAGCAGATATCAGTGAAGCTGAAAAAATATCAAAACCAAGCCTTTCGTTCTGGAAAGATGTTTCGATACGCTTTCGTAAAAATAAGTTAGCAATGTTTGGATTAGTGTTGTTAATTATTTTAGTGTTTATGGCTATTTTTGGTCCACATATGACGAAATATGATTATGCAACAAATGACTTAATGAATACGAATCAACCACCTTCTGCCAAACATTGGTTCGGCACAGATGATCTTGGTCGCGATATATTTGTGCGTACATGGTATGGGGCGCGTATTTCTTTATTTATTGGATTGGCAGCTGCACTGATTGACTTATTCATTGGGGTACTTTGGGGAGGTATTGCCGGTTATCGCGGCGGTAAAACAGATGAAATTATGATGCGTATCGCCGATATTTTATGGGGAGTTCCTTACTTACTGTTAGTAATCATATTAATGGTGATTTTAGGACAAGGCTTAGGAACAATGATTCTTGCCATGACGCTAACGGGATGGGTGAACATGGCTCGTATCGTTCGTGGACAAGTATTAGGGCTAAAAAACCAAGAATATATCATGGCAGCTCAAACGCTTGGTGCAAGTACATCAAGAATTATGTTTAAACATTTAATTCCAAATGCAATGGGACCGATTCTTGTTACGATGACATTAACGATTCCATCCGCTATTTTTACAGAAGCATTTTTAAGCTATTTAGGTCTTGGTGTGCCACAACCTTTAGCAAGTTGGGGAACGATGGCTTCAGAGGGAGTACAATCATTACAATATTATCCATGGCGTCTATTCTTCCCAGCTACATTTATCTGCTTAACGATTTTTGCGTTTAACGTAGTGGGAGACGGTTTGCGTGACGCGTTAGATCCAAGATTGCGTAAGTAAGGGGTGAGGACATGGAAAAGTTACTAGAGGTGAAAAATTTAGAAGTCTCGTTTCAAACGTATGGCGGAGAAGTACAAGCTGTTCGTGGTGTAAGCTTCCATTTAAATAAAGGGGAAACATTAGCGATTGTGGGTGAATCCGGTTCAGGAAAAAGTGTCACTTCACAAACGATTATGCGTCTCATTCCGACACCACCTGGAAAAATTAAAAATGGTCAAATCATTTTTAATGGCGAAGACCTTGTGAAAAAAACAGATAAAGAAATGGAACAAATTCGCGGAAAAGATATCGGAGTGATTTTCCAAGACCCGATGACATCATTAAATCCAACAATGAAAGTTGGACGTCAAATTATGGAAGTGCTAATTAAGCACCAAAAAATGTCTACATCGGCTGCAAAAGAACGAGCCATTGAATTGTTACGACTTGTCGGCATTCCAATGCCAGAAAGACGCGTGAATCAATATCCGCATGAGTTTTCCGGAGGAATGAGACAACGCGCGATGATTGCAGTTGCTTTGGCTTCAAATCCGAAGTTATTAATTGCGGATGAACCGACAACAGCGTTGGACGTAACGATTCAAGCGCAAATTCTAGAATTAATGAAAGATATACAGGAGAAAATGGGAACGTCGATTATCTTTATTACCCATGATTTAGGGGTAGTGGCAAACGTAGCTGATCGCGTTGCTGTTATGTATGCGGGAAAAATCGTTGAAATGGGAACGGTCGACGAAATTTTCTATGATCCAAGACACCCTTACACGTGGGGATTACTAGCTTCCATGCCAAGTCTTGACAGTGATGATAAATCAGAATTAGCGGCAATTCCAGGTTCACCGCCTGATTTAACGAACCCGCCAAAAGGAGATGCGTTTGCACCGCGGAATCCATACGCAATGAAAATTGATTTTGAGCTGGAACCGCCGATGTTTAAAATTTCTGATACTCATTATGCAGCAACATGGCTGCTTCATCCAGATGCGCCAAAAGTGGAGCCGCCTGAAGCGGTGAAAAAACGGTTGCGCAAGCTCTCCTCTAACTATCCACAACCAGTCATTGTAAAGGAGAGTGAGTAAAATGGCAGAAAAACAAAAGCTTCTTGAAATAAAAAATTTAAAACAATATTTTAATGTGGGACATGGTCAAGTGATTAAAGCTGTTGACGGCTTAACATTTGATATTTATAAAGGTGAGACACTTGGGCTAGTAGGTGAATCTGGCTGCGGTAAATCGACAACGGGACGGACGATTATTGGATTGTATAAAGCGACGGCAGGAGAAGTACTTTTCAACGGTGTAAATGTACATTCCAAAAAATCGGCCCAAGAATTAAAAACATTGAAGAGAAAAATGCAAATGATTTTCCAAGACCCGTATGCGTCACTTAATCCACGTATGACGGTTGCCGATATTATCGCAGAAGGAATCGATATTCACGGCCTTGCGAAAACGAAAGAAGAACGCATGCAACGTGTGTATGAGTTGCTTGAAACGGTCGGGTTAAACCGTGAGCATGCGAACCGTTATCCGCATGAGTTTTCCGGAGGACAGCGTCAGCGGATCGGAATCGCTCGGGCGCTTGCGGTAGAGCCAGAATTCATTATTGCCGATGAGCCAATTTCCGCGTTAGACGTATCGATTCAGGCGCAAGTTGTGAACTTAATGAAAAAATTGCAGCGTGAAAAAGGATTAACGTATTTATTTATCGCCCATGACCTTTCGATGGTGAAATATATTAGCGACCGAATTGGTGTGATGTATTTTGGTAAGATGGTAGAATTAGCAAACGCGGAAGAGTTATATCGCAATCCGATTCATCCTTATACAAAAGCGCTGTTGTCCGCGATTCCGCTTCCAGACCCAGAAACGGAGCGAACACGCAAGCGAATCGTTTACGATCGATCGCAGCATAACTACAAAGAAGGAGAAGAACTGCAGCTTCGAGAAATCACGCCAGGACATTTTGTATTATGCTCGGAAGAAGAGTATAAAAAATATAAAGCAATGTATACGTAAAAACGATCTCATTCAAGAGATCGTTTTTATATTATTTCTTCCCGCCAACGAGTTTCCATCCTGTCTGCGTTTTCATTGTTTCGTTTACGTGTTCCATTCGCTTCGAACCGCCAAATAGTTTCTCGCCAATGCCATTTACCAATACTCCCATTAACGCTGTAATTCCAATAATGAATCCCCCTACAATCGCAAAATCAATAAAGTATTGCCCCACTTCAATTCCTCCCATATATAAGCAACTACTCTTCTTTTTATTTTAGATGATTTTCCTTCTTATGGGAAGAGTTGAAGTAAAACAAATAGGAAAATTCGCCGCTGTTCGAAAAAATATATCTTTCTTTTTAAATTTATTGTATAATATACAATATAAAAGTAATTTCAATTTATGATGTTTTTTATTGTGATAGCTATTCGGTCATGGCTAGCGCGAAAAGAGGGTTATTTTTATATATACGTGTAGGGCAGTTCATCCTGTTTGAGGGGAGTGAGTGAAAAGTATGGTGACTTTATACACTTCACCTAGTTGCACATCATGCCGTAAAGCAAAAGCATGGTTAGAAAAACATAATATTCCTTATGTAGAGCGGAATATTTTCTCTGAACCGTTAACGATTGAGGAGATTAAGGAAATTCTTCGCATGACAGAAACGGGAACAGATGAAATCATTTCAACAAGATCAAAAATCTTTCAAAAGCTTAACATAAATCTCGAATCATTGCCGCTTCAAGATTTATACGAAATCATTCAAAAAAATCCCGGCATTTTGAGAAGACCGATTATTATTGACGAGAAGCGGCTTCAAGTTGGTTACAACGAAGATGAGATTCGTCGATTCTTGCCGCGAAAAGTTCGTGCGTATCAACTTCGTGAAGCCCAACGTCTTGTTAACCAATGAAAAAAACTTCTACATGGACTATCCATGTAGAAGTTTTTTATCATCTGTTTATGTCCAACGATGATTTTTTCGCCAATTAATCATTCTTCCAAGAAACACAATGAGTATGGCTGTGATAAATGGGAGGATGGACCGTAATGAAGCAGCGCCGTCATATATATATTGGATGCGCTCTTCCTCAACCATCATTTTTCCGGCCGTGTAAGCTAAAATCGCTGCGCCAATATAAATAAGGAAGGGGTACCGTTCCATTGAATAAAGAATGAATTTACTGCCTAAAATGATAATCGGAACGGAAATGAGAAAACCGAAAACTACGAGAAAAGTATGACCATCTGCTGCTCCAGCAATCGCAATGACATTGTCTAATCCCATCACAATATCTGCTGTTACAATTGTTTGTACCGCTTTCCAAAGTGAAGTTTCAGGTTTGACATGGGCGGTCGTTTCATCTTTTTGAATCAAAAGTTTTAAAGAAATCCAAAGTAACATGCATCCGCCTATAAACTGCAAAAAAGGAATTTTCAACAAAACGACAACTGCTGCTGTTAAGAAAATACGGACGATGATCGCTAACGTCGTTCCGAGAACAATCGCAGCATTTCGTTTATGCTCCGGCAAATTGCGGCTTGCTAAGGCAATGACAACTGCATTATCTCCACCAAGAATCATATCAATGCCGATGATGAGAAGGATCGATGTTATATATTCACTCATCATTCATGTCCCTCATTTCTTTTTCTTTCAACATCATTATAGTAGGACATGTTTCATTTCATAACTAATTTTTAAAAATGGGGTTTTTTTTATTTCCCTTCTTACGTTTTTTATCATAAAATAGAAGTACAAGACATATTCTTGTATTTAAAGAGAATTTCTCGGGGGTAAAAAAGTCCCTTCAACTTCAGCCTTTTGGGAAGGGAGAGTTGGCAAAATGGAAATGGAACGCATTAACGAGCATACGGTTAAGTTTTATATTTCATACGTTGATATAGAGGAACGCGGTTTTGACCGAGAAGAAATTTGGTATAACCGCGAACGAAGCGAAGAATTGTTTTGGGAAATGATGGATGAGGTCCATAGCGAAGGAGATTTTTCACTCGAAGGACCGCTTTGGATTCAAGTGCAGGCGCTTGACAAAGGACTTGAAGTGCTTGTTACGAAGGCACAGCTATCGAAAGACGGTAGCAAATTAGAACTCCCGCTTCCGGAAGAGAAATTGCGCGAGTTCCCTGTTGACGAAAAAATCGAAGAGTTGCTTGACCATCACTTCCATGTTGAAAGAGAGAATGACCTATTGCTAGATGAAGACGAAGAAACTCTTCATTTCACGATTTCTTTCAAAGATATTGAAGATTTAATTTCACTAGCACACCGTGCTGACTTTACGAATGTAAAAAACCGTCTATTTCAATTTGAAGGTCGCTATTATTTGTTTGTTGAATTCGATGAAGACTATACGGAGCATGAAATTGATAACTGGTTAAGTTTATTATTAGAGTATGGAACCGACTCACAATTGACCATTTATCGTTTGGAGGAGTACGGAAAAGAAATTATTCATGAGAACGCGTTAGCGACATTAGCTAAACATTTTCCGTTAAAGTGAACGCCGATTTCAGTTGTTGAAATCGGCGTTTTCTTCGAGAATAAATCTTAATGGTCAGGTGAAAATCATTGCGAAATACGTTGCAAGTTCTCATTTTCGTTCTTTTTCTTAGTATTTTACTGTTCTTCACGAAAGATTATTGGAAAGGTTGGCTTCTTGGTTCTCTCAGCCTTCTGATTACATGTTCCGTTATTTTTATTGCTTTTGTGATTTCTTTAGAAAATCGCCGTCCAGCGCAAACATTAACATGGCTTGTGGTATTGGGCAGCTTTCCGCTCGTCGGGTTCTTCTTTTATATTATGTTTGGGAGAAATTATCGAAAGCAGCGGCTTTTCAAAAAGAAGGCGATGCTGGATGAGCAAACGTTTTTAAAGTTTGAAGGACAACGAGAGTTTAACATACAGCAGATGAGCTATATGGGGGAACACCAGCAGCCGCTGCTCCGCCTTGCTCATCGCCTAGGTAAAAGCCCTGTTTCCTTAGCAACGGAAACAAAAGTACTGACGAATGGAGAAGAAACATTTTCGACGATTTTTGCCGAATTACAAAAAGCGACTCACCATATTCATCTAGAATACTATATCGTTAGACACGATGGGGTAGGACAACAGCTAAAAGAAATTTTAATTGAAAAAGCAAAGAAAGGGGTTCATGTTCGGTTTCTTTACGATGCGGTCGGAAGTTGGAAACTTTCGAAAACGTATATTCAAGAATTGCGCGAGGCCGGAGTAGAAATGGTTCCGTTCTCTCCGGTGCGCCTACCGTTTTTAAATAATAAAATTAATTTCCGCAATCATCGAAAAATCATTGTTATTGATGGAACAGTTGGATTTGTCGGGGGATTAAATATCGGAGACGAGTATTTAGGAAAGAACGAATATTTTGGTTTTTGGCGCGATACGCATTTATGGATTCGAGGTGAAGCGGTCCGCACGTTGCAGCTCATTTTCTTGCAAGACTGGTATTATATGACCGGAGAAACGTTGTTGACATTGAATTATTTGTCGCCAACGCTTGTTTACAGCAATGAAACAGGAGGCGTGCAACTCATTGCCGGCGGACCGGATAATGAATGGGAAGTGATTAAACATTTGTTTTTTGCAATGATTACATCTGCAAAAAAATCGATTTGGATTGCTTCTCCGTATTTTATACCGGACGAAGATATTTTCACCGCTTTAAAAGTAGCAGCGTTGAGCGGTATTGATGTTCGCATTCTTGCCCCGAAACGACCTGATAAAAAAATTGTCTTTTATGCGTCACGATCGTATTTTCCAGAGCTTTTGGAGGCTGGAGTGAAAATTTACGAATATAACAAAGGCTTTTTACACAGCAAAATCATTATTGTCGACGGAGAGCTTGCTTCCATTGGAACGGCCAACATGGATATGCGCAGCTTTCACCTCAATTTTGAAGTGAACGCCTTTTTATATCACACAGAAAGCACAAAAACGCTTGTTAATGATTTTCTTCAAGACCTTGAAGATTCGACATGTATTCAGTACGAGATATTTAAAAAACGTCCGTTTACGATTCGCGTCGTCGAATCGGTATCAAGGTTGTTATCACCGTTATTATAAATGACGCTCGAGCAATCCACTCGAGCTTTTTCTTTTTGTTAAAAAGGCAGGAGTTCGATAGGATGGAAGCGAATTTGATCACTATCAATAACGAAAGGAAGTGGACTTTTGCTTGTCGCGTTATTAAAGAATGGACAATCGATTTCGCTCGTTGACCGTTGGACAAGAGAACAACTAATGGACTTAAAAAACAAAGAAACTTTTTTTTGTCCAGCTTGTGAAAACGAAGTAATTTTAAAGCTAGGAAATCGACGAATTGCTCATTTTGCTCATAAAAAAGAAGGTGTGTGTGCGTTTGAGCATGAAGCGGAATCGTCTTATCATTTAGCCGGAAAAACCGATTTATTTCATTGGTTACAAAAGCAATCCATAACAGTGAAACTAGAACCGTATTTACATTCGATTCAACAGCGTCCCGATCTTCTTGTCATGAATAAGGAACGAATGTATGCACTTGAATATCAATGTTCAACGATTAGCGAGAACTTGTTTCAAAAGCGTAACACCCATTATAAAAAAGTGGGGATACGACCAATTTGGGTGATAGGTGCTCATCACCTTCAGCGCCTGTCTACGTATCGTTTCAGACTGCCGCGGTTTCAATGGTTATTTGCGCAATACGTTTCTTTCTCTTCTCCGCAACCCCTTATTTTCTATTATTGTTCACAAACAAAACGAGTGTTCCGTCTTGTGCACCTCATTCCTTTTTCTCCGTATTATACGTTCTCTGTTCCTGTTATCGAAAAGTTGAAGGATCTTCATTTCTATGATTTCCTTTCCTATCCGTCTGTATCATTGCCGTCATCGTTTTGGAATGAATGGTTATCGCAAAAGAAAAAGTGGCGATTAACGTTTACAATGTACCAAAACAAAATGAATCGTTCCATCTGTTCCGATTTTTATCATCACCATATCCTTCCCGCTTTGTTTCCCTCTGAAGCAGGTTGGCCGCTT
Organism: Anoxybacillaceae bacterium; assembly: GCA_041920415.1. Taxonomy (GTDB): domain Bacteria; phylum Bacillota; class Bacilli; order Bacillales; family Anoxybacillaceae; genus JBHGYD01. Next base: position 187,082 of record JBHGYD010000031.1, read on the forward strand.
ACACATAGCTATTTATTTGAAACACCCGCGTTTATTTGGCAAACATATATATTACTTTCCCTCTCTACAAATCAACAACCTATTTCCCTTTCTTCGATTTATGCGTTTATAAAAAGAAAAATAACCGACGGGAGAATAACGGTGCGGAAACTTCCGCTTGCCAATGCATATCATTATACGCGGGTCGTTTATGAATATTTACAATTATTGACGCAACTAGGTTATATTCAGTGGAAAAATCGAAACACGTTACAACAAATCCAACCATGGACGTTTCCAAAAACAATCGAAGAAGCGTTCAATGAAGATAAACGGTTGCTTGAGATGATCCAAATAAAATCCCTTCAATTTTAGAGGGAAATCGAGAGAAAAAGCGAATACTACTACATGCATACATTTTTTAAAGGAGGTTTCATTGATGGCCGAAAAGAAAACGGCTAAATCATTACCAACGCGTAACGAAATTCCGATTGAAGATACGTGGCGACTCGAAGATATTTTCCCAACGGATGAGGCGTGGGAACAAGAGTTTCAAGAAGTGAAAAAGATGATTCCGAAATTGTCTGATTACCAAGGACGATTAGGGGAATCAGCCGATGTTCTTTACGAAGCGTTGCAATATCAAGATGAAGTGTCGATGCGCCTTGAAAAATTGTATACATATGCGCATATGCGCTATGACCAAGATACAACCAATGCGTTTTATCAAAGTCTTAACGATCGCGCGACTAGTCTTTATAGTGAAGCATCGAGTGCGATGGCATTTATTGTGCCAGAAATTTTAGCGATCGATGAAGCAAAGGTAAAATCATTCCTTGAAGAAAAAGAAGAATTAAAGTTATATGAGCATGCGTTAGACGAGATCAATCGGCAACGCCCGCATGTTTTATCAGCGAAAGAAGAGGCATTGCTTGCCCAAGCGGCGGAAGTGATGGCATCTTCAAGCAATACGTTTGGCATGTTAAATAACGCTGACTTAAAATTCCCAACGATTATTGATGAAAATGGCGATGAAGTCGAGATCACGCACGGGCGTTACATTCGTTTCCTTGAAAGTGAGGATCGCCGTGTGCGCCGCGATGCATTTAAAGCGGTATATGAAACGTATGGAAAGTATAAAAACACGTTTGCGAGCACATTAAGCGGTGCGGTTAAAAAAGATAACTTTTTTGCGCGCGTCCGTAATTACAAGTCAGCGCGTGAAGCAGCATTAAGCAATAATAACATCCCTGAGAGCGTCTATGACAACCTTGTTGAGACGATTAATAAAAATTTACATTTATTACATCGTTACATTCGTTTGCGTAAAAAGGTGTTAGGCGTCGATGAATTGCATATGTACGATTTGTATACACCGCTTGTCAAAGATGTCAAAATGGAAGTGACATATGAGGAAGCGAAAGAGTATTTATTGAAAGGATTAGCTCCACTTGGTGAGGATTATGTAAATGTTGTAAAAGAAGGATTAGAAAACCGCTGGGTTGATGTTCGTGAAAATAAAGGGAAACGAAGCGGTGCTTATTCTTCGGGAGCATATGGCACGAATCCATATATTTTAATGAACTGGCAAGATAATGTGAACAATTTATTTACGCTTGCTCACGAATTTGGCCACTCTGTTCATAGTTACTATACACGTAAGACACAGCCGTATCCATACGGAAGTTATTCGATTTTTGTCGCTGAAGTCGCATCGACATGCAATGAAGCGCTGTTGAACGATTATTTATTAAAAACAATCGATGACGAGAAAAAACGTTTGTACTTACTGAACCATTATTTAGAAGGGTTCCGCGGCACGGTGTTCCGTCAAACGATGTTTGCGGAATTTGAACATATGATTCATCTAAAAGCACAAGAAGGAGAAGCATTAACCGCGGATAATTTAACATCCATTTATTATGAGTTAAATAAAAAGTATTTTGGCAATGACATTGTCATTGACGAAGAAATTGGTTTAGAATGGGCACGTATTCCTCATTTTTATTACAACTATTACGTCTATCAATATGCGACAGGATTCAGTGCAGCAACAGCTTTAAGTAAGCAGATTTTAGAAGAAGGAGAGCCGGCCGTGAAACGTTACATCGAATTTTTAAAAGCCGGAAGCTCCGACTATCCGATTGAGGTATTGAAGAAAGCAGGAGTCGATATGACGGCAGCGCAACCAATTGAAGAAGCTTGTCAAGTATTTGCGCAAAAATTAGAGGAAATGGAACAACTTTTATCTTAAACGGCAAAAACGAATGTGGAAATTACCACATTCGTTTTTGCTTAAATCCTTTAAAGCGATTTCGATTGTTCAACGTCCAAAGAGTAAATAAAATAGAAACAAACAAAAGTGGCATGGTGATGAAAAGGGGAGCTAAATGCATTAAACCTAACAAATTCAAACAAAATGATAAAATCATCATCATGCTCCAAAAGACAATAGCGAAATGTTTCACGCCATTCCTCCTAATATGTAAGTTGTCGCTCATTTCATTGTATGAAGATGAATACTTTGAATATACTCGTTTGCTTAAATTTATGACAAAAATGTGAACAATGACACAAAGTTATTGTCAAAACTCGACATCGTTGATATGATAATTACGTGAATGAAATCACAAATAGCCTTATACCCCTTTGTTTGACCGTGAAAAATTTCTCCCATCCCCTTTGTTGTCTTGATGACAAGAAAAAGACTCGGCGTTTGGCCGAGTCTTTTTCTTGTTTATTATTCATTTCGTTCAGGAATGTAGCGCCAGAATGTTCCGTACTTAACCGGGACTTTTTCGACTTTTTGTTTTAATTGGAGTTTTTTCATTTCTTTTTCTACTTCATGGATTGCCATATCATAGACAACCGCAATTTCTGTTGTGGCAACAAATTTAAAATGGCTTAAGAATGATTCAAGCGGGGGAGGCGGGGTTGGTTCAGGACAAAAGCCAAGCATTTCATGAATTAATTCGACATAAATGCTGTAAGGATAATAGCCAGAAATTTTAATTCCTTCTTCTTCAATATTTTCGTTAAAAAAGACAAGCGTCGGGATTTCGTGTACATCCATTTCTGATGTAATTTTTAAGTCGCATTGAAATGCTTTTGCTGCGCTGTTCGAATGAAGATCTTTTACGAATTCAGCGACATCTAGTTCAACGCTTTTCGCGCATTCAATTAACACCGTTACATCGGAAATATTTTGCTTTTCTAAAAAGAGAAGTTCTTGCAGTTTTCGCAAAAAGCGAATTCCTGCGCGTTTTCCTTGCAGTTCCGCCGCTTTAATGGCGATGGATGCTATATATGGGGTGGAAATAGGATTTTCAAACCATAAGTTTCCATCACAAGACATACCGAAACGGCTCGCTGTTCGTTCCCAAATGTGAGCGATATTTTCGAATTTTTGCTTTTTGCGAATGTTTAATGTCGCTAATTTTCCGCTTAATACATATTTAAGAGTGAAAAGCCGCCCATATTCAATAAGTAATTTTTTAATAATCGGTTCGAGTGCCCAACATTCCGGACAGAGCGGATCGATAAATAAGTAAATTTCTAATGGTTTTTTCTCGCCGTTGCATTGCTGGGAAGTGAACCACTCATTGGTCACTTTCCCAGCTACCTTCTCATTCAAAAGAATGCTCCTTTCTATCGGGAATGTCTGGGGTGTTGACCATATGATGAGCAGTTAATACAAGACGTTGATAAAATTCGTCACGTACTTGTCCGGACAGACCGACTTCGTCCATTGCTTCACGCATACAGGATAGCCATGCTTTCGCCCGAGTTGGAGTAATTTCAAATGGCAAATGGCGAGCTCGTAACATTGGGTGACCGTGTTCTTCTGTATAAAGAGGTGGCCCCCCTAAATATTGTGTTAAAAACTGTTTTTGTTTTCTCGCCGTTTCCGTTAAATCATTAGGAAAAATCGGTTTTAAGTCAGGGTGTTGCGCGACACGTTTATAAAAAGCCTCAACGAGCTTTGCAACCATCTCTTCTCCGCCAATCGCCTCATAAGGTGTTTGCCATTGTTCTGCCATCGTTGATAACTCCTTTGAAACAAATATCATGTACTGCTATTTTAACAACGAAGTCAGGATATCTCAAACAAAGTGACTTGGACAGAAAGACCCCTCCTTTATAAAAAAAGGGGGGCATATGACAACGATTTTTTTATGAATAGTATGTGTCAAGCACTTTTTGAACATACGCTTTTGTTTCTTGAAACGGAGGAATGCCCCCGTATCGGTCGACATTTCCTGGACCTGCGTTGTAGGCAGCTAAAGCGAGCTCAATATTTCCGTTATAACGGTCTAACAGTTTTCGTAAATATTTTGTTCCGCCGTCAATATTTTGCGCAGGGTCAAACACATTTTGCACCCCAAGCATTTTCGCCGTACTCGGCATTAATTGCATAAGTCCAGCAGCGCCAACACGGCTTCGTGCGTTCGGATTAAAACCAGATTCATGCTGAATCACCGCTTTAATAAGAGATGGATCGACATCGTATTTCTCGGCGGCTTGGTTAATGATTGTTTCGATTTCTTCTGATGCCGTAGAAGAAACGTTTGTAGAGGATGAAGAAAACGAAACGCTAGACAAAGGCAAAGATGTAGTTTGACGTTCAGCAAGCGGCTGAGCCATGAATTGTGAAAGGATATCTTTAAATGATAGCCATTCATCTTGTTCGTTATTATTTTGTGAGAGAGAGTTACTAGAAAAACTTTGCAATGCTTGAAGCTCCATTAATATCTTTAGTTGCTGAATATTCATTCTTTTTCCTCAACTCCATATTTTTTTGCATATAATCGCTTTATTTTATTAGCTGTTGGACGAATCGGAATGTTCAATGAAGCAAGCAGTTTTTCAAATACTTGTTTTCCATGGGTGAAATCATTCGTTTCGTACTCGATTTCGTAATCGTCTGTTTGTAAATAATGGCTATGATCGAAAACGAGAATGCCGCCTTCATAAGGAATTTGTGCGCGATTCGTTGCTAATGTGCCAAAATGTTGCAACTGCTCAGGGAAAACCCCTATCGTTTCTAATACCCTCTTCATTTCGCCTTTTACCGTTGTCGTTCCGTTCAATAATGATAACGCTTCTTCTTTTGTCAGCTGCTCATGAGTTTCCAACATTCCTTGTTTTAACGTCTGTTTTAATGTTAACGTATACGTATGATTTTTGACGCGAATGCGCAATGCCGCTCCTTTTTCTTTTAATGAAAACTGTGGAGTATCAAAATAATGATTTTCTTGATATATAAACTGACGATCTTGAATATGAAAAGCGTGCTTTATTTTCTCAAATTCTTCTTTTGTAAGTAAGTTTTTAAATTCAATTTCTATTTGTTGTTTCATCTTCGTTTTTCCCCTTATGTGTTTCTACCACTATTATGAGATGTTTCGAGTCGAATATCAATGCTTTATTATGCATAAGGTGGTTATGGTAAAATAAGAGATGGATTGTTTCAGTGGAAGGAGATTGAACATGCGAAAAATAACCATCGAAAAAACTGAAAAAAACGATCAACAATTATGGCTGATTTCTGATGAACCATCGTTCTCGCTTGAAGGGGCAAAACCGAAACATTATATGTTAGCAGATTCTGATCATGTAGCGTTTGTTTATATACTTGAAGTAGATGATGAATTTGCGTATGTTGTCATTCCTCAATCGCTCTGGGGAGAATTGAAAGCGGTATTGAATCATCAACTTCGCGTGTTTCTTCAGAGCGGGACAGTACGGTTAGAGCTTACTGGCTTTAAGGAAGAGCTAACATATTTAATTGAAAACATTGAAGGAAATGCGAATTATGGTGAAGAAATGGAAAAAGCGGTAAAAGACATTTTCCTTACATAATGTTTGGTGGTGGTTATATGGTGACACATTGGGATTTATTTTTAGCTCCTTACAAACAGGCAGTAGAGGAGTTAAAAGTAAAGTTAAAAGGAATGCGAACACAGTTTGAAATGCAAGGTGTTCATTCTCCAATTGAGTTTGTGACAGGAAGAGTCAAACCGATCGCAAGCATTCTTGATAAAGCACAAAAGAAAAATATCCCGCTTGATAAATTGGAAGAGCAAATGCAGGATATTGCCGGATTGCGGATGATGTGCCAATTTGTCGATGATATTAAAACGGTTGTAGAGTTGTTGCGGAAGCGAAATGATTTTGAAATTGTAGAAGAGCGGGATTATATTACGCAAAAAAAAGAGAGCGGCTACCGTTCGTATCATGTTGTGATTCGCTATCCAGTACAAACGATTCACGGTGAGAAAAAAATTTTGGTAGAAATTCAGATTCGAACGCTTGCGATGAATTTTTGGGCAACGATTGAGCATTCTTTAAACTATAAATATAGCGGCCGCTTTCCAGAAGATATTAAGGTGCGCCTGCAGCGCGCGGCCGAGGCTGCCTATCTTCTGGATGAGGAAATGTCGAAAATCCGCTTTGAAATTCAGGAAGCGCAAGCCGCGTTTTCCCGAAAACAAGAGGCAAAAGGGGAACAAGTATGAGGGAGAAAAATCGACCGACGAAGTTTGCTATTACTTCAAAAGGGGACGCAACTTCCAATACGTTAATGCAAAAAATGAGAACATATTTATTAGATTTCGGGCTCGAATACGACGAAGATCAGCCAGATATTGTTATTTCTGTCGGCGGAGATGGGACATTGCTTTATGCGTTTCACCGTTATTGCCGCCGTCTTGATAAAACGGCGTTCGTTGGTGTGCACACCGGCCATTTAGGATTTTACGCCGATTGGGTGCCTGATGAAATTGAAAAATTAGTGATTGCCATTGCCAAAACTCCGTATCAAGTCGTGGAATACCCGCTGTTAGAAGTGATTATTCGCTATATTAATGGCGGCAGAGAAGCAAGATACTTAGCGCTGAATGAATGTACGGTAAAAAGCGTGAGCGGCACGCTTGTCATGGATGTAGAGATTAAAGGAGATTTGTTTGAAACGTTTCGCGGTGACGGTCTTTGCATTTCGACACCATCAGGAAGTACCGCTTATAATAAAGCGTTAGGCGGGGCGATTTTGCATCCGTCGTTAGAAGCGATTCAACTAGCGGAAATGGCATCGATCAACAACCGTGTGTTTCGGACGATCGGCTCGCCGCTCATTCTTCCTGCTCACCATACATGCATGCTCAAGCCGGTGAACGATGTCGATTTTCAAATTACGATTGACCATTTATCGTTGCTTCATAAAGATGTCAAATCGATTCAATGCCGTGTTGCGAGCGAGAAAATTCGCTTTGCCCGTTTCCGGCCATTTCCATTTTGGAAGCGGGTTCGCGATTCATTTATTGCCGATTAAAGACGAAAAGGAAGGTATGAAACGTTGACGCGTTTTACGTTAAACTGGACGATTGCAGAAAAAGATGATGGAAAACTCGTCCGTGATTTTTTAAAAGAACAACATATTTCAAAGACGGCACTGACCGATATTAAATTTCACGGCGGAGCGATTTATGTAGACGGGCAATTTGTTACTGTCCGTCATCGTCTCCGTCTTGGCGAGAAGCTCGAGGTTCATTTTCCACCCGAAGAGCGAAGTGCAGATATGAAACCAGAGCCTCTTCCATTTGACATTGTCTATGAAGACGAATATGTGTTAGTAGTGAATAAACCGCCATTTATGTCGACGATCCCGTCAAGAGAACATCCAAGTGGAACGCTTGCGAATGCGTTATTACATTACTATGACGAACAGCAGTTGTCGACGACCGTTCATATCGTTACTCGCCTTGATCGCGATACATCGGGGCTTGTGCTTGTCGCCAAACACCGCCACGTTCATCACTTACTATCTGAACTGCAAAAGCGCGGCCAAGTAAAACGGCAATATGAAGCGATTTGCCATGGGTGGCTGAAAAAAGACGAGGGTACGATTGATGCCCCGATTGCTCGTAAAAGCGATAGCATCATTGAGCGCGAAGTTCGCGAAGATGGTCAGCGAGCGGTAACTCATTTTCGCGTATTGCAACGATTTGATAGTTATACGCACGTATCATTGCAGCTTGAAACGGGAAGAACGCACCAAATTCGTGTTCACTTGGCATATCTTGGCCACCCGCTTGTTGGAGATGAGTTGTATGGAGGCAGACGGGAAGTAATTGCCCGTCAAGCGTTACATAGTAAAGAACTTTCGTTTTTTCATCCTTTTCATCAGCAAATGTATCGGTTTCAATGCCCTCTTCCAGATGATATGAACAATATAATCAAACGGGTCACTCCTTAAAGTAGGCGTGCCCGTTTTTGTTTAGTCAAACGTTTTAAATTTTTCCGGTATATACGGTAGTGATGATGGGACGGAAACGGTCTCCATTTCCGGATAGCGTAAGGCCGTTAATTTGCCGCCAAACACGCAGCCGGTATCAATGTTAATCGTTCGGTTCACGATGCGTGGTTCTTTTACGGGAGTGTGACCATACACAATCCAAGCGGTTCCTTTGTAATGTTTGGCCCAGTCGCGACGGACAGGTGTGCCGTCAGGGTTTGTTTCTCCCGTAATATCCCCATAGAGAACGAACGTTTGTACTTTTTTATCATGTTTACCAATATAATCTTGACGAATGCCAGCATGGGCAATAATCAAATTCCCATCATCCAACTGGGCGTATAACGGGGCATTTTCGTATAGTTTCATAAATTTTTTCTTGATGATCGCTTGTTTGTCTGGAGATAGTGCATGATATTCCGCTACCGTCGTTTCAAGTCCATGCGCAATTTGAACATTTCTTCCTAGAAAAAAACGATATAACTTATTGCAATGATTTCCTGGCACGTAATAAGCAAGATTTCGTTCGACAAGCGAATAAACGGTTTCAATCGTTTTTAGAGATTCGGGTCCTCGGTCTGTTAAATCACCGACAAATCCAAGTTTTCGTCCAATAGGGTGAATCGGAATCCCATGTTCCCATTCGTATCCAAGTTTCTTTGTCAGAGCGACAAACTCTGCATAACACCCATGAATATCGCCAATGATATCAATTTGCATGCTTCCACCTACTTTTTGTATAGTGTATGAGAAACTGCTAATAAGTAAACAAAAAGCCGCGAACATGCGGCTTAATCATCGGAAGAAAACATGAATTTTTTCGTGCGCGAGCGGACATTTAAGACAATTCCGATTGCAAACATATATGTGGCAAGGGAACTTCCACCATAGCTAATAAACGGAAGTGGCAAACCAGTAATTGGTAAAAGTCCGATTGTCATTCCAATGTTTTGGAATACTTGGAATGTGATCATCCCAATAACGCCAGCGCATAAATAGCTGCCGTATAATTCATGGCTTTCGAGGGCGATGTGAATCATTCGATAGACAAGCAAGAAAAATAAGGAAATAACGACGCTAGCCCCAATAAATCCAAACTGTTCAGCAATAATCCCGAAGATAAAATCGGTATGAGCTTCAGGGAGATAAACATCTAAATTTCTATACCCTTTGCCATACATTTCTCCAGAGCCGATCGCAAGCAACGAACGAATCAATTGGAACCCTTGTTCATTTGAATATTCATACGGGGCAAGCCACCCGTAAAAGCGGTCTAATTGGTAGTCTTTAAGAATGTATTTATGAAAAAAATCAGGGAATTGGAAAAAAATAAATACAAGCGTTGCGGCAACAAAGAGACCACTAAATACAATGCCAAAAATAATGCGCCAACGGATTCCAGAAACGAGAACAAGCGAACCAACAATGGCCGTAAACACCATCGACATTCCTAAGTCTGGTTCTCTCATTAATAGTAATAACGGTGGAGCTGTTGTTAGCGCTATTTTTCCTAACAGTTTGAAATCATCTTCGATTGTCGGTTCCGGATATTTTTCCCGATGATTGACAATAATGCGACTTATTACAATGATCATAAAAATTTTCATTAACTCGGACGGTTGAAAGTTACCGATTCCTGGAAGTGAATACCAGCTTGTTGCCCCTTTAAGAGTGACGGTTCCTGGCACATGCAATTCAAGCCCAAGCAATAGTAGCATCCCAAAGCCATACAAGTACCAAGCAATTTGGAAGAAACGGTCATAGTCGATAATCATCGTTAAGGCGATGACGATGGCACCAATTCCATACCACATTAATTGTTTTTGCGCAAAGTTCACATTTTGTAACTTTGCTGGTAAAGACGGTTGTGCGCTATGAATGGCAATCGCACTAACAATGGCCATTAAAAATAAAATAAACAGCAAATTATAATCTAATTTTTGTTGTGACATTTTATCTTGTTCCATAGCTCATTCCTCTCCGTGTGTCGTAAAAAACTCACCATATTCATATTAGCTAATTACATTATTTTTGCAAAGGGAAGCAAATGAATCAAGCGGAAAATTTTGCGTATCACCGATGATTACTCTATGTTTTGCATGAAATGATTATAAAAAATGCCTATTTTGTCATAGGAATTTTTTTGTTATAATAAAATTAATACTTGGTACTAATAACAAATAATAAATATGATCGATATAGGAGGATGACCAATGACTTTATCTTTAAAAGGGCGTACGTATGTGATTATGGGAGTGGCGAATAAGCGAAGCATTGCGTGGGGAATTGCGCGTTCGCTTCATGCTGCTGGTGCGCGGCTTATTTTTACATATGCAGGAGAGCGGTTTGAGGCAGGTGTACGTGAATTAGTCGATACGCTTGAAGACGACACGGCGCTAGTGCTTCCTTGCGATGTGACAAAAGACGAAGAGATTACGCAATGTTTTGCGGAAATTAAAGAAAAAGTTGGCGTTATTCATGGTGTTGCTCATTGTATCGCGTTTGCGAACAAAGAAGATTTGAGCGGTGAATATATGAACGTCAGCCGGGAAGGTTTTTTATTAGCACATAATATTAGCTCTTATTCATTAACCGCTGTAGCAAGAGCGGCCAAGGAGCTGATGACAGAAGGCGGAAGCATTGTGACATTGACATACCTTGGCGGCGAACGAGTTGTTCAAAACTATAACATTATGGGAGTGGCTAAAGCGTCATTGGACGCAAGCGTCAAATATTTAGCAAATGATTTAGGAAAATACGGCATTCGCGTCAATGCGATTTCCGCCGGTCCAATTCGTACGTTATCAGCAAAAGGCGTAAGCGACTTTAACTCCATTTTAAAAGAAATTGAAGAACGTGCTCCACTTCGCCGGACAACGACACAAGAAGAAGTTGGTGATGCAGCATTATTCTTATTTAGCGACTTATCCCGCGGCATTACAGGGGAAATCATTCATGTCGATTCTGGATATCATATTTTAGCTAGATAAAAAGAAAAGCGGAGGCGGCCCAATTTCGCCTAAAAGCAGCCCACGTCCTGTGGGCAACGGCGAAATGTCGCCGTCCTAGCTCCCTCGAAGCCAAATGTTCTTCACCCGTGGAGGTGCTTGTCACCTCAAGGGGGAAGGTTATTTGGCACAAGAGAGCTAGCCGCCGAAGCTAGACAGTAAGAAAAGCTGAGGCGAGCGCTTAGCGCCGTAAGGAAAATGTTCTTCCGACGAGAAGCGCTTGTCGCTTCGACGAAGGAAGGTTATTTGACCGCAAGCGGCTGGACGCTGGAGCTAGACAGTCAAGAAAAGCGGAGACCGCTAAAAAATATTAAAAGCTGTCAACGGATTTCGTCCGTGGCAGCTTTTTTGTTTAGTGTAATTTTAGCGGCTATAAGCATACATATTTTATATAACAACATGTAAGGAGGAACAGTGATGAAAACACATCAAATCATTCAAAATGAGCCGCTTCTTTATATCGTGCAGCCGAAGCTCGAGCCGACGGTTTCTTATATGCAAAAATCGTTTAAAGGGCAAAGAAACAGTTCTAAAAAAATAGAGGAGGACCATCGCATTAACGAAACCCATTTGACAGAAGCGGAACAAGTATTGCAAGAACGTGAAAAAACAAAGCTTTTTCAAGAAATGACGCTTGAGGAAAAATTACAATTTCTCACCAAACTTCCGAATGAGCTTTCATCCATCAAATGTAAATTAGTGACAAAAAAAGGAGATTATAAAGGATTTATTTGCGAATACACCAATGAACATGTGGTATTTCAGATAGAGAAAGGAGATAAAATGAATATCCCAGTGAAACAAATTGTTTCCGTTTCTTTAATTGGGTTAGGCAAGGAGAAATAAAAACGGATTACCAAAGTTTTTCGCTAACTTCTTCCCATTTTATTTGTTCGTAAGATATTGCCTCTGCTAACTCTTGCGCTGGCAGAGGTACTTTTCGTACATATTTCTCTAAAGTAATTTCATGTAGCTGGTAAAGGAAAAGCATGTCAATAAACATGACTTCCTTTAGAAAGAAAGGAGCTACAGGTTGAAAAGTCTTTTATGGAAAAGGAACAAGAATTAACAAAGAGATCATTAGAGACAGTAAATTAGCCAAAAATAGCTATTTGCTCTTTTACTTTGTTTTCCTCGAATGCGATGAACCAACCTGTTTACAAAAAAGCGAAAAAAGCCACAACATTTATTAGCAGAAAGGAAAAAAGGATGCCCTCTTCAGTTGAGAGACATCCTTATTTGATTTCGGGAAAACGCCTCTGCGTACACAGATTCTAGTCGATTAGCTACATGCTCAAATTGAAATTTCTCTTCAACAAGTTTTCTGCCGTTTATGGCCATTTCCTCAGCTTTTTCTTTATTTGCGAACATATAATGAATCGCTTCAGAAAAGGCATAGGGATTTTTGTAATCATCAATAACGAACCCATTTTGGAGATGGCTGATGACCTCAGCGTTACCGCCGCGATTCGTCGTAATAACGGGAGTCCCTGCTGCCATCGCTTCATAGTGTACACGAGCTAACGGTTCATGCCATTGCGAGCTGCAAACAAATACATCTCCCATGAGAAGAATGTGTGGAATTTTTTCTGAAGGAATGTAATTAGTAAAAATAATACTGTTTCCAAACGGAGATGATAAGTCATGAAGATAGTTAATATAATCATTTGAACCGGTTTCACTAAACCATTTTCCTCCCACAATGACTAAAACGGCATCTGGATGATTGGAAAGAACGGTATGCATACATTGAATGAGGAGATGAGGACCCTTTGTTGGGCTTAATCTCCCAATGAACAAAATCACTTTTTTATTTGTAACTCCAAACTCCTGTCTTATTAACTTGCGAATTTGCCGACCTTCGCTTGACCAAGCAGGAACGTATTTCTTCAGATCGACGCCTGAGTAGACCACTTTGATTTTTTCTTCTGGCACGTCATATCTTCTCGTAACGGTTTGCTTGATATATTCGCTTACCGATGTAATGAAGGTGCTTTTGTTTAACGCTTTTTCTGCTTGTTCCTTAGATATTTTTAACGGTGAAAACATGTCGTTATGAAGGCTTAACACAAAAGCGCTTTCGGGAGAAACTTCTTGATATTGAATCAAACTTATGGGTCGGTTAAAAACATGAATGACATCGAATGTGTGTTCGATTAATTCGGCAGCAACGTCTTTTTCATATGTTTCTTTTGGAAAGCGAATATACTCAATATGATTCACGGTTTCTCTAGGTGGCAAGGTAGGATCGGTTATCGAAAAAATAGTGAGTTGATGTTGCTGAGCGATAAAAGGGACAACGCCATCAATCATAAGTTGAATCGCTCCCCCCTTAACAGCGGGGGAAGGAAGTTTTTCTGTGCAGATGTAAGCGATTTTCATTTGACTTCACCCTTGTAAATGGAGCGAATATACTCGATTTCTTTTTGCAGTCCTTCTTGCAATGTCACTTCTGGAGAGTATTGTAGATACTGTTGTGCCATTGAGAGATCAGCCCAAGTATGTTTCGGTTCGCCTAGTACAGTGTTGGTGTAATGTTTTATCGCTTTTTTCCCTGTTAGTAATTCCAATAACTCAATCACTTCGTTGACGGAGGCTTTCTCTTTCCCGCCAATATTGATGGTTTTTCCAATGACACTTGTTTTGCCTAAGACTGAAGCGGTTCCTTTTACACAATCGGAAATGTAGGTGAAATCTCGTGATTGCGTACCATCTCCAAAAATAGTGATCGGTTGTTCCGTTAATAGTTGTTTAATAAAGCGGTGAAAAGACATATCGGACCGTTGGCGTGGACCGTAAACGGTGAAATATCGTAATATGACAGTCGGAATGTGAAAATTTGTATGGTATACTCTGCATAAATGTTCTCCTGTTAACTTTGTAATGCCGTATGGGGATAAGGGAGCAGGTTCCATGGATTCGGACAATTTCCCATCTTTTTCACCGTATACAGAGGAAGTCGAAGCGTAAATAAATTGCTGAATCGGTAATCCTTTACAGGCCTCTAGTAATCGCTGAGTTGAGGAGATATTATGAATGGCATACGATTCGAAATCTTTTCCCCAACTCGAACGAACGCCCGGCATTCCGGCCAAATGATAAACAACATCAACGTCTTTCAGAAGTTCATGTAGATTTGCCGAAAGAAGATCTTGCGAAATCAGCGTAAATCTTGGATGGGATGCAAGTTGACCTAAGTTGAATGTTTTTAAGCTGGAAGGAGTAGGACCGATAAAACAATCAATACCGACAACAATATGTTGCTCGTTTTCTAATAATTTTTCGCATAAATGTGAACCGATAAATCCTGCGGCACCTGTAACAAGGATTTTCATCCGCGACCAACTCCTATATAATGTAATCCGCACTGTTTAATTTTCTCTTGATCAAGACAATTTCTTGCGTCGAATACAATCGTTCCTTTCATAAGTTGCTTTACTTCCGACCAGTTTAATTGTTTAAATTCCTCCCAGTCCGTTGCGATAAACACGCAATCTGCTTCATGAATGGCTTCGCTAATCGTTGTTTTTTGAATAACGTTTGAGCGATGGTACTCATCTAATTTAGCCTTTGGGTCGTATGCGTGAATGATACAACCCGATTCGCTCAGTTCGCGAATGAACCGTTCTGCCGGCGAATAACGAGTATCGTCTGTGTTTGGTTTGAAAGCGATGCCTAGTACGGCAATTTTTCGGTTTGGTAAATTGTCTAGCGTTTGTTTTAGTTTACGAATATAAACGTTAATTTGTGAGTCATTTACCGTCTGCACGGCTTGTAAAATATGCGGCTGAATGTTTTTAGAAAGCGCCGTTCGTTCAAGGGATTTTACATCTTTTGGAAAACATGACCCCCCATATCCTAAGCCTGCTTGTAAGAATTGAGGCCCAATTCGTGGATCTAAACCTAGCCCTTTCGCAACATCGTTCACATCGACACCAAAAGCTTCGCAAATACGAGCAATTTCATTAATAAATGAGATTTTTGTTGCTAAAAAAGCGTTAGAGGCGTATTTGATCATTTCGGCACCACTTAAGCTAGTGACAATGTATGGAGAACGGATACCTGAGTACATTTCTTGTACGACAGATAACGATTGCTGATCATCTGGACGGAGACCAATGACAATTTTGTCAGCATGAAGCGTATCATGAATGGCAGAGCCTTCCCTTAAAAATTCAGGATTTGAAACAATATCAAATAGGTGAGGAGGTACTCCTTTCTCGAGTAACTTTGTATAAATCCATTCATTCGTTCCTGGTGGTACCGTACTTTTTGTAATGATGGTTTTATATGAGTTTATACGACTTGATAGATCGTCAATGACGGAATTTATATAACACAAATTGGTACTTCCGTCTTCCAAAGAAGGGGTACCGACGCAAATTACAACAACAGAAGCTCTTTTTATATAATCATCGAGGGATTCGGTAAAGGTAAGATGATTATAGTTTTTATGAATTAATTCTTTTAACCCTGGCTCGTAAATGGGGATTTCACCGTTGTTTAACATTTCAATTTTATGTTTATTTTGATCGATACAGTTGACCTCATGCCCAAGTTCAGCGAGAACAGCAGCGGTAGTTAATCCAACGTATCCTGCACCGATGACGCATATATTCATAACAGACACTCCCTTCGATAAAAAGTATGGGGCTTTTATAGCGTATTAATGGACATGCTTGGTTTGCTATAGTACAAATGCCTAAAGCTCCACGAATGATGTCGCCCATTTTATATAGACAACCTTCCTTGCTATCATTGAACGAATACGATAAATGTAAAGAAAAGAGAGAAGGGGGAGAAGACTTGTGGTAAAAAAAGCAATCATACCGGCGGCTGGATATGGAACAAGAAGTTTGCCGATTACAAAAGTGATCCCAAAAGAAATGTTCCCCATCGACGTGAAACCAGCAATTCATTATGTGGTTGAAGAGGCAATCGAATCTGGAATTGAAGAAATATTAATGATTGTATCACGGTCTAAAAATCTCATTGTCGATTATTTTGATCATTCGTTTGAACTAGAAGCTTTTTTGAAAAAACAAAATAAAACACATTTATTGGAAAAGGAGTTTGTTCCGAACATACAAATTTACTATACGCGTCAGCCATATGCGAAAGGATTAGGGGATGCGATATATTTAGGAAAGTCTTTTGTCGGAAATGATCCGTTTGCTGTTCTTTTGCCAGACGATATTATTTTGAGTGAAACGAAACCAGCCATTCAACAATTAATAGAAGAGTATATGCTCTATCATCAGAGCGTGATCGGACTAAACAAAGTAGCAGACAAACATTTACACAAATATGGAGTGATTAAAGGGGAGCCGTTTGAAAAGGAAATATACAAAATCGTTGACATTGTCGAAAAACCAAGAAATAATCCTCCATCCAATTTAGCGGTCATCGGTCGGTATGTGTTGACTCCCTCTATTTTTGCTTATTTAGAAACGTTGACAGTCAAAGATGGAGAAGAAATACAATTGACAGATGCCATTAAAAAGATGGTCACAGCCGAAGCTTGTTATGGAAAATTAATAGAGGGCAAACGGTTTGACATTGGCACACATGATGACTATATTTCCTTAATTAACATGGTAAATAAAGCGGATGAATAGGAAACAAAAGATGAAATGTACAGAAAAACCAGGTTATGTACGACCTGGTTTTTTCTCATATCCGCTTGACTATAATCACAAAGAAAACCAACCCCTGTTTCTAAATGAGCGGTTGGCTTATCGTTCCTATTATTATTCGTCCTCAAGATCAGGTTTTTCATCGAAATCCGCTGAAACTGGTAAATCAATTGAAACAATATGTTTACCTTCTAAAATGGTTAAGTGATTGCCTTGTTTGTAAAACCGATCCGTTAGTAATGAAACTTTATCCGTTTTGGAATCGAATGCTAAAAACAAAGCATTATAATACGTTTGATCTGCAGTATAAACATTGATTTCCGTTCCGGGTTCTAAACTATTAACTATTTCATTGATCCTGTCATTTTGATCTCCAGTATGAATCTTTATTTCTGTTTCGGATTCTAGGTTGCTAACTATCTTATTTACTTCGCTATTTGTTTCTGGAAAACGATCAGCATTGTTATGATTTTTCTTTAACGGCTTATTGCTAAAGAACACTCTGTACATGTTTTCACTCCCTTACACTCCACTTAGTTAAAATACCTACTGTATTATATGATTTGTTTAGGAAACTGTTTAGACAAAAGCCTAGGAAGGGGTTTATTTTGTAATGATCAAAACAATACAACATCTTTCCATTTCCTTCATACAATGAATAGGAATCTGAATTTGTAAGGGGGATGTTGTTGTGCTAAGCCCATTTGAATTTGTTCTTCTTTTTTTGGCCAGCTTTCGTTTAACGCGACTCATTATGTATGATACAATCACTGCATTTATTCGGAAACCATTCCATGACATCATAGTGGAGAAGTTACCTGATGGAACGATGCAGAAGTTTCTGATTGTGAAAGGAAGAGGAATACAGCATTGGATTGGTGAGCTGTTAAGTTGTTATTGGTGTACAGGAATATGGTGTTCCGCGTTTTTTTATATAGGTTATACGATATGGCCGTATGGCTTTAAGCCGCTAGTATGTATTTTTGCGATAGCTGGATGTTCTGCGTTAGTAGAAGTGATCGTCGAAAAACTATTATCGTAAGAAGAAAAGAGCATAGGAACCTCTCCCAACTTGAAATAACATGTAGGGAGAGGTTCATTAATTAATCACTATGCTATTTAACGAAGGAACTCCATTCGGTATTTCTTTGCAGTACACAAAACCATCGATGACTGTGGAATTTATTTTTTTTGTTTTTTCAATCCTTATATCAAAATTAGAGAATCGCAATTCTTCATTCGGCATTAACGTTCTTTTGTGCGCTGGTTTTATCCAGTATGCTCCGTCATTTTTTATTTTTTCTCTCCAGTTTTCATATACGAATATCCATTCAATGGTCGATTGATTCGAAATAAAAACATTTTCTTCTGAATTAAGTGGTTTTGTTGTAATTTTTCCGCTCAATTTTCCCGTTTCTTTAGGAGTGATACGTATGCACATGATCATGTTTTGTAGAGGCTCTGTTCCTATGTTACTAACAATGAAATCACCAATAATTACAATATCTTCTTCATCATTCGTTTGGGGAAGGATGAGAGAATAATTGAAAACAGCCTGCAGTTTTACGATTGGTGAAATGGATTTTTTGTCTTGTTTGTCAGTATATAGAGATTTTTTTAGATTGCTGATTTGATGATGTGCTTCTTCAAGAGCAACTTCATAGGATAAAAGTTGATTTTCTAACAGAGCGATTTTTTTTTCGTATTGTTCGATATTGATTGATTCAGCGTGATGCAGCTTTTCTTGTAAATACTTATTTCGTATTTTTTCTTTTTGAAGTTCTGTTTCTAATAATTTTAATTTATTTTTATAATTAGAAATTTCTGATCGATAGTGAATGATTTTTTGTTGTAATTGTATTTGTTGATCGATATTCGGTGTTGGGGGTCGCTGGTTCATTTATTAAACCTCCTTTACAGCTATATATATGTATAAAGAAAAAAATCATTAATATGAATTCCTCAAACAAAAAAAGGCTGTTGAACGGAGCAACAGCCTAACTCGTAAAGTTTAACTTAGTGGGTTGGAAACACTTCAGGGCATTGTGGAGGGAATTTATTAGTCGGGCAAAGCGTAGCTTCCATGATTTCCTCACGTGGATCGCAGAAACGAGCTTCTACTTCGATTTTTACATCTGCTTCCATTTGCACTTCTAGGCATAAAGTAATGGAAACATCTAATTGTGAGAAGTTATGTGTACATACTAAGCTTGCATCACATTCAAAGAATGAAATGTGGCAATCAAGCATGGTTCCCTCAGGAGCACATAAAATAAATGTTTGAGCTGTTGCAAATGGAATTGCTTCAGATTCGCATACGACTTGACCGTTTGCGTTAACAATTTGCACAACGACATGCCCTTTCACAAGTACTTTCACTTTTTGTAATGTGACTTGCTCACCAGATGGGAGAGTAACCATTACAGGTTGACGACCGTTTGGCTGGATAATTTCTTGACAAATGAGAGCATCGTTATCCACAACTGGGTCGATTCGATTTCCGTCTTCGTCTGATAAGAAACATCTAATGGATAGCTCTTCTGAATTCATCCCGAGCGAAGTGAAAAACTCACAAACGCTTTTTCCATGTCGATGACATTTACTTTCAGGGAAGATTGCTTCTAAGTCGTGATTCGAGAAGCTCCTTAAAGGCACATCGACTTGACGAGTAACCCAGTCGTATACTTTACGAGTCTTAATACATACTTTTTCTTTATGGTGAGAGTGACCCATAACTCTTTCCTCCTGTTCAAATTTTTCCCGCTGAAATGACTATCAATATGATTCCTGCGGGTGTTAGGACTACTGTATAGTATGAAAATGTTAGGTAAATGTGCCGTGATAAAAGCGGAAATTTCATTTTTTTTTGGTATAAAAGAGCAAAGTGTTGAATTTGTATGTATTAGGAACCAATGATTTTTTGAGAAGGGGGAGATTGCACTTGAAATCGAAACAAGCAGAAGATGTAATCCTTTTAAAACAGAAGGTGATTTATTTACAGTCTGAATTAGCACGATATAAATCGAAGCTTCATGAATATGAACAAAACCATCTTCACCGAAATTACGTGGCTTTAAAAACAGAAAATGAACTCTTTAAAGACGAGTTGGAGCAGATGGAAGGAAAACTAAGAGAATTGACAAAAAAATTAGAAGAAACAACGGCAGAAAATGTGATTCTGAAAGAACTTGCATTGCAAAGCGAACAAAGATATGAAGAATTAATGCGAACAAAGCAGGAAAAGGAGGAATTCCAGCGGCAATTAACAGAGTTACAGAAGTATATAGAAGCAAAACAAAACGAGGCAGGAGGTCCAGATTCTTGGTTTATTCATACGTTAAAACAAGAAAATGCCATTATTTTTTCTTCCATCAAAAGCCAAATGAATGTAAATCGCAAATTGGAATCAAGTCCGTTTACGTTTGGAGGAAGTTCGGAAGAAGAAACAGAATAAAAATGGAAAATTGGCTGATAACAAAAACCTCCTTTTATCATAATATAGTAGCAACTTGATAATTGGAGGTCATATTTTATGAAGGGAAAAAAAGCGATTGTTATACATGGAGCCAAGACAGTATCCTCTTCATCCTCGGCAAAAAAAACAGGGGGATGTGGATGTGGAAAGTCTATAAAGAAGAAGTAAAAGCAATGATGAGGATTATCGAAAAAGATAATCCTTTTTTTATGGAAAATGCCTATACCATTACCATGACATTTGCATAGTCTAACAATGCGAAAACCCAATAGATAGTAAGGAGGAGACGGAAATGTCAGGAAAGAAAAAAGCTCGCGTTATTCATGTCGATAAGCTGATTGTTCATGCAGATGATGTGGTCATTGTTCCAAGAAGACGAATTCATGATCCGTGGCTATCTTCACGTCGCACGGATGTAGAAGCGATTGACGATTTACAAGATAGAGAAGTGGAAAATGAAACTGTTCGTTCTGAAGATAACGAAGGAGACGAAGGTAGAAGACGTTTTTCATGGATTTGACAAAAGCCCCTATTGAATCATTGTCAAAAAAGAAGGGGGGAATACAATGGAACGGTTTAAAAATTACGGCCTTTGGCTATCGATCGGTTCCTTTGCCGTTATAGCGTTACAAACATTTGGTGTAGACATTAATTTAGGAAAATATCAACAATTGTATGAAGCATTTTTAAGTATTCTCGTCATGGCTGGAATTATTAATAACCCTTCGATCGGTCGCGGTTATTTAGATAAAACGGACAAAGAACAATAATGAAATCGAATGCCCCGCTTTTATAAGAGAGCGGGGTGCTATTATTTATTGACTACAAATGTTATATGTAAAAAATTGTAATTATATTTTTACAAAAAAAATACAACCTAACAATGTAATCGAATTTGAATTTTAGGGGGTCAACAATATGACAGTAGCATCTCAAGTAAAACAAACATTAGCAGGATTAAAATCAGCTCAAGCAAGTTTTGAAACATTCGCATTACAAACAGAAAATCAAGCCGCAAAACAGCTTTATCAACAAGCAGCGCAACAAACACAAACCATTGTTGATCTAATTAATTCTCGCGTGCAAGAAATTCAAAACGAAGAGCCACAATATAAACAATAAAGAAAAGCGGAGGCGAGCGCTTAACGCCGAAGGAAAATGTTCTTCCGACGAGAAATGCTTGCATTTCGACGGAGGAAGGTTATTTTCCAGAAGGCGTTGCGAGCCGAGCTAGACAAAAAAGAAAAGCGGAGGCGAGCGCTTATCCCCAACGTACGGTGGAGAGCTTGCGAGGAGGATTTCTTCCGGAGATTGATAGCAAAAGGTTGGTCATGCGCCAACCTTTTTCAACCAAAAATACATACATGAATGGGTTGATGGAACATGAGAAAACAATTCATTGTGGCGATGATCGTTGGATTGCTGATTGTGGGATGTGCCAGAGAAAAAGAAGAAAAGCAACAGTCATCGCAGGGAACAAATATGATTAAAACAAGCACTGACGGAACAGCGCATTCTTACAAAGTCGACCAATCCGTAGCGAAACAAGCTGTACAACGTATAAAAGCACGAGAAGATGTAAAAGATGCCGTAGCGGTTAGTACGAAAGACAAACTGTTGCTCGTCTATCAAGTCAAGCATATGTATCGTTTCCGCATGAAACAAATTCAAAAAGACGTGAAACAACAATTAAAAACGTTATTTCCAGATCATGAAGTCATTGTGTCAAGTGATTTAAAGATATTTTGGAAAACAGACGAGTTACGTGGAAAGATTCATAAAGACGGAATGAGTGAACGAAAAATCAATCGGCAAATCGAAAAATTAAAAAAGCTAAGCGAAGAGCGTACATGAAAGATGGGGTGACGATATGGCGAACGAAAAGCGAAAAAGACTGACGCCTGTACAACAAGAATACCATGTATTTGAACAGGAAAGAGAAACGAAACGCCCAGTGTTGAAAAATTGTATATGTGCTTTTCTCGTCGGTGGATTGATTTGTGTCATCGGTCAAGCGATTTCATATTTTTATATGTATTTTTTCGATTTTACGGAACAAACGGCAGGAAACCCAACAGTTGCAACGATGGTATTTCTTTCTATGATTTTAACCGGATTGGGTGTTTATGATCGCATTGCCCAGTTTGCGGGAGCGGGAAGCGCTGTACCGGTGACCGGCTTCGGAAACGCCGTCATTTCGGCGGCCATTGAACATCGAACAGAAGGATTTGTATTAGGGGTCGGTTCGAATATGTTTAAACTAGCTGGGGCTGTTATTTTATTTGGTACGTTTGCTGCTTTCGTTGTTGCTTTAGTGAAGACGATTGCGGTGAAATGGGGTGGTCTCGGGTGATGAAAGGTCATCGCACATGGATATTTGAAAATAAACCTGTTATTGTCGCAACGGCAACGGTGGGTGGACCGTTTGAAGCGAATGGTCGAATTGCCGATGATTTTGATTTGTTGCATGAAGATCTTTGGCTTGGGGAAGACTCATACGAAAAGGCACATAAAGTGTTATTGGAAGAAGCGCTTTTTAAAGCGATGGAAAAAGGCGGGATTGAAAAGGAAAAAGTACAATTCATCATCGCAGGCGATTTAATTAATCAAATGACTCCGTCTAGTTTTGCGGTAAAAACGATCGGAGCACCATATATAGGAGTATTTGGTGCTTGTTCAACATCGATGGAAGGATTAGCGTTAGGGGCATTTATTGTCAATTACGGTGGTGCGCAATATGTGTTAACCGGTGCATCCAGTCATAATACCGCGGTGGAAAAGCAATTTCGTTATCCAACTGAGTATGGCGGACAAAAACCACCGACGGCGCAATGGACGGTAACAGGAGCGGGTGTGGCCCTGTTAAGCAATCAAGGCGAGGGACCACGCGTTGTATCGGCAACGATTGGTCGCGTTGTTGATATGGGGTTAAGAGATCCGTTTAATATGGGGGGAGCGATGGCGCCAGCAGCAGTTGATACGATTGAAGCCCACTTTCGTGATATGCAAATCGATAGTTCGCATTACGATTTAATCGTGACGGGGGACTTGGGGAAAATTGGTAGACGAGTGTCACTCGATTTGTTGCGTGAGCATGGCTTGAATATAGAGGAAAAACGTTATCAAGATTGCGGGCTTCTCATTTATCGTGAAGGTCAACCTGTTTTATCTGGAGCAAGCGGGGCTGGATGCTCGGCAACGGTTGTATACGGTCATTTACTTAATCGCATGAAACGCGGCGAATTGAAACGTATTCTCGTTGTCGCAACCGGTGCCCTGCTATCACCGTTAACGTTTCAACAGAATGAAACGATTCCTTGTATTGCTCATGCAGTCGCGATTGAGTATGGAGGTGATGAAATGTGATGGCGATGTTTTTTTGGGCGTTTGTCGTGGGTGGAATCATTTGCGTCATTGGGCAAATTATGATTGATGTTTTTAAATTAACTCCTGCGCATACGTTAAGCATACTTGTTGTGATTGGTGCGATTTTAGATGGGTTTGGTCTTTATGAACCATTAATCGATTTTGCTGGAGCGGGTGCGACGATTCCGATTACAAGTTTTGGTAACTCGCTTGTTCATGGGGCTCTCCAAGAGGCAGACAAGCATGGAATTATCGGGGTATTGACAGGGATGTTCGAAGTGACGAGTGCCGGAATTTCAGCCGCCATTGTATTTGGTTTTATCGGTGCTTTATTGTTCCGACCAAAAGGATAGGGAGAGATAATGAATGACTGTTGCTTCACAAGTGAAACAAAGTTTAGCAAGTTTAAAAAGTATTCATGCTGGATTACAAGGATTTGCTCTTAATTCGAGCGATGAACAAGCGCAAAGAGCGTTTCATGAGGCGATGATCATGACAGAAGAAATCATTGCCGATGTAAAAAAACGTATGAGTCAGTTAGAGCGGGAAGAGCCGCAATATCACGGAAAGTAAGGAGCATGATGAATGCCTATATGGTTAGAAGTAGCGATACGGTCCGTTTCGATATTGATTGGGTTGTTCATTATTACAAGGATTTTGGGAAAAAAGCAATTATCTAAACTTTCTTTTTTTGAATATATCGTTGGTATTACTGTTGGTGATATTGCCGGAACAATGTCGATGGATCTCGGCATTAATCTTCAAGAAGGAATCACAAGTATTTTAATATGGTCTCTATTTCCAGTCATTCTTTCGTATATTTCGTTAAGAAGTAAAAAGTTCCGCGATTTTATTGAAGGGAATTCAACGGTATTTATTAAAAATGGAAAAATTTTAGAAGATAATTTAAAACGGGAAAAGTATACCATTGACGAATTGCTTGAACAACTGCGGAAAAAAGATGTATTTCGTTTAGCCGATGTCGAATTTGCGACACTTGAACCGAACGGTGATTTAAGCGTGTTATTAAAGAGAGAGAAGCAGCCGTTAGCGGTAGGAGATGTATTTCCGAATCCGCCTTCTGAAAAAGAGCCACAAACGGTCATTATGGATGGAAGAATTTTAGATGAACCGCTTGCGACGATGGGATTGAATCGCAGTTGGTTAAAAACAGAACTTGACAAACAAGGAGTGGCCATTGAAAACGTATTTTTAGCGCAAGTCGATTCATACGGACAACTAACCGTGGATTTATACAATGATAAAATTCAAGTGCAAGAGCCGCAAGAAAAGAAACTTCTTTTAGCTGCCATCAAAAAAGTGCAGGCCGATTTTGAACTATTTGCGCTTGAAACGACAGCGAAAGAAGCACAGCAAATGTATACAAAAAATGCTGAAAAGCTTACAGAAATGTTAAGGAAAGTAGAGCCTTTGTTAAAAAATTAAGGGAGGTATTATTGATGAAGAAGAAAACGATAAAAACAACAGATGAAGAAATAACATTGTCGTTGAAAAAGGAACATACGAAGAAATCATCCCATACGACAGATGAAGAAATAACGATCGAATGGATGTCCAAAGGGGATGATATAACACACCAGCCAAAAGATTATGAAGACATCGAATATTAGTTAAGAAAACAGCCGGTTCTCGAGAACATCGAGAGCGGCTGTTTTTCATTACAAGAAATCAAACGTTTACCGATTGCAAAAATGCTTTTACTTCTTCCGGCGTTTTTGCATTGGCGCTATGAAGATGGGCAATTTTTTCCCCATTTTTAAACACGAGCAAACTCGGAATTCCCATTACTTGATATTTTTCCGCAAGCTCAGGAACATTGTCGCGATTGATTTGAAACCAATCATATTGAGAATACTCGCTGACAATCTCATCAATAAACATATCCATGCGAACGCAGTCAGGGCACCATGTGGTGTAAAATTTGACGATGACCGCTTGTTCTCCAGAAATCGCTTCCTGAAATTGTTCCGTTGTTTGTAACTCTTTCAATCGACGTTCCTCCTTATTGAGCTATAAATTGATACGTTTATACTTTATCACATTTTCGAATGAAAAAAGAATTCATACGCCTTTGCACGTTGTCCGCGTTTTTGCATAAACAAATGATAGAAAGGACGGTGAGAGGATGAGCCGACAATTTGAAAAATCGTTAGAAACGTTTGCGAAATCAAAACATGAAGGACATGACCAATTTATTAAACTGTTTGAACAATGGGGCAAGACATTCGATGGAAAAGTAAAAGAAATTGAAAAAATAAACGGACAATTTCTTAAAGAAGTGGAAGGAAATCTTGATTACATGAATCGCTGGTTTACGAAAAAGGAAAAACAATTTACGAAGTTGTTCCGCATATTTGGGTAGCGCTGTTTCAACGTGCGCCCATACCGTTTGCTAAGTAGATGCATACGATGAAACTAAGAACGTGTAAGGAGGTGCACAGCTATGTTCGGATGTTGCGGTGGTTACGGCGGATACGGTGGTTATGGCTATGGCGGTCCCGGTTATGGTGGTATGGGCTCTAGCTTTGTGTTAATTGTTGTGTTGTTTATTTTGTTAATTATTGTAGGCTCTGCGTTCGTAGGTTAATGCGTTTTACGGTACGGGCTGTTTGTCACAAAAAGCAGCTCGTACTTTTTCATTCCATCGATGCACTTCTGATTGTTTTTTTTCATACGATGATAGCATGAAAGGGAGGATGGAATAATGGATAACCAATTTTTTAAAAATGTCGAAAAGAAAACGGGCGTGAATATGAAAGAAATATTTGAGTTAGCGAATTCGCTACAACATGCGAATTTTAAAGACGAGAAAACCGTTCGCAGCGTCATTCAACGCGTGGCGCAAATCGCGAATCGAAAAGTACCGAAAGAATTGGAAGACCAAATTGTAAAAACGATTACCCAAAACGGGAAACAACTTGATTTCAGTACGATTGCGAACATGTTGAACAAAAAATAAAGGAGAGGGAGCGTCAGCGATAGAGCTCCCTTTGCCGTTTCAACTTATGAACCGTTTCAGAAAACGAGATGGATGAGCAGGTTTCATTCGTCTTAGTGAAGGAATGGAAATAAGCAGGGATTGTTTTGCTCTTGTGATGGCGACGTATAGGAGGCGTCGCTCTTCTTCTAGAGGAAGCGAGTCTCCATTACGATGCGCATCAAGCGCATAGTCATGAGGAAGACACCCATCTACCGCTCCTAAAATGTATACATAATTGTACTCCAATCCTTTCGCACGATGAATCGTCGAAAGCTGAATCGCATTGGTCGACTGTCCGTGTTGTTGGATATTCTTTGCGGCTTTCTCCATTTCATCGACATGGGCGAGAAAGGCAGGAACCGTTTTAAACTTTTTCGCTACGACTTTGACATCACGCACATCATCAGTTCCTTTTTCCATCATATTTCCTTCATTGCCGCGTTTTTTGATAAACTCAACAAAGCCCATTTCTGTTTCTATCATTTCAATCGCTTCAATTGGTTTTAACTTAGCCAGTTGCCGAAATAACGGAACAATCGTTTTGAGCTTTTTTTGTTGGAATGGCTGAATCGTTTGTAATTTTGTTAAAGCTTTCACGAGAGAGCAATCTTCCAGGATGCTGATTGCTTTTAATTCTTGGAGTAAGGACTGTTTTAAAAATAACGGAATAAGTAAATCGTTCATCGCTTCCTCGTTATTTGGATTAAGACTTAATCGTAAATAAGCAAGTAAACAGCGAACGAAGCGACGTTGATAAAACGATTCTCCATCGCGTTCAACGACAAACGGTAATTGCGACTGTACGAGACGTTCAAAGATGGCGCGTGATGCAGCATGGGTGCGATATAAAATCGCAAAATCAGAAGGGCTCGCTCCTTGCTTGATTCGTTCTTTTATATCTTCGACGATCATTGTTGCTTCTTCT
The DNA here is from genome assembly GCA_041920415.1 of Anoxybacillaceae bacterium. GTDB lineage: Bacteria > Bacillota > Bacilli > Bacillales > Anoxybacillaceae > JBHGYD01. The sequence continues at coordinate 214,765 of JBHGYD010000031.1, forward strand.
TCCTCATCATACGGGAAAAAGAAAAGAGGCGGCTCTTTCGTTTCAAATTGGGCATTCATTTGTTTGACGCGACGAGACGGATTGCGAGAAATAATGTTGTTTGCCATTGTCACGATGCTGTGGGAAGAACGATAATTTTCGGTGAGTGTAACAATTTGTGCGTTTGGATAGTGTTGATCAAATTCAAGAATGAACGAAGGATTAGAGCCGCGAAATGCGTAAATCGATTGATCATCATCGCCGACGACACAAATATTTTCCGTATGTGCACAAAGTAGCTTCATGATTTCATATTGGACTTGATTAATATCTTGAAATTCGTCAATTAAAAAATAACGAAACCGTTCTTGATAGTGTGAGAGTAAAGCAGGATGCTCTATTAGCATTTCATAACAGCCAATCAACATATCATCAAAGTCAAACTGTCCGCGTTCTTGTTTGATTTCCTCATATCGTTTGTATAAATAGGCAACTCGTTCTTCCCATTGATTGTTTATTTTTATATTTTTGACAGTCACTAACGTATTTTTCCAATAAGAAATTTGCTGAAGCGCTTGGTCGTAAGCAAATTGCCGTTCATCTAAGTCGAGTTCACGGCCTGCTTCTTTAATTATTTGTTCCCGCTGCCAATCCCATTTTAAAAGCCGGTTTGCGTGCCAACGTTCCGGGTGAAAATGATGAATCATCCGATAAAAAATACTATGAAACGTACCGACAACAAGCGGGGAAACAGAAGCATAGTCCATTCCCGGATAGGTAAGGAGCCGTTCTTTCATTTCTTTCGCGGCTTTGGTCGTAAACGTCACAAGCATGATGGAAGCAGGATGGATGTTTCGCTCCTTCATCATATAGGCCGTGCGGGCGGTAAGCACGCGCGTTTTGCCGCTTCCTGCTCCAGCTAAAACGAGAAGCGGTCCTTCCGTTGTGCACACCGCTTGTAATTGCGCTTCATCTAATGGAATATTTGCTTCCAAAAGCGTGCGTATATAACCGGTTTCGATTGAAACGCTTGACCGTTCTTTTTTAAAGAAAGGAGAAGTTCCTTCATATGCAATCGGTGTTTGCCATAATGTGTGTTCATTTGTGTCATTGGAAGGGACAAGCGAACAAGCAGGTTTATGTTCATGATAAAAGTACGGCTTTTTTTGAATGCCTAAGTATAGTTTTACCGGTTCGCCACACGTTGCACATGTGACTTTTCCGCGCAATGCCGATTCGTACACAAGCTCATATTTTTCTCTTGATAGCGATGAGAGCCGAATCGTTTTTCCTTTGTATTTTGCTCGGTCCATACAAAATCTCCTTCTTCTTTTACAAATCAAGTTTCATCATACCAAAACATACAATAGGAAAAAAGAATTTCGTAAAAGAAGAAGAGGTGATCCATATGTTAAACGTGCCTACTTTTTACGATTCATTTTTTCAATACGCGCACCGTCCCATACAGAAAAAGTCTTCGTCCCTTTCTATTTATCCAGTTACTTCCACTAATAAAATCGCTTACCGTCATCGCAATACAACACAGACATATATGTCACAACGAAAGAAAACCGTAAAGGAAAAAGCGCTTGTTAACATCACAGGAAAAGGTCACTGGATCAATGAATGCATATAGAAGTGGATACAAAGGATTGAATATTGTTCAACTGTCATGTACATGATAGCGAATGAACGTGCGACATGTGGGGGAGTGAATAGCATTTCTTTTGGGCACTCTGTATCGCACGAGCATAAGAAAAGGACCATATCATTTTGATACGGTCCCTTTTGTGTATGATAGAAGTTGTTTCACCATCGTTACATGTGGAATGCCTGCGTCCATAAAAACATCAGATACGGTTTCGTAGCCTAACTTTTGATAGAACGATTCGGCATGTGTTTGTGCATTTAGTTTGACTTTCGGAACACCTTTTTCTTTCGCGAACTGCTCGATGCTTTCCATAATTAAACGTCCCGCTCCACGGTTGCGATAGTCTTGTAATACGCAAATTCGTTCAATTTTGCCGATGCCATCAGCAAGCATGCGAAATCTTCCCGCACCGATCGGTTTTTCGCTATCATAAAGAACGAAGTGAATGGCCTCTTGTTCGAATTGATCAACTTCCTCTTCTTCTGGAACGCGCTGTTCTTCGACAAACACTTTTTTTCGAATGGAAATCGCAGCATTGTAAAGAGATAAATCGTGTTTCTTTCCAAACACAACCTCCATATTATTCTTGTTCCTTTCCAACGTGGAATGTTTCATATACGGTCCATGCTCCGTCTTCTAGCTGATAAAGCAAATGGAAACGATCGGCCATCTCTTCAAAGTGAACGGTTTGCATTTTTAATTGTCCATATACATCAGCATGTTCTGCATTGGACAGATCGCGGCCAATCGTAATGTGTGGCACAAACATGTATTCCGGTTTATCGGTGAAAATGCCGCTATACAATTTCTCGTGAAGCTTTTGAAGCGTTTCGTTTGGTTCCACTTTTAAATAAATAACATTATTTACTGGATAAAACGAGCTAAATTTAGTAATTTTTAGTGGAATTAAATCTGTCTCAGCCGCGATTTTACGAAGTTCTTTCACAATCGTATGAATTTCCTTTTCATCCGCTTCGAATGGGCTTTTCAGCGTTACGTGTGGCGGAATTAAAGCATAATGGCTATCATAACGTTTTCTGTAAGAGTTGGCGAAATCTTGTACTCGTTTCGATGGAAAAAGGGCAATACCGTATTTCATCTAAACCCCTCCTTTATATTTGATAGGTATTATTTAATTATAGCAAAATTTCGAAAAATATTGTAGTGTAACATTTGTTTTACAGAGCAAGGATATATTCAAGCGCGCGCGGAAGGTCAGGTTGCCAATATGTCCATGAATGATCGCCGTTGAATTCTTCATATTTATAAGGAAATCCTTTTTGTACAAATATATCATGGGCTTGACGGTTTGGTGTGACAAAGTCGCGTATTTTTCCATCTGTTGTTTTTACCGCAGTTTCTTCTGTACCAATCGAGTGATAAAGATGTAATAGATGTGGATGAGCAAAATGTTTCACTTTTTCCATTATCATTTCGTTCATGTACGGTGACTGCATAGCAATTTTTCCAAATGTATGCGGATACATAAGTCCCGCTAGTAAGGAAACAGTGCCGCCGAGGGAGTCACCAATTAACGCGCGCCCCATTCCCATTTGATACGTAGGAAATTCTTTGTCTAAATATGGAACGAGCTCATTTGCTAAAAAGCGCAAATAATGACCATTCTTTTTGCCACTCGGATGATACTTTTCATAACGATCGTTCACATCGTTATATGGGATACCAATAACGATTGTCCGATCAATTTTTTTCTTCGCCATTAAATCTTCAATGACTCGTGTTATTTTTCCAAACATAAAATAATCTTTCCCATCTTGAGCGATAAGAAGCGAGTATTTATGAAGGGGAGAGAACGTACTTGGTAAGTAAACCAATACGTTTACCTCTTCGTTTAATTCACGGCTATGAATCGTTTGTTCGAAAGTTGTTCCTTTTTGCACTATCATGATCGTAGCCTCCATTTTTAAAACGTTTACATGTCCATCTTAACATATTTACATGAAACATGTTGCAAATAAAATAAGAAGTGTAAGAAAGGGATTTTTGAAAGCGTTTTTCTTTTTTTTGACTTCCATATCATATTTTTCGTATTGACGGAATTTTATATATAGAAAATAGTCTTAATTTTATTTACTCAAGTAAACGTTATTTGGAAGAAAAGGAGGGAGAGCCTTCATCATCATTTTCTATCGGTTGTCATTTAAGACATGGATAAAAAGGAGATGAGTGAGAATGTGGAGCATGATCGGATTGATTGGTGGACTTGCGTTATTAATTTATTTGACGATGCGGGGCATGAATTTATTTGTTGCCGCGCCGCTATGTGCGTTCATCGTTGCGGTATTCAGCAAACTTCCGCTCTTTCCGCAGCTCGTTGGCGAAGGGGAAGCGAATTTCGTCGGTAACTATATGGCAGGTTTTTCGAGCTTCATTCAATCATGGTATTTAATGTTTTTATTAGGTGCGATTTTTGGAAAAGTGATGGAAGATAGCGGAGCGGCTGAAAGTGTTTCTAAATGGATTGTTGAAAAACTTGGAGTGAAGCGGGCCGCGTTGGCTGTTGTGATCGCTTGTGCTGTATTAACATATGGTGGGGTCAGCTTGTTTGTTGTGGCCTTTTCTGTTTATCCGATGGCAGTGAGCTTATTTAAGCAAGCGAATTTGCCGCGTCGCTTCATTCCAGGTGCGCTTGCGTTTGGTTCCGTAACATTTACGATGACATCAGCCGGTTCACCGGAAATTCAAAACTGGATTCCGATTGAATACTTAAAGACGTCTCCTTATGCCGGGTGGGAAGTGAGTATTATTGTCGCTCTGTTTATGGCGCTTTTTGGATATTGGTGGTTAAAGCGAATGATTATGAAAGCGGTTGCAAGAGGTGAAGGATTTACGGCTAGAGAAGGGGATCCTGAAGCAAGCGATAAAGCGTTGCCTCATCCTATGGCTGGGATTATTCCACTTATCGTTGTCTTACTTATTTCATTCATTTTCCACGATTCTTTACAACAATCCGCCTTAATTATCGCTTTACTCGGCGGAGTGATTACTGCTTATGTTTTAAACCGCAAATATTTCAATAATTTTGGAAGTGCTGTATCAGAAGGAACGCTGGGAGCGTTAATTGCGTTAGGGAACACAGCGGCTGTCGTTGGCTTCGGAGGAGTAGCCAAAGCAGTTCCGGCATTTACGACAGCAGTAGAAGCTATTACCAATATTCCGGGAAGCCCTTTGATTGGTAGCGCCATCGCTGTCAGTGTGATTGCGGGAATAACCGGTTCGGCGTCTGGAGGTCAAGCAATTGCGTTACCTCTTCTTGCACCACATTACCTTGATATGGGAGTCAACCCGGAAGCGTTGCACCGAGTTGTGGCCATCTCTTCCGGTGCGCTCGATTCTCTGCCGCATAACGGTTATGTTGTCACAACCATTCGCGCGATTTGCGGAGAAAAACATCGGGATGCTTACGGTGCAGTTGGCGCATTAACGGTCATCGTTCCCGCGCTTGGAACGGTGCTCGCAATTATTCTCTTCTCATTCGGACTAGGAATTTAGCTAGGGGGTAGGGAGCTATGGTATGCGATCAAGTGATGTTTATAACAGGTGCTGCGCGAGGAATCGGATTTGAAATGGCCAAACGGTTTGCGCAACATGGTGCGAAAGTGATCCTTACCGACGTAAATGAACAACATGTGCAGGAAGCGGCGCAATTGCTGCGGCAACAAGGGTTCGAAGCGCTTGGACTCAAGTGTGATGTGACGGTTGAAGCCGAAATAAAATCCGTTCTTGACGAAACGATCGCGCAGTACGGCCGTGTGGATATTTTAGTGAATAATGCGGGATTACAATATGTAGCGGCACTTGAAGATTTTCCTACTGAAAAATTTGAGCTGCTCGTTCGAGTGATGTTAGTTGCACCATTTTTGGCGATAAAACATGTATTTCCCGTGATGAAACAACAAAAATATGGCCGCATTATTAACATGGCATCGATTAACGGATTGGTTGGCTTTGCTGGAAAAGCGGCATATAACAGCGCAAAGCATGGAGTGATTGGGCTAACGAAAGTAGCGGCATTGGAGGGAGCGCCATATGGGATTACGGTGAATGCATTATGCCCAGGTTATGTCGATACCCCTCTTGTTCGCAATCAGCTTATAGACTTGGCAGCAACTCGCAATGTACCATTAGAAAAAGTACTTGAAGAGGTCATTTATCCGCTTGTGCCGCAAAGACGATTACTCTCTGTAGAAGAAATTGCTGATTATGCGCTCTTTTTAGCGAGCGAGAAGGCGAAAGGCATTACCGGGCAAGCGGTTGTCATTGACGGTGGATATACAGCGCAGTAAAAAAAGAAAAAATTGCTTGCAAATCATCCCAAAATCATGTAAATTGATAGAAAATCAGAAAATTCTATATAGTCTTTCGTTCTTATCAAGAGAAGCGGAGGGAACTGGCCCAGTGAAGCTTCAGCAACCAGCCATTTTTTGGCCAGGTGCTAAATCCAGCGAATTGGTTTCAATTCGGCAGATAAGAAGAAGCACTTCAAATGGTATGTAAAAGTCTTCTTCTTAAGAAGACTTTTTTTATTTTACGAAAAAGGGGAGAGAAGCATGGAAAAGATGGAAACAGTGCTTGCGCAAATTGGGAATCGAAGTGAGAACGTAACAGGAACCGTCAATCCACCTGTTTATTTTTCAACCGCCTATCGTCATGAAGGGATTGGACAGTCCACGGGATTTGATTATATTCGAACGGGAAACCCGACGCGGAAAATCGTCGAGGAAGCGATTGCGAAACTTGAAGGCGGAGATCAAGGATTTGCGTTTAGTTCTGGCATGGCAGCGATTCAAACGGTACTCGCATTGTTTGAAAGCGGGGATGAGTTTTTAGTTTCCGCCGACCTTTACGGTGGTACATATCGGCTTTTTGAAAAAGGATGGCGAAAATATGGTTTATCCTTTCATTATGTAGATTTTCGTGACATACAATTAGTGGAGAAATCGATTACGGAAAAAACAAAAGCGATTTTTCTCGAAACGCCGACAAACCCGTTAATGCAAGAAACAGACATTACTGAAGTAGCGGAATTAGCAAAGCGGCATGGATTGCTCCTTATTGTCGATAATACGTTTTATACACCGGTTATTCAACAACCAATCAAACAAGGAGCGGATATTGTCATTCATAGCGCCACGAAATATTTGGGTGGTCATAACGACGTATTAGCAGGATTAGTCGTCGCCAAAGGGGAGGAGCTCTGTCAGCGGCTAGCAGAATATCATAACGCAATTGGGGCGGTTTTGTCTCCGTTTGATTCGTGGCTATTAATTCGCGGGATGAAGACGTTGGCATTGCGCATGAGACAACATGAAGAAAACGCTCGGAAAATTAGCGAGTTTTTAGCGGCACATGAAGATATTACAGACGTGTTGTATCCGGGCCGCGGCGGAATGTTATCGTTCCGTTTGCGCGATGAAGCGTGGGTGAATCGCTTTTTACAAAATCTACAAGTGATTACGTTCGCAGAAAGTTTAGGTGGGGTCGAAAGCTTTATTACGTATCCGGCAACACAAACTCATGCCGATATTCCGGAAGAAATTCGCATCGCGAACGGAGTATGTAATCGCTTATTGCGATTTTCCGTTGGCATTGAACATGTTGAAGATTTAATGGCTGATTTATCGCAAGCCTTGGAAAAAATGAAAGAGGTGTAGCGAAATGGAAAACACGTTTTCGTTTCAAACAAATTTATTGCACAATAAATGGAAAGTAGATGAACAGACCGGAGCGGTAAGCGTACCGATTCAACATGCTTCTACGTTCCATCAAAAGGATTTTGATACATTTGGTAAGTATGATTACAGCCGTTCTGGCAATCCGACAAGGGAGGCATTGGAAGAAACAATTGCCGAGCTTGAAGGAGGAGTAAGGGGTTTCGCCTTTTCTTCCGGAATGGCCGCGATTTCTACCGCATTTTTACTGCTTTCTAAAGGGGACCATGTCCTTGTGACAGAAGATGTGTACGGCGGAACATACCGAATGATTACAGAGGTATTAAGCCGCTTTGGCATTGAATACACGTTTGTCGATATGACCGATTTGCATGAAGTCGCTTCTCATATTCGTCCAAACACGAAAGTCATTTATGTCGAAACACCGTCGAATCCATTATTAAAAATTACCGATATTCGCGGCATTGTGAAACTGGCGAAAGCCCATGGCTGTTTAACGTTTTTAGATAATACGTTTATGACACCTGCCTTGCAGCGGCCGCTTGATCTTGGTGTTGATGTTGTTCTCCATAGCGCCACGAAGTTTTTATCGGGACATAGCGATGTGGTAGCGGGGCTTGCGGTTGTGAAAGATCGGGAGCTTGCCGATCGATTATATAAATTACAAAATGCATTTGGTGCGGTGCTTGGAGTGCAAGACGCATGGCTTGTGTTGCGCGGATTGAAGACGCTTCATGTTCGACTGCAACAATCGACGCAATCGGCGTTACAAATGGCTCGTTATTTAGCGGCACATCCGAAAGTAGAAGAAGTATATTATCCGGGACTTTCTTATCACCCTGGACATTCGATTCATCGTTATCAAGCGTTCGGACCTGGAGCGGTTTTATCGTTTCGCTTAGCGAATGAAGAGGCGGTACGTACGTTTGTCAAGCATGTCAAAATTCCGGTGTTTGCTGTTAGTTTAGGGGCTGTTGAATCGATTTTGTCATACCCAGCGAAAATGTCGCATGCGGCGATGCCGAAAGAGGAGAGGGAACGAAGAGGAATTACGGACGGGTTATTGCGCTTAAGTGTCGGGTTGGAAGCAGCGGATGATTTAATTGCCGACTTTGACGAAGCGCTATCCTATGTAAAGAAGAAATCAGGAGCAATGACTCGATAAAAAGTAATAAGGCTAGGTCCTTATGTTTAAGTAGTTCCGATAACGGGGAGAAACAATATAAATAACATAGGTAATCGAGTGTAAAATCACATAGGTTTTACACTCGATTTTTTATTGTTAAAGCAAAGTTTCTCACATTTTAACATAAGAATTAGCACCCTATTTCGCATATTGACACTCGCTGTTGTCACTCATAGATTTAGTGTGCGACTTTAGGTTTTAAAAAGAGTGTTGAAAATAATTTTTTTATGGAGATTACAAGGTAATAAGGGAATTTATGTTAAAATTAGGTATAGGAATTTATTGAACGAACGGGGCAGTTGAACAAGAAGAAGTAATAATTAGCATATAGGGGGGTAAAATGGAAAATCAATCTGTATTAAAAGAGCATTTATGTCAATTAGAGCAACGGTTGTTAGAACCTGAAATTCGTACAACGCCAGTAGAACTAGAAAAGTTACTTGCAGATGATTTTTTTGAATTCGGAAGTTCGGGGAATGTTTGGTATAAAAAGGATTGTGTTGGTGAAGGTGGACTTAGCATTAGGAAAATGACTCTTTATGATTTTGATATACACCCTTTATCAGAAGATGTGGTGTTAACGACATATCGTGTAAAAGATGAAACAAGAATGCAACATACTTTACGTAGTTCAATTTGGAAATTTATAGATGGAAGATGGCAAATGTTTTTCCATCAAGGGACCATAACAAAATCATAATAATAGTCTTATTAAACAAACGGGTGCTTGAGTTGAAGAATGAGGATTGCTACGGCAACTCCTTTGCTTATTCAACAAACGGGGCAGGTTAGTGGAATAAACTTATCGGATAGGACAGTGGGAATTATTGAGAAAAGGCGCTCTCCTTACTCAAGAAAAGCGCCCTTAAATGAAATAACTTAACAGGTGTTTTTAAACATTTTTATTGTTAATTAACACCTAATGCAATTTTTATAAGTAACCAAATGCTTATGCCAAGAATCAAAGACAACATAGGTAAAAAAACAGGACCAAATAGCACTCCATGACATGCTCTAGGGTTTTTAGGGGTAAAGTTTCTACACAAAAAGGAAATTGGAATAAATCACGGCTGTTGATTATCCAAAATTAGGAATACTTCTCCCGTAAAAATGGGCATGCTCAAATAAGACAGCTACCATCTCTGATTTCCAATCGAGAGGAAGTTGCCCAAATAAAACCCGACGAACGAAAGAAATGAACG
>JBHGYD010000034.1:0-7664 GCA_041920415.1 Anoxybacillaceae bacterium
TTTGCTTCAACAAGTGCCGATTGCGTCTCTTCAAATGTGGTTCGATATAAGACAACTGTGTAATTACGATCGATAAAATGGCGGCATATTGTTTTTGAATTTTCGCTTTGTTTGTTGTAAAATGAAAGTGCTCTTGCATGATGATTCTCCTTTGAAATGTAGGTTGGCACTTTCATTTTAAAGGGATTTTCCATGCAAGGGCTATTTTTATGTCTCGTGGTCTTTATCTAGCACCACGGGTTTAAGATCATTTTTGCGAGATAAAAATGCCCTTGTTTGCAAGGCAGTAGAGGCTTAAGAACCACTTACTACTTACAGAGAAAGTAAAACCTTAGGTTAACTTATGCATTTAGAAAGTAACTTACTGTCAAATTAAAAACTGATTAGGCAAGAAACCTAATCAGTTTTCAATAAGTTTAACAATTGTTTTTTTATCTCCACAAACACCGGATAAGTAACCGTTTCTTGCGAGCGAGGTCGCTTGAGCGGAACATGAACCTCCCCTTTCACTTTGCCCGGCCGCGCAGAGAAAACGTAAATGCGATCAGAAAGTAAAATCGCTTCTTCAATATCATGGGTAACCAATAAAACTGTTTTATCTAGTTGCGCCAATATGTTCAGCAACCATTCATGCATTTGCATCTTTGTAATAGCATCCAGTTTGCCAAACGGCTCATCCAAAAGTAGCAATTCTTTTCCAAACAAAAACGTTCTAAGCAAATTGGCACGCTGCCTCATCCCTCCAGATAATGTTTCTGGATACTGATCAGCGAATTGCTCCAATCCGAAAACGGGTAAAAGCCGAAGCGCTTCTTCTTTTGCTTTTGCCTTTTTGACTCCTTGAACCTCAAGAGGAACAATAACGTTATCAATAATGGTTCTCCACGGAAAAAGAACGTCCTTTTGCGGCATATACGCGACATGTCCTTTTTTCCCTATAATGGATCGACCGTAAAGATCAATATTTCCGCTCGTTGGCTTGGACAAACCGGCAATCATTTCAAGAAGCGTACTTTTCCCACAACCGCTTGGCCCGATAATGGAAACAAATTCTCCCTTTTCTATGAAAAGAGACACATCTTCCAGCGCAATCAAATCTTCATGTTGACTAGGACGAAAAACTTTCGTCACACCTTTAACTTCAAGCATCATTCTGCTTTAGGAAGAAATTCGTTTGTAAACGCAGCTTTTGGATCAATATTTTTTTCAATTAATCCTCGTTCAAACATCCAATCAGCGTAACGTTTCCAAACTTCTTCCTTTTGTACCCCCCATTGCTTTGCGTCATCTTGGTACTTCGTACTTAACCATTTTTGACTCTCTTTTACTAATTCTTTATTTAACTCCGGCGCATTTTTCATTAAAATGTCCGCTGCTGCTTCAGGTTTTTTAATCGCAAACTCATAACCTTTTGCCGTCGCTTTCATAAATTTTTTCACTAGCTCTTTTTCTGTTTTAACATGTTTCTCGTTCGTGACAATTACAGGAGTATAGTAATCTAACGCCGGATCTAAATCTTTTAACATGATTGTATTTAGTTCTTTTCCTTGCCGTTTCGCTTCAATGCCATCCCATCCGTAATAAATCCACATAAAGTCGGCATCTCGGCCAATTGCCTTGAAAAAGTCAGTTTCGCCAAGTGTAACGATTTTTAACTTCGAGAAATCTGCCTTTGCTTTTTGCATAACCGCTTTTAATACAGCTTCTTCAACAGACGAACCCCAACCGCCGTAACGTTTTCCTTCAAAATCTTTCGGAGATGTAATTCCCGCTTCTTTTAAAGAGGCAAAAGCAGACGTATTATGTTGAATCACAGCTGCAATTGAAACAAGCGGAATTCCAGTGGAACGAGCTTGCGTAACGCTCTCTTGATAACTCACGCCAAAATCTGCTTTTCCTGCCGCTACTAATTGATCAGCCGTCGTTCCTTCCCCTGGCTGCAAAATTTCTACATCTAACCCTTGTTCTTTAAAATAGCCTTTATCTTTTGCGACATATAAGCCAGTATGATTCGTATTAGGGAACCAATCCAACATCACTGTTACTTTTTGCAGCGACTGTTTGTGAGCTTCTTTTTTATCTGCTTCTCCCTTCTGGTTGCATGCTGCTAAAGCCGTAATTAACATCGCTGTAAGTAGCACGCTGATGATTTTCCGTAGTTGGTTCATTATTCATCTTCCTCTCTATTCTTTACTTTTCTGTTGATAATGCCATCTCATGGTTAGCCGTGCGAATAGCTCAATGACTGCGAAAATCACTAGGCTTAAAAAGACAATCACAATAATCGTCGCAAATACTCGATCCGTTAAAAACGATTGGGACGAACGAGTCAATAAGATGCCGAGACCTTGACTCGCCCCGAGCCACTCGCCGATGACCGCCCCCATAACGCTGTAAGTTCCCGCAATTCTCAACCCTGAAAAGAAAAATGGCAGCGCTCCGGGAAGCTTAACCATTTTAAAAATTTGCCATTTTGTCGCCCCCATTGTTTCCAGCAAACGAACCATCTCTACATCAACAGTCCGGTAGCCGTCAGCGAGATTAATCGCAATCGGAAAAAAGCAAACGAGCGCAACAACAAATACTTTCGGTAACATGCCGAATCCAAACCAAATCATGATTAAAGGAGCAACGGCGATAATTGGGACCGTCTGCGAAACGACAAGCAATGGATAAAGCGCTTTCTGAAGCGATTTTGATAAATCAATGAACGTGGCTAGTATCACACCAACTAACACAGATAGCACTAACCCTAATAACGTTTCTTTTAATGTCTGTACCGAATGCTGAAAAAGCAGCTCACGACTATGAAAAAGCGACTGAAAAATGTCTGAAGGAGCTGGTAAAATCCATTTTTCAATTTTCGTCACAGTAACAAAAACTTCCCAAACAATAAAAAGCAATAAAATCGCAAACGAAGGCATCGCGATCGATGACCATTTTTTCAAAACGGAAAAAGCACGAAACGACCGCTCATCGGTATTTCCGAAGCTTTTCATCTAACGTAACTCCCTCTTTAGGACGGTAATGGATTTTTATGTATGTCATCACTTCGGAGGCTCCGGCTTCAATGCAGGCATCCTGCGCTTTTTTCACGATTTCCAAAAGCTCGTCCAGCTCCCCCTCCATAACCGTTTCCATGGCGCCAACTTCATATTTCACACCTGATTTCTGCACAACCTCAATTGCTTTATCAACGACATCATAAGTATTTCCATTCGCTACTTTCGGTAGCACTTGGAAACCAACATTAACAGTCGTCACACCTCATCCTCCTCCTATTTCGAAATAAAAAATATGCCAGGGATTTCCTTCATAAAAAAACGACTACCTGCATAAGGGTAGCCGTTTACTCATAAACATGACGTAACAAGAATGAATCAAATTTCTTACTAACTATTCATCCCTACGCTGGCATTACCCAGATCAGGTTTACGGGTCGATACAAATCAGTATCCTCTCAGCCAAGTTCACTTAGCTCCCCGACATATTTTTACTCGTAATATAGGATAACAGTAACATCGTTTATTGTAAACGAAAGAGACCAAGAACTGAATTATACACAAAATACTAACAAGTTATTCACAGAATCAACAGTATTTATCCACATTCCATAACCAATTTTTAAAAATTAAACGAACGTACTATCTTAATTTGATTAGAGATCTGGATAATGTGGAAAAGTTGTTGATAATTTGTTAATAACTTTATTATCAAGGAGAGAGCGCACATGATTCAAATTCAACAATCTGTTGTGGATAGTAGTTTTTTTACTCACACTTCCTTATCTAAAGAGCAAGAAATGATTTTCAATGCTCTGTTAAAAGAACGTCGCGTGTATGTATACAAAAATGAACAGCAACTCATGTTTGAACTTGTTTTGCGAGAACAGATTATCCGATCCGCTATTCTTTTAGCTAAAAGCAAAGCGAAATTTACGATTTTTCGCTTTTCAAGATGCAATGAACAGTTTTGGTTACGCAATAAGTTAGGAGGATTTCAATTAAGAGAAGGCGTTTCCCCTGCCGATGCCATCAATGATATTTTTCAAAATAGCCATTTATACGCCTTTGAATGCGCTACAGCAATCATCATTGTGTTTTATAAAGCGGTTCTTGAAGTGATTAAACGGGATTCATTTAACGAATTATTCGCCAATCTTCTTCTGTACGACTGGCATTACGATAAAGATTTAGGGATAAAAACAAAAAGCGGGGACGATTACATCCCCGGCGATTGTCTTTATTTTAAAAATCCTGAAGTTGATCCAGAAACGCCGCAATGGCAAGGGGAAAATGCGATTTATTTAGGAAACGGACTTTATTATGGGCATGGAATTGGTATAAAAACGAAAGAAGGAATTATTGCGGCATTAAATAAACGGAGAAAAAAATCAGCAACGAAATCCGCCTATTTATTAGCACAAACAACAAGGGTGGATTTTAAGTATTTATCCACCTTTGCAAATACACAACAGCTAGCCCGGCTTTCGCTTAACCGAAACCATCTTGTCATCGGAAACATCGGTTCATCTACTTTCTTGTATTTGTAGAGGTCTTTTTCGGTTTTCACCCCATAAATACGCTCCAATACCTGTTAAAATAAATACGCCTCCAATCCATTGGGATGGTTGGATGATTTCTCCAAGTAAGAAATATGCCAAAATCGCTGACCCGACTGGTTCAAATAAAATGCTCATCGAAATCGTTGCTGCACTAACCCACTTCACCGACCAATTCATTAGTGAATGGCCAAGTAAAGTCGGAACAATCGCCAATAGAATAAAACAAAGCCAGTCGGTTTTACCGTATGACAGCAATGGATAGCGGAAAACAAGCACATAAAGCAAAAGAGTAATCGAACTGACACCATATACGACATATGTATATGTCATAAGTGATAATCGTTTTCTCAAATCTTGACCGAATAACCAATAACCAGTAACCATCATGCAAGCAAGCAATGCTAAAATATCTCCTAATAACGCTTTACCGCTTACTTGAAAATCCCCCCAACTAATAATCATACTTCCGACGATTGCGAGCATTCCACTTAAAAAAGCACCGATTGTCAACTTTTCTTTAAAAAAGACGTACCCCCCAATGAATGCAAACAACGGCTGCAAAGTTACAAGTACGACCGAACTTGTTACCGACGTATAGTTCAACGACTCAAACCAAAGGATAAAATGAAATGCTAATAACACACCGGAAACCGTTGAAAATAGCCAATCTCGCTTCGAAATTGTTGGCAGTTCACGCAAATATGGAATGAAAAATGGAGTCATCAACAAAACAGTAAAAAAGAGGCGATAAAATGCGATCACAGCAGCAGGTGCCTGTGCCCACTTTACGAGAATTGCCGATGTCGATACAGAAAGCGCGCCGATGATTAACGCAAGATACGGTTTAAATAAATTGGACGTTTGCATAGCCCATCCCTCATAAACGTTTTATAATTATTATAGCATCGATTGAAATGGAAAAGGTGATGGACATGGATTTTCATCTTTTTATGAAACTAGGTATATCGGCAATATTAGGGCTCGTGATTGGTCTGGAGAGGGAATTAAAACGTAAACCTGTGGGCTTAAAGACATGTTTAGTAATTTCGATTGTTAGTTGTTTATTAACGATTGTTTCAATCGAATCGGCCTATGTATTTCCTCTAAAAGATCATATTACAATGGATCCACTTCGCCTTGCTGCTCAAATTGTATCCGGTATTGGCTTTTTAGGTGCGGGGGTGATTTTACGGCGCGGTAATGATAGCATTTCCGGATTGACGACTGCCGCATTAATTTGGGGAGCGTCAGGTATTGGTATTGCGGTTGGCGCAGGATTTTACTGGGAATCTATTTTCGGTGTAACGTTGTTAATTGTTAGCGTTGAGCTTATTCCGGTTCTGACTGCTCTTTTTGGTCCGAAGCAACTAAGAGAAAAGGAAATGATGTTACAAATTACTGTTTCAGACCCAAAAAATATTGCCAATGTCATTGCAGCCATCAAAGAACAAAATATTGATATTAAAACCGCTCGCATTAAAGATTTAGATGAACAACACCATTTGATTAAACTAAAAGTAACCGTTGACCAAAAACAATCGACAACAGATGTTTATTATTGCATTCGTAACATCTCTTCGATTATTAACGTCGACATTGAAAGTATCTAAACATCCCCTAAAACAACAAAATTCGACATAAGCAATCATAAAAAAAGCCCCTTACGCTTTATATCTATAAGCGTAAGGGAAACATACTATTCTATGGACGATTTAGATAGTATCGTATTTTGTCGAATTTTGTCTACATGTATATTATTCCAATTGAAATATTGTCGATTTTATTTGTATGACAATTTGTTTTACCTGTCATATTGCATGAGAAAAGTGATGCATGTAATAAAAACTAGGCGTAATGAGGGGCATTAGCTCAGCTGGTAGGGCATCATTGTTAGAATGACTGCCCTCATTTTACTAAAAATCGGTAAAAGTGATTTCTACCCGGTCTCTAAAAACAACGATTTTGTCAATTACCACTGATGCCTTTTCAAATACTCCCCTCCATACAGGAATGTATCTCTGCAATTCCTCCATTTCAGACAGTTCTACCTTCTTGGATTCTAAATCTAATTTTGCTTTATTAATTGATTCTTCCAACTTCCTTAACTCATTTTCTTTCTGATTAATAAGGTCATTAACAACTTTTGCATCAAAGGAACTTTCCCCCATAATTATTTTGAGTGCTTCATCTTTTAACTTCACTAACGCAGAATTCACTTTGCCAAATTCGCTTTGGAGCTTTCTTAACGTTTTAATCTCTTTATCTGTATTGCGTTGCTTAAATTCTTGAATCTTGCTAGTAAGATCGATTGTTTCAAGTTGGTCTAAATAATCATAAAGTTCATCAAGAACTACACCTTCAATCTTTTTCGGAGAATACAATGTCTGTCCGTCGCAATCCACTTTTTTCTGCGCTTTACTCGAACATCTGTATTTAGCCTCACGCTTTACATATTCTGTTCCATCTTTACAAACATATTTCTATATGTTGTACAAAGTAGACTTCCACAATATCCACATCTTACTAAACCAACAAGCAACAAAGAACTTTTCGTAGTCGTAATAATACAATCACCCCATTTGGATAGACAGCCACCGCTTGTCTGTTTGAGCCGAGTTAGTAAAATCGTATTTCTTTTCTGCGTATACTTGATGCCAAGTCATAAAAACAAGGACAGTCCAAATTTTCCAGCTATGATCGGCTTTATTTCTGACATGTTCGGCGAGCAAACGATACAGTACTTCTTTATGAAATAAATGATCGGTTACGCTTTCTTTAATGAGGTGTTTCGCCCAATCATACATTTAGCGAACAGTGCCTGGTGTATAAGATAATAATGTCGAAAGGTTTTTCTTGACATAAAAAAAGACCCCAGCTTACTTCTTGTTGTAAGATAGAGATACCTGACAGAAAACCTCAGATTCTTACAATCCATAAATGGAGGAAGAAGTAATATGGGGTTAAAAAAATATAATAAACATTTTAATAATATCCAAGGAAAGAAAGGTAGTCAATTCAGTTCTCAATTGAGGGGGATAAACCTAGAAAAAGTATTAATCGTGGCAATTGATGCAGCTAAGTTTTTTCAAAAAGCTTTAAT
>JBHGYD010000038.1:0-11149 GCA_041920415.1 Anoxybacillaceae bacterium
TTCGCTTTGTTTGTTGTAAAATGAAAGTGCTCTTGCATGATGATTCTCCTTTGAAATGTAGGTTGGCACTTTCATTTTAAAGGGATTTTCCATGCAAGGGCTATTTTTATGTCTCGTGGTCTTTATCTAGCACCACGGGTATATTGAACAATAAAACCAGATTCCCGGGGACGGGAATCTGGTTTTTTTAAATGCTTTCATTATTACGGCAAGTACGTCTCTGCTTTTTGTTTCGGATGTATGTAAGCACCGGTCAAACCATTCAAATGCAATTGTAAAAATACACGAGAATATCCTTGTAATACTTTAATATAACATGATTAAACGGCATATCTATATATAAAATATAGCTCTTACATTACATAGGTAGCATTATAGTAATTGTTATTCACAAAATTTTCACGAAATTATTCGACGGTTTAAGAAGGATTTTGTAGGGTATTGTAGAAATATATATACAACCTTTCATTAAAGGAGGCATACAGCGTATGAAGTACAGCATTCGCGGTGAAAACATTGAGGTTACACAAGCTTTGCGGGAGTATGTCGAGAAAAAAATTGGTAAATTGGAACGCTATTTCGAATCAACGGAAGGAGTAACGGTACACGTTAATTTAAAAGTATATAATGATAAACAATCAAAAATTGAAGTAACGATTCCGATGCCGCAATTAGTGTTGCGCGCGGAGGAACGTCATGATGATATGTACGCTGCCATTGATTTAGTGAGCGATAAGTTGGAGCGACAAATTCGTAAACATAAAACGAAAGTGAACCGCAAATGGCGCGATAAAGAACCAAAGTATGTGTTTGCTTCTAGCGAGGTTCCAGTCGCGACTGCCGAACATGAGGAAGAAGAATTTGAGGTTGTGCGGACAAAGCGGTTTAGCTTAAAACCGATGGACAGCGAAGAAGCGATTTTACAAATGAACATGCTTGGCCATAACTTTTTCGTATTCACAAATGCGGAAACAAACCGCACAAACATTGTGTACCGCCGAAAAGACGGGAAATACGGTTTAATTGAAACGAACTAATCCTCATCCCCTGCCTTAAGAAGGTGGGGGATGTTATAATGTATGAGAGGAGGTGGGAAAAAAGATGGAGGAGATTTTAAAGCAAATTTTAACAAAATTAGACAAGATGGAAACGAACTTTGAACAATTTCAAGAAGAAGTTCGCAATCGATTTGATCAAGTGGACGAGCGTTTTGTGCAAATGGATGAGCGCTTCACACAGATAGATGAGCGTTTCACACAGATAGATGAGCGTTTTGCACAAATAGATGACCGCTTTGCACAAATAGATGAGCATTTCGCAAGCTTGGAAGCTCATTTGGACCATGTAGAGAACGAGATGAAAGAAGTGAAGGAGCGCCTTGGTCACCTTGAAAACGACATGGTTGAGGTGAAGGGGCGGCTCGAACGGGTCGAACGGGAGCTATGCGAGGTAAAAGAAGCGGTATTCCGTCTAGAAACTCAAGTCGATGGTGATGTGTATGCGCTGTTGAAAAACATCAATAAGAAGATCGAAGAAAAAGGGTTTGAAATATATGCGCTCAACAAACGTCTTTTGCATGTCGAAGGAGCGATCGAACAAATTCAATCACAAACGTGAAGAGTAGTTCCAGCTAGAAAGCTGGCTTTTCTTTTTTCCTCATCTACCCCATCCATTTCCGCGTCTTAGTTGTCACCCATTCGTGTAAGTGATATGATGTAAATTAGTGATTCTATTGAAATAAGGGGCGTTATATATGCTTGGAGTATTAAAAAAGGTGTTTGACCCAAACAAACGCCAAATTCATCGATTAGAGAAAATTGCTGAACAAGTTGATGCGCTTGGTCCGGAAATGGCGAAGCTTTCCGACGAGCAGCTGCGCCAAAAAACGGAGGAGTTTAAAGCTCGCTATCAGCAAGGCGAATCGCTCGATGATTTGTTAGTCGAAGCGTTCGCGGTTGTGCGCGAAGGAGCAAAGCGCGTCCTTGGGATGTATCCATATAAAGTGCAAATAATGGGCGGTATTGTGCTTCATGAGGGCAATATTGCCGAGATGAAAACAGGGGAAGGGAAAACGTTAACGGCGACGATGCCGGTTTATTTAAATGCGTTAACAGGAAAAGGTGTGCATGTTGTTACGGTCAACGAATATCTCGCCAGTCGTGACGCCACAGAGATGGGGAAATTATATGAATTTTTAGGGCTAACGGTCGGATTAAACTTAACTGGCATGTCCCGCGAGGAAAAGCAAGCGGCGTATAATGCGGATATTACGTACGGTACGAACAACGAATTTGGTTTTGATTATTTGCGTGACAACATGGTGCTTTACAAAGAGCATATGGTGCAGCGCCCGCTTCATTTTGCGGTCATTGACGAGGTCGACTCGATCTTAATTGATGAAGCGCGAACACCGCTCATCATCTCGGGGACGGCACAAAAATCAACGAAGCTCTATATTCAGGCGAATGCGTTTGTTCGCACGTTACAAAAAGATGTCGACTATACGTACGATGAAAAAACAAAAAGCGTGCAATTAACCGAAGAAGGGATTACAAAAGCGGAGCGCGCGTTTGGCATTGATAACTTGTTTGATCTTAAGCACGTAACGCTGAACCACCACATCAACCAAGCGTTAAAAGCGCATGTGACGATGCATCGTGATGTCGACTACGTGGTGGAAGATGGAAAAGTCGTCATCGTTGACCCATTTACGGGCCGTTTGATGAGAGGACGCCGTTATAGCGATGGATTGCATCAAGCGATTGAAGCAAAAGAAGGGCTAGAAATCGAAAACGAATCCATGACGCTGGCAACGATTACGTTCCAAAACTATTTCCGTATGTACGAAAAACTGGCCGGAATGACAGGGACAGCAAAAACGGAAGAAGAGGAATTTCGTAACATTTATAACATGCAAGTCGTTGTTATTCCGACGAACAAGCCGGTCATTCGTGAAGACCGCCCTGATTTGATTTTCAAAACAATGGAAGGAAAATTCCGCGCGGTAGTGGAAGATATCGCCCAGCGTCATGCGAAAGGACAGCCGGTGCTTGTCGGTACGGTCGCGATTGAAACTTCGGAATTAATTTCGCAGATGCTGAAGAAAAGAGGAATTCCTCACAACGTATTGAACGCGAAAAACCATGCGAAAGAAGCGGAAATTATCGCTCAAGCTGGTCAAAAAGGAGCGGTCACGATCGCTACAAACATGGCTGGTCGTGGTACCGACATTAAACTTGGCGAAGGTGTGCGGGAGCTTGGCGGATTAGCGGTCATTGGTACAGAACGCCATGAAAGCCGCCGCATTGACAATCAGTTGCGCGGTCGTTCTGGACGCCAAGGGGACCCGGGTGTATCGCAATTTTATTTATCATTAGAAGACGAACTGATGCGCCGCTTCGGTTCAGAAAACTTAATAGCGATGATGGACCGATTAGGCATGGATGATTCCCAGCCAATTCAAAGTAAAATGGTCACAAAAGCGGTTGAGTCCGCGCAAAAACGAGTCGAAGGCAACAACTTCGATGCGCGCAAGCAGCTTTTACAATACGATGACGTATTGCGCGAACAGCGCGAAATTATCTACCGTCAACGCTTCCAAGTGCTTGATGCCGAAAACCTTCGCGACATCGTGGAAAAAATGATTCAATCGGTCATTGAGCGCGTGGTAAACGCGCATACACCGAGTGAAGAAATGCCGGAAGACTGGGATTTAAAGGGCATTATTGACTACGTCAATGCAAACCTTTTACCTGAAGGCGATGTGACGGTCAACGATTTGCGCGGCAAAGAGCCTGAGGAAATGATTGAGCTCATTTGGAAAAAAGTAAAAGCGCGCTACGACGAAAAAGAACAGCAAATTGCGCCAGAGCAAATGCGCGAATTTGAGCGCGTCATCGTTCTTCGTGCGGTCGACATGA
The DNA here is from genome assembly GCA_041920415.1 of Anoxybacillaceae bacterium. Lineage (GTDB taxonomy): Bacteria > Bacillota > Bacilli > Bacillales > Anoxybacillaceae > JBHGYD01. Next base: position 3,921 of record JBHGYD010000038.1, read on the forward strand.
AATGGATGGATCATATCGACGCGATGGAACAATTGCGTCAAGGTATTCATTTACGTGCGTACGGGCAAATTGACCCGCTTCGTGAATATCAAATGGAAGGGTATGCGATGTTTGAAAATATGATCGCGTCCATTGAAGAAGAAGTAGCGAAATATATTATGAAAGCGGAAATTCACAGCAATCTTGAACGCCAGGAAGTCGCAAAAGGTGAAGCCGTTCATCCGAAAGAAGAAGAAGGAGAAGTGAAGCGAAAACCGGTAAGAAAAGCAATCGACATCGGCCGCAATGATCCATGCATTTGTGGAAGCGGCAAAAAATATAAAAACTGTTGCGGAAAAAATGCGTAACATTACTGACCGGTTTCGATATCATCACGACGCAAGAAAGTGAGGGGACAGACCTCTCACTTTGTTTTTGTGAATCAACGACCATTGATTCTTATTTGTTTTATCAAGTAAAATGAATAACGAGGTGAAGACATGATGATTGATTTAGTGGAAGTGAAGCAAGACCTTGAAAAAATGGCTAAGCGATTAGCGGATATTAGGGGGTCTCTTTGACCTCGAAGTGAAAGAGGCGCGCATTCGTGAGTTAGAAGAACAAATGGCAGCGCCAAATTTCTGGGATGACCAAAAAGCAGCGCAAACGGTCATTAGTGAAGCGAATGCGTTAAAAGAGTTAGTGAGCGAGTTTCGTCAATTAGAAGAGCGTTTTGAGAACTTAGAAGTGACGTATGAACTTGTGAAAGAAGAGCCGGATGAAGACTTGCAGCAAGAGCTTGTCGCCGAAGCGAAAAAATTAGCGAAAGACTTTAGTGAATTTGAACTTCAGCTTCTTCTTAACGAGCCATATGATAAAAATAATGCGATTTTAGAGCTTCACCCAGGTGCGGGAGGAACGGAATCGCAAGACTGGGCTTCGATGCTTCTGCGCATGTATACAAGATGGGCCGAGAAAAAAGGCTTTAAAGTCGAAACACTCGACTATTTGCCTGGTGAAGAAGCAGGCATTAAAAGCGTTACTCTTTTAATTAAAGGACACAATGCTTATGGCTACTTAAAGGCAGAAAAAGGCGTGCATCGCTTAGTGCGTATTTCGCCGTTCGATGCTTCCGGTCGCCGTCATACTTCGTTCGTTTCTTGCGAAGTGATGCCGGAATTTAATGAGGACATTGAAATCGAAATTCGCCCGGACGAAATTAAGGTTGATACGTACCGTTCAAGCGGTGCCGGCGGTCAGCACGTCAATACAACCGATTCAGCCGTGCGCATTACCCATATCCCAACAGGCATCGTCGTGACGTGTCAGTCGGAACGTTCGCAAATTAAAAACCGCGAAAAAGCGATGAACATGTTAAAAGCGAAACTGTATCAAAAGAAACTAGAAGAACAACAAGCGGAGCTCGCGGAAATTCGTGGCGAGCAAAAAGAGATTGGATGGGGAAACCAAATTCGTTCTTACGTTTTCCACCCGTATTCGCTTGTGAAAGATCATCGCACCAATACGGAAGTCGGTAACGTACAAGCGGTAATGGACGGCGAAATTGACATCTTTATCGATGCATATTTGCGTTCAAAATTAAAATAAATGTTTATCAGCATCTAATATCGTTTTGGATATTAGATGCTTTTTTTATGCGCACACTATCTTTAACGCTTTACTACGTTATTCGGCTGTCATTTACTTGTCAAAAGGTGCGTGCTATACTCTCATAGGGGGTTCAATGATGAAAAAAAGAAAACGATTCAGTCAACCACTTAACCCAAAAATCGAAATGATGATTGAATATGTATACATATTAATTGGTTCGGCCATCGTGGCCATTGCATTTAACGTGTTTTTGTTGCCGAATCGTGTCGCATCTGGTGGAGTAAGCGGAATTAGTACGATTTTGCATGCGACGCTTGGATGGCAGCCTGCGTATGTGCAATGGGCATTTAATATTCCGCTTTTTATTGCGGGTGTCGTATTGCTCGGAAAACAATTTGGTGTGAAAACGTTAGTTGGTACGCTGTTTCTGCCGTTCGTTGTCTATTTGACAAAAGATTTTCAACCAGCAACCCATGATCCGCTCCTTGCCTCTCTTTTTGGTGGAATTGGGGTTGGCATTGGTTTAGGAATTGTGTTTCGTGGTAAGGCGTCGACAGGTGGAACGGATTTAGCAGCACAAATCATTCATAAGTATACGGGATTATCGCTTGGTACATGCGTCATTTTCATTGATGGTTTGATCGTGTTAACCGCAGCGCTTGTATTTGATATCGAGAGAGCGTTATATGCGCTGATTGGTCTTTTTGTCACAAGTAAAACGATCGATTTAGTACAAGTTGGCTTTGGCTATTCGAAAATGGCGATGATTATTACAAACAAGGAAGAAGAGGTACGAAAAGCGATTTTGCATAAAATTGATCGTGGCGTAACAAAGCTATCTGGTTATGGTGGGTATACGGAACATGAGCGGCCGGTACTCATGTGCGTTGTCGAACAAACAGAGTTCACGAAATTGAAACAATTAGTGAAAAGCATTGATCCATCAGCGTTTGTTGTCGTTATGGACGCAGCGGAAGTGCTCGGTGAAGGATTTAAACGTACTTAAATGATAAGAAAATTGGTTATAATAAGCTTGTATGCAATTTTTCACAGGGGGGAGTTCTTTCCATGAAAGCGAAGTTAGTTGGCCTATTGTTAGGCACGTCACTTGTGTTAGCTGCTTGCGGGGGAGGAGGAGCTACTGACAATAATAAAAATGGCGGTGGCGATTCGACAGCTTCTGCGGCAGAACAAATTTTTCAACAAAGCTGTGCAAGCTGCCATGGTCAAAATCTAGAGGGTAAAGTAGGGCCAAACTTACAAAAAGTCGGTAGTAAATATTCAAAAGATGAAATTAAACAAATTATTGAAAAAGGTCGTGGCGGTATGCCAGGCGGTGTTATTCAAGGAGAAGACGTAGATAAAGTGGCCGAATGGTTAGCGTCGAAAAAATAATAGTAAAGAAGTTAAGCAACAATCTGGTATCTGTTACGATACCAGATTGTTTTTTTCTTACGTAATCGTTTTGAAATATAAATGTAAAAACAAATTACTCAAAATAATGTTATAATGTTCTTTGTAGAATTTTGTATCATTGATTCGAAAGAACACGAGACAGCTCGAATGACGGCAACAACAACGATTATGCAAAAATAGGTGATTAATATGATTGAAATGCAAGATGTATATAAAACATATCCCAATGGTGTCGTTGCGCTGAATGGTATTAGCGTTCGCATTCGGCAAGGGGAATTTGTATATGTCGTAGGTCCGAGCGGTGCGGGAAAATCGACATTTATTAAAATGATGTACCGCGAAGAAAAACCGACGAGTGGCTCCATTATGATTAATGGCGTGAACCTTGCGCGGTTAAAAGATAGCAAAGTACCATTATTGCGCCGACACATTGGTGTTGTTTTCCAAGACTTTAAATTACTTCCTAAGCTAACGGTATATGAAAATGTAGCGTTTGCTTTGGAAGTAATCGAAGAATCGCCAAAAATGATTAAAAAGAAAGTAATGGAAGTATTAGATTTAGTTGGCTTAAAGCATAAAGCCCGCTTTTTCCCGAATGAGTTATCGGGTGGGGAACAACAGCGTGTGTCCATCGCCCGTTCGATTGTGAATTCACCAAAAATTGTGATTGCGGACGAGCCAACCGGTAACTTGGACCCAGACACTTCATGGGGAATTATGGAGCTTTTTGAAGAAATTAATAACCGTGGTACAACGATTGTGATGGCGACACATAACCGTGAAATTGTCAATACGATCAAAAGACGCGTGATTGCGATTGAAAATGGAAAAATTGTCCGCGATGAAGCGAGGGGGGAATACGGCTATGACGATTAATACCCTCAAACGCCATATGCGGGAAAGTTTGAAAAGTCTTGGCAGAAATGGTTGGATGACGTTCGCTTCGATTAGTGCGGTGACAGTTACATTGCTGCTTGTCGGTGTGTTCCTTGTCATTATGTTCAATATGAACCATTTCGCTAACAAAATCGAAAACGATGTCGAAATACGTGTGTACATTGATCTAACGGCAACGGAAAAAGATAAGCAAGCGTTGCGGGCGAAAATCGAGGCAATTCCTGAAGTGAAAGAGGTTCAATACTCATCGAAAGAACAGGAATTAAAAAACTTAATTAAAAGTTTCGGTGAAGAAGGTTCATCGTTCCGCTTGTTTGAACAAGATAATCCGTTAAGTGACGTGTATGTAGTCAAAACGGCCAAACCGACCGATACGATGAAAGTAGCGAAACAAATTGAAACGTTTAAGTTTGCCCATAAAGTCAAGTACGGTCAAGGACAAGTCGAAAAGCTATTTAAAACATTACGAATCGCGAGAAATGTTGGTTTAGGTTTAATTGTTGGGTTGTTATTTACAGCAATGTTTTTAATTTCGAATACGATTAAAATTACGATTTTTGCGCGTCGGCGCGAAATCGAGATTATGAGATTAGTAGGGGCAACCAATGGATTTATTCGCTGGCCATTTTTCCTTGAAGGGTTATGGCTTGGTGTGATTGGCGCGATCATTCCGATTGCTCTTATCTCATTTGTTTACTATAACATTTATGAGTTTTTAAAGCCGAAAGTAATCGTTCCGTTTATGCAATTGCTTCCGTTCAATCCATTTATGTGGCAAATCAGCTTCGTCTTATTATTGCTCGGTGCGTGCATCGGCGTCTGGGGAAGTATGATGTCGGTTCGTAAGTTTTTGAAAGTTTAATAGTTAATATAGATAGAAAGGGGAAACGAAGTCGTGAAGCAGAAAATGATGACGTTAGCGGTAGCGGCTGTGGTTGGTGTGACAAGTTTTTCGCCTCACTTGGCCAACGCCGTTAGCAACCAAGAGATTCAACAGAAGCGAAACGCGATTAATAGTATCCAATCGAAACAGTCTTCTGTGCAAAACGAAATGAACAAGGCCGACCAAGAGATTGAACGCCTCCAAGCGCAGCAAGCAAAAATAGCAGCAGAAATTAAGAAGCTAGATATGGCCGTATCAGAAACGAGTGAGAAGATTCATAATCTATCGCAAAATATTGATCAAACAAGACAGGATATTGAATCATTAAAACGGGAAATTGCGGAAGTGCAAGCGCGAATTGAAAAACGAAACGAATTATTGAAGGAGCGTGTTCGCTCGTTACAACAAAGCGGTGGAGTGATTAGCTATCTTGATGTATTACTAGGCTCGCAAAGCTTTGGTGATTTTATTGATCGTATAAGCGCTGTAACGACGATTTTTGAAGCGGACAAGCAAATTATTGAAGAACAAAAGGCGGATAAAGCGCTCAAAGAAAAGAAAGAGAATGAGCTAGCGACGAAGCTTGACAATCTTCAAACAGATTTAAAAGAGCTTCAACAGTTAAAGCAAAAACTTAACAGCCAAATTAACCAAAAAAATCAGTTCATGGCTAGTTTGAAACAACAAGAGGAAGAAGAAGATGACAAGAAAATGGCGCTTGCTGAAGAAAAAGAATTGCTTGAGAAACAAGAGGCAGCCATGAAGGCACAGCTTCAGCAATTGCTTGCTAGAAAACAGGCAGAAGAGGAAGCAAAACGTCGCGCGGCGGCTTCGGCTTCATCAAGTAGATCTAGCGCACCTTCATCTTCCACTAGCTTTTCCGGGAATGTTCCTCCTGTCACAAGCGGAGCATTTATGAGACCAGCGAACGGTCCGATTACATCAGGATTCGGTCCACGCGGCGGTGAATTCCATTATGGTATTGATATCGGCAAACGAGCAGCAGAAGTTCCAGTTGTCGCGGCAGCAGACGGTGTTGTGTTCCGTTCTTACTATTCTAGTAGTTATGGAAATGTTGTATTTATTACTCACCTTATTAATGGACAAGTCTATACAACCGTTTATGCGCACTTAGAGACACGTTTAGTGGGCGAAGGACAGACAGTAAGCAAGGGACAAATCATTGGTTACATGGGGAATACGGGTGAAACCACTGGTCCGCATCTTCATTTCGAATTGCACCATGGTCCATGGAACGCAGCGAAATCAAATGCGGTGAATCCTCTTAATTATATTAATTTCTAAATAAGTGAACATAGATACACAACTTGCTTTCTTGGCGGGTTGTGTATTTCTTTATCTTAAATAGCCGAGAAGACTCTCACTTCAACGAACCATCGTGAGTAAGTGGGAGATGAATCGGCTTCGGACAAGAGATGACCTTTTGTTATCTCGACTGTTCGACGGATTGAAACATATTTCTGTGGTTCACTTTTTTTTGCGAGCCGCCCTATCATTTCCTTGTTCGAACACATATTCGTGTGTATAATGGAACTATAGAGGGAGGTGAAGAGTCGATGCGCATCCATAAAGCCTACCGATTTCGTATCTATCCAAACAAACAACAAGAAATCCTCATTGCGAAGACGATCGGTTGTAGCCGCTATGTGTTTAACTATTTCCTTGACAAATGGAGGAAAATATATGAACAAACAGGAAAGGGACTAACCTATACGTTCTGTTCCTCTCAACTCACTCAACTAAAAAAAGAGTTGAAATGGCTCTATGAAGTCGATTCGACCGCCCTGCAAAATGCTCTTCACCATCTAGCCGAAGCGTTTAATCGTTTTTTCAACAAACAAAATCATCCCCCGAAATTTAAAAGTAAAAAACATCCCGTTCAATCGTACACCAGCCAATGCAACATTCCCAAAAAAGGAAACCGTCGATCGAGGTCGTTGGAAATAAAATCAAATTGCCCAAACTCGGTTGGGTCCGCTTTGCGAAAAGTCAGGAAGTGAAAGGGCGCATCCTCAGCGCTACCATTCGGCGCAACCGAAGTGGAAAGTATTTTGTTTCCATTCTCGTTGAAACAGAAGTACAGCCGTTACCAAAAACCGGTTCAGCGGTGGGTATTGACGTTGGCGTGAAAGACTTTGCGACGCTCAGTACAGGAGAAATAGTTGGTAACCCGAAATTTTTTCGACGATTAGAAGAAAAGTTGGCAAAAGCGCAACGGGTGTTAGCAAGACGGCAAATAGGCGGTTCGAATTGGCATAAGCAACGGATCAAGGTCGCGAAGATTCATGAAAATATCGTCAATGCTCGAAACGATTTCTTGCAAAAACTCTCCACCCACATCATCAAAAACCACGATGTTGTTGTGTTGGAAGACTTGCAAGTAAGAAATATGGTGAAAAACAAAAAAATGGCAAAGTCCATT
>JBHGYD010000043.1:0-57264 GCA_041920415.1 Anoxybacillaceae bacterium
AAGAAGAAAAGTGAAGGCGAGCGTCTAACGCCGTAAGGAAAATGTTCTTCCGACGAGAAATGCTTGCATTTCGACGGAGGAAGGTTATTTTCCACTAGGCGTTGCGAGCCGGAACTAGACAATGCGAAAAGCGGAGGCAACTTACTTCTTCATGAATGCCTGTTATCTAGTTTTGAAGGAATAAAAAAATTCTTGACACCATAAATCAGTTTATTATAATAATACTTGTCTGTTTAAAAAAATAGCCTAGTGACAATAGCGGAGAGGTCACACCCGTTCCCATCCCGAACACGGAAGTTAAGCTCTCCAGCGCCGATGGTAGTTGGGGCTAGCGCCCCTGCGAGAGTAGGACGTCGCTAGGCTCTAGTAAAAAGCATGCCTCAATTATGAGGCATGCTTTTTTGTGTATTTGCATGGATGCAGTTTATAGGATGAAAGTCCCGAACTGCGAAGTGCAAAATGTAGAAACATTTATCACCTCATTTAATTCATTTGTCATGAAGCCTAACGAAGAGTGTCACTGAACTTGATTAAAAATAACCCTAGTAGCATAAGGGTACCTCTGTTTTTTAAATGATAAATAATGTAAGATTATTGCTCCAATTGGAAACATCGTAAAAATCAATTTTATTTGATAGTTATATGTGTACAAAATTAGTAAAAGTCAAAAGGACTTTAAAATAATTTTAGAGAATTAACATAAAACGAATGTTTTTCCTGTTTTATTTTTTGAAAAACGGCAATGATATGGTTAGCGACTCTGTTTGTTGCATTTTTTCCTAATTTGCTATATAGTAAAATTAAGGTCAAATATAGTCAAAGTCAACAGCATATGCAAGGAGGAGGTAGAGTGCGAAATATTTCTGATATCATTGAACAATATTTAAAACAAGTATTGAATATGAGTGATAAAGAGAGTGTTGAAATCAAACGAAGTGAAATTGCAGATAAATTTCAATGTGTTCCTTCACAGATTAACTATGTAATTAATACACGTTTTACACTAGAACGAGGATATATTGTTGAGAGCAAGCGTGGCGGTGGCGGATATATTCGGATTATGAAAGTAAAGACAAGAAATGAATCGCATTTAATCGACCAACTATTAGCACTTATCCATAATCGCATCAGTCAATCAAATGCTGAGGATATTATTCGTCGTTTAGTCGAGGAAAAAGTGATTTCAGAACGTGAAGCAAATATTATGTTAAGTGTAATGGATCGCTCAGTTTTGTATATCGATTTGCCACAGCGTGATGAACTAAGAGCTAGAATGCTAAAAGCAATGTTAACATCGTTGAAGTATAAATAAGGAAGAGGTGAAAACCTTGATATGTCAAGAGTGTAAACAAAGACCAGCAACGATGCATTTTACAAAAATTATAAATGGCGAAAAGACAGAGTTTCATCTTTGTGAACATTGCGCTCAAGAGCGTGGGGACGTATTTATGTTTCCCGAAAATGCAGGGTTTTCGATTAATAACTTATTAGCTGGCTTATTAAATTTTGAATCACCTATAAAAGAAACGAAGCACAATGCATTTCAAGGTCCAGAAATTTTACAATGTGAGCGTTGTAACATGACATATCACCAATTCACGAAAATTGGACGGTTTGGATGCTCTCATTGTTACCATACATTCGCAAGACATTTGCATCCAATATTGAGAAGACTTCATAGTGGAAATACTAATCATGCAGGGAAAATACCAAAACGTATCGGTGGAACTCTTCATATCCGAAAACAAATTAAAAATTTAAAACAAAAACTTCAAGAGCTTATTGTTAGGGAGGAATTTGAAAAAGCGGCTGAAGTTCGCGATCAAATTCGTTTTCTTGAATCTCGATTAAGCGAACATGGAGAGGAGGGCTTATAATGTCGCTTGAGAAGTTTTTGAATACAGCGGTGAGCTCTTGGATGAGTCAAGAAGGCCCTGATTCCGATATTGTGTTAAGTAGTAGAATTAGGTTGGCAAGAAATATTGTGGACTATCAGTTTCCAACTGTATTTAGTAATGAGGAAGCACAGCAAATTGTGGAACTGTTTGAGCAAACATTTGCTCATCAATCATATCGTTCTGTAGGGCGATTTGAGCTTTTGAAAATGAATGAGCTGCAGACAATCGAAAAAAGGGTATTAGTAGAAAAGCATTTAATTAGTCCACATTTAGCTGAAGATTGTCCATTTGGAGCATGCTTACTTTCTGAAAATGAAGAAGTAAGTATTATGATTAACGAAGAAGATCATATTCGAATACAATGTTTATTTCCAGGGCTTCAATTAACAGAAGCATTAGAGATGGCAAATGAACTTGATGATTGGATCGAAATGTATGTGAATTATGCATTTGATGAAAAAAGAGGTTATTTAACAAGCTGCCCTACGAACGTCGGAACAGGATTACGTGCTTCGGTGATGATGCATCTTCCGGCTCTTGTTTTAACACAACAAATGAATCGAATTATCCCGGCGATTAATCAGCTCGGATTAGTTGTGCGCGGAACGTATGGCGAAGGTAGTGAAGCTTTAGGTAATATATTTCAAATATCAAACCAAATTACATTAGGTAAGTCAGAAGAAGACATTGTCGAAGATTTAAAGAGTGTTGTTCAGCAATTAATTGCTCAGGAAAGAATGGCAAGGGAGGCATTAGTCAAAACTTTAAACATACAATTAGAAGACAGAGTCTTTCGTTCCTATGGTATATTGTCCAATAGCCGTGTGATTGAATCAAAAGAGGCAGCACAATGCTTATCAGATGTTCGTTTAGGAATTGATTTAGGATATATCAAAAATATCTCACGCAACATTTTAAATGAATTGATGATTTTAACTCAGCCCGGCTTTTTGCAACAATATGCAGGTGGAGCATTAAGACCAAGTGAACGGGATGTTCGCAGAGCAACATTAATTCGCGAGCGTTTAAAAATGGAAGAGAGAAAAGCAATGGAGGGTGATGAATGATGATGTTCGGTAGATTTACAGAGCGAGCGCAAAAGGTGTTAGCTTTAGCTCAAGAAGAAGCGGTACGTCTTGGTCACAATAATATTGGAACAGAGCATATTTTACTTGGATTAATTCGTGAAGGAGAAGGAATTGCAGCAAAAGCGTTAACCGCTTTAGGATTAGGACCGGAAAAAATTCAAAAAGAAGTGGAAGCGTTAATTGGCAGAGGGCATGAATCTTTACAGACGATTCATTATACACCTCGTGCTAAAAAAGTAATAGAACTTTCTATGGACGAGGCGAGAAAGCTAGGTCATTCCTATGTAGGAACGGAACATATTTTGCTTGGATTGATTCGTGAAGGAGAAGGGGTAGCGGCTCGTGTTCTTAATAATTTAGGAGTTAGTCTTAATAAAGCTCGTCAGCAAGTTTTACAATTGTTAGGCAGCAATGAGTCAGTTTCCGGACATCAAGGAAGTTCCTCTCATGTGAGCACGCCAACGTTGGATAGTCTTGCGCGTGATTTAACGGCGATTGCTCGAGAAGGAAGCTTAGATCCGGTTATCGGTAGAAGTAAAGAAATTCAGCGTGTCATAGAAGTATTAAGCCGTCGGACAAAAAACAATCCTGTTTTAATCGGGGAACCAGGTGTAGGGAAAACCGCGATTGCGGAAGGATTAGCTCAACAAATCGTGAATAATGAAGTACCGGAAACTCTCCGTGACAAACGAGTGATGACACTTGATATGGGAACAGTAGTGGCCGGTACAAAATATCGTGGCGAATTTGAAGATCGTTTGAAAAAAGTGATGGATGAAATTCGTCAAGCGGGAAATATTATTTTATTTATTGATGAACTTCATACGTTGATTGGAGCAGGTGGAGCTGAAGGAGCGATTGATGCATCAAACATTTTAAAACCTTCCCTTGCCCGTGGAGAATTGCAGTGTATTGGAGCGACGACACTGGATGAATATCGCAAATACATTGAAAAAGACGCGGCATTAGAACGTCGTTTCCAACCAATTTATGTAGATGAGCCAACGGTTGAGGAATCGATTCAAATTTTAAAAGGATTGCGTGACCGTTATGAAGCTCATCATCGCGTATCGATTTCCGATGAAGCCATTATTCAAGCAGTCAAATTATCAGACCGTTACATTACGGACCGTTTCCTTCCAGATAAAGCGATTGACTTAATTGATGAAGCTTGCTCGAAAGTGCGTCTTCGTTCATTTACTACTCCGCCAAACTTGAAAGAACTAGAACAAAAGTTAGAAGAAGTTCGCAAAGAGAAAGATGCGGCAGTCCAAAGTCAAGAATTTGAAAAAGCTGCTTCGTTGCGCGATACAGAGCAACGTTTGCGCGAACAGTTAGAAGAAACAAAACGAGCTTGGAAAGAAAAACAGGGTCAAGAAAATTCAGAAGTGACTGTTGAAGATATTGCGATGGTTGTATCCAGCTGGACAGGAATTCCTGTTGCGAAACTGGCGCAAACTGAAACCGAACGTTTATTAAAGTTAGAAGAAATTTTACATTCACGCGTCATTGGGCAGGAAGAGGCAGTGAAAGCGGTCGCCAAGGCAGTGCGCCGTGCTCGTGCAGGGTTGAAAGATCCGAAGCGTCCAATTGGTTCGTTTATTTTCTTGGGTCCAACAGGGGTAGGAAAAACAGAACTGGCACGAGCGCTAGCGGAAGCGATGTTTGGCGATGAGGATGCATTAATTCGAATTGATATGTCCGAATATATGGAGAAGCATTCTACTTCTCGCCTTGTCGGGTCCCCTCCTGGATATGTAGGATATGAAGAAGGTGGCCAGTTAACGGAAAAAGTGCGCCGTAAACCGTATTCGGTTGTTTTATTAGATGAGATGGAAAAGGCTCATCCAGATGTATTTAACATCCTTTTACAAGTGTTAGAAGATGGTCGTTTAACGGATTCCAAAGGAAGAACGGTTGATTTCCGCAACACGATTGTCATTATGACATCTAACGTCGGTGCGGAGGCGTTAAAGCGAAACAAATATGTTGGCTTTAATGTTCAAGACGAAAATCAAAAATATAAAGATATGAAAGGAAAAGTAATGGACGAACTGAAAAAAGCATTCCGTCCAGAGTTTTTAAACCGTATTGACGAAATTATTGTGTTCCATGCGCTAGAAAAACAACATTTAGCACAAATCGTGAATTTAATGACCGAGCAGCTTGTGAAACGCTTAAAAGAACAAGACATTGATTTAGAGTTGACGCAAGCAGCCATCGAAAAAATTGCCGAAGAAGGATATGACCCTGAATACGGTGCACGTCCATTACGCCGGGCGCTACAAAAACATGTTGAGGACCGTCTATCCGAAGAGTTGCTAAAAGGAACGATTGGAAAAGGACAAAAGGTTGTTGTTGATGTAAAAGATGGAGAGTTTGTCGTTTTATCTGAACAAACGGTTCAATAAACAATCACGAGGCAGCAAGGTATGCGGCAGTCATTTGGCGCATACCTTCTTTTGCATTTAATTGAAGAAAGGAAATAAGGTGCATGAAGAAAAAAACGAAATTTGTTTGTCAAGAGTGTGGATATGAATCAGCGAAGTGGATGGGGAAATGCCCAGGTTGTCAAACATGGAATTCAATGGTTGAAGAAATAGAGCGAGCGAAACCAGTAACAAGAGGTGTATTTGTTCATTCTTCTTCAACTGCTACATCAAAACCGGTATCAATTACAACGATTACAACGTCACAGGAACCGCGAATAGTAACAGATCTTTCTGAATTTAATCGCGTGCTAGGCGGTGGCATCGTTAAAGGTTCTCTTGTATTAATTGGCGGTGATCCGGGGATTGGAAAATCAACGCTTCTTTTACAAGTTTCTGCGCAATTGGCGATGAAACAGTATAAAGTTTTATATATTTCCGGTGAAGAGTCCGTCAAGCAAACGAAATTGCGTGCGGACCGTCTCCATGTTTCAGCGAATGAGTTATATGTGTTAGCGGAAACGGATTTAGAATATATTGCCCAAGCGATTGAAGAAATTAATCCTGCTTTTGTGGTAATTGATTCGATTCAAACGGTGTATCGTGCAGAAATTACTTCGGCTCCTGGAAGCGTTTCTCAAGTGCGGGAATGTACGGCGGAGTTAATGAGGTTAGCAAAAACAAAAGGAATTGCTATTTTTATTGTCGGTCATGTGACAAAAGAGGGATCGATTGCAGGTCCAAGAATTTTAGAACATATGGTTGATACCGTTCTTTATTTTGAAGGAGAACGTCATCATACGTATCGGATTTTACGAGCGGTAAAAAACCGCTTTGGTTCCACGAATGAAATCGGTATTTTTGAAATGAGGGAATCAGGTTTATTAGAAGTCGAAAATCCTTCTGAAGTTTTTTTAGAGGAACGTTCAAGTGGGGTAGCAGGCTCAACCGTTGTTGCCTCTATGGAAGGAACGAGACCGGTTTTAGTGGAAATTCAAGCGTTAATTTCTCCTACGAGCTTTGGAAATCCTCGAAGAATGGCGACGGGAATTGACCATAATCGCGTTTCGTTATTAATGGCTGTACTCGAAAAACGAGTGGGGCTACTGTTACAAAATCAAGATGCTTATTTAAAAGTGGCCGGTGGTGTAAAATTGGATGAACCTGCGATCGATTTAGCGATTGCAGTAAGCATTGCTTCTAGTTTTCGCGATCAAGCGACTAGTCCTTATGATGTTATTATTGGTGAAGTCGGATTAACAGGAGAAGTGCGTCGTGTTTCTCGCATCGAACAACGCGTACAGGAAGCAGTAAAGTTAGGATTTAATCGTATTATTATTCCTAAAAATAATCTTGGGGGATGGAATGTACCAAAGGGAGTAGAAATTATCGGTGTTTCTCATGTTGCAGAAGCGCTTGAGTATGCATTAGGAAGTAAGGGAACAGTGTGAACGTTACAAATATGTATCAAATTTTTTAAAAAGATTAAAAACTATGGTATGATTGGTTTCAAACATTGGAAACTGTTTATAATGTAGGAGAGGAGGTGAAAACATGTTAAGAAGAATTGTTCAATTATTTTTCTTAGTGGTTGGAGGAACATTAGGCATTATTTTTCTTCCGAATTTATTTAAACTATTCAAGATCGATCATATTTCACTTTTAAATAGTCCGTACATGTTAGCGATCGTGGGAGCACTTATTTTCTTTATCATGACTTTTTGGTTAGTGGATTATGTGGTTGGTGTTATTCATTGGATGGAAGAATCGCTCGTTAAAGCACCTGTGACGGATATTTTATTTGGAAGTTTAGGATTAATTTTTGGATTAATTGTCGCGTTTTTAGTCGTGATGCCGCTCAAAGCATTTCAATTTCAGGTCGTCAATACGGTGTTGCCGGTGTTTTTAACGATTTTGCTTGGCTATCTAGGGTTTCAAGTCGGATTTAAGAAGCGGCACGAGTTAATGAATTTATTTTCCCTTTCCAACCGCATGTCCAAGAAAAAAGGGACAGATGAAGAAAACGAAAACCAAAAAAATCGCTCCTTAAAAATTCTTGATACAAGCGTTATTATTGATGGACGAATTGCTGATATTTGTCAAACAGGATTTTTAGAGGGAACTATCGTCATTCCGCGGTTTGTATTAGAGGAATTGCAGCATATTGCCGATTCATCCGATGTGCTTAAAAGAAATCGCGGTCGTCGAGGCCTTGATATTTTAAATCGCATTCAAAAAGAGCTGGAAATGAAAGTGGAAATTTACGAAGGCGATTTTGATGATATTCAAGAAGTCGATAGCAAGTTAGTAAAGTTAGCAAAATTAACATCAGGGGTTGTCGTGACAAATGATTTTAATTTAAATAAAGTATGTGAGCTTCAAAATGTGCGAGTGCTCAATATCAATGATTTAGCGAACGCGGTAAAACCGGTTGTTCTTCCAGGAGAAGAGCTGAATGTTCAAGTGATTAAGGACGGGAAAGAGCATAATCAAGGTGTCGCTTACTTAGATGATGGTACAATGATTGTTGTCGAGGATGGAAAAGATTATATTGGTAAGCGGGTTGACGTATTAGTCACAAGCGTGTTACAAACATCAGCAGGGAGAATGATCTTTGCAAAGCTAAAACTTCTTCAAAAGGCATTATAAGTAGCAGTTAGGGGAATCAACCATGTTATATCAAGTTGTAATTCCTGCGGCAGGGCAAGGAAAGCGCATGAAGGCTGGGATAAACAAACAGTTGATCGAGCTCCACCATCAGCCCGTGATTGTGCATACATTAAAAGTGTTTGAGCAAGACGACTGGTGTCAAGGAATCGTTGTCGTTATTAATGAAACCGAGAGACAACAATTTCATGAGTTATTGGAGCGTTTTCAAATAAAAAAAATCATTTCTATGGTGAGCGGTGGTGCAGAACGACAGCATAGTGTTTATAATGGACTTAAAGCTGTCAAAGATAGCGATATTGTACTGATTCATGATGGAGCACGCCCGTTTATTACGATTGAAAAAATACACGAGCTTGTGAAGGAAGCAAAGGAGCATGGCGCGGCGGTACTCGCTGTACCAATGAAAGACACCGTAAAAAGGGTTTTAGATGGATTTGTCGACGAGACGGTGGAACGCTCTAGCTTGTGGGCTGTACAAACTCCACAAGCTTTTCGTGTTTCACTCGTTCTAGAAGCTCATGAGCGTGCAAGAGAAGAAGGCTATATTGGAACAGACGATGCGAGCCTTGTTGAGCGGATTGGAAAGAAAGTAAAAATCATCGAAGGCGATTACCGCAACATTAAATTAACGACCCCTGATGATTTATTGTTTGCCGAAGCAATTTTGTCGAATTGGTCAAGCCGTTGAGAGAAGAGAGGTGAATGTATGTTTCGAATTGGTCAAGGGTTTGATGTCCATCAATTAGTAGAGGGGCGCCCCTTAATTATCGGTGGTATTCAAATTCCTTATGAAAAAGGATTGCTTGGGCATTCCGATGCTGATGTGTTATTACATGCGATTGCTGATGCTTGTTTAGGAGCGATTGGTGCGGGGGATATTGGGAAACATTTTCCTGATACAGATGAACAATATAAAGATGCTGATTCCGCTTTGCTTTTACAACATGTATGGAATCTTGTAAAAGAAGAAGGATATAAGCTTGTAAATATAGATTGTACCATCATCGCGCAAAAACCAAAAATGGCTCCATATATTAATCAAATGAAAGAGAACATTGCGCAATTGCTAGAAGGAGATGTATCCCAAGTTAATGTAAAAGCAACCACAACAGAAAAACTTGGGTTTACAGGTCGCGAAGAAGGAATTGCTGCGCAAGCAGTCGTTTTATTGCAAAAGAAATAATCGTTTTTGAACTTTTCGATTATATAATGTTAAAATAACGGTACACAGTTCATGTTGATGGAGGTCTTTGACGATGTCACAAGAAGTAAGAGTGCGTTATGCGCCGAGTCCAACCGGTCATTTGCATATTGGTGGGGCTCGAACGGCTCTATTTAACTATTTGTTTGCCCGTCATCATAACGGGAAATTTATTGTCCGAATTGAGGATACAGACATTGAACGAAATGTAGCAGGCGGAGAACAGTCCCAGTTAGAGAATTTGAAATGGCTCGGTATCGAGTATGATGAGTCTGTTGATAAAGACGGTGGATACGGTCCTTATCGGCAAACGGAACGTCTTGACATATACCGCAAATATACGAACGAATTATTAGAAAAAGGACATGCCTATAAATGTTTCTGTACACCAGAAGAATTGGAGCAAGAGCGTGAAGCGCAAAAAGCGGCTGGGATTGCAGCACCGCAATACAGCGGAAAATGCCGACACTTAACTCCAGAGCAAGTGGCACAGCTCGAAGCGGAAGGAAAACCTTATACGATTCGCATAAAAGTGCCAGAAGGAAAAGTGTATGAATTTGAAGATATGGTTCGTGGCAAAGTGTCATTTGAATCAAAAGATATTGGCGATTGGGTGATTGTCAAAGCAAACGGCATTCCGACGTATAACTTCGCTGTTGTTATTGATGATTACTTAATGAAAATTACACATGTCTTCCGTGGTGAAGAACATTTATCGAATACGCCAAAACAGCTCATGATTTATGAATACTTTGGTTGGGAAGCGCCAAAATATGCTCATTTGACGCTTATTGTTAATGAAAATCGCAAGAAGCTGTCTAAGCGCGATGAATCGATTATCCAATTTGTATCACAATATAAAGAACTTGGATATTTACCGGAAGCGATGTTTAATTTCTTCGCGCTGTTAGGCTGGTCTCCAGAAGGAGAAGAGGAGATTTTTACGAAAGAAGAATTAATTCGCATATTTGATGTTTCACGTCTATCGAAATCTCCTTCGATGTTTGATAAGCAAAAGCTGACATGGATGAATAATCAATATATTAAAAAGCTTGATTTAGACCAATTGGTGGAACTATCTCTTCCGCATTTAGTAAAGGCAGGGCGTTTGCCAGAGCAGATGAGCGAGGAACAAAGAGAGTGGGCTCGCAATTTGATTGCCTTGTATCAAGAACAAATGAGTTATGGAGCAGAAATTGTCGAGCTATCTGAGTTGTTCTTTAAGGAAGATATTGAGTATAATGATGAAGCAAAAGAGGTATTAGCAGAAGAACAAGTGCCGGAAGTGTTAAGCGCCTTTTTAGAAGAAATAAAACATTTAGAATCATTTACCGTAGACGCAATTAAAGCAGCCATTAAATCTGTACAAAAGGCAACGGGGCAAAAAGGGAAAAAATTATTTATGCCGATTCGTGTGGCCACAACTGGGCAAACTCATGGTCCGGAACTTCCTCTTGCTATCCAATTATTAGGAAAAGAAAAAGTAATAAGCCGTTTAGAAAAGGTGATTCGTTAACCCTTTCCGTTTGTTTATAATATAGTAAAGGTAAATAGGTCAAAGCGTTGATGAGGAGAAGTAAAAAACATTGGCATTACAGAGAGAGTCACCTTGGCTGGAAGTGATTCATGTTCAATGTTTTTGAAATGCCCCTCAGAGCCTCCTTTCGAACCAGAGACGTTCTGTAGTAGAATGGAGCGGATTCTCTTCCGTTATAAGAGCCGAGAGAGCTAAGCATTTGTTTAGCTAAACAGAGTGGAACCGCGCGTTTGAGCGTCTCTGTGTGATGAGCACAGGGACGCTTTTTTATTTCATTCGTAAAAAAATGGAGGGAGGACCATTGTTTAAAACATTAAAAGAAGATATTGAAGTCATTTTTGAACAAGACCCAGCGGCAAGAAGCTATTTAGAAGTCATTCTTACGTATTCAGGGTTGCACGCGATTTGGGCTCACCGTATTGCGCATGCGTTTTACAAACGGAAATTTTACTTTATCGCAAGACTGATTTCGCAAATTAGCCGTTTTTTCACTGGAATCGAAATTCATCCTGGCGCGAAAATTGGTCGGCGCTTTTTCATCGACCATGGTATGGGAGTTGTTATTGGGGAAACGTGTGAAATTGGTGATAATGTGACCGTGTATCAAGGTGTAACATTGGGAGGAACAGGGAAAGAAAAAGGAAAACGCCATCCGACCATTAAAGATAACTGTTTAATTGCCACAGGAGCAAAAGTACTTGGTTCAATTACAATTGGAGAAAATTCAAAAATAGGGGCTGGCTCGGTCGTATTAAAAGATGTGCCACCTAACTCGACGGTTGTTGGTATACCAGGTCGAGTTGTGGTACGGAATGGTGTAAAAGTGAAAAAAGATTTAAACCATACTGATTTACCAGACCCAATTGCCGATCGCTTAAAAGAACTTGAAGCAGAAATCGAGAAGCTGCGGAACGAGATTAAAGACTTAAAAGAAGGGAAGATACAAAATGGGCATTCAACTTTATAATACAATGACTCGGAAAAAAGAAGTGTTTGAGCCGATAGAACCCAATAAAGTAAAAATGTATGTATGTGGTCCAACCGTCTACAACTATATTCATATTGGGAAC
This sequence comes from Anoxybacillaceae bacterium, assembly GCA_041920415.1. GTDB lineage: Bacteria > Bacillota > Bacilli > Bacillales > Anoxybacillaceae > JBHGYD01. The sequence goes on from JBHGYD010000043.1 coordinate 11,894, forward strand.
GCGCGCCCTGCCATTGTTTTTGATACCATTCGCCGCTACTTAGAGTTTCGTGGCTATGAGGTTCAATATGTCTCCAACTTTACTGATGTAGATGACAAATTAATTAAAGCAGCGCGAGAGTTAGGTGAAGATGTTCCAACGATTGCGGATCGTTTTATCAAAGCGTATTTTGAGGACATATCCGCATTAGGATGCAAAAAAGCGAATGTTCACCCACGCGTAACAGAAAATATTGATATCATCATTGAATTCATTGAAAAATTAATTGAAAAAGGATACGCATACGAAGTAGATGGAGATGTGTACTACAAAACAAGAAAATTTGCTGAGTACGGCAAACTTTCTCATCAATCGATTGATGAGCTTCGTGCGGGGGCCCGCATCGAGGTGGGAGAAAAGAAAAATGATCCGCTCGATTTTGCATTATGGAAAGCGGCGAAAGAAGGAGAAATCGCTTGGGATAGTTCTTGGGGAAAAGGTAGACCTGGTTGGCATATTGAATGCTCGGCGATGGCGCGCAAATATTTAGGCGACACGATCGATATTCATGCAGGTGGTCAAGATTTAACATTCCCACACCATGAAAATGAAATTGCCCAATCAGAAGCATTAACAGGAAAAACGTTTGCGAAATATTGGTTGCATAACGGCTATATTAATATTAATAACGAAAAAATGTCCAAATCGCTTGGTAACTTCGTGCTTGTTCATGATATTATTAAGCAAATTGACCCACAAGTATTGCGATTCTTTATGCTTTCTGTGCATTATCGTCATCCTATTAATTATAGTGAGGAATTATTAGAAAGTACAAAAAATGGTTTAGAACGATTGAAAACTTCTTACTTGAATCTACAGCATCGTCTTGCAAGCAGTAGCAACTTAACAGATGACGATGAACAGTGGTTAAATAAAATCAAAGAATATCGTAACGCATTCATTAGAGAAATGGATGATGACTTTAATACAGCCAATGCGATTGCTGTCTTGTTTGAGTTATCAAAACAAGCGAATTTATATTTGCTTGAAAAGAATACATCAGAAAAAGTGATTCAAGCATTTTTAAATGAGTTTGAACAATTGTTTGATGTATTAGGAATTACTTTAAAAGAAGAACAGTTGTTAGATGAAGAAATCGAAGAGTTAATTCAAAAACGAAATGAAGCTCGGAAAAACCGCAATTTTGCGTTAGCGGACCAAATTCGCGATGAGTTAAAGGCGAAAAATATTATTTTAGAAGACACGCCGCAAGGAACGAGATGGAAAAGAGGATAAGATAGTTATGAACTTCCTACAAGAAGTAAAAGATGTTAAACAGTTGAACGGTCTAGCTCTTGCTTATATAGGGGATGCCGTCTACGAATTGTATGTGCGGCATCGCCTTCTTTCTAAAGGTAACGTAAAGCCAAATCAATTGCATAGACAAGCGATACAATATGTTTCAGCAAAGGCACAAGCACAAATTATTTTATCGCTATTAGAACGAGCTATATTGACAGAAGAAGAACAAGCTGTCGTGCGTCGAGGGAGAAACGCCAAATCGGCCACGATTCCGAAGAACACCGATGTGCAAACGTATCGGTATAGCACTGCTTTTGAAGCGTTAATTGGTTATCATTTCTTAGGAAATAATGAGGAACGAATGAAGGAGCTTATTCGCTATTCTTTTGACATCATTGAAAGTCAGGAAAGGAAGAAATGAGATGGATTTTGTAATTGGGAAAAATCCGGTGATGGAAGCATTAAAGTCGGAAAGAGATATTCATAAAATTTGGATTGCTGAAGGGTCACAACGCGGAACCATGCAGCCAATTATTCAACTAGCCAAACAAAACGGTGTACTCGTACAATATGTACCGAAGAAGAAGCTTGATCAAATGGTTGAAGGAAATCACCAAGGCGTTGTTGCACAAGTTGCAGCATATAAATACTATGATGTTGATGAACTATTTAAACGCGCAGCAGAAAAAAACGAACAACCTTTTTTCTTAATATTGGACGAGCTTGAGGATCCACATAATTTAGGATCAATTATGAGAACGGCTGATGCGGTTGGAGCACATGGAATTATTATTCCGAAACGTCGCTCCGTTGGCTTGACCGCTACAGTAGCGAAAGCTTCAACGGGTGCCATTGAATACATTCCTGTCGCTCGAGTAACGAATTTAGCTAGAACGATCGATGAGTTAAAAGAGCGAGGAGTTTGGATTGTTGGTACAGATGCAAAAGCAAATGATGATTATCGCCAACTCGATGGAACGATGCCACTAGCGCTTGTCATTGGAAGCGAAGGTAAAGGAATTGGGCGATTAGTTTTAGAGAAATGCGATTTTTTAATTCGTCTGCCAATGAGAGGAAATGTTACATCTTTAAATGCGTCTGTCGCTGCCAGCCTACTAATGTATGAGGTGTATCGCAAACGGTATCCTTTAGGAGAATAAACGGTATGGATATCCTTATTGTAGATGGATATAACATTATTGGTGCTTGGCCAGAGCTTCGGAAGTTAAAAGAACATGACCTTGCTGCGGCTAGAGATTTATTGATCTCAAAAATGGCTGAGTACCAAGGGTTTACTGGTTATAAAGTCATTATTGTTTTTGATGCACACCTCGTACAAGGGATCGAGAAAAAATATACAAGTCATCAGGTGGACGTCATTTTTACAAGGGAACATGAGACAGCGGATGAACGAATTGAAAAACTGGCGAAAAGCTTGATTAATGTTCGTACAAAGGTATATGTCGCCACATCTGATTATACGGAACAATGGGCGATTTTTGGTCAAGGAGCACTACGGAAATCAGCGCGGGAATTACTTATTGAGATGGAGTCAATTGAAAAAAACATTTCTAAAAAAGTAAAAAAGATTCATGAAAAAAGACCAATGTCAAAAATTCCTTTAACTGACGAAGTCGCAAGAATTTTTGAAAAATGGCGAAGAGGCGAAAAATGATTGGTTGACGCTGTAAAAATTTGTACTGTATAATAATGTTAGCGATTTGTGCGGTCGGAGGGATCGGCGTGGGCGAAGGCTTCAAAAGTAAAATCGACAAAAAGTATGAAAATTTCGAGGACGAAGAGTTAGTAGAACGCGTTCATCAAGGGGATAGCGATGCGTTAGATTTCTTGATTCATAAATATCAAAATTTTGTACGTGCCAAAGCTCGTTCTTATTTTTTAGTAGGAGCAGATCGGGAAGATATTATCCAAGAGGGAATGATCGGTTTATATAAAGCGATTCGCGATTTTAAAGAGGACAAGCTCACTTCCTTTAAAGCATTTGCAGAGTTGTGCATTACAAGGCAAATGATCACCGCTATTAAAACGGCAACGAGGCAAAAACATATCCCTCTCAATTCCTATGTTTCCCTTGACAAACCAATTTATGATGATGAATCGGATCGAACTTTAATGGATGTCATTTCCGGAGCTAAAGCGATGGATCCGGAAGAATTAATTATTAATCGTGAAGAAGTAGATGATATTGAAGTAAAAATGGCTGAGTTATTAAGCGATTTAGAAAGAAAAGTTCTTATTTTATATTTAGACGGCCGATCTTATCAAGAAATTTCCGAAGAGCTAAATCGCCACGTCAAATCGATTGATAATGCTTTGCAGAGGGTGAAACGAAAATTAGAAAAATATCTAGAGTATCGGGAAATTAGTTTATAGAATAGACGGATCAGATGAAAACGGATTTTTGTCGTTAAAAGGTATTGCTTATAATAGTCATTGACATAGAAAATACGTGTATGTTAAATTTTTAAGGACATATTGTAGAATGGTGGGGCATATATGCGTAAAAAAGTAATATTAGCATGCAGTAAGTGTAATAGCCGTAATTATTCAACGATGAAAAACATCGTACATTCCCAAGAACGCCTAGAGATGAATAAATTTTGCAAAGCTTGTAACATGCATACACTCCACCGTGAAACAAAATAATGTATTGATGCGATGTAACGAATAATCGTGAGGGCAGCTCTAAGTTGTTGGAGGTTACTAATCATGCAACGTATAATGAAGTTTTTTAACGAAGTCGCACGTGAAATGAAAAAAGTAAGTTGGCCAAAACGAAAAGAACTTGTAAATTATACGATTACCGTGTTGGCAACAGTAGCATTTATGACGGTGTTTTTTGCAGTCGTTGATTTAGGTATTTCTTCTTTAATTCGTTTCGTACTTGAATAACTCTCGTTTCGATATGGTATAATGAAAAATAATAAGATAGACAATAGGAAGCCCGGAAACGGGTTTTTGTTTTGTTTGCAGCAGAAAATAAATCCATATTTTCTCAATTTGTTTTAGGGAGGGAAGGACGTTTAAGTCCCAATCAATGGAGAAAAACTGGTATGTCATTCATACGTATTCCGGCTATGAAAATAAAGTAAAAGCGAATTTAGAAAAAAGAGTAGAGTCGATGGGGATGCAAGATAAAATCTTTCGTGTCGTTGTTCCTGAGGAAGAAGAAACGGACATGAAAAATGGTAAGAAAAAAGTAACAAAGCGAAAAGTATTCCCTGGATATGTTTTGGTAGAAATGATTATGACGGATGATTCATGGTATGTGGTGCGTAATACACCAGGGGTGACGGGATTTGTTGGTTCTAGTGGAGCAGGATCAAAACCAACACCTTTACTTGAAGAAGAAGTCAATTTGATTTTGAAGCGCATGGGAGTGCCGCTAACAGAACTTGACTTTGACTATGAATTAAAAGAAACGGTACAAGTAAAAGAAGGACCTTTTGCGAACTTCACGGGCACGATTGAAGAAATTGATATGGACAGACGTAAAGTAAAGGTTCTTGTGAGTATGTTTGGGCGTGAAACGCCGGTAGAACTTGACTTTTCACAAATTGAAAAAATATAATATGAAATAACTTGAAATTAAAAAAGAAAAGTGATAATATTTTAAAGTCAGTATGTCTCATGGACTGAGGCTGATATGGCTAGTTCTTTATATGGTATATAATGAGTGGGAGGGAATTTCCCTAGTACCACATCACGGACTTAAGGAGGTGTGTCTCGTGGCTAAAAAAGTAATTAAAGTCGTAAAACTACAAATCCCTGCAGGTAAAGCGAACCCGGCACCACCAGTTGGTCCAGCGTTAGGTCAAGCTGGTGTTAATATCATGGGATTCTGTAAAGAATTCAATGCTCGTACAGCTGACCAAGCAGGTTTGATTATTCCTGTTGAAATTACGGTATACGAAGACCGTTCATTTACATTTATTACGAAAACTCCGCCTGCTGCTGTTTTACTTAAAAAAGCGGCTGGTATTGAGTCAGGTTCTGGTGAACCAAACCGTAATAAGGTAGCGACAATCAAACGCGACAAAGTGCGTGAGATTGCTGAAACGAAAATGCCAGACTTAAACGCAGCGAGCATTGAAGCTGCAATGCGCATGGTTGAAGGTACTGCCCGCAGCATGGGTATCGTCATCGAAGACTAATGTGTCATGAAGCTGGCTATGGAAGGTTGCGACTATAAGGAGTAATCCTTTTCGCAACCTTTATTCGTGGGAGGTTATTCCGCTAAAACCACATAAGGAGGAAATTTACATGGCTAAAAGAGGTAAAAAATACTTAGAAGCTGCAAAGCTTGTTGATCGTTCAAAAGCGTACGCAGTTGCAGAAGCAATCGAATTAGTAAAGAAAACAAGTATTGCGAAATTTGACGCAACAGTTGAGGTTGCGTTCCGCTTAGGCGTAGATCCTAAGAAAGCAGACCAACAAATTCGCGGTGCCGTTGTATTACCACATGGTACTGGTAAAGTACAACGCGTATTAGTATTCGCAAAAGGCGAAAAAGCGAAAGAAGCAGAAGCTGCGGGTGCGGATTATGTTGGTGATACAGATTACATCAACAAAATCCAACAAGGTTGGTTTGATTTTGATGTAATCGTTGCGACTCCTGATATGATGGGTGAAGTGGGTAAGTTAGGACGTATCTTGGGTCCTAAAGGATTAATGCCAAACCCTAAAACAGGTACGGTTACATTTGACGTAGCGAAAGCGGTAAAAGAAATCAAAGCTGGTAAAGTAGAATATCGTGTGGATAAAGCAGGTAACATTCACGTGCCAATCGGTAAAATCTCTTTCGATAATGAAAAACTTGTTGATAACTTCACAACGATTTATGAAACAATTTTGAAAGTAAAACCAGCTGCTGCGAAAGGTACTTACGTGAAAAACGTAACAGTGACTTCAACAATGGGACCTGGAATTAAAGTAGATCCTTCAACATTTGCAGTAGCAAGATAAATAAGAGATTGACTTTTTAAAATTCGTTTAGTATGATATATCTTGTTTGAAAAAAGAATATCATTTGTACCGTAGACAGTAGGTGCTCAAAAGAGCTTAATTTCCTACCGAGGTGTTTGAGTATAGAGAAAAAGTGCATCATATGGGCACTTCTATAGTACCTCCATGTCTACGTTGACATGGAGGTTTTTTCATGACGCGGTATAAGTGGTGTTGCATTTTAACTTCTACAGGAGGTGTGGAAATGAGCAGCGCAATCGAACTCAAAAAACAAACTGTAGCAGAAATTGCTGATAAGCTTCGCGCGAGCAAATCAACGATTATTGTAGACTATCGCGGTCTTAGCGTAGCGGAAGTAACTGAGCTTCGTAAACAACTTCGCGAAGCGGGCGTTGAGTTCAAAGTGTACAAAAACACATTAACTCGCCGTGCTGCTGCTGAAGTTGGATTAGAAGGATTAAACGAAGTTCTTACTGGTCCGAATGCAATTGCATTCAGCAATGAAGATGTAGTAGCGCCTGCAAAAGTGTTATACGAATTTGCAAAGAAACATGAAGCATTAGAAATTAAAGCAGGTGTGATTGAAGGTAACGTCGCAACTGTGGAAGATGTAAAGGCACTAGCAACTCTTCCTTCTCGCGAAGGCTTACTTTCTATGTTGCTTAGCGTTCTTCAAGCGCCTATCCGCAACTTTGCGCTTGTTACAAAAGCAGTTGCAGAGAAAAAAGAAGAGCAAGGCGCATAATCTAGTTTTTGTATATGAGTGTTAAATCGAATAAAAAATGATTATTAAGGAGGAAGATTACAATGACAAAAGAACAAATCATTGAAGCGGTTAAGAATATGACTGTTTTAGAATTAAATGAATTAGTAAAAGCAATCGAAGAAGAGTTCGGTGTAACTGCTGCTGCTCCTGTAGTAGTTGCTGGTGGTGCTGCTGCTGGCGAAGCTGCTGCTGAAAAAACAGAATTCGACGTTATTCTTACTGATGGCGGCGCACAAAAAATCAAAGTTATCAAAGTTGTACGTGAACTTACTGGTCTCGGCTTAAAAGAAGCTAAAGACTTAGTTGACAACACTCCAAAACCAGTTAAAGAAGGCGTTTCTAAAGAAGAAGCTGAAGAAATCAAAGCTAAACTTGAAGAAGCTGGCGCTAGCGTAGAAATTAAGTAATTTCACCTAGGCGATAAAAAAGCTCGCTAATGATAGCGAGCTTTTTTTAATATGATAAGAAAATGGGTACGATGATAAAAAATGAATGAAAGGGTGATGTCATTGAGCGAACACTATTACTCAAAAACCCCATCTTCTTCGAGTAACCCGCAAACATGGAATTTTACACTAAGAGGAAATGAACTAACGTTTACAACGGATAGCGGCGTTTTTTCAAAACGGGAAGTAGATTTTGGTTCGCGCTTATTAATTGAAACGTTTGAAGAACCAAATGTTGACGGTAATTTTTTAGATGTTGGCTGCGGTTACGGTCCGATCGGTTTGGCTATTGCGAGATCGTTTCCGAAGCGTAAAGTAGAAATGATTGATATTAATGAACGAGCGATTGAGTTAGCAAACAAAAATAAACAAGCCAATCAAATCAACAATGCGGTCATTTATCAGAGTAATTTGTTTGAGCAGGTAGGAGATACAAAGTTTGCTGCAATTTTGACAAATCCACCGATTCGTGCCGGAAAACGTATCGTATATTCTATTTTTGAACAGAGTTTTACTCATCTTCTTCCTAAAGGGGAATTATGGATTGTCATTCAAAAAAAGCAGGGAGCTCCTTCAGCGCTTGAAAAATTACAGTCGTTATTTCCTGATGTTGAAGTAGTAACAAAGAAAAAAGGATATTATATCATAAAGGCGAAAAGAGATTGACAGTTTTTTTTTCTTGTGATACCATTATAAAATGCCAAATGTGTAACCTTATTCAGTTATAAAAAATGTATAATGTATAATTTTGTTTTCAATGGGAAAAATTATAAAATCAATAAATAGGTAAAAATGTGGTTTTCTTAATAGAAACCATTTTTCTTTTGTCTTATGGTAAGACAAAAATTGTCTTCCAAGCGAAGGTTACCTTCTATTTATCAACGCTTTAATTTGAGGGGTGAATCAGTTGACAGGTCAACTAGTTCAATATGGACGACACCGCCAACGAAGAAGTTACGCGCGTATTAGTGAAGTGTTAGAATTACCAAATCTTATTGAAATTCAGACTTCCTCTTATCAATGGTTTCTTGACGAGGGTCTGAGAGAGATGTTTAAAGAAATCTCTCCTATCGAAGACTTTTCAGGAAATCTTTCCCTTGAATTTATTGATTATAGTTTGGGGGAACCGAAATATTCTGTCGAAGAAGCAAAAGAACGCGATGTTACATATGCAGCACCACTTCGCGTCAAAGTACGTTTAATCAATAAAGAAACTGGTGAGGTTAAAGAGCAAGATGTATTTATGGGAGATTTCCCTCTCATGACAGAAACAGGAACGTTCATCATTAATGGTGCTGAACGTGTCATTGTTTCTCAGCTTGTTCGCTCACCGAGTGTATATTATAGCGGAAAAGTCGATAAAAACGGTAAACGCGGCTTTTCTGCGACTGTTATTCCAAACCGTGGCGCATGGCTAGAATACGAAACAGATGCAAAAGATGTTGTATATGTGCGCATTGACCGAACTCGTAAATTACCTGTAACGGTGCTTCTGCGTGCTCTTGGATTTGGATCTGATCAAGAAATTATCGATTTAATTGGTGATAATGAATACCTTCGTAATACTCTTGAAAAAGACAATACCGGAAGCACAGAAAAAGCGTTACTTGAGATTTACGAACGTTTACGTCCAGGCGAACCACCTACAGTCGAAAATGCAAAGAGTTTGTTAATTTCTCGTTTCTTTGATCCGAAGCGTTACGATCTAGCAAGTGTAGGACGTTATAAAATTAATAAAAAGCTCCATATCAAAAATAGACTCTTTAATCAACGTCTCGCAGAAACGCTTGTTGATCCTGAAACTGGTGAAATTATTGCGGAAAAAGGCACAATTATCGATCGTAGAACCTTAGATCGAATTTTACCGCAATTAGAAAATGGAATCGGTTTTCGGATGTATAAACCTTCTGGCGGCGTTGTGGATGAAGAATTTACGTTACAATCTATTAAAATTTATTCACCAAATGACCCTGACGGTGAACAAGTGATTCATGTCATCGGCAATGGTTATATTGCAGAAGACGTAAAACATATTACACCTAGCGACATTATTGCATCGATTAGCTATTTCTTTAACCTCCTTCATGGGGTAGGCGATACGGATGATATCGACCATTTAGGAAACCGCCGCCTCCGTTCTGTTGGTGAATTGTTGCAAAACCAATTTAGAATTGGTTTATCGCGCATGGAACGGGTTGTGCGTGAACGCATGTCGATTCAAGACACAAACACGATTACACCGCAACAACTTATTAATATTCGTCCGGTGATTGCTGCTATTAAGGAGTTTTTTGGTAGCTCACAACTTTCGCAATTCATGGACCAAACGAACCCACTTGCTGAATTGACGCATAAACGTCGTCTTTCTGCATTAGGACCGGGTGGTTTAACTCGTGAGCGCGCTGGATTTGAAGTTCGTGACGTTCACTATTCTCACTACGGACGCATGTGTCCAATTGAAACACCAGAGGGTCCGAACATCGGGTTAATTAACTCACTTTCTACGTACGCGAAAGTGAATAAATTTGGTTTCATTGAAACTCCGTACCGTCGCGTTGATCCTGAAACAGGAAAAGTCACGAACCGCATCGACTACTTAACAGCGGACGAAGAAGATAACTATGTAGTGGCGCAAGCAAACGCACGCATCGCGGAAGATGGAACATTCTTAGACGAAGATATTGTAGCGCGTTTCCGCGGTGAGAACATTGTCGTGAAACGTGATCGCGTCGACTATATGGACGTATCACCAAAACAAGTTGTATCGGCAGCGACAGCGTGCATTCCGTTCTTAGAAAACGACGACTCAAACCGTGCGTTGATGGGAGCGAACATGCAACGTCAAGCGGTGCCATTATTGCAACCAGAGGCACCAATTGTTGGTACCGGAATGGAGTATGTGTCAGCAAAAGATTCGGGTGCAGCAGTTATTTGTAAACATCGAGGAATTGTTGAAAGAGTAGAGGCAAAAGAAATTTGGGTTCGCCGCTTAATCGAGGTGGACGGTCAAGAAGTCAAAGGAGATCTTGATAAATACCGTCTTCTAAAATTCGTACGTTCGAACCAAGGAACATGTTATAACCAACGCCCAATTGTGAAAAAAGGTGATATCGTCGAAAAAGGAGAAATTCTTGCAGACGGTCCATCGATGGAAAAAGGTGAACTTGCGCTTGGTCGCAACGTGCTTGTTGCCTTCATGACATGGGACGGTTACAACTATGAGGACGCCATTATTATGAGCGAGCGCCTTGTTAAAGAAGATGTTTACACATCGATTCATATTGAAGAATATGAATCCGAGTCTCGTGACACTAAGCTCGGACCAGAAGAAATTACACGCGATATCCCGAACGTTGGAGAAGATGCGTTACGTAACTTAGATGAACGAGGAATTGTCCGAATTGGTGCAGAGGTAAAAGACGGAGATTTACTTGTTGGTAAAGTAACTCCAAAAGGAGTAACGGAGCTAACAGCGGAAGAACGCTTATTGCATGCGATCTTTGGCGAAAAAGCCCGCGAAGTACGCGATACATCTCTCCGTGTTCCACATGGTGGAGGGGGTATCGTACTAGACGTCAAAGTATTTAACCGTGAAGACGGAGATGAGCTTCCTCCTGGTGTGAACCAGCTAGTACGTGTGTACATTGTTCAAAAACGTAAAATCTCTGAAGGAGATAAAATGGCTGGTCGCCATGGTAACAAAGGGGTTATCTCGAGAATTCTTCCAGAAGAAGATATGCCTTTCTTACCGGATGGTACACCGATTGACATCATGTTAAACCCATTAGGCGTACCTTCGCGTATGAACATCGGACAGGTGCTTGAATTGCATCTTGGTATGGCTGCGAAAAAGCTTGGTCTTCATGTCGCTTCTCCTGTATTCGATGGTGCTCGCGAAGAAGATGTATGGGCAATTTTAGAAGAAGCAGGAATGGCACGTGATGCCAAAACGGTTCTTTATGACGGAAGAACAGGTGAACCGTTTGATAACCGTGTATCTGTCGGTATTATGTATATGATTAAACTAGCACATATGGTTGACGATAAGCTCCATGCTCGTTCGACAGGACCGTACTCACTTGTAACGCAACAGCCACTTGGTGGTAAAGCACAATTCGGTGGACAACGTTTCGGTGAGATGGAAGTATGGGCGCTGGAAGCTTACGGTGCGGCATACACATTACAAGAGATTCTCACGGTTAAATCAGATGATGTAGTTGGTCGTGTGAAAACATATGAAGCAATCGTTAAAGGTGAGAACGTTCCAGAACCTGGTGTTCCAGAGTCGTTTAAAGTATTAATTAAAGAATTACAAAGCTTAGGTATGGATGTTACAATTCTTTCTAGTGACGAAAAAGAAATTAACATGGAAAACTTCGATGAAGATGACGATGTCCAAACTGCAGATGCAATTGCAGTTAATGTAGATGCATCTGAAAAAATAGAAGAAAAAGATGCGGTAACAAAAGAATAATAAAATTACGAGGCAATAAGGGTAAAACCTGGAAATGAAGAGGGAGGTAGGCCCCTTGCTAGATGTAAATAATTTTGAGTATATGAAAATCGGACTTGCTTCACCAGAAAAAATTCGTTCTTGGTCATATGGTGAAGTAAAAAAACCAGAAACGATTAACTATCGTACATTAAAACCAGAAAAAGATGGGCTGTTCTGTGAGCGTATTTTTGGCCCAACGAAAGACTGGGAATGTCATTGTGGTAAATATAAGCGCGTACGTTATAAAGGTGTTGTTTGTGACCGTTGCGGTGTGGAAGTAACTCGCGCAAAAGTCCGCCGCGAACGCATGGGTCATATTGAACTAGCTGCCCCTGTTTCACATATATGGTACTTTAAAGGAATTCCAAGCCGCATGGGACTTGTCTTAGACATGTCCCCGCGCGCTTTGGAAGAAGTGATTTATTTCGCTTCGTACGTAGTGACTGACCCAGGCGATACGCCACTTGAGAAAAAACAACTCCTTTCTGAAAAGGAATATCGTGCGTATCGTGAGAAATACGGTCAATCATTTCAAGCGTCTATGGGAGCAGAAGCGATTAAAAAACTTCTTCAAGATATTGACCTTGAAAAAGAAGTTGAAGCATTAAAAGAAGAATTAAAAACTGCTCAAGGACAACGACGTACTCGGGCGATTAAACGTCTTGAAGTGCTAGAGGCGTTCCGCAATTCTGGGAACGACCCAGCATGGATGGTTTTAGACGTACTTCCGGTGATTCCACCTGAATTACGTCCAATGGTTCAATTGGATGGCGGTCGTTTTGCGACATCTGACTTAAACGACCTATATCGTCGCGTCATTAACCGTAATAATCGTCTCAAGCGCCTACTAGATCTCGGTGCACCAAGCATTATTGTGCAAAACGAGAAACGTATGCTTCAGGAAGCGGTGGATGCGTTAATTGATAACGGTCGTCGTGGTCGTCCTGTGACAGGTCCAGGGAACCGTCCATTAAAATCGCTATCTCATATGTTAAAAGGTAAGCAAGGTCGTTTCCGTCAAAACTTGCTCGGTAAGCGTGTTGACTACTCTGGTCGTTCCGTTATTGTTGTCGGACCGAACTTAAAAATGTATCAGTGTGGCTTACCAAAAGAAATGGCGCTTGAACTATTTAAGCCATTCGTAATGAAAGAACTTGTCGAAAGAGGATTAGCCCATAATATAAAAAGTGCTAAACGGAAAATCGAGCGTGTACATCCAGAAGTATGGGATGTATTAGAATCGGTTATTAAAGAACATCCGGTGCTTTTAAACCGTGCTCCGACTTTGCATAGACTTGGAATTCAAGCGTTTGAGCCTACATTAGTCGAAGGTCGTGCGATTCGTTTGCATCCGCTCGTATGTACAGCGTATAACGCTGACTTCGACGGCGACCAAATGGCGGTACACGTTCCGTTATCAGCAGAAGCACAAGCAGAAGCTCGTTTGCTCATGCTTGCTGCGCAAAACATTTTGAACCCTAAAGATGGAAAACCGGTTGTTACGCCTTCACAAGACATGGTATTAGGAAACTACTATTTAACAATGGAACGTGAAGGTGCAATCGGAGAAGGAATGGTATTCAAAGATACAGATGAAGCTTTGCTTGCTTATCATAATGGTTATGTACATTTACACACTCGAATTGCTGTTCATGCAGGTTCGTTGAAGAATGAAACATTTACGGAAGAACAAAACAACAAGTTGTTAATTACAACTGTTGGTAAGCTCATTTTCAATGAAATTTTACCGAAGTCATTTCCGTATATTAACGAACCGACACAAGAAAATATTGAAGAAAGAACACCGGACAAGTATTTCCTTGACAAAGGTGTCAATGTGAAAGAGGAAATCCGTAAGCGAGAACTTGTTCCTCCGTTTAAAAAGAAAGTTCTCGGAAATATCATTGCGGAAGTATTTAAACGTTTCAAAATTACAGAGACATCCAAAATGCTTGACCGCATGAAAGATCTCGGCTTCAAATATTCAACAAAAGCCGGTATCACAATCGGTGTCGCTGATATCGTTGTATTGCCGGAAAAGCAAGAAATTTTACAAGAAGCACAAGCAAAAGTAGACACGGTCTTAAAGCAATTTAGACGTGGTTTAATTACTGAAGACGAGCGTTATGAGCGTGTCATCTCGATCTGGAGCGCTGCGAAAGACAAAATTCAAAGCAAGTTAATGGAATCATTAGATAAGCGCAACCCAATCTTTATGATGAGTGATTCTGGTGCTCGCGGTAACGCATCGAACTTTACGCAGCTTGCGGGTATGCGTGGTCTCATGGCGAACCCAGCAGGACGCATTATTGAATTGCCGATTAAATCGTCCTTCCGTGAAGGTTTAACGGTATTAGAGTACTTTATTTCAACGCACGGTGCGCGTAAAGGTCTTGCGGATACGGCGCTTAAAACTGCTGACTCTGGTTATCTCACAAGACGTCTCGTTGACGTTGCTCAAGATGTCATCGTTCGTGAAGATGATTGTGGTACGGACCGTGGTATACTTGTAAGAGCGTTGACGGATGGAACTGAAGTGATCGTGAAATTGGAAGAACGTTTAATCGGTCGCTACGCAAGAAAAACGGTGAAACATCCAGAAACAGGCGAAGTAATCGTTCGCGAAAACGAAATGATTACAGAAGATATTGCCAATGCCATTATTAAAGCAGGTATTGACAAAGTGTGGATTCGTTCCGCATTTACATGTAATACGCGCCATGGCGTATGTAAAAAATGCTACGGTCGCAATCTAGCTACTGGTGCCGAAGTGGAAGTCGGTGAAGCGGTCGGTATTATCGCTGCGCAATCGATTGGTGAACCTGGTACACAGTTAACGATGCGTACGTTCCACACTGGTGGGGTAGCAGGAGACGATATTACACAAGGTTTGCCGCGTGTTCAAGAGTTGTTTGAAGCGCGCAATCCGAAAGGTCAGGCTGTTATTTCTGAAATTGACGGTGTAGTCATTTCGATTAATGAAACTCGTGACCGTCAACAAGAAATCGTTGTGAAAGGTGAAGTAGAGACACGCACCTACACAGCTCCATATAATGCGAGACTAAAAGTTCAAGAAGGTCAACAAGTTGAACGTGGTCAAGAGTTGACAGAAGGTTCTATTGATCCGAAAGAACTTCTTAAAGTTAAAGATATTACTGCTGTTCAAGAATACTTATTGCGTGAAGTACAAAAAGTATACCGGATGCAAGGGGTAGAAATTAGCGACAAGCATATTGAAGTAATGGTTCGTCAAATGCTTCGTAAAGTTCGTGTCATCGACGCGGGCGATACGGATGTGCTACCAGGCACATTGCTTGATGTCCATCAATTTACGGATGCGAACGCAAAAGTATTGCTTGAAGGAAAAAGACCAGCAACAGCTCGACCAGTGCTGCTTGGTATTACAAAAGCATCGCTTGAGACAGACTCGTTCTTATCCGCTGCGTCCTTCCAAGAAACAACACGTGTACTAACAGATGCAGCAATTAAAGGAAAACGAGATGAGTTGCTCGGTCTAAAAGAAAACGTCATTATCGGTAAACTTGTCCCTGCAGGAACAGGAATGGCTCGTTACCGAAAAATTAAACCTGTTGTCAAGAAAAATGTTGATGAAAATGTAGTCACATCAAATAAATAATGAAACGAGTTACCGGCAAGGGAAGCTTGCCGGTAACAAATTCTTTTTATAAATAGAGTTGACAACGTCTTGAGAAAATGTTAATGTAATAAAGGTGTTCCAAAAACCTGGTACTTTGGAGGATATTTTATATGTCTTATGAAAAAGTATTACAGGCTCAACAATTCGTAGTAGGAACAAAGCAAACAGTAAGAGCTCTAAAAGAAGGAAAAGTACAGGAAGTCATCATTGCTGAAGATGCTGATCCGTTCATTATTGATAAAATCATGGAAGCAGCAAAAGAAGCAAACATTCCTGTTACAAAAGTAGATTCCATGAAAAAACTTGGAAAAGCATGCAAAATCCAAGTTGGAGCGGCTGCTGTTGCAATTATTCGTTAAAACTGTTTTTGTGGGTTTCACTACAAAAACTTTGTTTTTTGCATAAATTATGAGCCACCTGGATGTGTGGGCTTGAACTTATGTGTGAAGGGAGGAAATTTATTATGCCTACAATTAACCAGTTAGTACGTAAAGGTCGTACGAAAAAAGTTGTAAAATCTAAATCCCCTGCATTAAATAAAGGGTACAACAGCTTCAAAAAAATACAAACAAACGTTCCTTCTCCACAAAAACGTGGCGTATGTACACGTGTAGGTACAATGACACCGAAGAAGCCAAACTCAGCGCTTCGTAAATACGCTCGTGTACGCTTAACAAACGGTATCGAGGTAACAGCTTACATTCCTGGTATCGGTCATAACTTACAAGAACACAGCGTTGTATTAATTCGCGGTGGACGTGTAAAAGACTTACCAGGTGTACGCTATCATATCGTTCGTGGTGCATTAGATACTGCTGGCGTAGCGAACCGTATGCAAGGTCGTTCTAAGTACGGTGCGAAAAAACCAAAAGCAGCTAAAAAATAATAACACTTACTGAAAAAAAGGATTTTTTTCTTGAAAGGAGGAAAAACTATGCCACGTAAAGGTCCGGTTGCTAAAAGAGATGTATTACCTGATCCGATTTATAATTCTAAACTAGTAACACGCCTTATCAACAAAATTATGGTTGATGGTAAAAAAGGAAAAGCACAAAAAATTCTTTACACTGCGTTTGACATCATTCGTGAACGCACTGGCAAAGATCCAATGGAAGTATTTGAGCAAGCATTAAAAAATGTAATGCCAGTTCTTGAAGTACGCGCTCGTCGTGTTGGTGGTGCTAACTACCAAGTTCCAGTTGAAGTGCGCCCAGACCGTCGTACAACATTAGGTCTTCGTTGGTTAGTGAACTATGCGCGTCTTCGCGGTGAAAAAACAATGGAAGAGCGTTTAGCCAACGAAATTTTAGATGCTGCAAACAACACAGGAGCAGCAGTGAAAAAACGCGAAGATACACACAAAATGGCGGAAGCAAACAAAGCATTTGCTCACTATCGTTGGTAATTATTATAATGACCATTTAATCCATTTTTTCTTGTATAATAGGAAATAGGTGAAGACGATAGGGGTTTTAACCCTTTCGTGTACTCACCTATATTCCTATATTTATAACATTTTTTTATCAAACACGATACTTATTTAAAGGAAGGAGAAAAAAACCACAATGGCAAGAGAGTTCTCCTTAGAAAAAACTCGCAATATTGGTATCATGGCGCATATTGACGCCGGTAAAACAACAACGACTGAACGTATCCTTTTCTATACAGGGCGCGTTCATAAAATCGGTGAGGTTCACGAAGGCGCAGCTACCATGGACTGGATGGAGCAAGAGCAAGAACGTGGTATTACGATCACTTCTGCAGCAACAACTGCGCAATGGAAAGGTCACCGCATTAACATTATTGATACACCAGGACACGTAGACTTCACAGTAGAGGTTGAACGTTCCTTACGCGTACTAGACGGTGCGGTAGCTGTACTTGACGCACAGTCTGGGGTAGAACCGCAAACAGAAACAGTATGGCGCCAAGCGACTACATACGGTGTTCCACGTATCGTATTCGTTAACAAAATGGACAAGATCGGCGCTGATTTCCTATATTCTGTAAAAACACTTCATGATCGTTTACAAGCGAATGCGCACCCAGTTCAGTTACCAATCGGTGCTGAAGATCAATTCACTGGCATTATTGACCTTGTTGAAATGTGCGCATATCACTATCATGATGAGTTAGGTAAAAACATTGAGCGCATTGAAATTCCTGAAGATTATCGCGATATGGTAGAAGAATATCGCGGAAAATTAATCGAAGCAGTAGCAGAGCTTGATGAAGAATTAATGATGAAATATTTAGAAGGGGAAGAAATTACAGTTGAAGAACTAAAAGCAGCTATTCGAAAAGCAACTGTTAGCGTTGAATTCTTCCCTGTATTCTGTGGTTCTGCGTTTAAAAACAAAGGTGTTCAATTAATGCTTGACGGTGTCATCGACTACTTACCTTCTCCTGTTGATATTCCACCTATTAAAGGTGTTGTTCCAGATACAGAAGAAGAAGTAGTTCGTGAATCTCGCGATGATGCACCATTTGCAGCGTTAGCTTTCAAAATTATGACAGACCCTTACGTTGGTAAGTTAACGTTCTTCCGTGTGTATTCAGGTACATTAGATTCTGGTTCATACGTATTGAACTCAACAAAACGTAAACGTGAGCGGATCGGTCGTATCCTACAAATGCATGCAAATCACCGCGAAGAGATTTCTCACGTGTACGCAGGTGACATCGCTGCAGCTGTAGGTTTGAAGGATACAACAACTGGCGATACTTTGTGTGATGAAAAGAATCCTGTTATTCTAGAGTCTATGCAATTCCCAGAGCCAGTTATTTCCGTTGCGATTGAGCCAAAATCAAAAGCTGACCAAGATAAAATGAGTACAGCTTTACAAAAACTTCAAGAAGAAGACCCAACATTCCGTGCATGGACAGACCAAGAAACTGGTCAAACAATCATCGCGGGTATGGGTGAGCTTCACCTTGATATCATCGTAGACCGTATGCGTCGTGAATTCAAGGTTGAAGCAAATGTTGGTGCTCCACAAGTAGCGTACCGCGAAACGTTCCGCAAATCTGCACAAGTTGAAGGTAAATTTGTGCGTCAATCTGGTGGTCGCGGTCAATACGGTCACGTTTGGATCGAATTCTCTCCAAATGAAGAAGGTAAAGGATTCGAATTCGAAAACGCGATCGTTGGTGGGGTAGTTCCAAGAGAATACATCCCAGCGATTCAAGCAGGTCTTGAAGATGCAATGCAAAATGGGGTTCTTGCTGGATATCCAGTTGTAGATATTAAAGCAAAACTATTCGATGGTTCTTACCATGATGTTGACTCAAGTGAAATGGCGTTCAAAATTGCTGCATCTCTTGCATTGAAAAATGCAGCAGCAAAATGTGATCCTGTATTACTTGAGCCAATTATGAAAGTAGAAGTAGTCATCCCTGAAGAATATCTTGGAGATATTATGGGTGACATCACTTCTCGTCGCGGACGTGTAGAAGGTATGGAAGCTCGCGGTAACGCACAAGTCGTTCGCGCGATGGTTCCGCTATCTGAAATGTTCGGATACGCAACTTCTTTACGTTCTAACACTCAAGGTCGTGGAACATTCTCAATGGTATTCGACCACTATGAAGAAGTTCCTAAGAACATTGCCGATGAAATCATCAAAAAAAATAAAGGTGAATAATTGATTTCTAGGCATAGTTCAAGTATAAATACTTATGTAAGACTTGGGAGTGAATATGTTATGTATTTACTCCCAGGCATCCTATAACTTATAAATTTTTAAATTTTTACATTAAGGAGGATATTTCTAATGGCTAAAGCGAAATTCGAACGCACTAAACCACACGTTAACATTGGTACAATTGGCCACGTTGACCATGGTAAAACAACTTTAACAGCTGCGATTACAACAGTTCTTGCAAAACAAGGTAAAGCAGAAGCTCGTGCTTACGACCAAATCGACGCTGCTCCAGAAGAGCGTGAGCGTGGTATCACAATCTCAACTGCACACGTTGAGTATGAAACTGACAACCGTCACTATGCACACGTTGACTGCCCAGGTCACGCAGACTACGTGAAAAACATGATCACTGGTGCTGCGCAAATGGACGGCGCGATCCTTGTAGTATCTGCTGCTGATGGTCCAATGCCACAAACTCGTGAGCACATCCTTCTATCTCGTCAAGTAGGTGTACCATACATCGTAGTATTCTTAAACAAATGCGATATGGTAGACGACGAAGAATTACTAGAGCTTGTTGAAATGGAAGTACGTGACTTATTATCTGAATACGACTTCCCTGGAGATGAAATTCCAGTTATCAAAGGTTCTGCATTAAAAGCTCTTGAAGGCGACGCTGAATGGGAAGCAAAAATCATCGAGCTTATGAACGCTGTTGATGAATACATCCCAACTCCACAACGTGAAGTTGACAAACCATTCATGATGCCAGTTGAGGACGTATTCTCAATCACTGGTCGTGGTACAGTTGCAACTGGTCGCGTTGAGCGCGGTATCTTAAAAGTTGGTGACGCTGTAGAAATCATCGGTCTTTCTGAGGAACCAAAATCTACAACAGTTACTGGTGTAGAAATGTTCCGCAAACTTCTTGACCAAGCTGAAGCTGGTGACAACATCGGTGCGCTTCTTCGTGGTGTATCTCGTGACGAAGTACAACGTGGTCAAGTACTTGCAAAACCAGGTACAATCACTCCACACACTAAATTCAAAGCGCAAGTTTACGTATTATCTAAAGAAGAAGGTGGACGTCATACTCCATTCTTCTCTAACTACCGTCCACAATTCTACTTCCGTACAACAGACGTAACAGGTATCATCACTCTTCCAGAAGGCGTAGAGATGGTAATGCCTGGCGACAACGTTGAAATGACAGTAGAATTAATCGCTCCAATCGCGATTGAAGAAGGTACAAAATTCTCTATCCGTGAAGGCGGACGTACAGTAGGTGCTGGTTCTGTATCTACTATCATCGAGTAATTGATAGCTAAACGAAAACAGGTTTGCCCCAGGCAAACCTGTTTTTTATATATGAAGTAAAATTCAAACAATTACAAGATAAGTTGAAATGGGATATGGCAACATGTATAATAAAAGAAGTGTGTAAGTAAACGAGATTTTACTTGCAATTTAGTATCGATATCTGTATAATATCTAATGTTGGTCTTTGACTGCGATGAAGTGGAAGGTTGCTGACACACCCGGCCGCTTTGCCATGGCGAGTGTGAGGAAATTTCCACGGAGAATGTCTATTTTCAAAATAGGCGAAGAAGGAGGGAAAATAATGGCAAAAGAAAAAATTCGTATCCGTTTAAAAGCTTACGATCATCGAATCCTTGATCAATCTGCTGAAAAAATCGTAGAAACAGCAAAACGTTCAGGTGCAAAAGTATCTGGACCGATCCCATTACCAACTGAAAGAACTGTTTATACGATTTTACGCGCTGTTCACAAGTACAAAGATTCACGTGAACAATTCGAAATGCGTACACATAAACGTTTAATCGATATCGTAAACCCAACTCCACAAACAGTGGATTCATTAATGCGTCTTGACTTACCATCTGGTGTCGATATTGAAATCAAGCTTTAATTGTAAAAATGAATTTATAGGAGGTGTGACGAATGACCAAAGGAATCTTAGGTAGAAAAATCGGTATGACGCAAGTATTCGCGGAAAATGGCGATTTAATTCCTGTAACGGTAATTGAAGCGACTCCAAACGTCGTTCTTCAAAAGAAAACAATTGAAAACGACGGTTACGAAGCAATTCAATTAGGCTTTAAGGATAAGCGTGAAAAATTAGCAAACAAACCGGAAAAAGGACACGCAGCGAAAGCGAATACTGCACCTAAGCGCTTCATCCGTGAAATCCGCGGTGCAAATGTTGCGGAATACGAAGTTGGTCAGGAAGTCAAAGTTGATATTTTCGCTGAAGGCGATATTGTAGATGTAACAGGAATTTCAAAAGGTAAAGGATTCCAAGGTGCAATCAAACGTCATGGACAATCTCGTGGACCTATGGCTCACGGTTCTCGTTACCATCGTCGTCCTGGTTCAATGGGTCCTATTGCGCCAAACCGTGTATTTAAATCTAAAGAATTACCTGGTCGCATGGGTGGCGAACGTGTAACGGTTCAAAATTTAACGATTGTAAAAGTGGATCCAGAACGCAACTTGCTTCTTGTAAAAGGTAACGTACCTGGTCCGAAAAAAGGACTAGTCATCATTAAAAGTGCGGTTAAAGCGAAAGTGAAATAACTTTTTAAGAAAGGAGGAATTATCCAATGCCAAAAGTAGCATTGTATAACCAAAACGGAGCAACTGTTGGAGAAATCGAATTAAGCGATTCCGTATTTGGTATTGAGCCAAATAAACACGTATTATTTGAAGCAGTGATTATGCAACGCGCTTCTTTACGTCAAGGAACGCATAAAACAAAAAATCGTGCTGAAGTAAGCGGCGGTGGCCGTAAACCATGGCGTCAAAAAGGTACTGGACGCGCTCGTCAAGGTTCTATTCGTGCTCCACAATGGCGCGGTGGTGGTACTGTATTCGGTCCGGTTCCACGCAGCTACAGCTATAAATTACCGAAAAAAGTTCGTCGTTTAGCTATTAAATCAGCTTTATCTTCAAAAGTTCTTGAAAACAACATTGTTGTATTAGATAATTTAACTCTTGAAGCACCAAAAACAAAAGAAATGGTGAAGATTTTAAACAACCTTTCTGTTGATCGCAAGGCGTTAATCGTGACAGCTGATGTCAATGAAAATATTACATTATCTGCACGCAACATTCCAGGAGTAACGGTTGTTACTGCAAATGGAATTAACGTTCTTGATGTTCTAAACCACGACAAACTTGTGATTACAAAAGCTGCCGTGGAAAAAGTAGAGGAGGTGCTTGCATAATGAAAGATCCTCGCGATATTATTAAGCGCCCCGTTATCACTGAAAACTCAATGAACTTAACAGCTCAAAAAAAATATACATTTGAAGTTGACGTGAAAGCGAACAAAACAGAAGTAAAAGACGCTATTGAAGCGATTTTTGGCGTAAAAGTAGCGAAAGTGAACATCATGAACTATAAAGGTAAATTTAAACGTGTAGGTCGTTACAGCGGACTTACAAATCGTCGTCGTAAAGCGATCGTTACTTTAACACCAGACAGCAAAGCGATCGAATTATTCGAAGTATAAGTTTAAAAGTGAAGGAGGGAAACCGACATGGCGATTAAAAAATATAAACCAACCTCTAATGGTCGTCGTGGCATGACGGTTCTTGATTTCTCAGAAATCACAACTGACAAGCCGGAAAAATCATTACTTGCGCCTTTAAAGAAAAAAGGCGGTCGCAACAACCAAGGTAAATTGACAGTTCGTCACCAAGGTGGCGGTCATAAACGTCAATATCGTATTATTGACTTTAAGCGTGATAAAGATGGCATTCCAGGACGCGTTGCCACAATTGAATACGATCCAAACCGTTCAGCAAACATCGCGTTAATTCATTACTTAGATGGTGAAAAACGTTACATCATCGCTCCTAAAAACTTAGAAGTAGGCATGGAAATCATGTCTGGTCCAGATGCTGATATTAAAGTGGGTAACGCATTACCACTTGCAAACATTCCTGTTGGTACATTAATTCACAACATTGAATTAAAACCAGGAAAAGGTGGACAATTAGTTCGTTCTGCTGGTACATCTGCACAAGTACTTGGTAAAGAAGGAAAATACGTACTTGTTCGTTTAGCTTCTGGCGAAGTTCGTATGATTTTAGGAACTTGCCGCGCAACAATCGGTCAAGTAGGAAACGAACAACATGAGCTTGTCAACATTGGTAAAGCTGGACGTGCTCGTTGGTTAGGTATTCGTCCAACAGTTCGTGGTTCTGTTATGAACCCTGTTGATCACCCACATGGTGGTGGTGAAGGTAAAGCACCTATCGGACGTAAATCACCAATGACTCCATGGGGTAAACCAACTCTTGGCTTCAAAACTCGTAAGAAGAAAAATAAATCTGATAAATTTATCGTACGTCGTCGTAAAAAATAACGGGGTTGAACTACGGTTCTTAAGAACCGTAGAACAATCACGAAGGGAGGTTCATTTATGGGTCGCAGCTTAAAAAAAGGTCCTTTCTGTGATGATCATTTAATGAAAAAAATTGAAAAATTAAATGAAACAGGACAAAAACAAGTGATTAAAACTTGGTCTCGTCGTTCAACAATTTTCCCACAATTTATTGGTCATACAATCGCTGTATACGATGGTCGTAAACATGTACCTGTATACATTACAGAGGATATGGTAGGACATAAGCTCGGTGAATTCGCGCCAACACGTACATTTAAAGGCCATGCTGGCGACGATAAGAAAACAAAACGTTAATGAGAGGAGGCTTATTCATGCAAGCTAAAGCTGTTGCAAGAACAGTTCGTATTGCTCCTCGTAAAGCTCGTTTAGTGATTGATTTAATTCGAGGAAAGCAAGTAGGTGAAGCAGTAGCGATTCTTCGTCATACTCCAAAAGCTGCTTCTCCAATCATTGAGAAAGTATTAAAATCTGCGGTAGCGAATGCAGAACATAACTACGATATGGACGTTAATAAATTAGTCATTACAGAAGCATATGTGGATGAGGGTCCAACGTTAAAACGTTTCCGTCCTCGTGCGATGGGTCGTGCAAGCGCGATTAACAAACGTACGAGTCATATTACGATCGTTGTTTCAGAAAAGAAGGAGGGATAATCAGTGGGTCAAAAGGTGAATCCAGTCGGTCTTCGTATCGGTATTATCCGTGATTGGGAATCAAGATGGTACGCTGAGAAAGATTATGCGGACCTTTTACATGAAGACCTAAAAATTCGTGAGTATATTACGAAACGTTTAAGCGATGCTGCTGTTTCTAAAGTTGAAATTGAACGTGCGGCGAACCGTGTAAACATCACGATCCACACTGCGAAACCTGGTATGGTTATCGGTAAGGGTGGTACGGAAGTAGAAGCGCTTCGTAAAGCTCTTAACCAATTAACTGGTAAACGTGTTCATATCAATATTCTTGAAATTAAAAAACCAGATTTAGACGCGAAATTAGTAGCAGAAAATATTGCTCGTCAAATTGAAAATCGCGTTTCATTCCGCCGTGCACAAAAACAAGCAATTCAACGTGCTATGCGTGCGGGCGCAAAAGGAATTAAAACAATGGTATCTGGTCGCTTAGGCGGTGCGGATATTGCTCGTTCTGAACATTATAGTGAAGGAACAGTACCACTCCACACTCTTCGCGCTGACATCGATTACGCAACAGCAGAAGCAGATACAACTTATGGAAAAATCGGTGTGAAAGTATGGATTTATCGTGGAGAGGTCCTTCCTACTAAAAAGAAAACTGAGGAAGGAGGAAATTAATCATGTTAATGCCAAAACGCGTAAAATTCCGTCGTGAACATCGTGGGCGTATGAAAGGTCGCGCAAAAGGTGGCACAGAGGTACATTTTGGTGAATACGGTTTACAAGCGTTAGAATCTGCTTGGATTACAAACCGTCAAATCGAAGCTGCTCGTCGTGCGATGACTCGTTATATGAGACGTGGCGGTAAAGTCTGGATTAAAATTTTCCCTTCAAAACCTTATACAGCAAAACCTTTAGAAGTGCGCATGGGTTCTGGTAAAGGTGCTCCTGAAGGTTGGGTAGCAGTTGTAAAACCAGGTAAAGTAATGTTTGAAGTAGCAGGCGTTTCTGAAGAAGTAGCACGTGAAGCATTACGTCTTGCTTCTCATAAACTTCCGATTAAATGTAAGTTCGTAAAACGTGAAGAAATTGGTGGTGAATCTAATGAAAGCTAAAGAAATCCGTGACCTTACCACTGCCGAAATTGAACAAAAAATCAAATCGCTAAAAGAAGAGCTATTTAACCTTCGCTTCCAATTAGCGACAGGTCAATTAGAAAATACAGCGCGCATTCGTGAAGTACGCAAAGCTATCGCTCGTATGAAAACGATTATTCGTGAAAGAGAGATCGCTGCTAATAAATAAACGCTTGAGAGGAGGTTCGCGAAATGAGTGAACGCAATCAACGCAAAGTATACGTTGGCCGTGTTGTGTCTGATAAAATGGACAAAACGATTACGGTTCTTGTGGAAACTTATAAAAAACACCCGCTTTACGGAAAGCGTGTAAAATACTCTAAAAAATATAAAGCTCATGATGAAAATAATGTAGCGAAAGTCGGCGATATCGTTAAAATCATGGAAACTCGTCCACTTTCTGCAACAAAACGCTTCCGTTTAGTAGAAGTTGTTGAAAAAGCAGTTATTGTGTAATGATAATGTTCGGATCGGTTATACAATTCCGAAAGGAGGTCTCGTAAATGATTCAACAAGAATCTCGTATGAAAGTTGCTGATAACTCTGGTGCACGCGAAGTGCTTGTCATTAAAGTGTTGGGTGGTTCTGGTCGTCGTTATGCAAACATCGGTGACGTTGTTGTGGCGACAGTTAAAGAAGCAACACCAGGTGGCGTTGTTAAAAAAGGTCAAGTCGTAAAAGCGGTCGTTGTCCGCACAAAACGCGGCGTGCGTCGTACAGATGGCTCTTACATTCGCTTTGACGAGAACGCATGCGTCATCATTCGTGAGGATAAAAGCCCACGCGGAACTCGTATTTTCGGACCAGTTGCGCGTGAATTACGTGACAAAGACTTTATGAAAATCGTTTCTCTAGCTCCAGAAGTTATTTAATGAAAAGGAAAGCCTTTTAAGGGAGGTGCGATTCACATGCATGTAAAAAAAGGTGACAAAGTACAAGTAATCTCTGGTAAAGACAAAGGAAAACAAGGCGTTGTTCTTGCAGCGTTTCCTAAGAAAAACCGAGTGCTTGTAGAAGGTGTAAACATCGTTAAAAAACACGCGAAACCATCTCAAGCAAATCCACAAGGCGGTATTATTAGCAAAGAGGCACCGATTCATGTATCAAACGTAATGCCTTTAGATCCTAAAACAGGAACTCCAACTCGCGTAGGATATAAAATCGTAGATGGTAAAAAAGTACGTTACGCGAAAAAATCTGGTGAAATTTTAGATAAATAATCGTGATGTGAGAAAGGAGGTACTTACATGAACCGCCTAAAAGAAAAATATTTAAAAGAAGTTACTCCTGCTCTTATGAGCAAGTTTAACTATAAATCTGTTATGCAAATTCCAAAAATCGAAAAAATCGTCATCAACATGGGTGTTGGTGATGCTGTACAAAACGCGAAAGCATTAGATAGTGCTGTTGAAGAATTAGCATTAATTTCTGGTCAAAAGCCAGTTGTTACTCGCGCGAAAAAATCAATCGCTGGCTTCCGTCTTCGTGAAGGTATGCCAATCGGGGCGAAAGTAACATTACGCGGAGAGCGCATGTATGAGTTTTTAGATAAATTAATTTCTGTATCTCTTCCACGCGTTCGTGACTTCCGTGGCGTGTCTAAAAAATCATTCGATGGACGCGGTAACTATACATTAGGTATTAAAGAACAATTAATTTTCCCTGAAATTGATTACGATAAAGTAAACAAAGTGCGCGGTATGGATATCGTAATCGTTACAACAGCAAAAACTGACGAAGAAGCTCGTGAGTTATTAACGTTACTTGGTATGCCGTTCCAAAAATAATGAATCCCATTCGTAAAAAGAGGGAGGCGAAAACGTGGCTAAAAAATCAATGATCGCGAAACAAAAACGCGCGCCAAAGTTTAAAGTACAAGCGTACACTCGTTGCGAGCGTTGCGGACGTCCACATTCTGTGTATCGCAAATTTAAACTTTGCCGTATTTGTTTCCGTGAATTAGCATACAAAGGTCAAATTCCTGGTGTGAAAAAAGCAAGTTGGTAATCAACCCGTGAATTGGGAAGGAGGTAAAAAATAATGGTGATGACAGATCCAATTGCAGATATGCTTACTCGCATTCGTAATGCGAATATGGTACGTCACGAGAAACTTGAAGTTCCTGCTTCTAAAATGAAAAGAGAAATCGCAGAAATTTTAAAACGTGAAGGTTTCATTCGTGATGTAGAATACATTGAAGACAACAAACAAGGTAT
This sequence comes from Anoxybacillaceae bacterium, assembly GCA_041920415.1. GTDB lineage: Bacteria > Bacillota > Bacilli > Bacillales > Anoxybacillaceae > JBHGYD01. Next base: position 39,592 of record JBHGYD010000043.1, read on the forward strand.
CCTCCGTATTTTCTTAAAATACGGTCCAAATAATGAACGTGTAATTACTGGTCTAAAACGTATTAGCAAACCTGGTTTGCGCGTTTATGCAAAAGCAAATGAAGTACCTCGTGTACTTAACGGTTTAGGTATTGCAATTCTTTCTACATCTCAAGGTATTTTAACGGATAAAGAAGCGCGTCAAAAAGGAACTGGCGGCGAAGTTTTAGCATACATTTGGTAATTAGTCTTGTTAAGAATGGAGGTGTCATGTATGTCACGTGTTGGTAAAAAACCAATTGAAATTCCAGCTGGTGTAACAGTAACAGTAAACGGCAACACCGTTACAGTAAAAGGACCGAAAGGCGAACTTACTCGCACTTTCCATCCTGATATGACAATCAAAGTAGAAGATAACGTTTTAACCGTTTCTCGTCCAAGTGACGAAAAAGAACATCGTGCCCTTCACGGTACAACTCGTAGCTTACTAGCAAACATGGTTGAGGGAGTTTCAAAAGGATACGAGAAAAGCCTTGAGTTAGTCGGTGTCGGTTATCGTGCGTCTAAACAAGGTAAAAAGCTTGTACTTAGCGTTGGTTACTCTCATCCTGTTGAAATCGAACCAGAAGAAGGTCTTGAAATCGATGTTCCTTCACAAACAAAAATCGTTGTTAAAGGTGCGGACAAACAACGCGTTGGTGAATTAGCCGCGAATATTCGTGCGGTACGTGCGCCAGAACCTTACAAAGGTAAAGGTATTCGTTACGAAGGTGAAGTTGTACGTCGCAAAGAGGGTAAAACAGGTAAATAATGCTGCTTAGGTAAATGAAAGGAGTGACATAAATGATCACTAAGCTTGATAAAAATGCAGTTCGTAAAAAAAGACATGCACGTGTTCGTAGAAAAGTGTTTGGAACTGCTGAGCGTCCGCGTTTAAATGTGTTCCGTTCTAATAAACACATTTACGCACAAATTATTGATGATGTAAAAGCAGTAACGCTTGTTAGTGCTTCTACACTAGATAAAGAATTCAACTTAGAATCAACTGGGAATGTGGAAGCAGCTCAAAAAGTGGGCGAATTAGTTGCAAAGCGCGCATTAGAAAAAGGAATTAAAAGCGTAGTGTTTGACCGCGGTGGATATTTATATCATGGACGTGTAAAAGCACTTGCTGACGCTGCTCGTGAAGCTGGTTTAGAATTCTAATTATAAAGGAGGGACAGAGATGCGTCGCATTGATCCAAACAAACTTGAACTTGAAGAACGCGTTGTTGCCGTTAACCGCGTAGCAAAAGTAGTAAAAGGTGGACGCCGATTCCGTTTCGCTGCTTTAGTTGTTGTTGGTGACAAGAACGGCCATGTTGGTTTTGGAACAGGAAAGGCTCAAGAGGTTCCAGATGCTATTCGCAAAGCAATTGAAGATGCTAAGAAAAACTTAATTACTGTACCGATCGTCGGTACAACAATTCCTCACGAAGTCGTTGGTCACTTCGGTGCAGGTGAAATCATCTTAAAACCAGCTTCCGAAGGTACGGGAGTTATCGCTGGTGGTCCTGCGCGTGCAGTATTAGAGTTAGCAGGTATTAGCGATATTTTATCAAAATCCATTGGTTCTAATACACCAATTAACATGGTACGTGCGACAATTGATGGTTTAAAACAATTAAAACGTGCAGAAGACGTAGCAAAATTGCGCGGTAAAACAGTTGAGGAACTGTTAGGATAAGGAGGGAAATACAATGGCAAAAAAATTAGCGATTACCCTCACTCGTAGCGTGATTGGTCGTCCTGAAGATCAACGCGTAACAGTTAAAACACTAGGATTGCGAAAATTGCATCAAACAGTTGTTCATAACGATAACCCAGCGATTCGTGGAATGATTAATAAAGTTGCTCATCTTGTGAAAGTTCAAGAATTAGAACAATAATGAACATAAGGAGGTGCCTCGCGATGAAACTTCATGAATTACAACCAGCACCAGGTTCCCGCAAAGAACGTAACCGTGTGGGTCGTGGTATCGGTTCTGGTAACGGTAAAACGTCTGGTAGAGGTCATAAAGGTCAAAACGCTCGTTCAGGTGGCGGTGTAAGAATCGGTTTTGAAGGCGGTCAAACTCCTTTATTCCGTCGTCTTCCAAAACGCGGCTTTACGAATATTAATCGTAAAGAGTATGCGATCGTGAACCTTGATGCGCTAAACCGTTTTGAAGATGGTACAGAAGTAACGCCTGAACTTTTACTTGAAACTGGCGTTGTAAGCAAGCTAAAAGCTGGCGTGAAGATTTTAGGTAACGGTCAAATCGAGAAAAAATTAACAGTAAAAGCACATAAATTCTCCTCTGCTGCAAAAGAAGCAATTGAAGCTGCTGGCGGTAAAACTGAGGTGATTTAATGTTTCGGACAATCTCCAATTTTATGCGCGTGGGTGATATAAGAAAGAAAATTATTTTCACCCTCCTTATGCTTATTGTTTTTCGCATTGGAACGTTCATTCCAGTGCCGAATGTGAACGCTGATGTTCTAAAAGCACAAGACCAACTAAACGTGTTTGGCGTTCTCAATACATTTGGAGGAGGGGCTTTAAAAAAATTCTCCATTTTTGCCATGGGGATTATGCCTTACATTACAGCATCCATCATCGTACAATTGTTACAGATGGATGTTGTTCCTAAATTTACAGAATGGTCCAAACAAGGAGAAGTTGGACGGCGTAAATTAGCTCAGTTTACCCGCTATTTTACAGTCGTGCTTGGTTTCATTCAAGCGTTTGGTATGTCTTATGGTTTTAATAACCTTACAGGCGGGGTATTAATTAAAAACCCTGGAGTATCGACATACTTACTCATTGCTACGGTATTAACGGCGGGAACTTCATTTTTAATGTGGTTAGGGGAACAAATTACAGCTAAAGGTGTTGGGAACGGAATTTCCATCATTATTTTTGCTGGTATTGTTTCTGGTATTCCGTCAACCCTTAACCAAATTTACGCTCAACAGTTCGAAGATGCAGGCGATCAGTTATTTTTAAGAATTGTAACGGTACTTCTTATCGCCTTAGCAGTTATTGTGGTGATTGTTGGAGTTATCTATATCCAACAAGCATTTCGCAAAATTCCGATTCAGTATGCCAAACGGTTAGAGGGACGTAGTCCAGTAGGAGGTCACTCTACTCATTTACCGTTAAAAGTGAATCCGGCAGGGGTTATTCCTGTTATTTTTGCTGTTTCGTTTATTATCGCTCCACCGACGATTGCATCGTTTTTCGGCTCGAATGATGTAACATTGTGGATTAAGAAAACGTTTGATTATACACAACCAGTTGGTATGATTATATACGTGGCACTCATTATTGCCTTTACGTATTTCTATGCCTTTGTTCAAGTTAATCCGGAACAAATGGCAGAGAACTTAAAAAAACAAGGTGGTTATATTCCAGGCATACGTCCAGGAAGAAACACACAAGAGTACGTAACGAAAGTTCTTTATCGCCTTACATTCGTCGGTTCAATATTCTTAGCAGTAATCGCTGTTCTTCCTGTTTTCTTTGTCAAGTTTGCTAATTTGCCGCCTTCCGCTCGAATTGGTGGAACAAGCTTGCTTATCGTTGTCGGTGTTGCACTTGAGACAATGAAACAGCTTGAAAGTCAATTAGTAAAACGGCATTACAAAGGTTTCATTAAGTAAGAGGTTTGGGGAAGTAGATTCCCTCTACCTCACATAGAGCTGAGGGGGAACTATGATGAATTTAGTTTTAATGGGGTTGCCGGGTGCTGGAAAAGGCACTCAAGCAGAAAAAATTGTTAAGAAATATGGGATTCCTCATATTTCGACTGGTGACATGTTCCGCGCGGCCATTAAAGAAGGAACAGCATTAGGATTACAAGCTAAGGCGTATATGGACCGCGGAGATCTTGTACCAGACGAAGTAACGATCGGAATCGTTCGTGAACGCTTAAGCAAAGACGATTGTCAAAAAGGATTTTTGCTTGATGGGTTCCCACGAACAGTAGCTCAAGCGGAAGCGTTGGAAAACATTCTGGCTGAATTGAATCGCTCTATCGACTATGTCATTAATATTGAAGTAGATAGAGGGATTTTAATGGAGCGTTTAACAGGAAGACGTATTTGTAAAGATTGCGGTGCCACATATCATTTAGTGTTTAATCCGCCTGCTCAACCGGGCGTTTGCGATAAGTGCGGCGGTGAACTTTATCAACGCGCGGATGACAATGAAGAAACAGTTGCAAATCGCCTTGAAGTGAATGTAAAACAAACGAAACCATTGCTTGATTTTTACGGAGCAAAAGGTTATTTACGTAATATTAATGGGCAACAAGAAATCGATAAAGTATTTGCGGATATTTGTGAACTGCTTGGGGGCCTACAATAATGATTATTTGTAAAACCCCGCGTGAAATTGAAATCATGCGTGAAGCTGGGCGAATCGTTGCTTTGACTCACCAAGAGTTAAAGAAATATGTAAAGCCCGGGATTACAACAAAAGAACTAGATCATATTGCTGAAACTGTGATTCGTCAATATGGAGCAATTCCTTCCTTTAAAGGATACAATGGGTTTCCGGGAAGCATTTGTGCTTCTGTTAATGAAGAACTTGTTCACGGCATCCCTAGTAACCGAGTTTTGAAGGAAGGCGATATCATTAGTATTGATATTGGTGCTCAATATAATGGATATCACGCAGATTCAGCTTGGACGTATCCTGTCGGTGAAATTGCCGAGGAAACAAAAAAACTTCTTGAGGTAACGGAACAATCGTTATATAAAGGGCTACAGGAAGCAAAACCTGGTGCTCGCTTATCTAATATCTCTCATGCGATTCAAACATACGTGGAATCGTATAACTTTTCGATCGTTCGTGAGTATGTTGGACATGGAATTGGTCAAAACTTACATGAAGACCCGCAAATTCCACATTATGGTCCACCGAATAAAGGACCAAGATTAAAACCAGGAATGGTTTTATGCATTGAACCGATGGTGAATGCGGGAAGTCGTTATGTAAGAACACTTGAAGATGATTGGACAGTTGTGACAGTAGACGGAAAAATGTGTGCTCATTTCGAGCATACAATCGCCATTACAGAGACCGGCTATGAAATTTTAACTACCCTCTAATCGAAGGTGAGATGATTGAAAAATTGCTCACCATGTCAAGTCGGACAAATTGTGTTAATCACACATGGTCGTGAAGCAGGGCAATATGCTGTCGTTGTTGGAATAGTTGATGAACGATTTGTTCTACTTGCCGATGGAAGTAGGCGGAAATTTGATTTTCCAAAGCGGAAAAATGTACAGCACATTCAGTTGCTTGACTACATTTCCTTGGAAGTCCAAAACAGCATTATTGAAACTGGTCGTGTGACAAACGGCAAATTACGTTATGCATTAACGAAGTTTGCCAATGAATATGTTACTGATTCGAAGAAGGGAGAGCCGATCCATGGCGAAGGACGATGTAATTGAAGTGGAAGGTACAGTTGTTGAAACTTTACCGAATGCAATGTTTAGGGTTGAACTTGAAAATGGTCATACGGTTTTAGCACACGTTTCTGGTAAAATTCGCATGCATTTCATTCGTATTTTACCTGGAGATAAAGTTACGGTAGAATTATCTCCATACGATTTAACTCGCGGTAGAATTACGTATCGCTATAAATAATGAGTACTCCGCACTAACAAGGAGGTAAGAACATGAAAGTCAGACCATCAGTTAAACCAATCTGCGAAAAATGCAAAGTCATTCGTAGAAGAGGAAAAGTCATGGTTATTTGCGAAAATCCAAAACATAAACAAAAACAAGGGTAATTTTTAAGGAGGTGTATATAATATGGCACGTATTGCAGGTGTAGATATTCCTCGTGATAAACGCGTAGTTATCTCTTTAACATACATTTATGGTATCGGTAAATCAACTGCACAAAAAATTCTAGCAGAAGCAGGTGTTTCTGAAGACACTCGCGTTCGTGATTTAACAGAAGAAGAATTAGGAAAAATTCGTGAAATCGTTGATCGTCTAAAAGTGGAAGGAGATCTTCGTCGCGAAGTATCTTTAAACATTAAACGCTTAATGGAAATCGGCTGCTATCGTGGTCTTCGTCATCGTCGTGGCTTACCAGTTCGCGGTCAAAATACGAAAAACAATGCTCGTACACGTAAAGGTCCACGCCGTACGGTAGCGAACAAGAAAAAATAATTAAGCAAAGGAGGTAATTCAACGAATGGCACGTAAAACAAATACACGTAAACGTCGTGTGAAAAAAAATATTGAATCCGGTATTGCTCATATTCGTTCTACATTTAACAATACAATCGTAACAATTACTGATGTTCATGGCAACGCAATCGCTTGGTCAAGTGCTGGTGCATTGGGTTTCAAAGGTTCTCGTAAATCTACTCCATTCGCTGCGCAAATGGCTGCAGAAGCAGCTGCAAAAGCTTCAATGGAGCATGGCATGAAAACTGTTGAAGTAAACGTAAAAGGTCCTGGCGCTGGTCGTGAGGCTGCTATCCGTGCACTTCAAGCTGCTGGATTAGAGATTACAGCGATTAAAGATGTTACTCCTGTTCCACATAATGGATGCCGTCCGCCAAAACGTCGCCGTGTTTAATTTCTCTGTATAGATTTTATATCCTTGTCAATAATGGGATATGATATCATTTTATAGCAGAGAAATTTTACTCAGCTAATGCGCACATTCGGGAACTGATTCATGGGGGAATTTCGATTAGGCGTGTATCGTTTGGTCGGGGTTTCGACGTTTTGAAGGAGGGTATATATCATGATCGAAATCGAAAAGCCAAAAATCGAGACGGTTGAAATCAGCGAAGATGCCAAATATGGCAAATTCGTCGTTGAACCACTTGAGCGTGGATATGGTACAACTTTGGGTAACTCCTTACGTCGTATCCTATTATCCTCACTCCCTGGTGCCGCTGTGACATCTATTCAAATAGATGGTGTACTGCATGAGTTCTCAACAATTGAAGGCGTCGTAGAAGATGTGACAGCAATTATTTTAAACATAAAAAAGCTTGCGTTAAAAATTTACTCTGACGAAGAAAAGACGCTTGAAATTGATGTACAGGGTGAAGGAGTTGTCACGGCTGCTGATATTACTCACGACAGCGATGTTGAAATATTGAATCCGGACCTTCACATTGCCACGTTAGCTGAAGGTGGTCATCTTCGTATGAGGATGACAGCGAAGCGTGGACGTGGGTATACTCCAGCTGAGGCCAATAAACGCGAGGATCAGCCAATAGGTGTTATCCCTATCGATTCGATTTATACACCTGTATCACGCGTTGCTTATCAAGTGGAAAATACGCGTGTCGGTCAAGTGACGAATTATGATAAGTTAACGCTTGATGTATGGACAGACGGAAGCATTGGTCCGAAAGAAGCAGTTGCTCTTGGCGCGAAAATTTTAACAGAACATCTAAATATCTTCGTTGGTCTTACAGATGAAGCACAAAATGCGGAAATTATGGTTGAAAAAGAAGAAGACCAAAAAGAAAAAGTGCTTGAAATGACGATTGAAGAACTCGATCTTTCCGTGCGTTCTTATAACTGCTTAAAACGTGCTGGTATTAATACCGTTCAAGAGCTTGCACAAAAAACGGAAGAAGATATGATGAAAGTGCGTAACCTAGGACGGAAATCTCTTGAAGAAGTTAAAGCAAAACTTGAAGAGTTAGGTTTAGGGTTACGCAAAGATGACTAGTTAACGTTTGATTAACTAGGCATTTTCATGTTACAAGTCATTAAAAAGGAGGGACATCTCATGTCATACAGAAAATTAGGACGTACAAGCGCTCAACGTAAAGCGTTACTTCGCGACTTAGCTACGGATTTAATTATTAATGAGCGTATCGAAACGACAGAAGCTCGCGCAAAAGAATTGCGTGCTGTAGTAGAAAAAATGATTACTCTAGGAAAACGTGGTGACTTACATGCTCGTCGCCAAGCGGCTGCGTTTATCCGTAAAGAGGTAGCAAATACAGAAACAGGTCAAGATGCGATTCAAAAATTATTTAGCGATATCGCTTCACGTTACCAAGATCGCCAAGGCGGCTACACTCGTATTATGAAGCTTGGTCCACGTCGTGGCGATGGCGCTCCAATGGTTATTATTGAGCTAGTTTAAAACGATTCGGTTGACTAACAAGGGCGAGACAGTTTATTTTGAACTGGATCTATGCCCTTTTTTTATTTCCCTTTTAAGCTCTCTATAGTAGAGTAAAGAGTAGAGAATAGAAGAGATGAGAGGAAGAGAAACAGTGGGAGAAATTGCTCTATCTGTAGAAAAACTTTTCTTTAAATATCCGAATCAGCCAGACTATGCTGTACGCAATGTCACTTTTCAAATAAAAAAAGGCGAATGGGTAGCGATTGTTGGACATAACGGTTCCGGCAAATCGACCATTGCGAAATTGCTAATCGGTCTATTAAAGCCGGAAAGCGGTGTTATTAAAATATTTGACACTATACTAGATGAAGAAACTATTTGGGACATTCGCAAGCGTGTTGGCATGGTGTTTCAAAACCCGGATAACCAGTTTGTTGGTACGACGGTTCAAGATGATGTTGCTTTTGGATTAGAAAACAATGGCATCCCTCGTGAACAAATGATTGAAAGAGTGAAAGAAGCGATTCAACAAGTACAAATGGAAGAATTTTTACGAAAAGAACCACATCATCTTTCTGGTGGACAGAAACAGCGTGTTGCTATTGCCGGTATTATTGCGTTGCAGCCAGATATCATTATTTTGGATGAAGCGACATCAATGCTTGATCCAAAAGGACGAAGAGAAGTGTTAGACACTGTATATGGCTTGAAAAGCAAGCAAAATATTACGATTATATCAATTACTCATGATCTTGAAGAAGTTGTGAAGGCTGACAAAGTGATTGTGATGAATAAGGGAGAAGTCATGACCGAAGGGAAGCCGGAACAAATTTTTTCTTTAGGGGAGAAACTAGAGAAAATAGGATTAGACCTCCCGTTTGCGATTAAACTAAGCAATGAATTAAAAAATGCTGGTCTGCCATTGCATTCGAGCTATGTCACATTAGAGAAGTTGGTGAATGAATTATGGACATTGTATTCAAAAATGTAGAACATATTTATCACGCCAACTCACCGTTTGCGCAACGAGCGCTGTATAATATTAATTTATCGATTAAGAGCGGCTCTTATGTAGCGATTATTGGCCATACAGGATCAGGAAAATCGACGTTGTTACAACATTTAAATGGATTATTACAACCGACCAATGGAACGGTTACGATCGGAGAGCAAACGATTACAAATGCTAAAAAGCCGAAACATTTAAAACCTCTACGCAAAAAAGTTGGGATTGTATTCCAATTTCCTGAACATCAACTATTTGAAGAAACTGTTGAGAAAGATATTTGTTTTGGACCAATGAATTTTGGTGTTCCAGAAGAACAAGCGAAAAAGAAAGCTAGAGAACTACTTTCGCTAGTGGGACTTCCTGAGGAAGTGTTAACAAAGTCTCCTTTTGATTTAAGCGGTGGACAAATGCGTCGTGTAGCAATTGCTGGCGTACTTGCGATGGAACCAGATGTTATTGTGTTAGACGAACCAACGGCAGGTCTAGACCCTAGAGGCCGAAAAGAAATTATGGAAATGTTTTATCGCCTCCATCAAGAGAAACAACTTACTACCATCTTAGTAACACATAGCATGGAAGATGCAGCGAAATACGCCGATTATATTATTGTTATGCATAAAGGAACCGTATGGAAAACAGGTACTCCACAACAGATTTTTAGTGAAATAGATACGTTGTTACAACTTGGTTTAGATGTGCCAGAAACGGTGTTATTTAAACGGAAACTCGAGGAGAAAATCGGACTAGAGATTCCTTCACCGTGTTTAACGATCGAACAAGTTGTTGAAGGAGTAAAAAAGCTATTTTCTAGGGTGAATCACGATGATAAATAGTATGATTATTGGAAAATATGTACCTGGCGATTCCGTTATTCACCGCATGGATCCCCGTGCAAAGCTGTTGCTTATTTTTATCTATGTATTTATCGTTTTTTTAGCGAATAATAGCATCACTTATGCTATTTTGACGATTTTTACGTTCACGCTTCTTGCTTTATCACGAGTTCCGATTTCCTTTATTTTAAGAGGATTAAAACCGATTCTGTGGATTGTGTTATTTACGTTTTTATTGCATGTCTTGATGACCAAAGAAGGGAATTTGCTTTATCAAGTAGGAGGATTTTCCATTTATGAAGGCGGCGTGAAACAAGGGATTTTTATTTCTCTCCGTTTTCTCTTATTCATTATGATAACGACATTGTTAACGCTGACGACGACACCTATCGAGGTAACAGATGGGGTAGAAAGCCTTCTTGCACCGTTAAAAAAGCTTAATGTCCCTGTTCACGAGCTTGCTTTAATGATGTCGATCTCGCTCCGATTTATTCCTACGTTAATGGAGGAAACAGAGAAAATCATGAAAGCACAAGCAGCGCGAGGGGTTGATTTTTCCGGCGGTTCGTTTTCTGAAAGAGTAAAAGCAATTGTATCTTTATTAGTTCCTTTATTTATCAATTCGTTTAAGCGTGCCGAAGAGTTAGCAACAGCGATGGAGGCGCGAGGATATCGCGGTGGAGAAGGAAGAACGAAATTTCGTTTATTAACATGGAAGTGGATGGATACTTCCTTCCTTGTTTCCGTTGTTTTATTAGCGATTGTTTTGTTCGTATTACGCTCGTAGTGGGGAATGAAAAATGAAAAGGTTAAAATGTACTATTTCTTATGATGGCACTCATTTTGCCGGCTACCAAGTTCAGCCGAATAAACGAACGGTACAAGGAGAATTAGAGCATGTCTTAGCAAAAATGCATAAAGGCGAAGCGATTCGCGTAGTTGCTTCGGGGAGAACGGATGCGGGTGTTCATGCATACGGACAAGTGATTCATTTTGATTCTCCTTTACAGCTTTCAACGGATGGATGGAAAAAAGCATTAAATGCGCTATTATCAGATGATATTGTCATACGGGAAGTGCAAGAAGTCGATTTCTCTTTCCATGCCCGGTTCAGTGCCGTTTCGAAAGAGTATCGCTATAAAATAAGAACCGCCCAAGAACGAGATGTATTTTCGCGCCATTATTATTATCACTATCCATATTCACTTGATTATGAGGCGATGAGGCAAGCGCTGCAATTGGTAAAGGGAACTCATGATTTTACAAGTTTTTGTTCGGCAAAGACAGAAATAGAGGATCGAGTGCGCACCATTTACGAGGCTAACGTCATTTTGGCTAATGACGAACTTGAATTTCAGTTCATAGGGAATGGTTTTCTTTATAATATGGTGCGAATTCTTGTTGGAACGATGCTTGAGATTGGACAAGGAAAAAGAAAATGGGATTGTATTCCTTCCATTTTAGAAGGAAAAGATCGCCGTCTTGCTGGGAAAACAGCACCACCCCATGGGTTATATTTATGGAACGTTTACTATGACAACTAATCCTGGTGTAACATTTTCTTGACATTGGTAGTTGAAAGAGATATTATATCATATGGTATGTATTTTAAAACCACGATTAGCCCCGGAAAATAATCGTGTTGAAATAAATATATAACGTTTCGTTCATTTTTTATTTTAGGAGGGAAAATCATGCGTACAACTTATATGGCGAAGCCAAACGAAGTAGAACGTAAATGGTACGTTGTTGACGCTGAAGGCAAAACGTTAGGTCGTCTTGCAAGCGAAGTTGCGGCGATTTTACGCGGCAAACATAAACCAACTTATACACCACATGTAGACACTGGTGATCATGTCATTATCATCAATGCAGAAAAAATCGAGTTAACTGGTAAAAAACTAACAGATAAATTGTATTATCGTCACAGCTTACATCCAGGCGGATTAAAAGTAAGAACAGCGCTTGAAATGCGTACGAACTATCCTGAAAAAATGCTTGAATTAGCGGTTCGCGGTATGCTTCCAAAAGGTCGTCTTGGCCGTCAAATGTTCAAAAAATTACACGTTTACAGAGGAAGCGAACATCCACATCAAGCACAAAAACCAGAAGTTTACGAACTTCGCGGATAATCGATTAAGGAGGGTATTATTTTGGCACAGGTACAATATTATGGCACAGGCCGTCGCAAAAGTTCTGTTGCGCGTGTACGCTTAGTTCCTGGTGACGGACGTATTGTCATCAATAATCGCGATATTCAAGATTACATTCCATCTCAAGCGTTAATTGAAGTCGTAAAACAACCATTAGTATTAACAGAAACATTAGGTAGCTACGATGTATTAGTAAACGTAAAAGGTGGCGGTTTCTCTGGTCAGGCTGGCGCAATTCGTCACGGCATTGCGCGCGCGTTATTAGAAGTTGATCCAGAATATCGCCAAACATTAAAACGCGCAGGTTTATTAACTCGCGATGCTCGTATGAAAGAGCGTAAGAAATACGGTCTTAAAGGCGCTCGTCGCGCACCACAATTCTCAAAACGTTAATTATTTTTACAGGAAAATCCCAGCTGTTATGGCTGGGATTTTTTGTTTTTATTATAAAAAGTTTTTAGCGCATGTTTGGGGGGAAACGGTAGGAAACTACATCCCAAAGGAGCGTGAAAACAAATGAATGTGATCACATCTTTTAAAGAAAAGAAAAGGGAAAAAGAAATTAGGTATGAACGAAAAATGCTTCGTGATTTGTCGTTAGAAAAGCTGAAAAAGCAAGCTCATGAATGCTTTAGTCCTTTTTATCAAACATATCGTGTTTTCCCTTCTGTTATTGAAGATGGATGTATAGATATGGCAATTGAGGCTTATTTGCTTGGTGCGAGCTATAGTCGTTTTGGCTATTATGGAGAACCGTTAGAAATGGTAAAAAAGCGTTCGGCACAGGAAGAAAAATATTTAATTGATGCATTGTTTGACTTTTTATGTTTTTGGGGAGAGTTAAACGATGCACTTATTGGCGAGTCTTTGTATTATGCATGTGAACATTATATTACCAATTGGTGGACGGAAGGGTTTGAAAAAGGAAAAAAGCGTTGGCGTTTAAAACTTCATTAAAAAGTTCTACTTTCTCCTCTTGTCCCATATAAGATAAATAAGGGAAAACGCAGGAGGAGAAGCAATGAAAGTAAAACTATGGAGTACAATTATTGGCTTCGTTATACTCATCGTTTTTTTTCAATACATCTTTGCGAATACAAGTTCAACGAAATCGTGGAATCTTCCTCTTTCTGGAAGGATCATCGTCTTGGACCCTGGACATGGGGGTCCGGATGGCGGAGCCGTCGGTGGAGAGATATTAGAGAAAGAGGTCGCATTACATATCGCTGTAAAGCTACGTGATTATTTACAACAACAAGGAGCTCTTGTACTGTTGACACGTGAAGATGACAGTGATTTAGCAGCGAAAGATACAAGGGGATATAGTCGACGGAAAGTAGAAGATTTAAAAAAACGCGTTCAATTGATTAATCAATCTGAGGCTGATTTATTTATTAGTATTCATCTCAATGCGATTCCGTCGCCGAGATGGAGTGGCGCACAAACTTTTTATTATGGCTCATTCATAGAAAATGAGCGGCTCGCTAAATTTATTCAAGCGGAGCTTCGTCGTAATTTAGAAAATACGGATCGTTCCGCTAAAGTGATTAATACAGTTTATTTGTTGAAATATGCTAAAAAGCCGGGAGCTCTTGTTGAAGTTGGCTTTTTGTCCAACCCAAATGAGCGAGAACTTTTAGCTTCGGATCATTATCAAACAAAGCTTGCAGCCTCGATATATAAAGGAATTTTACGGTATTTTTCCAATGAAAAAAATCCTCCTAACTAGGGAGGATTTTCTATTTTTACAACATTGAGGACTAACGTTCACATATATGGTATAGTAAAAATATGAAAACGAATACATATATAAGGATTGGGTGATGAACAATGCTAACCGAAAATGATGTGAGAGGATTATTGGAAAACATAAAAGACCCATTTTTAAATAAAACGTTTAAAGAAACAAATGCGATTCAAGAAATTAAAATAAAAGAGGAAAAGGGGCATGTAAGTGTTAAAATCGCTTTAGCCAAAACAGGAACAGCGGAGCAGTTACAAATACAAACAACGATTGTGCAATTATTGAAAAACGCAGGCGCTGCTTCTGTAGGATTAAGATTTGCCCAACTATCAGAAGAGGAAATCGTAAAACACTTAGGGAACCAAAAGCAAACAACATATATTGCAATTGCTAGTGGCAAAGGTGGTGTAGGGAAATCCACCGTTTCCGTCAACCTCGCTGTCTCACTTGCGCGTCTCGGAAAAAAAGTGGGACTAGTCGATGCGGATATTTATGGATTTAGCATTCCTGATATGATGGGCATTGTTGAAAGACCGGTTGTGCGTGGCGAGAAAATCATTCCAGTAGAACGATTCGGGGTAAAAGTAATTTCGATGGGCTTTTTTGTCGAGGACAATGCTCCTGTCATTTGGCGTGGTCCGATGCTAGGAAAAATGTTAAATAGCTTTTTTAAAGAAGTCGAGTGGGGAGAATTAGATTATTTATTATTAGATTTACCGCCAGGAACAGGGGATGTGGCTTTAGATGTTCATTCGATGCTTCCTGCCTGCAAAGAAATTATTGTCACTACCCCTCATCCAACAGCGGCATTTGTAGCAGCGAGGGCAGGAGCGATGGCGCTTCGCACAGAACATGAAATTATTGGTGTGATTGAAAATATGTCCTACTTTGAAAGCAAGCTAACAGGCGAAAAAGAATATGTCTTTGGTAAAGGCGGTGGGGAGAAGCTTGCGAAAGAATTACAAACCGAGCTTTTAGGACAATTACCGCTTCAGCAACCTGATTGGAACGATGATGATTTTGCTCCGTCAGTATATGCGGAAGACCATCCAATCGGCAAAATTTATATGAATATTGCTGAAAAAGTGGTGAAAACATGCTAGTGCCACTAAAAAAAGAGCGAATCTCATGACGAGATCGCTCTTTTTTAACTGCTTTGACCTTGTTGGTTTCCTCCGCCTTCTTCCTCTCCTCCTTGTTTTTTCGTTCCTTGCATATTTTCAGCGGCTTTTATTAAAATATCTTGAATTTTTGCTTGAAATAATGGACTGTCAAATGTTTCTGTCATAACTTTTTGGAGATGAGTACGAAATTCTTTACTTTTTAAAACAGTAATCATCGCTTTCTCCATCTCAGGGTTTTGAAGAACATCTATCATCATCCCTTGATACTCAGGGTCTTTCATCAAAGCTTTTATCGTTTTTTCTTGCTCCGTTTTTAAGCTTTTAGCAAAGCTTTCAGCAAATTTGGGGTCTTGGAGCGCTTTTTTCCAAAATTCAGCCCCTTTTTTGGATGTTAAGATTTGCTCCATCGTTTGCTTTACGACCGTTTGATCCATGATTAGTTGTTGTTTGATCTTATCCTCTGTCATAATGTCTTGAATTGCTTTTTTTCCTTCATCTGTTTTTAAAATATCCACCACCATTTTTTTCGTTTGGTCATAATCAGGTGGAGGGGGGCTGCTCTCTTGTGGAGCGCAAGAGCTAAGAATAAGGAAATAACTCAATAACAGGAGCAATGTCCAGTTTTTCATGTGTCAATAAGCTCCTTTCTGCAATGTTCCTTATCCTTAATATGAATTTCCGACAAAAAAATATGCATTTGTCTTATTAATAGCTGGCGTTTTTAAAGAACGATTGATAAAATTTTAAAGGAATAATTAGAAAAATGATGGAGGTTTAAGGTGTGAACAGCCGCAAATGGGTTCGTTTATTTTTAACAACATTGGGGCTTGGGGGAATTACTACAGCGGTTACTGGATTTGCGATTAGATGGAGCGAGTACCAAAAGCTTTTTACGGAATTACATGTTGGAGAAATTTTCGCTGTTTTGATTTGGTTCATCGGTTTCGGTTTTATTTTTAGCGTTATTAGTCAAATGGGTTTTTTTGCTTATTTAACCATTCATCGATTTGGATTAGGTATATTTCGTTCCGTTTCGCTTTGGAACTCTGTGCAAATCGTTCTGATTTCATTTGTTTTATTTGATTTAGTATATTTTCGTTATCAAGTTTTTGCAGCAAAAGGAGAGTCAATTATTAGTTACATATTAGTGGCTTTATTGCTTTTATTAGTTGGGCTTGTTGTAGCGTATGTAAAAAGTACCCAGACAAATAAACAAGCATTTATTCCAGCGTTATTTTTTATGACAGTGGTTACAATCATTGAGTGGTTTCCTGCACTGCGTATTAACGACAAAGATTGGTTATATTTAATGCTATTTCCTTTATTAATTTGTAATGCTTATCAGCTTCTCATACTTCATAAATTAGCGGGAGTAAAAACTTCATCGTTTTAGCGCAGGAGACCCCCACTTCAAAAGCCTCTAGGCTTTAAGTGGTGGGTAGTTGACGAACATAGTAAAAGGAGGATTACACATAAAATGCGTAGCCTCCTTTTTCATTTACTTCACTTCTTTACTATTCGTTTCCCCGTTTGCAATCAGTTCGGAAATACTTACATTACGATAGCCGTGTTGTTTCATTACTTGAATAATTTGCGGCAATGCTTTAGAAGTTTGTTTAGCGGAATCAGAGGCATGAAGTAAAATAATATCTCCTGCTTCCATGTTATCAACTACATTGCCAACAATCGTATTTACTCCTGGATTTAGCCAATCTTTTGAATCAATGCTCCAATGAACAACGGTATAACCTAAAGAATCAGCGATTTTTAGCACTTTTGTATTAAAATTTCCATTTGGTGGCCGAAGCAATGTGACATCTTTTATCCCTAGCGTATCGAATACTTTTTTTGCTTGCATTAAGTCTCGCCTTATTTTCGCATCTTCTAATTGTGTATAATCCGTATAGTTATAGCCCATGCTTCCAATCTCATGCCCATCCTCTTTAATTCGCTTGACGATGTTAGGATGCCTTTCAGCCCAAGAGGCCGATAAAAAAAATGTCGCATTTTTAATTCCATTTTTCTTTAATACGTCAAGAATTGGTAATGCATTTTCATCTCCCCAGCTAATATCAAAAGTTAACGCAATTCCATGCTTACTTTTTTCTGCCTTATAGATAGCTTTAGGTCCACTAGGTGTTGAAAATACAGGATTATTTATTTTTTGAACATATAAAATAAAAGCAGTAAAAAATGCAGCGAGAACAATAATGAGCCCCTTCTTTAAGGAGCGACCATTTAAGGCATAGAAAAAACTCAATGTTTTCCTCTCCTTTTTCCTAAAATCTTTCTGTGAACATCTTATGCTTGTCATATCGAGTTATGAAATATATTTCGTAATTTTGCCTTGCGAAAATATGAACAGTAGAAAGGGGGGAAATCAAGTTAAAAAACGAGTAGACAGAGAAGTGTGAAGATGCAGGAAAGAGTAGAAAAAGCTTTTATAATTGTGGTGACTTTTCTTTTTTCTACTCGTTTCAATAATAGCTAGAGTAAGCATACGTTTCTTGAAAATAGATGAAAAACAAGAGGTTTATAAAAAATACCCTTGGTGCTAGTTGAACTCTACTGTTCAACTAGCTCAAGAGAAACAAGCGTGTAAGCCAATAAAATACCGTCTAATGCCGTTTCAAACCCTTCGACGCTGTTAGCACGGATCGAAGTGAGACGAAACACATCCA
>JBHGYD010000044.1:0-55773 GCA_041920415.1 Anoxybacillaceae bacterium
ATATGGCGGTTTCTTAATCCTCTTGATAAGGGGAAGGGTTTACCAACCGTTCTCCTTATCAAGAGGCCACCAAACGAAGTGCGGTAGTAGGGGTTAAAATGTTTCTCCATTTTATGTGTCTATTTTCTTGACATAATACCATAATTCCTTCGAAATGTAACCAATATCCTCTTGGTTTATCGTCGTCGTATTTGAAGCATAGATGTAGTAGTTGTTCTTCGATAAATCCATTTTCTATCGTAAAACGATCTTCAAATTCCAAGTTGATGTATCCTCCTGGAACATGAAATTGAATACCGTTATAAATGGGAACGCATCTTTCCACCTTCAAGTTGAAAGTAAACTTAGGAGAATGAGAAGAAGAGCCAATTTGCTGAATGGTAATCTCTTTTTGAGTAGCCAATACTTGCTGAATAAAGACTTGAAATTCTTTGAAAGTCAATGTTTTTTCCAATGAAAACTCCCCCTAAACATAATCTATCTCTATATGTATTCTGTATTCGGTCTTTATATCCCTTTCTATACCATTGAAAGGAAAACCTTTCGACATTATTTTTCAATACACCAGACACCTGACCACTTTTTAAAAGACTACTCTTAAGTTGTTAATCACTAACAATCTCATCAAAAATACTTAGTTGTTCAAAATTTTTCACTTCCTCATATTCTTTCTTAGAGGTAGTTTTATGCCCTACTACCACTTCCTTAAATTTTTCAACAGAAGATAATGCATCGTTTAATAAATTAGCCCTGTGTAACGATACATAGAGAGCCACTGATCTTGCTTGACAGTTTATCGATTTTTGAGGATTAAACTCAATATCAGTAAAAGCATCATAATGGATTACCTTGTCACTTAGATCTTTATTCAGAGACAATGCATTGATATACAGCCAATCATAGAATAAGGTTTTAGGTTCAAGATCCCATTTTCTACTAAAAAATTGAAAATATAGTAATCTACCACTTTTTTTTATCCTTGGATCTTTCTTCGCTTCTTTTGATGATTTCTCATAAAGGTCTATATAAGGACCCCCGAACTCAAAAACTTTACTTGCCTGAAAAGCGGTTTCTACACTAAACTGTTTATTATTTTTTGTTTTTATCATTAAGTTGAAAGCACTTAATGCTACACCTAGTTTCTGATTAGATTTACTTGATATTTCTAGTATTTTTAATGAAGGATATTCTTTTAGAAAATTCTCATGTAAAGATTCAATAGATTTTTGTTTTTGTTTTAATGCAAAACCAGGAAACCAATCAAATTCAACTTCCACTTCTTCAACATAAAGATTTGGTTTATCACTGACTAAGAATACGGGTCTTTTGGCCATAATTCATCATCTCCAAAAATGATAATCATTTCTAGCGCTAAAGAAATTCGTATCTACAACAAACTGAAACTTCGTTTTATATTTATTCCTAAACTTATTAGCAGTTGTTTCATTATCGAAAATAATTCTCTTAAAATAATCTACCTCAATTGTATCAAAAATTAGAACTTCTGCTTGTGGATCTGTTGGATAATGATTAGGTAAACCCATTTGCTCCCGTGTAAATTGTTCTTCTCTCTCTAAAAACATGTTCCTTAAACCAATAATACCCTGTTTGAGTTGGATTGGAGTTTCTCTTACAAATGAACTAGCTGCATTACCTTTACAAAAATAGCATTTTTTATTATAAAGTATATCCGATGATAGCTCAATTACTGCCCAATTAACATCGGGATTTTCATTACGATATTTAAAAAACATTTTATAATTCGGAAAACTAATTGAACAACAATTAGCATTTGTGAATCCATCTAACCTATATCCATCATTATAAATGTAATGTATATTTTTATTTTCTAATTCTGTTCTTGGTACTATTCCCATGTTTAAGATACTTTCTAAATTGTCTTCCCTTGTAAAATGGTATACATTTTGAATATTTCTCTCCAAGATAAAATTTCTAATCATTTTATCCTCTCCTATATCCTCGAAAATTTTTTTAAATAAAGACTACATAACTTCTATGTAATTTCATATTTTGAAAAATATCTCTTTCCTATAACATCTGAATTTTCTATCATAAAACCCTATCAATGGATATAATAATTAAATTTGGTAAAAATTCTGTCGAATAATGTCATAAAAACAAAAAAAAGACAGAAGCCTTACAACTTCTGTCGTAAATGAATTATTAACGGCTTAGTGCCTGCAGCATAAATCGATTAACATCTTTCTCCGGTCCGATGAATTCAATATTTGTACCGATTGCTGCAAAGTGTTTGCGGGCAAAGTGGATTTTCGCTCTTTCTTCGGGACGTAAAAATTCTTCAATTTCCGTGCCTTTTGTTTCAAGAACATAATATAGTTTTTCCGTCTCAATCAATGACAAACGCCCAGTTTAAGGGTAAAAAGTCAATCGGTGTATCAATTTTAAACCAACTTGGCAATTTGACATATACCTTGGGTTGAGCTTCAACAGAATATAAATTCGCTACTACAAATAATACTCATAAAGTGCCAGCTTCTGTTTTACGTACTCATCATCTGGTCTTAGTTTTAAGGCATATTTGAAATAGGCTCTCGCCCGTTCGTAATCCCTTTTTTGATCGTACGCTTGACCAAGTTTTTTCACAACAGCCCAAATTCCTGGAGTCTCTTGATTGATTTGTTCCAGAATTTGAATGCTTTTTTCTTCCTTTCCACACACTCCATAACATAACGCTAATTTATAACGATAATCTAAATTTCCTGGTTCTTTCTGATACAATTCTTCATATAAACGCAGCGCTTCCTCGTACTTTTTCATTGCTAAGAAAATTCTTGCTTTTAGATTTTTTACGGCTGTAGCAAAGCTTTCTTGGCGTGTGTCCTCAATTGCTACTCCTTCAATTTTTTCAATTTTCCGCAACGCTTCAAATAACCGGTCTGTTTTATAATATACATATGCCAGTTGTAATAAGATTTCTGGCATTGTATTTCCATTTGTAATTTCCATCGTTAAAATTTTTTCGGCTAATGTAAATTTTTTTAGTTTACAATTCAACATTGCTAATTCTAACGGATCTCGTTTGCTTGCTAATGTTGCACGAGGAATAAACTTTTCAACTTGCTGCTCTTTTAAATGTTCGTCTACCGCTTTTTTAAATTCAGTGCGGAAATCGGTAACCGATTGATATCGTATTTCCGGATTTCTCTCTAACGCCTTCATGATTACCTTTTCCATCGAAGGTGTAATACTATCGTTTAATTCTCTTGGTTTTGGAAAAGGGACGTTATGAATCACGTTAAAATATGTGTCATGTGGGGTTTTTCCTGTTAACAATTGATATAGCAAAACCCCTAAAGAATAAATGTCAGAATTTAAATATCGCGTTTGCGAATGGAGAACTTCAGGAGCGATATAAGCAAATGTTCCTGCACCATCAATTGTTTTTACGAAAATATCTTCAATCAATCGACTCGTTCCAAAGTCCGTTAGTTTTACAGTAGCTTCATTTATTAAAATATTGTCAGGTTTAATATCTCCATGCGCTATGCGTAGGGAGTGCATAAATTCAACACCATTTAGTACTTGATCAAAAATATCAAACATTTTTTGAAATGTCCGTGGATGGCTAATTCCCTCTTCACTTAACTCTTGTGAGAGCGGCTTCCCATCAAACAGTTCCATCTCAATGACAAAATAACCATCTACTCTACCCATCCAATAAATATTGATAATATTCTCATGGGAAACGCCAATAAAACGCTCTCCTTCCACTAATGCTGCGTCACCACGTTCTTGGCTTTTCGGGATTTTTAACGCTACGATTTCTTCATCTTCACAGCGAAGGGCTTTCCATACATATCCGTATGACCCTTCGCCTATCATTTCTTGCAAAATATATTTATCCCCGATATTCATATCCTTTTTTGGTTGAATAGAATAACGCTTACGGACCATGATTGTTACCTCACTTGAATCCATTCATTTATGGTGAGATTTTCCTTCGTTCCACTTGCTACTGCTTGAAAAACGAGGTAATCGGTAACAAACGAATTAATCCCTGGAATAAAGCGACCGTTCGGTAACGTGAACCCTTCATCAAAAATGCTAATATATTTATCGATATTTTTCGGAATAGCCCCGCTGTAAGACCAGTAGACAAAAAGAATCAATGGTAAATCGCTACCAAGTTGATGATATGCTAATAACAAATTTTCAATCTTCTCTCTTAGTT
Organism: Anoxybacillaceae bacterium; assembly: GCA_041920415.1. Classification (GTDB taxonomy): domain Bacteria; phylum Bacillota; class Bacilli; order Bacillales; family Anoxybacillaceae; genus JBHGYD01. The sequence goes on from JBHGYD010000044.1 coordinate 4,214, forward strand.
TATCATGCTTGCCCTTTGAATTTTCAAATCGTTCAAACTCTGAAACAAGAATTGGCTTTACGTCTTGTTGACGATACCATACAGAATCCGGCCGAACTTCTCGAGTAATGCTATGACCATATTGTTGGTTAATTGGATAAACAGGGCATTCAGATAAAGCTGTTACTCCTTGAATATGTCTACCGATTTCCGTAATATAATTCAGTCCTGCTGAATGAACGGTTTCCGAATAATCACGAATCCCATGAGCAGAAAGCATGGGAAAAAGTGAATCGCGAATTTTTCCATTCTTAAACTCTTCAATAATCATTGCCTTTAATTGCTCTTTATCCACCGAATACGCCCCATTCTTTGACAACTTCCGGCGATTGACCACCATGAACTAACGCTTTTGTTCCAACTTTCACTAATAGTGGAGCTGGAATCGAGCGTCCCGTTATTAATGCTTCCCCTGTAGATAAAGATGGAAGTTCGTCAATATCTGCTTTCGTTAACATATCGGATGTTTTCGTAATGAAACGCTGATCATCCGGATTTTTTAGACGCATAGTAATAATCGTGTTGCATTGCGATGTGACATCTGCATCCAATTTAGAAGGACGTTGTGAAACGATGGCAAAACCTACCCCGAATTTACGGCCTTCTGCGGCAATTTTTTTAATAATTTTTTTCGAAATCGTTGGTGTGCCTGCTGGAGCGTAGTTATGACCTTCTTCATATACAAGGAAGCAAGGACGAATCGGGCGTTGTTTATCTGCCGCTGCACGCATAATTTCACTAGATACAAGCGCCGTGACAATTTGCTTTGCATCGTCTGACAATCCTTGCAAATCAATAATGATTAATCGACCATATTTTTCGTTCATTTCTCCAATTAATTTATAAATATCCGTCGGTTCACCAATCGCTTTTGTGTAAAAGCTTCGCGCTTCGTTTATGACGCGATTCAGCTTCATCGAAGCGACCGCTGCACTTCTGCCGCTTAAAGCTCTTGCTTCTGCTTCCGTTATTTCATCCCACCCCCGCAATTCTTCTAAATCACCTGAAAGCAACTCACGTAAATCTTTAATATCGCGAGGCGGATGTGGATATTTATATTTCCAATAACGAATCGCTACATCGAGTACCCGTTGCTGCGGTTCGGTTAAGCCAGGCAAAATCTCTTCGAAATCGTCCATTTCAAAACGGTCAAATTGCAACGCGAGGTGCTTATTTTTTCCAGCGTATTTGTAATCAAACTCTTCCATTTGCGGCGTATATACATGAATACCGCCTCCTGCCGCTTGTAAAGCGCGAAAACGTTCTTGAATAAATAAAATGCTTTCCCGATCTTTTTCATCTTCAATATGATCAAGGTTCGTATTGAAATGGATATCCCCTTTTTCAAATGCCTTTCCATACTCACCGTGCGTATCAAATACAACAACGGTTCCATTCATCTGCGCCACTAGTCGTTCGATGATACGACCGACCGTATAAGACTTTCCTGAACCAGTCATCGCTAAAACCGCTAAATGTTCTGTCACTAATTTATTGACATCCAAGTAAACAGGAACAATATTTTCCCCACGTTCATAACCGATTAAGTTGCCAATCGCAATGCTTTTATTTTCATCAAATTGATAAAACTTAGAAAGAAATTCATAATCAACACCATATACTTTACTTCCCGGATCTAACGGTCGACGCGGAATGCGAATTTGTCCTGTGGCTGGCTCCTTGTAACCGACAAGGTCAATGGAAGCAAATAATGTCTCTCCAGTCATTTGTGTCCCGGGTAATAATTCGATCGAATTCAACCCATCTCCAAGATCGCTGTTATATAAAATATTGCTGCGGGAAATGGAGGTAATTCGACCAAGAACATATGTCGGTTGTTCATCTGGACGTTCTTGATGTAAAATTTTCACAAACTCGCCACGACGTGCGGAAAAGCTATCTTGAAGCACCATTTTTAAATCATTCGGATTTCCGGTATTCCCAATCAGTTTACCGATATATTTTTCTTGACTCATTATTCATCCTCCCCGAAAAAGTCTACTTCCTCGGTCCAAACAATTTCTACTTCTTCCTTTTTAATCATTTCGCGTGCCTGTGTTTTAAAATAATGAATAATAGCACCACTTCGAATTGGTTTTAGCGCATACTCGGCATACCAAAGCGGCAGTGGAAGTGCTTTTGGCTGATCCACTGTAAAAAGTGAAACAATATAGGAGGCTAATTCATCAATGGCCTTTGAATCCCAATCTTTGTTGCTCCCTATCATTTCCGCAAGTAAAGGCATTGTTCTCATCCCAGCTCGTAAATGAAAGTTGATCAGCCCAAGCTCTCTTACTTTTACCGGTTCTAGGCGATTGTCCGAAGTTAAAATATCATATTGATAAGCTGCCGTTCTCGTTCGACGCGTTAAAATACCGTGGAGTAATTTTTTTACACCTACTTTTTTAATCTTATAAAAAGACTCCTCAATATCTTGTAATTTAAAAAAATGAACCGTATCAATGATATATTTTTCTCGTTCTACAGCTGCTAGCCCATAAAAGATTGAACCAAACCGTTTCGTACTAATAGAGACTAATTGAATTCCATGAGGATTAAACGGGTACATTTTATCTTGATACATAGACCAAAATTGTTCTATTCGTTTTTTACATTGCTCATAATCTTTCAATAACTGTTCATGTGATTCTAACGGTGCATCGGAACGTTCTAACAATAATGGTGTATCAACGATTACCATTTGCGGCGGAGTAGATTCTTGCACCATTTCTTCTAGCAAATCATACATTTGCGTAATATGAATAAATTTTAGTTTTTTAGTAACATCGATATCATCCGCTTCATCAATGTCAACGAGGCTATCTTGAAATGTTTCGTACACAGAGCCTTCCTCTATGTATAAATCTTGACGAACGGCACCAGCACTATATAAAATACCGCCAAATGCCGGTATTGTTTTACTTGCTGTTGCAATCCCCGATACCCGAATCGTTAGTGGCGATTTTTTTTCAACGGGACGAATGACACCACTGTTGCGAAGTTTCGGAGCAATATGATCAATAAAACGCATTTTCGCGCTTAATTTCGTAACCGTACTTGGCAACCCTAACTGGATTTTCGCTACTAAACTATTGGCAATCGCGGTATCCCGTTTCGTTTTACCATTCTCCATCGTCGTTCCTCCGCTTTATGATTTCTCTTACAAATGCACGATAACCATTTTCCATAATATACTGTTGCCCTTTCTCAGTGATGGTTCCGTCTGAATGAATATAATGTAAATTTTCGAGCTCAGCAAAAGCACTTTTCACATCATTTTCGCGTACTTCTAAATAGAAAAACTTTTGAATTAATGGAACGAGCTGTTTTCGTTCTATGACGTCGGCTGCTGAGAGAAGAAGTAAATAGTGATGAACGGGCTTAAACATCACTTGTTTTTCTTCGCTCATTTCATCTTTTGTATCTCTTTCATTGATGTGCATTAACGATTGAAATAGACGTTGACATATTTCACGTTGCTCAAGCAACCGGTAATCAAGAAGCGGCAATGTCGTGATTGTAATGCAGCCGCTGCTTGTGTCGTAATAAAAGTCAACGGCAACCGTTTGTTTTGTCGGTAATTGGATTTCTGGAGTTAAGTTAGTCACGATTTCTTCACGAACCGGAACTCCTTCATACATGCATTCATTCATTTCTTTAATGGAAAACGAGTGATTCAGTTGCAATAATGATGAAATATCCAAATTAAGATATGGTGGGAAAACCATTAGTTGGTTTCCCCACTCTTTTGTCCATTGAATAAGGCGCGAACGATCGCTTTCTGACATTTTTAAAAGAATGATAGCTGGAATAACACAAATACCTGACCGTAACTCTCCGACATCTTTCTCTCCGACATCAAACCATTCGCGCAACATTTTATACTCTGTCCGTCTTGCGAATGGTTTTAAAATTTGCAGACTCGACATTATTAGAGAACCTCCACTTTTGTCCGAATCAATCCGATTTGCTCAAGTTCTTCCTTTTCTTTTTGGTAATGGGCCCAGTCTAACTCTCCTTTGCAGTCAACCACTTCTTTATAAAACTCAAATTGCACAAATTTGGCATGGTCCGCAAAAAACTGATGGGCATATGTTTCTAATTGTTTCATTTCCGCTTTTACTTTTTCTATTGTTTCTTTATAAGTTGCTTCTTGAATCGGTGCACTTAAGTCCGCTTGATATAGCGGTTGATGCTGCAGACGGAACAAGCGGTTCACCGCATCAATTAATAGCTCATCGAAATATTGATTTCGCTTTTTCTTTGTCGTATTTTCCACTTTTGTTACTTGGGCGATTAAATCCGTCATATCGTTTTTTCGTTCTTGCAACAACTTTTCCGTTTCATCAATAAGTGTCATCGCATTTTCTTTCTTTGCGATACAAATATCGTCAACCTCTTCTTCGAAACCAGATTCTAAAAATACGGTTAACTTGTCAAATAGTGTGGAAAGTTCAACAATCCCTACTTCACGTTTCACATCGTCATCACTATTTTCATAATAAGCAATCCATTTCTCGACTTTCGGTTTCGATTCTACAAAAAGATCTACCATTTGCACAAATTTATCTTTTAAATCTGAATAACGGCCGACGATACCGCTTCGTTCTTTCCAATCCACCTTTGTATGGTCCACTTTCTTTAGGCCGATTTGCGAAATAATGATGTTTAAACGGTCGATCGCTTCTTTATAATTTCCTAACGATAAATGATGCGCAAGTGTTTCTTTATTGGATACCATTGTTCGCAGCTGTGAAGACTTCACATGGTTCATCGCATTTTCAATTTCGTTTCTATATAATTCAAGTACATACGTAAACGGTGAAATTGGTATATAGTAACCTTTATACTCGTTTGTGTTTTTCATTTCCTCTACTTTTTCTTGAATTTTTGCGAGAATATCCTTTTGAATCGTTGATACATACTCATGGAACTGTTGCACAAGCTTCAGCTTTTGCCAAATTGGCATATCGTTCCGGTCAAAGGTGAGGTTCGCAAAGTTACGCTCGTTTGGTTGAAGCGTATTCCATTTTTCTTCATCAAAGATGAAATTACATTCATCATGAAATTGTTGTAAATAACTTAATTGCTCTTTCCAAATAGCGAGATGATTGTTTGTATGAACTTGCAATAGTTTTAAATCGATGTTACGTAAAGCTTCGTCAATTTTCTCTAAGTCTCCGTGGCGCTTATATCGCTTCAATAGCTCGATGCGGGCTTGGTCAAATGTTTCTTTGAACTCGTCGACGAGTTTATCATATTCTTTCTCATACCACTGTTTAATTTTATCCCGCTTTGCTTCTAACGTATGTGACGTGACATTTTCAACATGAGCATTGTTGTCGATTCGTACGACTTTTAGCCCTTGCAAGAACGTCATCCATTGTTCAACGATTTTTGGCGGTTTAATGGCATCCACAGAGCTAAAGAAAAACGCATCTTCAATCTCTTTATATGTTACACGACGATGGCCAATAAACGACATTAAAGAGGCAAACGTAGTTGGAATTTGCACTTCATATTGATCATTTTCGTGATTTTGAATAAATAAGCCCGTACCTCGATAACCGTCCTTATCTAATTTAGCCGGAACTTTCGTCGCTTTTAAAGCATGTTGAAAGTGAGTAAAATCTTCGCTGTCTATAAATTTTACGCCTTGTTTTGCCCCTAGTTCAGCAATTGTTGCATCGTGAATAATCATTTTCGCATATCCTTCCGCTAATACCGGAAGATAGTCTTCTTCTGATTTTGTAAAAACAATTGGGCGCAACACATATCCTTCTTTATCGATTCGTTCAAACCAAGTTCGTGCGATTCTTGTAATTTCATCTGTAATCGCACGAATTTTTGCGCGGAATGGCTGTACTAATTGATGGGCTGACTTGCGGATATCCATCATCTCACGCTCAACCGATAACGCTTCTAATACTTTCTTCTGCAAATTCGTCACTTGGAAAAAGAGTAAGCAACGGCCGAGCCGCTCATACTTTCGTTTTATATCATCGATTTCTGTTTCCGCATCAGCGGTCGGTGCTAAAATGATAATCGGGTGATTTCCGCTATCTAGTAATTTGCTGTCAACAAGATCGTGCAAGGAAGCTAGTTTGCTAGCCCAAATAATGTCGACAATTTTTTTCGGATGAACTCCTAAATATAGATGATTCGTTACTTTTATACGGAGCCCACATTTATTTCCTTTTACTTGAATTGTTTGCACGTCTGGATAGTCTTGCTCAATGGCTCTTGCAAAACCAAGAAGAAGACGTTGAATTTCTCCATCTTTATCATATTGTTTCGCCAATTCGTTTAAATGTTGTTGAAGCTGTTGATCTTTTTCTTCATTTAATAAATAGTTCGCAATACCTGTTTTGACGGCATAGCGACGATTTAACCGCTCAAGGAACGCAAAGTTTGGACCGATATATGTTTCGAATTGCTCTGTTTTCATTCGTTGCTCAAGATACGTATATAAAAGCTCAGCTGCTTCAACGACTTCGTCTTTCGGATAAAGCATGCGCACTTGCGCTAAAAACGTTTCCCGTTCTTTTCCGACAATAAAAGAACCTTTAGGTGCATTAATTGAGAACGTTTCAAGACTGCGCAAGAGGACATCTAAACTAAATGATTCACCCGTCGTTTCATTCACGAATAAATGATCAGATTCAGCTTTATATTTGTTTTGCACAAGATAAAAACCTAAATCATTTTTCGCAAGCGGCAAAGCGACAAACTCTTTAAATAATGGTATGCCTTCAATATGTTTCGCTGATAATAAAATTTGTTGTTCTTCCTCACTATAATAATCTTTCGGATATGGCAGCTGCCGTAATAATGCTTTTTTCACAAACGGAATATGCACTGGCTTTGTATCAATGTAATCTAGCTGGGAATGGTCGATTAAACTTTCTTTAAAACGCGGCACTGAATAAGCTAAGTCTTGTAAAATTTCACCTGTTTCCTTGTCTGGATGCTGCTCAAGATATTGATCACAATGAGCCATAATTACATTTAGCCAACCAAAGTTTCCCGCGGCAATCGTGTAAGCTGCTTCAACAAGCCCAGCAGGATATTCACGCAATTTCCCACTTTGTTGTAACGATGCGATATAATCGCTAATATCTGCATAGGAGTTTTGATTGATTTCTAATTTATCTAAACGACGAGCAAGCGCCTCGAGCGCTTTAATTTGATCGCCGATGGCCGGAGAACAAAGCAGCAAGAAAGAGACATTTGGATGGCGAGTGCGGCTATCTTCATGTTTAATCGCTGATGTGATCACTTTAATCGCATCACCGTCTAGTTTCTTTTTCCGCTCTTCACTTTGTTCTTGAATCCCATCCATAAATAATTCGTATTCGGATTCCACTTCATCGACAATAACCATTAAATGCTCAATGCCAAACTGTTTTAGGTAAGCTAAACCATTTTGGACAAGTTGGTCAAGCTGATCAAGATGCTGCAGCAAATCATCGGTTTCATGTTGTCCTAACTCAATTGCCTCTGCCAATTTTGCAGGTGAAAAACCAAGCGGGAGAAAATGGTCTTGAATATGTTTCACAATCGAACCTTGAATCGTGCGGGCAGGTTGTTGTTCCGCTAATTTTGCTAACGCTACATACGCTCCATAACCGACCCAGTTCTCCCCATAAAGAAGGTCCTCATGCATTTGTTCATAGCGGATATAAATAGGTAAAATGCCATCAGCGAAATCTGGCTTTAATAACCGGACTTTTTGCAATTGACTTGATTGGTCACGAATTGTCCATCCTTTATCAATTCCAAGCGCTTCACTCACTAATTCATAAGCAATACGCGATTTACCAATTCCCCATTTAGCAATCAATGTAAAAACTCGTGCCATTGGCGCTGACTTTAAATCTTGTAAATACTCTTTAAACGCCTCATAAAATTCACGCTGACCGACCATTGGCTGCTGAACCGGAAATGTGGAAACCCCATCTTTTAACCAGACAGATTTGCTCATCTTTTCAACTCCTTTATCGTTGAAATTCAAGTTTTAATAATTGGTATTCTCGTTTACCTAAATAACCCCTTCCATGTCTCGGTTGGCCTGATTCATAATCAGCAATATAAAATAAACCTTCACGAATACCTTTTGTCATATAATAATCGACAAAGCGCGCAAGCCCTTGTTCCCATGTTGGATAAAAACGCTCCATCAGCTTACGAAGTAACGGTTCAATCGCAACAAAACCGCGATCATCCTGCTCTTCGCCCACTTTTTTCTTTAACCATTCGATTTCTGATATACTCTGAACGTTCGTAAATGAAAATAAAGAACGTGAACCGATATGTTCCAACACCTTTTCTTTATTTAAAATGATGATTCCGACATCGGCTTCGATAAACCAGTCTAAATATGCAAATAATTGCATCGGTGCCCGCATAAACGAAGAAATATTTGTTTTTGCCGGCTCTTTACCGTTTGAACCAACAAACATCCAATCTTCATCTAATTCAATTTCTTCTTCAGCAAGAATGTTACGCCAATCTTTTCCTAATGCTTCATTTTTAAAAGCATGAAGAAGAAAGTTCATATCATTAAGCTCTGGATTGCTTGAAAACGGATGATATGCAACACCGGGAAATCGCAATGTCCACTTGCTTAGCTGTTCGAGCGATTGACCGTTTGTTTCAAAAAAACCATCATTCAACAATAAATGCATGATAACTCGCGTTCTTGGCGAGTATCGCAACAGTTGTTTTGCAAGCAACAATTCCCATCCGTGTTGTTGTTCGTACGCAGCTACGAGTTCATTTGCTTCCTCTGTACGAATCAAATATCCATCGTCTGCTCTTGTTAGGAAATGGACACCTTTAATTTCAAAATTCCGCGAATATTTTGCATACTCATAACCATGCAGTCCAAATAATTCTTTGGAACGGTCTAGTTTTTTATCTTTTTCTTCCACATCTTTTCCTAAATATAATTTTGCGATTTCCTTGATCGAGCGCGCTTCGGTTTTTTCGGGAATGCGCGATAACAACTCACACCATCTCTCAAAATTTCCCGGCTCAATCCAAAATCGCTCAATCGATAGTTTGATTTGCTTCATCCTCTGTCCCTCAATTCATCAATCCACTGTTCGATTCGTTGGCGGAGCTGTTTACTACCTGCCATCAGCGAAATAAACAAACTGGTATTGTATAACTCATCTTCAATATGGCTCGGAATGCGATATTCTTCATCGACAATCGTTAAAAAACCGCGATCATGCAAATGATGGAATATTGTTTCTAAACCTGCGATTTCGCTTGGGAATAGTTGATAGTTGCTCACTTTACAAAACTCTAAAACGAAATCATTGATCGTTCCGTACCGATATTCTTGTTTTTTTGACGACATTAAAATAACGTCAACTTCGTCGTTTACCGCATGAAACCGAATGGTCGTCATCCCTTGCGCCTCCGTCTGTTCGCGGACAACGCAGCAAAGGAAAATAAATAAGTTCCAAGGGTGTGTGAAAATATGTTTGAATAACGGATTCTTTAATGAGATATTTGGATCATGCGGGGCTAATACAGCAAGCCGTTCATCTTTTAACGGCGGTAACTGCAAGTTAGCAGCTATTTTTCGCCCTTTTGCCCATTGTTCATCAATTTTTGTACCGAGCGGTTCGTCTTGTTCAACCGCTTCTTGTTGATACTGTTGGATATGGGCTAAATAGTAAATAATGCGCTGATAATACGGTGTCCCGTTAAAAATAAAATGATTGCGCTCACGGAAAAGAGGCTCGACTTCCTTTACATGCTGTTCTAAAGATTCTGTTTCATACCGCTCATCATGTTTCAACTCATCTAATATTTTTATGATTTCCCCTGCAAACTTTGGCATTTTATGAACGAAATCAACAATTCCATCAATATCCTCAGCTTCACGCATTTTTAATACCGTTAACAATGAAGTTTTCAACAAGTATTGTTGATACGCCTCATCAAAGCAAAACAATGTATGAAGAAAATCAGTTTGATTCGGAAACCGCTTCACAAACGCAATCCAATTGTTCGTGATCACTGCCTTTTTCTCACGCACATATAAAAGACCTTTTCTAACAAACGGCTCAAGCTCATCGACATAAGCTGTTTCACCATAGTGATACAGCTTCTCTAAATGACTATGTAACCTTTTCAACTCCAACGCATTCACCTCCTAGAAAAGAAGGAGTGCCTTTACACTCCTTCGGAAATTTTCGATTCATCAAATTTTCCTTCGATAAGGTCTTCGACGTCTTGTTTGGCTTCAGAAATTAATTGTTTTGACTTAAGGTTGTTCTTTAAAGATTGAATAATCTTGTTGTGTATCTGATTCATCAAATTTTGTTCCAAAATAGGTACAATAAACTCTCCCATATCATCAATAGATATATTTGGCTGTGCAACACCTGTATTTAAGAATTTACTGAAATGTTTCCCAATTAACGAGTTAAAGTAAACAAGTAAATATCCATTAGGGACTTCACTTTTACTTCTAATAATTCCTACCCGTTGGTTAACAAGTAAAGGATGCGAAATATTAATAGCTGTTTTCCCTATTGTTGCACCGGTCATTGCATATACTAGTTCTCCCACATTACAAACATATTTTGATAAATCTTTATTTACTTCACTTACTGAAACTTTGGAAAGCCGCTCATATTGGATGTCATATTCGTTTATTTCAGCAATCTTAATAACATCATTCCCTTTTGTCACGTTAAACAAATTACTTGGAAACGCAAATCCGCCTACTATCTCAGCAATCACGTTTAATTTCTCAGCCTTGTATTTTACCAAATGATTCTTTATCGTAGCTAGGGAAGGATGGTTATAGTTTAAATCTAAGCGGTCCTCATCGAGCAGCACCCAATTATATCTATTAACACTTCCAATTTGATTTTCAAGCTCAGATAAATTTAAACTATTTATAAAGATTTTCTCCGCCTCTTCCTTCAACCGCTTCGCTTCTTCCCGTAACTCTTCCGCTTTTCGGACCTTGTCGCCAATATAGCTTTGAATTTTTTTTGGTGGATTTGGTATTTTAATTTGTCTAAAACTATCTTTTATAATTGTTGGTTGAACTCCACCTTGAACAAATCTTTCTACCCATTTCTGTCCGTATTTTGACATAAAAAACATATGAATATAATGAGTGTCTATTTCATTCTTATAAATAACTTTAAAAATATTATCGCCCAAAGTTGCTTTACCATAATGCTTTGACCATACTATCGTATTACCTACAGTTCCTGTTTTAGTGAATAATAGCTCCCCTCCTTCTAGCTTTGATTTTTTTAAAAACTCATAAGTTGCTTTAGTAACATACTTTATATCCCCAAAATCTAAATAACCTTGATTTATATTCTTTCCTCTAATTAAAGGAATCCCCTCATTATCAGTATAAATTACGTTAGCCTTTAAAGATGCAAAACTACCGTTAGCTGTATAGTCAGTTAATTCTTTAATCAATTCTCCATTTTCTTTAACTTCGAAAGGAAGTACACTATATTTTTTATCTAACTCCATAATATAATCGGATTTATAAAAGGTTGCATCTAAGCGTTCTTCTATATTTGTCCATATAACACTCGGTTTTTCATACACTATTTTCGGCATATTTTTCAATTTAAAACACCTTCTTCTCTTTTAGAGCTATTTAAACCCTAGAGTAAACGAAAAGAGTTTAATTACATCTTTTTTTAAAACTTAAATATCTTCTAAATAGATCATCCATGATATGTCACAACTATACCTAAAAAGATTGATTTACATTCCCTTTTTATACGCCTCAACAATTTTTAATAAATCGTTCCGGTCATTCCCTAACTGTACTTCAACCTTATTTTTCACATCAAACCCAATTTCTTCTGCAACAGCCATAAACACTGGTCCTTGTTTTTCGTTTTCGTGTTCTTTCTTTTTAATATAAAGGAATGAGGTTTTCGCACCTGTTCCAGATAATTGGAATGTTACTGTCGGTAATGAAACAACCGCTTTCACAATCGCGCGGCCGCCTTCAAACTCGCCTGTCACTTCATTTTTCTTACCCATTAAATATTCACGCACGTGTTTATAGCTTGAGTTACTTAAAATTCCGTCTGGAAGAACGATAATTAAATAACCGCCCGGTTTTAATAGCTCTAAATTTCGGTCAATGAATAACACCGCTTGGTCTGTTGAATTAACTTGCTTCCAAACACCTTTATTATTTGGCTTTGCTCCAAGACATAAACCTTTTTTCATCGGTTTTCCATCTTCGTCAATTCCAGATGTGTAACGTTCTAGAATGGCTCTACCTTCTTCTGTTTTATTCGATACAGAGCCGGAGCCAAACGGCGGGTTTGTAATGATCACATCAAATGTTTCAGGTTGCAATGAATCGGTCATTAACGAGTCGCTTACCCAGAAAATCGGTGCTTTCGGTAATCCGTGCATCGCCATATTCAAACGTGCTTTTACAATCATGCTCCGTGTTTTATCGGCACCAACAAAGCTATGCTCTTTCATTTTTTCTAAATGTTCATTTATTTTTTCTTTTTGAATCCCTGCAAATTCTCTCATAAAGTATCTTTTTATCGCTTCATAGGCTTTAATTAAAAATCCTCCAGAGCCACAAGTTGGGTCAAGTACACGGAAGGTTGGATTTCCGTTTTCATCCGTTTCTAGTAATTTAGCCGCTTCTTTTGGATTTGTTGTTAAATCGTGCATCACCATATCAACCATTGCTTCGGTTACTTGACGCGGTGTTAAATACGTCGCTTGACCAACTTTACTATCGTATTTACCGCGGATTAAAACGTCGAATAGACGCCCTAAAATGTCGGCTGTGACATCTTTTAATGTCGCCTTTTTAACGACTCCGTTATCATCTTCGAACTCACCGAGCTCTTGGAATGTTTCAAACGCGGCAACATAGTTTGCTGGATTTTCCAACTTAATATACTCATCTTCGTTAAAAATGTAGCACTTTTCACCTTTGTCGTTGATCGCTACATAATCTTCATGATTTTTTATTTCTTTAAATGCCGCTTTGATTTGCTTTACTGCTTCTTTGCCATGCTGCTTTATGTACTCATACTTTAAAATGTCATATAATTTTAAACCGGCATTTTCTCCTTCTTTTAATACATAGTCAGGGTGATAAAGACGGAAAATTTCCATAAACAACAATTTACTTAGTTCATCGATCGCCTCGTTCGTAGAACTAATATTATCGGCACCAGCAGGACCGTAAAGACGTTCGTGTAAATCATCGAAGCGTTTTTGCAAATCGGAATAAATATCCAATGACCATCGTTCTTGTCTTGTTAACTGTTTCTTTTCTTTTTTCGTTACATCCGCAACAGATGGAATTTCTGCTATTGCCACAGATTCAATACAATCGGCGTAATAGTTCACATCTCCATTTGTTGCCCAAATAAAGTCAGGAGCCGATTCATGATATTGCGCTTCAATTAGTGCCGATTGTTGCACAGCATATGATAAATCAGCGTCTTTTTCAAAGATTTTCACGTAAACGACTTTATCATCTCCTGTTGCTGTGAAAATCGTTGTTCCATCTTCTTCATTTGTAGCAAGGTCAGAGAATTGACCATATCCTTTCATTTTTAATTGTTCTTGTACTTGTTGAATTGTCGTTTCCATTCGTTATTTCCCCCTATTTTCGTTTTACACGAAGCAAATTTTCTCGCGGTGATTCATATTTTCCACTACTAATTGCCACATCAATAATTTCATTTTGCGGAACAATGACATCAGCAGGGAGCTGGGCGAAAACATCGGGATCAATTTTTGTCATCGGGCGACCTTGTAACGCCCGCTCAATCGCTGCCAAAATCATTTGCCGACGTTCATCTTGCTTGACTGTCCAAAGCCCTACTTCATTTTGTACAATCATTGGATCTAAGCTCACAAACAACTCCATTTGTTCCCGATTCCAATATAACTCATTTTCATGCGCAATCGTCAAAAGCTGGTCAATCGTTTTTGGGGTTTTTAAATATTCATATAAAATCATTTAACCCCTCCTTCTTTCATTCACTATTTTTCTAGCAATTTTAAGAACTTGTTCAATAGGTGCAGTAATTCCATTATTATAACTTTCTTCATAAGTGAGTCCTTTTGATAAATCCCAAAATGCAATAGTTTCAATATTTGTTGGAAGCATAGAAGTTAATTCAAATGAGGTTACCAACGTTTTGAAAACTGGAATCCAATGAGAAACATCATTTAATTTACCATATTCAAGTAGAATAATTTTTTTCGCATTACGGTCATAAAAGTACCCAAAGTCAATATCTAGTTGTACGCGACTATTAAGCAACTCCTTTGGAATATGAATACTATTTCTGTGATAATCTAAATCAAAAATAGGTTGATCGTAATGGTCATTCATTAATTGATAAAGTTTTTTCAAAAAAGAAATTGTGAGTTGTCTAGGATATAATTGATGTTCATAATCTATAATGCACGATTCATCTCTTAGGTCAAAAGCATCACAAATTTGCTTTTCCGCCTCTCTTATCGCAAGCGCATAATTCTTTTTCCCTTTCAAAGGATAATTAAAATAGTATTTATAAAATCCGTATAATGATGGTAACCTCATTTTTATAGCCCTCCGATTAATGAATTAATTTTTCCACCACATTTTCAATCAAATTGATCTTTTCAGGTGATTCAACCGGGAGGTAAATTCTTTTAAGATCATCTATACTTATCATCATTTGCATTTGTCCTCTTCGCTTAGCCCTTAACTGGAATCGTACTAAAGGATGGGACAAGCACCACAACAAATATGCATTCGAATATTTAAAATTACGTAAAACCACAAACGTACTAGATGCTAGCGCTCCTTCGTACTCTCTAGTTACAAAAGCCAAGGGCTGATTCTCTTCTCCGATATACGGTCCGACGATTCCAAGCAGGATGTCATTTTCTTTCAATACATATCGGGCGCGACTTTTCACTTTTTCGAATAATATGGTCTCTGCCGAAATAATCCGGTACGAATTTGTATCAATATTTTTGAAACCAATGTAACGAATTTCTTTATTGCTAAAATCCGTAGGGCTAACTGTATGGTTTACGATTTCGCAAACGTCTTTTAGTTGCAACCATCGTTCGGTTTTGATCTTATTTTTCAATTGTTCGAACGTTTTTGAAGTATGATAACGATAATAATCGACATCCAATCGCTCTGTTGTCAGTTGGTTTTTAAGCCAAAACTCTGTCGGCAGCGACGTGTCTATCTCATTGAACTCGAATTCATATAGGCTATGCAGTTTTTGTTTTAAAATGGCTTGTTCATTACGACTGTCTTCTTCAGGTTCTTCATCTATTACGACCGCTAAATCTTCTAACTGTTTCAGCGAAATTTTCGGCAATACAGATGGAACGGCCATTTTTTTCAACGAAAGTATCCCGATATTTGAAGAAAAAAACTTCATTAATACAGCTTGAGCTTGTTGATCTACGGGACGAATTTTTATAATATCAGGACTGATAACCGCTCCATCATATGTCTCATCAACAAGAGCCATTTTAGGAAGTGAGACAATTTTCGAAATTAAAATATCCCCTTTCCTAACAACCGCTTTCTTCTCAATTCCATCTAAATCAAATAAATATTTCATCCCTTTTTGCACTAACCTATTATCCACAATATTTGATAAGCGGATATAAGGGACATTCGTTCTATAACCAACAAACTCTGTCGCGTTTCTTGTTCCATCCGTAATTTCTTCGCATAACATCCGTAAAGGAACGGTTTGTTTATTTTCTAATTTCTTTTTCAACTCCAATTCAATTTGATAAAAATACGGATCTAAACGTTCGGTTCGCAAGTCTTTTTCGCAAATAAAATTATGTATACAACCACATCCTTTGTTGTTCATTTTATTCTCTTTTTTATATTTTTTATCTTCAATTATAATTTACTAACAAATGAATAAAATGTCAAATGATTTTTTAGCATTTATTTATTATTGTTCATTTTATTCTCTTTTTTAGAAACGAAAAATAAATCCTTCGCTACAAATACGTAATGAAGGATTCATTTGTTTCTCTTTTCTACATCCATAATTCAGATGTATGCATATATCTTCCATGCTCTTTCTCAAACCCATCGCCACATGTTGGGTATACCGTAAAATAGTTGTGATAGAGTAATAAACATAACAATTGATTCCTTCTTTCAAAACCATTGTAGCTCTTACTTTTTTGCAGATAACAGTGTTCATAGCGCCATAACAAGATACAAAGTTTGTACTGAATATACTATCATCCATCACTCCTCCCCTTTCCCATACGCAACCTCATATGTTTGTTCATCTCAATTATTTCTGATTCTTAAAAAATGCAAAAAGAAACTGACTTCAACTCGCTATATTTTCGCGATGTTGAAGTCAGCTCCTTTCGAGTTTAGGAAAATAGCTTGATTAAATAACCTAACAAGATACCAACAATCCCAAAATCCGAATCTCCAAACGTTGTGCCCTCAAACCTGAGCAATCCGAGTACTGGTAGTAAGAGCTCTGGTAAAAAGGAAATTAAAGCTCCATGGCAAACTCTCCGAAAATGACGCCTCATCTACCAACTTGCCCCATAAAAAAAGAGAGCTCACTCGCTCTCTTCCTCCTCTTCGTCATCATCAGGTAACAAAAAAGTCCCCCATTTTTTATAATGATCATTTTTCAGCATTTTTTCGATTTCTGCTTCGATATCTTCTTCCTCCGTCACTGGTAGGGACATGCCCGCGTATCCCCAACCGTTTGACTCGAGCCATTCAGTGAAAGCTGCCAAAAATTCATCGTGCTCTTTGTCACAGTTGACGATGTAGCCATCTAATCGAATGTCAAAACGCATGATGTTCTCTCCTCTCGTCCTGATCACCACAGTTTCTACCATCGGGCATTATAGCATACTTCGAATCATCTGGCATTCATCACCCTCAAAATTTCCTTAAACACCATCGATGGCTGTTTCAGTAAATCGTCCATTAGCAACATTTTACACCCATCCCCTTTCGTGATTACTAGTTGATGATCGGCTAGTTTAATGACGATGTCTTTCATTCGATATGCCTCGATTTTTGACGCTTTGTCTAAGTATCGATCATCCAAATCAAACAGTAAATTTACATTACAATAAAAAATTCGATTGATTTTCTAGGATTTTTGTTTGTTAAGGTTAAAAGGAAAATAATGCTGTTTCTCGGAATCGTACATAACGCGTACTACTCATATAACCGCCATTTTCTGCAAATTCATCCCTCTCCCTAGAATCTCTTCAAAACGATATGCTATACTTTTTTATACTCCAAATTCGGACATGGGGTGATTGTATATGCTGAAAGAATTCAAAGAGTTTGCGATGCGTGGAAATATTGTGGACTTAGCCATCGGGGTGATTATTGGCGGGGCCTTTAACAAAATCGTTTCTTCCCTTGTCAATGACATGATTATGCCGCTCATTGGACTATTGCTTGGCGGCATCGATTTTAGCGGCTTGTCCTTTCAAATCGGTGACGCCGTTGTGAAATATGGAATGTTTATTCAAACGGTCGTTGACTTTCTCATTGTCGCGTTTTCGATTTTTTTGTTCATGAAAGTGTTGAGCAAGTTGTATCGCCTTAAAAAACAGGAAGAAAAAAAAGAAGCTCCGCCAGCCTTAACAAAGCAGGAGGAACTTCTCATAGAAATCCGCGATTTGTTGAAAAAACAGCAATTGGAAAGAGAATAAACTTAATACCATAAAAAACGGAGTCTTCCCTTCTGCTAAAGGGGCAGACCCCGTTTTTCATTAACGGACTGAATATTCAGCAACTTATAGCTACAAATAATTGCTTTAGAGTTCTGCTATATCAATCCCTGTTCTAGTCGTGCTTGTTCTCCTGTCTTGAAGGATAAATAATAATTTCTCCCTCTTCTTTATAAGTAAATTTGTTGCTCATGATTCTCTATCTTTTTGTTTATAATATTTGGCATGATATACTTCCTGAACATCATCGTCGTCTTCAAGCGTGTCGATGAATTTTCGTTGATATATCTGCGTTTACGATATTATCCAATGTATTTGAAATTACTATGTTTAGTGCTGATTTTAATTAATTCATTGCGGTGTACATCATTACACGGATACGCATTTTTTCATTTAACTGATCCCTTTTCCATTATCAACAGTTATGTCTGTATGATTGGTAGAGGTTATGTTTACACAAAAGAAAATACACCCCATGAAGAATCTCAGTTAAATGAGGAAACTTATATCTCCTCAGTCTTTTTTTATCCTTCAAAATAAAAAAGAGAGCTATTTCTGACTCCCTGTTACATTTTCTATTCTTAATTTCCTTTTTCCTCTTTATAAATCTTATTATAAAGTTTTAACTGCTCTAGCTCTTCTCTATAATGTAGTAAGAGTTTTCGCAGTTCTTTCGTTTGGCTGGGGGTTACAACCTTCCCCTCAGGACTCTTTCCTGTCTTTATGGTTTGCTTAATCTCATTCCTCATAGTTACTAGCTTTTGTCCCGTTTCTTTCACTGTCTTAGTCTGATAGGTCCGCATCATATTAATTAGCATATTCTTAGCATCATGAGCTTTTTTATTCAACTGCCCACCTCCAAGTTTTGCAATTCTCAAACATTGTATTGCAATGGCATTCTCATTGAAGAAGGAGAAATCATGAATTACTTGCGACAATCAAATCCGAAAGAATCAGTGAAATTTTTTGATAATATGAAGATGCTTTTAAATGGTTAAGTTTCCTATATTAGCTAAAAAGGAAGAACGTTAAAATCAATATAGATATTTAACAAAACAAAAAATAAAAAAAGGAGTCCCCTTAAAAAGAAAAGGGAATCCCCCTCTCACAAATTTCAATTAATTCTTTCTTACGTTCGTAGCCTGAGGTCCGCGGTTACCTTGTTCAACATCAAAAGTAACTTCTTGACCTTCTTCTAAAGACTTAAAGCCTTCACCTTGAATAGCTGAGAAGTGAACGAATACGTCTTCTCCACCTTCAACTTCGATAAATCCAAAACCCTTGTCAGCGTTAAACCATTTTACTTTACCATTTTGCATGAAAAAATCCTCCTAAAATGTACCTTCATGTACATATCCATTTTTAACCATTTTAACAGGTAATAAAAAGACGTAAAAAACTGCAACCTCTGAGGAGATTTAACCCTGCTATCCCCCTTAAAGTTACAGCATGTTTAAATCTCTATTGTATTAAAAGTAAAATGGCTTAAAACCACTATAACACTTTTTCAACATAAAAGCAAAAATATTCCGTTATTTAAATCGATTTATGCCTATTGTGGTACCGTCAAGAATTTTGTGTAATGTAAAATAGATAAAACTGTTCATTGACTTTAGATGTTTCCGAATCCCCTTGATCATAGCGAACAGTGCCTGGCACTGTTCGCTGTGAAATATGGAATGTTTATTCAAACGGTCGTTGACTTTCTCATTATCGCGTTTTCGGTTTTTTTGTTCGTGAAAGTGTTGAACAAATTGTATCGCCGCAAAAAACAGGAAGAAAAAAAGAAGCTTCGCCAGCCTTAACAAAGCAGGAAGAACTTCTCATAGAAATCCGCGATTTGTTGAAAAAACAGCAATTGGAAAGAGAATAAACGCAATGCTATGAAAAAACGGAGTCTTCCCTTCGGCTAAAGGGACAGGCTCCGTTTTTTGACGAACAGTGATAGGCACTGTCCGTCTAAAAAAAAAGCATGTTCGTTATAAGGAAAACAGGATCACATTTCGATCGTTGGATTATTACTTTCTTGTTTTTCACTTTTTTTACGGAAATATGTAGCCACAATCGGTCCAGAGATGTTATGCCAAACGCTGAAGATTGCACTTGGTACAGCGGCAAGCGGCGAAAAATGAGCGGTCGCCAATGCAGCTCCAAGTCCAGAGTTTTGCATGCCGACCTCAATTGAGATCGCTTTTTGTTTCGGTTCTGACATTCTAAACAGCTTTGCAAACCAATATCCAAGCAATAATCCAAACCCATTATGAACAACGACGATCAGGAAAATAATAAACCCACTTTTCGCAATCGCCTGCTGATTCACACCAACGACAGCAGCCACGATAGCCACGATAGCAATAACCGAAACGAGCGGAAGAATTTGAACGCTCGCTTTTACTTGCTTTTGAAACACCATTTGAACGATTAATCCAAGGATAATAGGAATAAGTACAACCTTGACAATGGACCAAAAGAGAGCCCCAGCTGAAACAGACAACCATTTTCCTGCAAGCAACAAAATGAGCGCTGGTGTCAAAATCGGGGCAAGTAGTGTTGATACAGATGTAACAGCAACCGAAAGCGCTGTATCCCCTTTTGCTAAGTATGTCATAACATTTGAAGCTGTACCACCTGGGCAGCAGCCGACAAGAATGATGCCGAGTGCTACTTCACGTGAAACGGGTAATAAGGTAGCAAGTAAAAAGGCCAAAAGTGGCATAATAAGAAATTGGGCAATTACTCCAATTAGCACTTCTTTCGGACGTGTGAATATTTCCTTAAAATCGTTGGCTGATAATGTCAGACCCATCCCGAACATGACGATACCAAGTAATGGTACGATGTAAGGAGCGATCCATGTAAATGCTTGTGGCTCAAAAAAAGCAAGAGCCGCGAATAATAATACCCAAATAGCAAATGTGTTGCCAACAAAGTTGCTGAATTTTACAAGAGTCCCCATGTTTCCTTCTCCTTCCAAAACAATTAGTGTAAAAATTATTATATATTCATTATTCTAAAAATTCAAACTAAAATTACCTTAATTTGACTCTCGAACGATTTTGTATATCCCTTATTTTCTACAGATGATGGTGTTGAAAAACTAGAGTAAAAACTCAAAATTGTGCTGGCGGAACAGTAGGTGCAATAGTTGGAGGAATTCTTGGGGTAGTGTTATATCACTTTGATTGGTAAGCTTTATAGCTTTCCTGCTGACTATTCAGCGTGGTTTTAACTAAGTGATTTATATTTAATCCAAAAGAGAATCCCCATAATAATTAAAACAACTGAGTAAATCACATAAAATGGTTTAATAGACTCTCCCACCTACACGTTGTTTAGTGGTGGGAGACTTCTTGGTGAACATGTAAAAAGTTAAAATTTTTTTGGTAAAAGCGTATTATGAAAAGGGAGAGGATTTTGATGAAAGAAGAAATCAAATGGGGTTCACCTTTAAGCATGGCTTGCTTAGGAATATTTTTAGGAGGATTAGGATTCTTTTTGAAAGCTATTTGGACTACTTTTCTTTAGGATCTCCCAAAAAACGTTGTCCAAATAAAAGGATTGAAAATAAGTATTAAAAAACGCACTTTCCAGTTGATTAGCCCAGTCTACATTCGGTATACTTTTAGACATAGGTAGGGTACTCCTTTCTCTGGAATGTGTTAATGGTTTGTTCAAATCAGAGAATACCCTACCTTTTTTCTTTTGATCTAGCAAAATGCTTTACACAAAATTTTATACATCATCAAGAGCATTGTATCGACATATAATTGTATTATGAAAAAGTTGTCGAATTATGTCGATAAATGTGATATAATATGTGCAAGCGCCTATTATAAAAATCATTCCCCCCTCTAAAAACACAAAACCCCCACTCTTTTTTAACGAAGTGGGGGCCTTTGTGTTTAAGAAAATAACTTGATTAAATAACCCAATAAAATCCCGACAATCCCAAAATCCGAGTCTCCGAATGTTGTGCCTTCAAATCCAAGCGAGCCGAGTACTGGCAGTAAGAGCGCTGGTAAGAACGAGATGAGAATTCCATTGGCAAATGCCCCAAAAATAGCTCCTCGTCTACCGCCTGTCGCATTGCCGAATACTCCCGCTGCCGCTCCAGTGAAAAAGTGTGGAATAAGGCCAGGAACAATCACTTTTAAGCCAACAAGCGGCAAGATAAACATCGAAATAATCCCCGCTACAAAGCTTGATAAAAAGCCGACGATGACAGCGTTCGGAGCGTAAGGGAACACGGCAGGGCAGTCAAGCGCCGGTTTGGCGTCTTGAACGACTTTGTCGGCAATTCCTTTGAACGCTGGAACAATTTCAGCAATGAGCATCCGTACTCCCGCTAATACGACGTATACGCCAGCAGCGAACGTAATCCCTTGCATGAGCGAGAAAACAAGAAAGTTCACGCCACCGCTTAATTGTTTTTCGATAAACTCTTTTCCAGCAAACGGAGCGACGATAAAGAATAATAAGACCATTGTTAATGACATTGCAACCGATGTATCGCGAAGGAATCCCAGTGATTTTGGCACTTTAATATCTTCTGTGGATTGCGCTTTGTTCCCAAGCCGCTTTCCGACCCACGCTGAAGTAAAGTAACCGATCGTGCCAAAATGGCCTAAGGCGATTTGGTCCGTACCTGTAATTTGACGCATATACGGTTGTAAAATCGCAGGCATAAATACCATTAAACTTCCGAGAATAATAGAACCAACGATGACGAGCGGAACGCCAGTAACCCCGCCGGTTGCGAAAACTGCAGAAATTAAGCAAGCCATAAATAACGTATGATGCCCGGTTAAGAAAATATATTTAAAACGAGTAAATCGTGCGATAAGAATATTGACAACCATTCCAAATAGCATAATCATCGCTGTTTCTTTACCGAACGTTTGTTGAGCAATGGCAACGATGGCTTCGTTATTCGGAATCACCCCTTTAATATGGAACGCTTTTTCAAACATTTTCCCGAAAACGTTTAGCGAGCCGATTAAAATGTTGGCACCGCCGCCGAGAATCACAAATCCCATAATCGTTTTTAACGTGCCGGAAACGATATCAGGAAAACTTTTCTTTTGCAGTAATAGGCCGATGAGCGCAAACAAGCCTACTAAAATCGCTGGCGATCCTAATATATCCTTCATAATGAGATCAAACATCGCACATTTGCCTCCTCTTTATTTATAAGTTTTAGGAGTATCATTTTTTTATCTAAAAATCTCTTTCTTGTTTCCTCATTCTTTCGTATACTTCTAAAAGGGAAAGTTTTTTCTTTTATGCAGGCGATCGCCTGCATCTTTTTTATTCATAAATGTTTCTCTAGCACGGATCTTAGTTCATCAAGGTCGAGAATATTTGTCAGTTTTGCAACATTTCGTGTACCGTCATCAAGTGCTTCAACTAAATCTTTTGCTCCCAAGTATAGATCTGCTTTTTCTGTTTTACTTGTCGCTAAATCGGTATGCGAAACCTCCGCTTCAATCCCCAATTCTTTCAAAATTGTTTTTACATTCATCTCTACAATAAAACTACTTCCTAGCCCATTTCCGCAAACGACGAGAATTTTTTTCATCTTTTTGTACCTCCTGGCTTTGATATTTATTTAATGAGAATATGATTCGATTAATGTGAGTACTTCCTCTACCGAATTGGTCGAGAATAATACACGCATATTTTCTTTATCTGATAACAATTTTGTCAGTTGTGATAGCGCTTTTAAATGTGTTTCATTGTCAATGGCAGCTAAAACGATCAAAACATGTACTCGGTGTTCTTCGTTTTCAGAGAATAGACAACCGTTTTTAATCTTAAGAAAGCTCATACCAATTTTCTTTACTCCTTGCTCTGGTCGAGCATGTGGTAAAGCAATTCCTGGTGCAATCACGATGTAAGGCCCCATAATCATCACATTATCAATCATCGCTTGAATGTATTCGTTTGTAATATAACCGTTATCCAATAATGGTTTGGCAGCAAGTGCAATCGCTTCTTTCCAATCACCTACCTCTTCAACAAATTGGATGTGTGGTTTTATAAGCAAATCTTTAAGCATTGGTTTTTTGAAAATCTCCTTTCTTTTACTTTGATTAATATATTCATGTAGTTCTTGAATTAATGCTTTTTCATTTATGATCGTTGCATGTTTTTTAACAATTTCTAATAATGTTTCGACTGATAAAGTTCTCGTTTCAGAAAGTTGGTTTGTTTCTCTTAAAAGCAACATTTTATCCGCAGCTGTTAAAATGGGACGAACCATATAAATGGGAACATCACGCGATTGTAATGGAATCGTTGTAACTACAAAATCAACACGTTCCAGAGAATAAGCTCGATATTCTCTTACCGAAATGATGTCAATGACATCAACTGTTGGTAATAATTCTTCCATTTGTTTTTGTAAAATTCGCGATGTGCCAATTCCGCTTTCGCACACAATGAGCGCTTTTTTCCGAGCTGGAACAGATACTCCCTCTCTGTCAAGCCATCCACCGAAATGCATGGAGATATAAGCAATTTCATCATCGCTTACGGATTGACCGACGACGTTCTCAACATGATGAACAACTTTCTTCGTTAGAGTAAAGATGTCGTGATAATTTGCTTTAACAGATTGAGTTAATTCATTTTGAAAATGAAGCCCATATTTTAATCGGTAATAAGCTGGTTTCATGTGAATCAATAAATTTTTTTCCAGCTCTTCACGATGTTTGAATTGTACACAAGCGTATGTTTCAAAATCATTGACCATGTTTTTGATCATTTGTTTTAAAACAGCGATTTCATTACTCTGATCGATTTGCTTATAGTCTGTAACTCTTGAACCTAAAAGATAGGTTGTGAGATAACAAATTTCATCTTTCGGAACATTGATTGAGAAAGCGTTTTCGATTTGAGCAATCATATAGTGAGCCGCTTTATATTCCCTAGTCGACTGCAACACTTCTTTTTCTTGAGCATCCATTTGAATGTATTTACCACGAATCCATCGTTTCATAAAAATAGAAAGATAAATGGTTAATGTGTGAATAACGTCATTCGTATAACAAATGGAAGAAACTGCTTCTGATTGGCGAATAATATCATTAATAGGTACTGCGTGCCCGCCAAACAATTCAGAATATAGCCGTTCATAACCAGCCATTTCCAAAAGCTGCGCTACATGTTGTACGATCGCCTTCCGTTTTTGCGTTTCTTCGCCTTTGATGAAATACCCTTGTTTACGATGGAATTCTAATTGTAATTGATATGACTGCCATTCTGATTTGAGTTCTTTGATATCGTTTAATAAAGTACTGCGGCTCACTTGAAGCTTTTCTAAAAAATCACGCAAAAAGATCGAGTGATTACGAATAAAAATTAATAACCCAATCCAAGCTTTTCTTTCTTCTGAAGAATACTCGTAATGTCGAATCGGTTGTAACGTTTGCAATGTTTTCGTAATTTGCTTTTTGGCTTGATCGTCCAAATAAAAACCGATTGCACGCACATGTTTTAGCTGCGAAAAACCTTGACTTTGCAGCCAGTCATTTATTTTTTGAATATCGTAGTAGACCGTTCGTCTTGAGATTTGCAAGGCCTGAGCCAACTTGTCTACAGTTACATGAGTAGAAGAACTAAGCAACATGTTCAAGATTCGGACACAACGAGCATCGAGTATCATGTTGGAGCGCTCCTTCACTTCCATTGTGCAAACAATCATACTCATTAGATGGAATCTAGACCCCTCTTACTGTTCATTATATTGAATTTTCGACAAAAGATAAGGCCAAATATTGTGAGTAGATTTGTGCAAAATTTAGACTTATGTACAATAACCCCCCCGCAAATAGGTGTGGCAACAATCATCTTTGCAATAATGAGAAGAGAAAAGAAAACAGATCAGTTTCTGAAGGATAAAATGGGCGACAGTTAAAAGCACAAAAGGAGGAGGCGTAGAATTTGTGGCCAAATTGAAATGGTAAAAGAGAAATGGACAAAGCACATGGACCCGCGCTTTCATTCACTTGCAACAAAAAAACTCGATATCTTCAAATAAGATACCGAGCACCATTTTTATACATATCCAAGCCTTGCGGAAATTTGTTTACCAATTTGCCGCATTCTTGCTTGCAGTTGTTCGATTCGTTCATCGGTCATTCGTATCGTCGGACCGGAGAGGCTGACAGCGGCAATGACTTTTCCTACATGATCGAAAATCGGTACGGCAATACAGCGAATCCCGTATTCGTTTTCCTCTAAGTCAAGAGCATATCCCTTTTGTTTGACTTGAGCGAGTTCTTTAAGAAATTCATCCTTATCGGTTATCGTTTTATCAGTATGTCTTGGCATTCCTTTACGTTCTAAAATATCAAGCACAACATTAAATGGCAAATGCGCTAAGATCGCTTTTCCTACTGCCGTGCAATGCATCGGAGCTCTTTTACCGACTTTCGAATGCATGCGCAACGTTTCCGTTCCTTCTAACTTTTCGATGTAAATCACTTCGCCTTGGTCATATACGACAAGATGAATGACCTCATTTGTTTCTTTCTCCAATTCCTGTAAATATGGTTTTGCCTCTTTTCTTAAATCGATTGATTCGAGCAGCTTCGAACTCATCTCCAAAAATTTGTAACCAAGTTTGTAACGGCTTGTTTCTTCATCCTGTTCCATATATCCATACTGGACAAGTGTCGATAAAATTCGATATACAGAGCTTTTATTAATATCCATTTGTTTCGCAATTTCTGTAACGCCTAAGCCATCCTTTTTCGAACTGACGATATCGATAATATCTAATGCCCGGCTCACAGACTTGACCATATTTTCTCTTTCCATGCTCTCACCTCTAGCACACAAAACATGATAATTCATTATAACATTTGTTTCCGGGCATTTAAGCGGTTACTGACCAATTTGAACGCGTTCTTTTGCCGCGGCAAACGTATTGCGAAGCGTTCCGATTTCTTCAATTTCACACTCAATAATGTCCCCTGCCTTGACGAGTTCGGCACCGATCGGACTTCCTGTTAAAATCACATCCCCCGGCTTTAGCGTCATAATATTCGTCAGATAGGAAATCATTTTACAGATTGGAATAATCATAAATTCAGTCGGGCTATTTTGTTTTTCAACACCGTTCAGTCTTGCCTTCACACTCACATTGAAAGGGTCGAGTTCCGTTTCAATCACTGGACCTAATGGTGTGAATGTATCAAACGCTTTCCCAAGTGTCCAATGGCCGTCTTGATGAAAAAATTGTGGTGCGGTTACATCGTTTCCAACTGTATAACCGAACACATAATCCAACACATCTGATTCAGGAATATTTTTCGCTTCTTTTCCAATCACAACCGCTAATTCTGATTCAAACTTGACTTGGTCAATTCCTTTTGGAATGACGATTTCCTCTTCAGGTCCGATCACTGATGAAGTTGGTTTGAAGAAAAATACCGGAATTTCCGGCAGCACATCAGGAAGGTCTTGTTTTTGTGAAACGTAATTTGCACCGATTCCGATAATTTGATTCGGCTCTAACGGGGCAAGAAATTTGACTTCATGTTCGGAAAAGGTTTTTCCTGTATATCCCCATTCACCAAACATATCCCCTTGAATTTCTCTTATCATACCATCTGTTACGACACCTGTATACATTTCTTCATTGGCAATAAATCTAGCAAATTTCATCGCTTAACTCCTCTCATGTTAGTTACGGGCAACTCCCGTTTTGACAGCGGCTCTCAGCTGCTTCTACAACTCTTTTATCAAGTAAAAAATCATTGATGTTCATCAAAAGCTGACAATGGCACAACAACCTTTCCCATTCCTCACTCACAGTGTTGTGTAGATGAAAGGGCATCCTAAATTGATTAGAATGCCCTTGTCGTTCCTTGTATGATCGCTTAGCTTACTGTTTTACCGCAAACTTCGCCTTGGCTTCTAAGCGGCGGCGGTGCAAGATTGGCTCCGTGTAACCGTTCGGCTGTTCATAGCCTTTGAAAATGAGATCGCAAGCCGCTTGGAAAGCGACTGAGTTGTCATAGTCTTCTGCCATTGGCCGATATGCAGGATCTCCAGCGTTTTGCTCATCAACGACTTTCGCCATGCGTTTTAACGTCTCAAGCACTTGTTCTTTTGTACAAATTCCGTGGTGAAGCCAGTTCGCAATATGCTGGCTGGAAATTCTTAATGTCGCCCGATCTTCCATCAGTCCGATGTTGTTAATATCAGGCACTTTCGAGCAGCCAATTCCTTGTTCGACCCAACGGACAACATATCCGAGAATACTTTGAGCGTTATTATCTAACTCTTGTTGAATTTCTTCTGGAGTCCAATTAGGGTTGGCCGCCACTGGAATTTGTAAAATATCATCGCGAAAATCTTTAAACTCTTTGCCTAATTCATTTTGTACTTTTGTTACATCGATTTGATGATAATGAAGAGCATGCAAGACGGCTGCTGTTGGAGAAGGTACCCATGCTGTATTGGCACCTGCCTGAAGTTGACCGCCTTTTTGTTTCAGCATTTCCGCCATCATATCCGGCATTGCCCACATTCCTTTACCGATTTGCGCCCGTCCTTGGAAGCCGCAGGCAAGACCAATGCTTACATTTGATTTCTCATATCCTTGCAGCCATGCTGATGTTTTCATATCATTTTTGCGAATCATCGGTCCTGCTTCCATCGAAGTATGGATTTCATCGCCAGTTCGATCTAAGAAACCAGTATTAATAAACACAATGCGGTCTCTTACTTGGTAAATGCAGTTTTTCAAGTTCAGCGTTGTGCGGCGTTCCTCGTCCATTACACCGATTTTAATCGTATTTCGCTCCAGCCCGAGCATATCTTCAACACGGTCAAACAGTTCATTCGCAAAAGCGACTTCTTCTGAGCCATGCATTTTCGGCTTAACAATGTAGATAGAGCCTTTTGCGGAATTTTTATAGCGGCTATTGCCTAATAGAGAATGTTTCGCAATTAAACTTGTGACAACCGCATCTAAAATACCTTCATAAATTTCCTGACCATCCTGATCTAATACGGCATTATTAGTCATTAAATGTCCAACGTTGCGGACGAACATGAGCGAACGGCCCGGTAATGTCAATTCTTCTCCGCTTGGCGCTGTATAAATACGGTCAGGATTGAGCGCGCGCGTTACTGTTTTATTGCCCTTTGTGAATGTAGCCGTCAAATCTCCTTTCATCAAGCCTAACAAGTTGCGGTATACATGAACTTTGTCCTCCGCATCGACGGCAGCGACAGAATCTTCACAGTCCATAATCGTCGTCAGCGCTGCTTCCAATAAAATATCTTTCACACCCGCTGCATCTGTTTTACCGACAGGATGATGGCGATCGATTTGGATTTCAATATGCAATCCGTTATTTTTCAGCAAGATGGCCGATGGGTCTTCCGGATTTCCTTGATAGCCGACAAATTTTTCCTCATCTTGAAGGTTCGTCGTCTTGCCGCCCTTGACGAAAACAGACAATTTTCCATCAACGACTGCATACTTGACAACATCTTTATGCGAGTATTCTTTTAACGGTACAGCTTCATCAAGGAATTGTTTTGCATAGGCAATCACTTTCTCGCCGCGGACTGGATTGTAATGATCTCCGCGTTGTGCGCCATCTTCTTCGCTGATCGCGTCCGTTCCGTAAAGAGCGTCATAAAGACTTCCCCAGCGCGCGTTTGCTGCGTTCAGCGCATAGCGGGCGTTGCTGACCGGAACAACTAACTGCGGACCAGCCTGTAAAGCGATTTCATCGTCTACCCCTTCAGTCGTAATTTGAAAATCTTCTACTTCCGGTTCTAAATAGCCAATTTCCTGTAAAAATGATTTATATTTATCGAAGTCAAAATTTCCTCTATGCTGGCGGTGCCATTCGTTGAGTTTTTCTTGAATTTCATCGCGGCGGGCAAGCAACGCTTTATTTTTTGGCGTCAAATCTTTTACTAGCGTTTCTAAATCCGCCCAGAACTGTCTACTGTCTACTCCGCTTTCTGGAAGAACTTCCGTGTTGATAAACTCATAAAAAATGCGAGCGACTTGAAGATTTCCTACTTTCACATAGTCTTGCATAAAACATTTCCCCCATTTCATCATAATCGATTTTTGTGAGAGCGCTTCCTTGTAATACGAAAAAGCCTTCTTTTGTTTGTTATTACGAAACACTGTTTCATAATTTATTTAAAAAAATAATAGCATAAAGTTATAGTTACTTCAATAATTTTCAAAAAATTATTTCATTTTCTCGTTTCTTTTTACTTCGACACAACGCCCCGGTGTTGGAAATAACTTTCCTGCATTTAATAAATTTTTTGGATTGAACACATCACGAATATTGGTTTGTGCGATAATTTCTTCATCAGTGAAAATGAAGCGCATTTCTTCTCGTTTCTCAATGCCCACTCCATGCTCACCGGTGATGGATCCGCCGACATCGGCACAAGCTTGCAGACATTCGCTTCCAGCTGCCAGCGCTTTTTCTGTTTCCCCTGGCTTCCTCGAATCAAAAAGGACAAGCGGATGAAGATTTCCGTCACCAGCATGGAAAATATTAGCGATGCGCAAGCCATATTTTTCGCTGATTTGCTTGATTCGCTCTAACACTTCCGGCAGTTTGCTTCGTGGAATCACCCCGTCTTGTACTAAATAGTCCGGAGAAATCGCCCCCATCGCTCCAAATCCTGTTTTGCGATTCGCCCACCATCTTTCTCTTTCCTTCTCATCTTGGGCTACTTTCACTTCACGAACATTTCGGCTTCTGCATACTTCTAAAATTTCATGAATTTGCTCATCGATACCGGCGGAAATGCCATCCACTTCAATAAGCAAAAGCGCTTCAATATCTTTCGGATGCCCTACCGGAAATGCCGCCGCTTCAACTCCCTCAATCGCTGTTTTATCCATCATTTCAAGGGCAGCTGGAACAATTCCGGCGGAGATGATATCAGACACGGCCTGGCTTGCATCGGAAACTTTATCAAAATAAGCGAGCACGGTTTGCTTCGCTTCTGGATTTTTCAAAATGCGAACCGTTATTTTTGTTACAATTCCTAGTGTTCCTTCCGATCCTGTCAACAGTCCTAATAAATCATATCCAGGCGGGTCAAGAATTCCATTTGTGCTAATTTCAATTATTTCGCCATTTGGCAAAACGACTTCCATCCCTAAAATATGGTTTGTCGTCACGCCATATTTCAAACAGTGTGCTCCTCCGGCATTTTCGGCAACGTTCCCGCCAATCGTACAGCAATATTGGCTCGATGGATCGGGAGCATAATAGTAGCCTTTATCAGAAATCGAATGGGTCAACTTAAGGTTTATAAAACCCGGCTCCACAACCGCACGTCGATTTTCAAGATCGACACTTAACAGCCGCTTCATCTTTGTTAAGCTAATGATTACCTCGCCATTTAACGGAATCGCCCCGCCGCTTAACCCCGTTCCTGCGCCGCGGGCAAGAAAGGGCAAATCATTTTCGTGGCAATATTTCACAATCCGTGCGACTTCCTCTGCACTATTCGGAAACACAACTGCTTTCGGCAAATGGCGGTGAATCGTAAAACCATCGCAGTCATATGCAAGCAAGTCTTCTTTTTTGTAAAGAATGGATTGAGCGCCACCAACGATTTTCGCAAGATTTTCGATATGTTTATCTTTTGTTTGTACGTCTTTTACCGCCATGATTCCCCCTCCTTCAGACGATCCTCTTTTTGGTATGCCCAGTCAAGCAGCTGAACCGTATGCACAATTTTTTGGTTTCTTCCGTATTTCAGCACCCCCATCGCCATTTGCAGCATACATCCAGGGTTCCCCATCGAAATCATTTCGACATCTTCAGGGACATGCTCCATTTTACTTTTAAGTACGGCTCCTGCCATTTCCGGATGGGTAATATTGTAAATACCGGCACTTCCGCAGCAGCGGTCAGCATTTGGCATGTGAACCATTTCCACCCCAGGAATACTAAGGAGAATATTGCGCGGCTCCTGACGTATACCTTGACCATGTGCTAAGTGGCATGCATCATGATACGTAATCCGTGTCTTGATTTCTGCTTTTGGTTTTTCATAGCCTGTGTCATGAAGATATTTGGAAATGTCTTCTACCTTCGAAGCAAACTGTTCTGCTTTTTCACGCCACTCATGATCTTCGCGGAATAATTCTGGATATTCTTTCAACATGCAGCCGCAACCTGCCGCATTCACAATGACTGTATCGGCGTCTTTAAACGCTTCAATGTTCTGTTTCGCCAGCTTTCTTCCTGTTTCACGGTCGCCAGCGTGAACATGCAGCGCTCCACAACATGTTTGATTTTGCGGGATTACTATGTCATTTCCGTTACGGGTTAATACATTAATCGTTGCCTCATTAATATCACTGAACATCACATCCATGACACATCCGGTTAAAAGCGCAACAGTCCGTTTCGTTTCCCCTTTCGCTTTAATGACA
Organism: Anoxybacillaceae bacterium; assembly: GCA_041920415.1. Classification (GTDB taxonomy): domain Bacteria; phylum Bacillota; class Bacilli; order Bacillales; family Anoxybacillaceae; genus JBHGYD01. The sequence continues at coordinate 36,459 of JBHGYD010000044.1, forward strand.
CCCGCATGTTTGTATTTTTTGCGCACCGGCTGTTTGATTTCCGGCAAAATCGCTTCCATCTCCACTAAATGTTCTGGCATGATATTGATCAGCCGCGTTTTGCGCGCTACCTTTTGCAATCCGCTCTTTTGATAAAACTTTAACAAATTCCCTAATAAATGCAGGCGATCTGGATGCGGAAACACTCCTTCAAGGAAAAATTTACTTACCGCTCCCTTCCAGCCGGTTAATGGCATAGCTTGGCGAATTTGCCCGCGCGCCTCTTCGATGAGCCCTCCAACATCGACATCAGCAGGACAGGCGGTTGTACATGCACGGCAATCAAGACAGGCAAAAACCGGATTTGCAAAAGCTTCATTGACTTCAAGCTTTCCTTCGGCAACCGATTTAATGAGATGGACACGTCCGCGTGGAGAATGTTGCTCTTGGCCGGTTTGTTCATAAGTTGGACATGATTCCAAGCACATACCGCAATGAACACAATCGGCCCATTTGCTTTCATCAGGCGGGTCATTCCAAAGATAATTGCCCAGGCTCGTCGCCGTACATGCCGGGGCTTGTTTTAAATCGCTTTCTCTTACACTCACTTTATATCCCCCCTACAAATCGTCTATGATTAAGAGTATGATTCGGGTCAATCTTTGCTTTAATTCCTTCTAATAGGAAGAAATAAGATGGCTTTTCGCCCCAAACGTCTACTTTTTGCCGAAGCGCAAACGGCAAATGTTTCACAATCACGTACCCACCAAGCGGTGTCACAAACTGACGGAACCGCTCAATGACAGTGACAACATCTTCGCCTGTCCCTTTTATATATACTTGGCATAACCCATGCCCTAGACCACCGTGCGCCTCAATGGCTACATTCGCGGCATCCTGCAAGATGTGGCTTTCTTTGATGACTTGAAGGACGTCGAGATTGACGACACCGATTTTCAAAGCAGCTTCTATTTCATTGCCGTTTCTGCTCTCTCTTCCATTCGGATCGATTGTATAAAATTGTTTCCAAAATACTCGCACTTCTTTTAATGGCAAAATAGTCAAGTTGGTTTTCGACGGCTGAATGCGCTTTACAAAATCCTCTTGGTAATGGACTGAACTTTCGACATCTTCAAAGCCAATCGCTAATGTATAAACACGCTTCCCTGTTAACCGCTCTGATAAAGATGGACTTAACAGCTCAAGGGTCGTCGGCTCCATCATCGAATCTAGCAATCTCACAGCAAAAGCGCGAATCTCTTCGATCTTTCCTTCTTGGAAGGATAATAGAATGAGGCTTTCATATTTGGGAAGCGGGCGAAGCTTCAACGTTACTTCCGTTATCACTCCGAGCGTCCCCATTGAACCGATAAACAGCTTGTTCATATCATAGCCAGCCACATTTTTTACAACTTTGCCGCCCGAGCGGATAATGGTTCCATTCGGATAAACTATCCTCATCCCGATTACGCTGTCTCTCGCAGAACCATAACGAAAGCGTTTCGGACCGCTGTCATTTGCCGCAATGACTCCGCCAATCGTTGCATATTCCGGCCATGCCGGGTCTAAAGCGATCTTTTGGTTATATTCAGCTAAATATTCCTGCAATTGTTGAAACGGTGTACCCGACTTAACCGTTAATGTCATGTCGCCAACGGTATGTTCGACAACACCTTTATATTCCGCCAGCGAAAGCAAAATATCAGCGGTTTCCGTTAACCCGCCAAACCCTCTCTTCGTTCCGCCTCCAACTATATTTACTTTTTTTCCGTTATTGTCGGCGTACTTCAAAACGTTCGCAATTTCTTCTTCTGATTGCGGATAAACCGTTAGCCGACCGCTATTCCCTAGCGGATGGCTTTCGTTTTCCTCTACTTGAATTCGGCTGTCGCGTAAAATCGATTTTAATTCCGATAAAAATTCTGTGGCAAGCAATCCTAACACCCCTTGTTGTTCCGTAATAAGAAACATCGTTTCTATAATTTCGTAAAAAACACTTTTCCCTTCTGGTTGAAACGAATACTACTTATTATTTATTTAATCACTTCTCCCACTATTTTTCAATGAATTTTTAGAATTTAAAAAATAGTATAAACATATATAATTTTTAACCCATCTTAACTTAATGTTTCGTTTTGCATACGAATGGACTACCTGAGAAGATCAAAATAAAAGGCTGTCTCATACAAGCCAGTCGTACTTACGAAGCGTAATGTACGGTGTCTGACACTTTTTTGAGACAGCCTTAGATAATAAACCATCATTTCTATTATTGGTATAATAAATGTTTACGCAAATGGTAAATGAGAGAGTTTGAACTATCTACCACTTAACTCCGTTCGAAGTGGGAGACTTCTCGGTGAACATGTTAAATTCGGCGAATACGGAGGTAAGACATGTCAGAAATTCAAACTGAATTTATATAGATTGTCGGATTATTTAGAAGAAATAGATCGATATAATCGCTTAATCGTTTCGATATGTAATGCTTCATGGTAAAAGCTAAACAAAAATGCCTCACCAACTGTGTAAAACGTAATGCCTCCTCGGTTTGTAAATGGAGTTGGTAGTTTTTCATGCAAACGTCCTTTAATAAAGTCTTTTATTCTCGCTTTTTGTTCCGTTAAAATCACGGCAATCTCTGCTAATGATGGCGGCGTTCCTTCCCATTCTGCCGGTTTCGTTCCGGCACTGAAAAACTGCTCGTAATCTTTCGGAATGCCCATCTCTTCACCTAAAAGTCCAAAGACAATCTTTTCCTGTACGAACGCAATGTGACCGAAGTTCCAGCGAATATTGTTGTTAAAACCTTTCGGAATGATATCCGAAATCTCTTCTGGAATTTTTTTTATCGTTTGCTCAGTTATTCCGCGCACTGTTTCCATATGGTGAATAATTGTTTGTTCCATGAAAAACTCCTCCCCTTTTTAAATGATCCCCGTATAACCAATTCTTGGTCTTCACGTTCTTTTCCTTTCAATAGGAATATTTTTTCATGTCCATAGCTTTGCTTTCATTTCCGCAAGCTTTCTCTTTGTTCTGTATTATGGCGAACAGTGCCAGGCATTGTTCGCCATGCACTTACCGATCACTTATTTTCTCCAAAAGGGCATCGCCTGTTTTACTCACCCGAACATACGCGTAACGGGCCCGTTCTTGCACATTCATCCCTGTTCCCTCTGGTATAAAGTACGATTCGATTCCGTAAATAATGCTATCCCCTTTCATCTTTCCGTTCAACAGAACATCTCCTTCTTGACGCACGTATTGCTCATCTCTCTTTCCATTGATGGAATAAATTCCAGCGAATCGATAGACGCCTTCTTTATCTTTTCGCAAAATGACTTGGACGTTTCCTTGATCGTTCCAATTCCCAACATCTGAAATTTCATAACGAAGGCGAACATAATCTCCTTGAAGCAAAGAACGAGGGTCAACCGGAGCTAATTGTAATTTCACTACAGCTCCATGTTGTAAATGTTGTTCTTTATCAAATACAACGTACCCGATAAAAACGGTTTGAATCACTACAACGGCTAGTAAAGACAGCCATTTTTGTCGAAGCCAATTCGTCTGTCCTGTTCGAATGAATCCTCTTCGCTTCTCCAAAAACGCCGTTCCTAAAAGAAAGAGAATGCCGGAAATTAGTAAGCTGATCGACTTATCTAGAAGGTCCCAAGCGAATTCATAGTATTTCAACACAAGAAACAGCCACCAGTAAAACCAAGCAATCCCAAGTCCCAATCGTTCGTTATGCTTTGAGTAGAAAAAGATGAATCCCACCACAATGACCACAAACGAAAAATTGGATAAAACATACCAATAGTCAACAGTAAAAAGGTCCATGCTCGTTAACAGAAGAAATGCCTCTAACCCTAATGAAAGAGCGGAAAGACGCTCATATTTGTTGAACCTAATTAGCCAATACAAACATCCATTCAATAACAAAACAAATAAGAGGGAAAGGCGAAATTCATCTGTCCAATCAAACACGGCGACAAACCCGTAAACAGATAACGCGATGTTAGTAAGAATTCGCATGCCGACATTGGATGACTTTAAGTAAAAGAAAAGTAATGCAATACTGTAGCTAACTAAAATAAAAATGGAAATTTGAGATGAAACAATTGTCCCTATCCCATATCCGATTGCCAATAACGTGTATCGAACAATGTCATTCCATTTCCTTAGAAAAATCACCGGCAAGACAAATCCGACAATGGATAAAATGAACAACAAGTTCGGTGAAAAATCGTTCGTCCATATCGTAATAAGTCCCATAATACTCGACACAGCAATAAGAGAGGCAACAACTGTAACAATCACTTGAAATGCGACTAGAAAAGCGTTCCCTTTTGCCCCTTCGCTCGACATTTTTCTCAATCGTTTCAGAAAGTGAATACTTCCATAAACAAGTCCTCCAGCAAGCAATAGCCCAGCTAGTAAAACACCTTCTTGAAAATATTCAGCAACAAAACGGAAATATTGAACGATGATGAAAACACCGGCAAACATACCCGTGATCAGAAGATAGGAACGCCTTTTGGCGATGTTGAAAAAATAATAAAAGAAACCGGAGAGAATGAGCACATAGACATACGACCATCCCGGAAATTGGTCATACACGACACCGATTTGGAAGATTACAAACAACCATCCTTGCATCGCTGTATACGCGAGATAAGGAACGACAGGGGAACGATTGAGCACAAAAATGATTCCGTTTATGAACGCAAAAACGAATAGAGTAACAAACGATTCCCACTCTCCTCGCTCCACCTGATACGAGGACGGAAAATAATAAAACCAAAAAGTAAGTTGCAAAAGTACAACACTTAATACACGAAGCGGTTCGTATCGGATGATCCAGGCCAATACGCCACTTGGAATGAGCCAAATAAAAAACAACCAAAAGCTATCGGCATGGGAATTATAAATTTGCCCTATTAATGCCACAGTGATCCCAAACCCGATCGCTCCAGCAACAAACAGCCATTTGCTTAAAAAATCATGCCGCTTCATGACATATGCAAGAACAGCGCTCGCACCATAAAACAACCACATGAAACCGACGCTTAAACTTACTTTCGTCAATCGGTCAAATCCTTGCCAATTAGCGGCAAAAAAATAAATAATTGAGGCTAACGTTAATGCCACACCCATGAAGTATCCAGTCTTCACCCAGCGCTCTGTCATGCTCTACCCTTCTTTCTTATTGAGAATATATCTCAATTAAGTATTCTTTTCGTTCCTGTAGTAACACTCGTCGCATATTTTGGTTGTGAACATCGTTGATTTATTTGAGTAGCGTTATGTTACCGATACTCATTGAAATCAGGGGAGCGACGTAAGCAAGAATGTTTTTTCGTTTGATAGGAGCTATCGCGATAGTGGGGCTATGAGCGGAAAATCGTCATCATAACATCAACAATGAATGATTCGTCTTACTATGAATGTATGAAAGTTGTTGCGAAAATATTAGGTATATTCATTATCAAGTTGGCACGAATAAAGAAAAAACCATAAATCTGTCTTTTTATAGTCTTGTTTAATTATGGCACTTGTTAGTTCGATAGTTAAGGTAAGTAATACTATAATATACAAAATTGTTTTAAAATAGAGAAAAAACGATGTAACAGAGGGAGTGGCTAAAAGTGATTATTAGACAAATCACTACACATGATGCGGAAGAATTCGTTAAATTGATTCAACAAGTTGAAAAAGAATCTGATTTTTTGCTTTGGGAACCAGGAGAAAGAACAATGACGCCTGAACAGCAACGAAAAAGAATAGAATCGATGATAGAGGAACCAAATTCAACGATTTTTGTTGCCGAAATCGATAAAAAATTCGTTGGCTATTTGGTAGTCATTGGCGGGCGGGCAAAAAGAAACAAACATTCTTGTTATCTTGTTATTGGAATTTTAAAAGAGTTTAGAGGAAAAGGAATTGGAACAAAGTTATTTGAAGAATTAGAGAGATGGGCACATGAACGTAACATTCATCGTTTGGAATTAACGGTCGTCGCTCAAAACGAAGCTGCATTGGCTTTATATACGAAAATGGGATTTAAAATGGAGGGGATCAAAAAACATTCGCTTTTGATAAATGACGAATACGTTGATGAATATTATATGTCTAAGTTACTGTGAAAAAGGGGATATCTAATATGCCAATCCATCACATATGCAAATCATTTATATTGAATGCGCTCCATTTTCTAAAAGTGCCTGAATTAGACTTGCCAATACAAGCAATTGAAGAATTTGAGAGAATTTATCGTACTTATATTGAAAAAGAGAATGGAGACTTAATTGAATATACAAGCAGTTATCCAAAATACTTGTTTTTGAACTATATGATTGAAAATAAAGACGTGCTTGTACATGGTTCGAACAACAAAAATATCGAGATTTTTGAACCGAAAAAACAATCGCTTTTTACAGGAAAGCCGGTAAAAGCCGTTTTTGCCGCATCAGACGGTATTTGGTCCATGTTTTTTGCGATCATTAATCGAAGTGAATATGTGGGTTCTTTACGAAATGCTTGTTTTACACTTCAAACAAAAAAAGGAATGAAGCGATTTTATTATTTTTCAGTAAATGAAGAATTTAAAGGAGAACTTTGGAACGATGGATGTATTTATATCATACCCAAAAACGTTTTCAAACAAGGCGGAATTAAAGATGAATGGATATGCGAAAACAAAGTGAAACCACTCGCAAAATTATCGGTAACTCCAAAAGATTTCCCGTTTTTAGAAAAGGTGAAGCGTCATAAAGAAACAGACTCTATGTTAAAAGCAATGGTTAAAGCACTTATTTTTAATCGATGAACCTCTCCCACCAACACGTTGTTTAGAGGTGGGAGACTTCTCGGTGAACATATTAAACTACTCCCACTTTCACTGCGTTTAAAAGTGGGAGATTCTTGAGTAATCCTTTCTAATAAAGAAAACGAGAGTACCTTTATACCATTCGGAATTGTTTTTTAAATGATCAGTAATGACTCCTTCTGAATCGTTACATTCACCGGCGTTTTCGTGAGAATCTCGCCATCGCTTTGCACAATCATCGGCCATTCAGAAGTCACTTCTACTTGTTTTCCTTTGATCATGGTGACGCCAGGATGAGAAGCATGTTTTCCTTTATACGCCTTTGGAAACGTGCGTAACAGATCCCATTTTGTTATGCTATGTACGACACAAATGTCAAAAAGCCCGTCATGATAACAAGCATCCGGGCATATTTTAATGCCTCCGCCGTAATTCGGGGTATTGGCAATCGCAATTAACCATACATGAGAAAAATCTAGGGTCTTCCCATCAACTTTTAATTGAATGTTAACAGGACGATATTTGAATAAAACATGCAAGACACTAAGCCCATACGAAAGGTCACCCAATCTAATGAAATTTAACAAATCTTTATATTTGGAGGCATTGTTTACCTCGGCGACTTTACCATCAAAACCGATTCCCGTTACAGTGATACAGTATTCTTTACCAATTTTTCCAACATCCATTTTTCTTTGCTTTCCTACTAAAATACGTTCCAGTGCCTTTTTATAGTCCATTGGTATATTAAGAGCCCTCGCCAGATCATTTCCTGATCCTGCAGGGATAATACCTAAAGGTATATTCGAATCGATTAATCCGTTCGCAACATCATGGATTGTACCATCTCCGCCTACGGCAACAACAGCATCACATGTTTCAGAAGAAAGCTCCTTCGCGATTTCTACCGCATGTTTTGGACGTTCTGTAAAACGAACTTGATAATCTACTTGTTTCTCTTCAAGCAACTTTTCAACCTTTTTCCAAACTTTTAGTCCTTTCCCGTTTCCTGATATTTTATTGACGATAAAATAATACATCATATCAATCTTTCCTTTTATTAAAGATGGTAACGTAAGATCAAAAACAAGTATCCCGCTTTAAATCGGGACACTTGTTTTTCTCTCTTTACTTCGCCGGCTCGAAAAATTCAACCCACTCACCGTCTGGACCATAGAAAAATAAATATTTTGCGCCGTTTGGCAGCGTTGTAATCTCTTCCCGAACAAGCGGTATCCCAATCGATTGTAACCGTTCTTTTTCTTGTTCGATCCCTTCAACGGTAAAGGCGACATGATGAACTTTTCCTTCTGTCGGTAAATTTGGATTATATCCTTCAATTAACTCAACGATGATTGAGCCATTTAGGCCAAGAAACGCCAATTTCATATTTCCATCTGTATGAATCATTTCACTGATCAAATCCAAACCGACGACGTTTTGATAAAATTGTTTCGATGTTTCAATGTTTTTCACTTGAATGCCGACATGCTCAAATTTTTTGACTGCCATTGTTCTCTCTCCCCTTCTTATATACTATTTGTCTCCTAATACTGTTTGTAAATAGTGTGTTGTATTTTCGATTGGAAGACCTTTTGCCTCTATTTCTTCCCAAATACAACGGTCAAGCGCGTACGGCCCTTCTGCTTTTAGCACTTCTACTTCGGCAAACGTCAGCAGCAATTGAAACGTTTGTCCAAACGCTTGCCCGTAAAATAAGAAAAAATTCGTATGATGGTCCATATGAAAAATCGCCGTTGGCTCAAATTCTAACAGTTGACGTCTCACACAATTGGCAACATGTGAAGCAAACGAATCTACTTTCATATGGCATGCTATGTAACTGCGAATCATACCATTTGCGTTCATATTTTTCTTCTCCCCCCTTCTATAATGTTTCTGTGATGATGCCAAACGGTTCATTGAAAAATAAAAAGCTCTTTTCGCCATGAATGATGCGAAAAGAGCTGTGAGCCGTTCTTATCATTCAAAGCGAATCGCTTTGCGGGTTGGAGCACCTTACGCGAAGCGCAGGTTGCTGTGAAGTCATCGAGCCCGATCTCTCGTTCACTCTTGATAAGACGTATTCAGTTATCCTTATGCTACCATTATTTTATGGCAATGACAATCATTTTTTCTAATTTTCAGAAACAAATACTAAAGAAAGATTCACTCTATGATGTTCCATCCGCCCTTCTGTTTCACTTTTTATTCTACTTCCGGTTTTTCCGATGTTACCCCAACATCTTTCCATTTCCAAATGAATGGGTCAATATCAGCTGAATAGTTTTTCACGCGATTGTTAACCGCATAAATAACAGAACGGTATAACGTCGGGATGACAGGGACTTCTTCATTCATTAAAGCTTGCCATTGATTGTAAATATCTTTTCGATATTCTGTATCAAACGCTTGTTCAGAATGTCCTTTTTCCAATAGCTCATCATTTTTATCATTCACCCAACGAGAGTAGTTAAACATGACGTTTCGGCCATATAATCCATACGGATCAACATCCGTACCAGTGTACCATGCCGCGGCGAATACATCGACTTTCGGGTCGTCTTTTTCCACCATATCGTAGAACGAGTTAAATTCAGCCAAGCGGCCATCGACAAGTTGTACATCTAAGCCTACATTTTTCCAACATTGCATATAAAATTTTGCTAACGGCTCAGCGATGTCTCCTCCGCTCATCGCAAGGAAATGAATCGTAAATTTCTTTCCGTCTGGATCTTCGCGAAGCCCGTCTCCGTCTTTATCTTTATACCCTGCTTCATCTAACAGCTTTTTCGCTTTTTCAGGGTCATAAGGATATCCTTTTGCTGTGTTATCATGATATCCCGGGAATGATGGCGGGATTAACGTTGTAGCTGGGAAACGTAATCCATGGTATAACTTATCGCCGACAGACTTATTATCAATGGCATACGCCATCGCTTGACGAAGCTTTTTATTTTGGAATTTTGGATTATCCATAACGTTTTCTTGTTTCTTCGCATCCCAATGCCCGAGCTTAAAGCCGATATAGTTATACGCTAAATCAATTTTACCAACAAATTGGATATTTTTTGTGCCTTTCGCATTTACGTATTGGTCAGCCGGAAATGCAGCGATATCAATTTCGCCTTTTTTCAATGACTGAAGAACGACTTGTGGGCTAACGACTTTTAAAATAACCCCTTTTAAATTCGGTTTTCCATCCCAATAATCATCATTGCGAACATATTCGACGGATTCTCCTGGTACAATCTTTTTAATTTTAAACGGACCAAAGCCGATTGGATTTTTTCTAATTTTATCGGATTGCGCCAATTGTTTAATCGGAACGTCTTTTAGATAATGTTTTGGTAACGGATTTACCCAAATTCCTGTTAACACCGATGGATTCGCATGTTTCCACGTAATCGTTAACGTTTTATCGTCAATCACTTTAATCCCTGAAATATTTTTTGCTTTTCCGCTATGATATTCTTCCATGCCGACAATATCTTGAATGAGCGCGTCGCCGTAGCGGACACCTGTGTAATCCTTATTACCGATGACTAAATACGCATATTCTAAGTCTTCTGCTTTTACAGGCTGTCCATCATGCCATTTTACATTATCTTTGATTTTAATTGTGATTGTTTTCTTATCATCAGAGAGCTTATAAGTAGCGGCTCCATCGTTGGTAATTTCGTAGTTTTCATTCGTTCGAAATAGCGGTTCATCGAAAAACTGCAATACTTCAAAATCTGGTTGTCCTGAATAAAATGCGTAGTTGAGAGTGCCTTCGAACGGAGTATCCGATACTAATCCGTATGTCAATACTCCGTCGACAAGTTTCCCGTCATTTTTGACGGTCATTGGGAAATTTCCAATGTCTTCTTTTTGTGCCGTTTGTTTGTTTTTGTTGTCTTTGTTAGGACTGTTTGCCGAGTTGCTTGTGCACGCCGATAACACTAATAAAAGACCGGCTAGCACGCTGAAAAACTTCCAATGCCATTTCTTTCTCATTTTTTTCATTCCCCCTTTTATCCTAATCTTTGTCTTGCATCAGCCGCACGTTTGAGCGCTTGGCCGATAAAATTTATACACAACATCATCACTAAAATTAGCAATGATGCCGGTAACCATACCCACCATTTGTTTTGCAAAACATCTGGATTCATGGCATAACTGACTAGTGTACCAAGACTTGGCGTGCTTTCTGGCAATCCAAATCCTAAATAACTTAGTCCTGATTCGATTCCAATATTTCCGGCGAGATTTAATGTTAAGTTCACAATAATAATCGAGCTTAAGTTAGGTAAAATCTCTCGAATCATAATTTTCCAGTCTGGTGTACCAAGCGTTTTTGATGCGCTAACATAATCTAATTCTCGTTCCGCTAACGTTTTCGCGCGAATCAATCGCGCCTTTCCTGTCCATAAGAATGCACTCATAATGAGAATAAACGTAAACACATTATATTTCGGTACAAGCGCTATAAATACAATAACTAACATTAAAAACGGCAACACAAGAATAAAGTCAATCACGCGCATAATCATGTTATCGATCACACCGCCGAAATAACCGGCGATAAGACCAACGGTAAGACCGATGAAACCTGTTATAAGTGTAATAGCTAAACCAATCGTAAAAGAGTTTCTTGTACCGATAATGAGCTGTCCTAAAATATCCCTTCCACCATAATCGGTACCTAGCCAATGTTCGGCTGATGGTGGAGAGTAAATCGATAGCAAATCTACCTTTACAATTTTCTCTTGATCTAAAATAAGAGAGGCTCCATATACAATAATCAAAATGAGAGAAAGTAGAATGAGAGAACTAAGCGCTAATTTGTCTCTCACTAATTCACGCCACATAATGGAGAAACTTGAAGGACTTTTTTCCGTTTGTACTTCGGCTTGTTGTGGGCCACCTAGTTCAGCTTTCATATCGTTACGTCCTCCCCCATTTTATTACTCAATTCGTATGCGCGGATCGACAGCGCTTAAAATAATGTCTGATAATAACGTGCCTAATAGCGTTGTAAGACCTGAGATCATCACAAGCGCTGTGACGACGCTATAATCCCGTTGCATAATCGATTGCATAAACAATTGCCCAATCCCCGGATAGCTAAAGATGGACTCTAAAAATATCGATCCGCCAATTAAACCAGTAATTTCATAGCCTAAGAAAGCAGCAATCGGTAAAAATGAATTGCGTAAAATGTGACGTGAATAAATACGTGATTCCGGAACTCCTTTGGCTCTTGCTGTCTTTACGAAATCTTTAATTTTCGTATCAATAATTTCGCTCCGTAAATATTGAATCGTTCCAACCGTGCTAAGTAATGCTCCTGATAACGATGGCAAAATAAGATGATTGATTTTACTTATATAGTAGTCAACTGTCCCTTTGTCTACTTGAATGTCAACACTTCCCCCCGTAGGGAACCAGCCCAATATAAAACCAAAAACAAAAAGCATGAGTAAAGCAAAAATAAATAGTGGAGTAGCAAAGCTTAAATAGCTATAGCCAACGATGAGTTTATCGGCCCATGAATTGGTCCATCTTCCAGAAACGATTCCTAACGGGATCGCGATAATGTAGCTTAATACTAAAATACATGCAGATAACAAAACCGTATTCCATATTCTCTCTTCTAACAAATCTGTCACTGGCTGCTGGTGAATATACGAAATCCCTAAATCACCGTGCATTAAATTTTTGATCCATCTCACATATTGCACATAGATCGGGTCATTAAGCCCCAGCTTTTCTTTCATTTCCGCTAATGTTTGTGCATCCATTTTCGGATTTTTTGCCAGCTGTCCTGTTAAGGCATCTCCAGGCATCGCTTTCGCTAACAAGAAAACAAGGATGCTTAAAATCAATAATTGCGGGATCATCACTAAAATTCGTCGCAATATAAACTTCAACATCGTTGTCGACTTCCTCTCTACGAGATTGCAACCGAGTGCGTTTCTGAGATGCTTTTTAATGGATATGCTCTTCCTTGCGCGTCGAAGTATTTACTATAACCATCCTTATATTCTTTATCGATTTGTTGCCGAAGTTTGAATTGTTCTTGACGATGTTGCGGATGAATAGTAGGAATGGCAGAAATCAGTTTCTTTGTATAAATATGCTGTGGATTCGTGAATATTTCTTCGCTTGTTCCTTCTTCTACAAATTGACCGCGATACATAATCCCGATGCGATCACACATATGGCGGATAATGCCTAAATCATGGCTAATAAAAAGGTAGGTAAGATGAAACTCTTTTTGAATCTCCTTCATAAAGTTCAATACTTGAGCTTGAACCGAAACATCCAATGCAGAAACAGGTTCGTCAGCAATAATTAACTTTGGATTTAATGTAAGAGCCCGCGCAATACCGATACGTTGCCGCTGTCCACCGGAAAACTCATGCGGATATTTATTAATCGATTCGGGGCTTAACCCGACTTTTTCAATAAAATATTGCACTTTCCTTTTTTCTTCTTGTGGTGACAGCTTCTCAAAATTACGGATCGGTTCAGCAATAATATCCAACACGCGCTTTTTTGGATTTAAGGAAGAATACGGGTCTTGAAAAATCATTTGAATGTCTTTTCGATAATGATAAAATTCTTGGCGGCTAAGCTTTGTTACATCTTTCCCTTCCAATAAAATTTCTCCCGCTGTCGCCTTAATCAGCCCAATAATCGTTCGACCTGTTGTCGTTTTTCCACATCCGGATTCGCCCACTAATCCGTATGTTTCCCCTTGTTTCAATTCAAAACTAACATCATCCACTGCCTTCACATAATCAACCACTCGTCTAAAAAACCCACCACGTACCGGATAATAAACTTTTAAATGATTCACTTTAAGAAATGCCATATTTCATGTCTCCTATGTTATCGTGTGGAAAGTAGAAATTTTTATAACATGTACAGCGAACCCAATGCCCTGGTTCCGCTTCTCGCAAAATCGGATTCTCTTCGTGTTCAGATTCATTGATCCAACTGATTCGGGATTTAAAACGGCATCCTGTTCTTGGTAATTTTTGCAATGATGGAACAATACCTTGAATGACATGAAGTTTTTCTTTTGGAGTTTGAACAGAAGGAATGGACTGTAATAATGAACGAGTGTATGGATGCAAAGGATGGCTAAAAAGTGTATTTACATCAGCTAGCTCAACAATCTCACCCGCATACATCACCGCCACGCGATCGGCCATTTCTGCTACGACGCCTAAATCGTGGGTAATTAAAATAATGCCCGTCTTCATTTGCTGTTGCAGCTCTTTTAATAGTCCCATAATTTGCGCTTGAATCGTAACATCTAAAGCCGTTGTAGGCTCGTCTGCTATAATAAGAGACGGCTCACAAGCGATCGCAATGGCAATGACAATTCGTTGCCGCATTCCTCCTGAAAGCTCATGTGGATAACGATGATATGTTTTTTCTGGATTCGGAATACCCACTCGTTTTAATAAATGTAATGTACGTTGTCGTTTTTCTGAAGAAGATAGGTTTGTATGGTAATCCATACTTTCCTCAATTTGCCGCCCTACGGTCATTAAAGGGTTCAGAGCAGTGAGAGGGTCTTGGAATATCATTCCGATATCCTTCCCGCGAATTTGATTGAGCTGCGGTGTAGATAATGATAGAAGATTTTGTCCCTTGAAAGTAATCGTTCCCTCTAATTTCGTTCTTTCTGATGGATGCAATCCCATAATCGAAAGGGCTAACGCACTTTTTCCGCATCCTGATTCGCCTACAATCGCAACCACTTCATTTTCATTCACCGTTAATGAAACATCATCAACGGCCGCGTAGTAGTGATCGTGAATGCGAAAAGAAACCCGTAAATTTTCAATTTGTAAAATCGGCTGCTTCGACACAGTATCCCCCCTCTTGTACATTAATAACATTAAATTTATTTAAATATTTTTATTTTTTATAATTTTTGTAAAAATATATTATTACAGTTTTTTTATAATTTCAATAATTTTTATATTTTTTAACACAATTTGTGATTGAATGTTTCGTTCGCTTGCAGTGTTTCAGATCTTTTTTATAACCATATTAGCTATTTTCAATATATGGTGATTAACACTATATTTTACGTAAAAAGCTATTGACGTCCCTCTTTTGCTCCATTAAGTTTAAAAATAGATTCAATATGTAGGATGGGGATGTTGTGAAATTATTTATCATTCGCTCGCTTATGTTTGCGGTTTTATGGATAGGGTACTTATATGAACATAGTCACCATTCAAATGAACCTGCTCTTCTATGGTTTATTAGCTCACTGGCTATTTTAAGTTATTTTTTACTTTCTATTGTGAAAGAACCGTTCGTTTTATATATGATTATTCATTTTTTGATTATAGTAGCTGAATTTTGTTATCCGCTTCCTAAAAATATGTATAGTCTTTTGTTATTTTTATATATTTATTTAGAGGCGATTTTTCAACTACCGATAAAAAAATTCCGCCTATTGACCATCATTACGTTTCTATGTTCAGCAGTGATTGTTATTGGTTTCAAAAGCGGAGAAATGGAATGGCTTATCGCGTTGATTCTTTTTTCTATCACCTCTGCTCTATTAAACGAATATGTGCTGGAAAGAAAAGAGCAACGAGAAATTTATGAACAGTTATTAGGAGAATACCGCCGTTTAAAGCGTTTACATTATGAAACCGAACGATCCGCGAGACTGGAAGAACGAACAAGAATTGCCCGCGAAATTCACGATTCCGTAGGCCATAAATTAACAGCCCTTCTTATGCAACTAGAAATGTTGTCAATGAAAGAACCAAAACAAGAATACGAACAATTAAAGCGTTTAGTTCGCGATAGTTTAGAGGAAACAAGACAAGCCGTGAAAGCGTTAAAAACAGAAGAAAATGAAGGGATTGCTTCCGTGCTTCAATTGATTCGAAAATTAGAATCAGAAAGCCATATTATGGTTCACTTTACGACGAAACAAGGTGTACTATCTACGAAGATTTCTAATCAACTTAGTGTTGTGTTATATCGCGCCATTCAAGAAGCATTGACAAATGCAATGAGGCATGCCCATTCAAGAGAAGTATTTGTCGTATTAGGAAAATCAGCAGTGGGCGATATTCACTTTTCTATAAAAAACCGCATTTTTGAACCGAAACCTTTTCAAATGGGATTTGGTTTAACGAGCATGAAAGAACGTGTAGAGGAAGTCGGAGGAACTTTGCACATTTTCCAAACCAATGATGAATTTATTGTTCAAGGAACGCTTCCAATAAAGGAGGATCGCTGTGTTTAATATTTTACTTGTAGAAGATCAAGCGCTTGTTAGACAAGGATTAAAAATGATGATTGAACAGGATCCGCAACTAAAAGTCGTCGCGGAAGCAGAAAATGGGTTAGAAGCATTGCATAAAATGGAACAACATATTATCGATCTCGTTATTATGGACGTCCGCATGCCTGTGATGAACGGCTTGGAAGCAACAAGAAAAATGAAAGAACGATGGCCGGATGTCAAAATTTTAATTTTAACCACGTTCAATGATGATGAATATGCTGTGCAAGCATTGAAAGATGGGGCTAATGGATTTTTATTGAAAACGGCTGAACAACAAAAACTGATTCAAGCGATATATAGCTGTATGAAAGGTGGAATGACCATTCATGAAGATGTCGCGGCAAAAATGATGCCAAAACTATTACAAAAATCGAAACAAGTCCAAGTTGACATCCCTTTATCCCCTCGTGAATTGATGATTGCAAAATTAGTAGGAGAAGGAAAAACGAACAAAGAAATTGCAGCAGAGCTTCATCTATCCATCGGAACGGTAAAAAATCATATTACACAAATCCTCCAAAAACTTCAGCTACGCGATCGCACCCAGCTTGCCATTTATGCCATTAAACACGATATTACCCCGTAATATTGACCGAAACATACGGTCATTTTTTTATGTGTTCATGAACTCAAGAGTTGAACGAAAAATGACTAAAGTCATGTTTTTTATTTTAAGTAATGACTCGCGATAGTGTGATTTTTCAAAGCAATAGCGTAACATGGAAATCAGAAAAGAAGGAGGAGAGAGTGTGATGATATTAGAAGCGGTAGAATTAACGAAACAGTTTAAACAAATGAAAGCGGTGAACGGCGTTAACTTATTTTTAGAAAAAGGAGAAATTGTAGGGTTATTAGGTCCAAACGGAGCTGGTAAATCCACAACGATTTCCATGCTCTCTACTTTAATTCCGCCCACAAGCGGAGATGTTCGCTTTAACAATGAGAGCGTCCTCAAAAACCCAACAAAATTAAGAAAAGTATTGGGAGTGGTCCCACAGGAAATTGCTTTATATACTGATTTGTCTGCAAAAGAAAATTTATATTTTTTCGGAAGAATGTATCGCTTATCAGGAGCGAGCTTACGAAAGAAAGTCGATGAAATATTGGAACAAATCGGCTTGACTGAACGGCAAAACGATTTAGTGAAACATTTTTCTGGCGGAATGAAAAGAAGATTGAATATCGGAGTCGCGCTTTTGCATGAACCGGAATTTATTATTATGGACGAACCGACTGTCGGCATTGATCCTCAGTCAAGAAATTATATTTTGGAAACGGTCAAACGATTAAATCAAGAGAAACAAATGACCGTTTTATATACGAGCCATTACATGGAAGAAGTCGAATTCTTATGTGACCGGATTTACATTATGGATAAAGGCAGCATTATCGCATCAGGTACGAAAGAAGAAATCAAAAATATTTTATCATCTGAAAATACCGTTCAAATAAAAGTAGAACGAGTCAACGAATCATTTATTGCCGCGTTGCGTACGGAACCAATCATTAACCATGTAACCGTCCAAGACCGCTCGATTACCATTTTAACTCCTAAAGAAGCAAATGTGTTCAATATGTTATTTAAATTAGCAGAAAAAACGAACACCGTTTTAACTTCGGTGGAAATCCAAACACCAACATTGGAAGATGTGTTCTTGCATCTAACCGGCCGGGCACTACGGGATTAAAGGAGGATCGCAATGATTGGACAATTTATAAAGAAGCAGCTCCTATTGTTTATTCGAAACCGGCATGAATTGCTTGTTCTTCTTGGAATGCCGTTACTTTTAATTACGATATTAGGGTTGGCGCTCGGAAACATTATGAAAAATGACGCTCCTGCCATTCACGCAAAAATCGCTCTCATTGAGAGAGGAAACGAGCAAGCAGATTTACAAAAATTTGTGCATGATTTAGAAAGCATGGACATCCCAGCTGAACAGAAGCAAATGATGACGAACGCAGCAAAACAAATGCTTCCCGTTACTGCGTTAAAAAACGATGTATTCGGTTCTAAAGAATTAAAGCCATATATCAAGCTAGTGACGGCAAAGCCATCCGAACTCGAAAAAATCCGGAAAGATAAAAGCTACACAGCGATTATCGAAATTCCTCAACAATTTACGTATTCGGTTCTACAAAACGTCTTTCTGGGAAAAAAGCAACAACCTACGTTTTCCTTCTATACAAATGAACAAAAGGAAATTTCATCGAAATTAGTAGAAGAGATAATCGCAACATTTCAAGAACGCTATTCCACTTTTTCTGCTCTCGGAAAATCAGGCTTACTAAACGGTTCATTTAGCATGCCTGCTGTCCACGTTCAAGGTAAGATTGAAACGGTCACAAAGAGAGAACCCATTAACGCGATTACTTATTATATGGTGGGAATGAGTGTCATGTTTGTCTTATATATCGCATCAAATGTCGGTTCTTACGCGTTTCATGAAAAACAACTTCATGTTTTCGATCGAATATTGCTTGCCAATGTATCGAAATGGTCTTACATGATCGGAATTTTTATCTCGTCTGTACT
Organism: Anoxybacillaceae bacterium; assembly: GCA_041920415.1. Lineage (GTDB taxonomy): Bacteria > Bacillota > Bacilli > Bacillales > Anoxybacillaceae > JBHGYD01. Next base: position 55,128 of record JBHGYD010000044.1, read on the forward strand.
TCTTGCGTTTTTACAGCTAAGTTTGCTGTATGGGGTCACTTCGATCATATATCACATTAGGTGGCCTCATGTTACTGCCTTTTTTGCAGTCACTCTTTCCTTATGTTTCGCCGTTGGAGGATTATCCGTTTTGTTAACTTCGTTAAATTACCGATTGAATTCAGAACATATGTCGAACTTTTTTGCAAATATCGTAGTTACCATTTTTTCACTTCTCGGAGGAAGTTTTTTTCCTTCTAATCAACTATCAGGCTGGATTCATACGCTTGGAAATCTTACCCCTAACGGTTCAAGCATGACGGCGTATTTAAAAATATTACAGGGGTATGATTTGGCAGACGTCACAAATTCAATTTTGTATTTATGCTTATTTAGTGTGGCGATGGTAATAGCAGCCGTATTCACCTTCCCAAAAAAGGGGGCATAAGTAGTTTGTTAAACATCTATAAGAATGTATAAAATTATGTAAATATATCCTGTTATTGGATATAGAGGGGTGGATGTCCTCCATCTTTTCCATCGTCTCCTGTCTGATGATAAAAAATCATCTCCCCCTTCCTCATGTAAAAAGGAAATGAAGAAGAGTTGACGAATATATGTTCTGAAGAATCCAAACATAGGGGGACGGCAAGGGGATGAAAACGGT
>JBHGYD010000049.1:0-237390 GCA_041920415.1 Anoxybacillaceae bacterium
CCCTTCCTCTAGCACTAATTTAACTGCGTGTACTTTGAATTCTTTATCAAAACGTCTTGTCATTATAGACACTCCTCATGTTTGATAGATTTACTATACATTTTCTTTATTCGTCGTGTCTATAATCTAGACTAACATCAGCTCGCTTCAAGAAGCGATGGATGATATCGACAAGACATATTGAGGCTATCTTGACAGGAGCGGATTTCCCAACAACGATCGACACACAGTTGTCGATGATGGAAATCTAGAACCTGTATGAGATAGCTTTTTTACAGTGAAAAAAGGAAAAAGTAATGACAATAGAGAATACAAACAATTGGAGAAGTACATTGTTGGGAGGATAAAATAGCTTGATTTGTCCGATTGATATTACTTCTATCGAATGGGCGGAAAAAGTGTTGCATCTCCAATTTCTTTCGTATGCCATTGAGGCGCGGATTATCGGGTTTGCCAATCTTCCACCTTTGAAAGATACCGTTCAAACGTTACAGCAATCAGGAGAACGATTTTACGGCTTTTTTATGAATGGAGAATTGGCAGGTGTTATTTCGTACGAACGAGTAGGCGAGAGGGTACAAATTTGCCGATTGATGGTACATCCCGACTTTTTTCGACACGGTATCGGTGGCGCATTAGTTAAATTTATATGTGATGTAGAACGCGATACAAAAGAGATCATTGTAACAACGGGAACGGCTAATACCCCGGCGATCAACTTGTATCAGCGCCATGGTTTTCAAGAAATGGAAAGGATCGAAGTGGCAGAAGGCATGTCGATCACGAAACTGATGAAGCGAATAAGTCGATGAAGACAATATCTATGGATTCATCGTATTGTGAAGGACGATGTTCTTGCTTGTTGAGAAGCACGAGAGAAAGCTTGGAGTCGTAACAATGTTCATCAGGCACTCGCGTCAAAAGCAGCTGGATTAAAATCGGATGTGGAGGAAGACGGATGAAACAAATCATTGCACTTGGCGGCGGGGGATTTTCAATGGAACCGGAAAATCCGCTGTTAGATTTATATATTTTAAGACAAGCGAAAAAAGAGAAACCGAAAATTTGTTTTATACCGACAGCTAGCGGTGATGCAGCCGACTATATTGAACAGTTTTACAAGGCATTTCAACAACATGATTGTGTTCCTACCCATTTATCTCTTTTTAAACCGCCAACAGAAGATTTAGAGAGTTTTGTGCTCGCGCAAGACATTCTTTACGTAGGAGGCGGGAACACAAGGAACATGCTTGTTCTTTGGAAGGAATGGGGGCTTGACCGAGTGCTTCGACAGGCGTATGAAAATGGAGTCATCCTTTCCGGAATGAGTGCTGGGGCGATGTGCTGGTTTGAAGAGGGAGTGACCAGCTCCATTTCTGGACAGATGACAAAATTGCGATGTTTAGGTTTTCTAGATGGAAGCTGCTGTCCTCATTATCATGGGGAAAAAGATTGGAGAGGAACGTATCAGAAACTCATTTTGTTTCGTGAAATAAAAAATGGATTTGCTATTGATGACGGTGCTGCCCTTCATTTTATCAATGGAGAGTTGATAAGAGCGGTCAGTTCCCGACCACATGCAAAAGCATATCGCGTGTGGAAAACTGATGAAGGAATTGAAGAAATAGAGATAGAAACCGTTTATTTGAAAAGGGAAGAAGAGAGAACTTTCTAAGCTTTTCAAAGCGGCAGCAGATCAACATAAACCGGACGGAGGGTTAATGATGCTTACATTATATTTGACACGACATGGGGAAACGGAATGGAATGTGGAGAAGCGGATGCAAGGGTGGCAAGATTCGCCGTTAACAGAAAAGGGAAAGAATGATGCGAAACGGCTTGGAAAACGGCTCGAATCGATTGAATTGACCGCGATTTATACAAGCACAAGCGGGCGTGCTGTGAAAACCGCACAGCTCATTCGGGGAGAGCGTCTTATTCCTATTTATGAAGATGAACATCTACGGGAAATTTATCTTGGGGATTGGGAAGGAAAAACAAATGAAGAAATCATGCAGTTCGACCCTATCGCTTTCGGCCAATTTTGGAATGAGCCGCATTTATACTCACCAAAACGCGGGGAACGTTTTATCGAAGTACAAAACCGAGCGTTTACCGTTATCGAACAAATTATCAAACATCATCAATCGGGGAATATCCTGATTGTGACACATGCGGTCGTGTTAAAATCACTAATTGCCCGTTTGAAAAACTTGTCACTTGAACAACTATGGGCACCTCCATTTATGCACGGAACAAGTGTAACGATTGTACAAGTGGATAATGGTCAGTTCAAGTTTATTGCAGAAGGAGATGTGTCGCATTTAGAAATGGATATGGAAGTAGTGAAGAAGGAATAAAATCCATATATTGATAGTTTGAAAAAGAAAAAACCGCTCTTCTCTTAGAAAAGGGAGCGGTTTTGCTTTTTTGTTTGAGTTTGTGTCTTCGATTGCAGAATGACAGTTCTGATTAGATGAGCCCAAGCCACTGTACAATGTGTGTCGTTAAAAACGTCACCGCAATAGCGATTCCTGTTGGGAGGGCAAATGAGACAAACGTCCATTTTTTACTCTTTGTTTCTTTATAAATATTGATCAATGTTGTGCCGCAAGGATAATGCAGCAAAGAGAATAACATCATATTAAGCGCCGTTAACCAAGTCCAGCCATGATCAAGGAAAATTTGTTTAAGAGCGTGAAGACCGTCGACTTCGGTTAATGCCCCCGTTGATAAATACCCCATCAGCAAAATCGGCAGTACAATTTCATTGGCCGGTAAACCTAAAATAAAGGCCATCAAAATATACCCATCGAGTCCAAGCTGGTGCGCAAATGGATCAAGCGCATGAGCGATATAGGCTAGCACGGTAGTGTCACCGATATGAATATTCCCTAACACCCATGTGAGAACACCAGCCGGAGCAGCAACGACCACGGCCCGTTTTAATACATAAACGGATTTATCTAATGTCGCGCGAACGATCGTATCCCATATTTTTGGGCGCCGATATGGCGGAAGTTCTAACGTATAGTGAGTCGGAATGCCTCTTAATGCGGTTTTTGATAACACCCATGAAACGGTAAGGGTCACCACAATGCCGAATAATACCATGGCGACAACGACACCCGCCGTGATAAACGTTTTCCATCCGCCGGTATAACCTGCCGCCATGAATAAAGAAGCAAGTAAAATCAGCGTCGGCCATCTTCCGTTACAAGGGACAAAGTTGTTCGTTAAAATCGCCAACATTCGTTCGCGAGGCGACTCGATGATTCGTGTCGACATAATCGCCGCGGCGTTACAACCAAATCCCATCGCCATCGTCAACGATTGTTTTCCATGCGCCCCTGATTTTTTAAACAATCGGTCCATATTAAAGGCGACACGCGGAAGATATCCATAGTTTTCTAGCAAGGTAAATATCGGGAAGAAAATCGCCATCGGTGGCAACATCACACTGACGACCCAAGCCGTTCCGCGGTACAAGCCTAACACAAGAATGCCATACAGCCAATCAGGCGCATGTAGCTTTTCAAACGCGATCGTTAAATACCCTTCGATCCAGCCGAAGAAATTAGCCAACATGGAAGAAGGAATGTTTGCGCCGGCAATCGTTAAATAGATAACGACCGCGAGCATCGCCAGCATAATCGGGAACCCCCATAGCTTGGAGGTCACAATCCGATCGAACCGTTCTGTCTCGTATTGTTTGCTTGGTTTCGTGTAGGTGACGGTTTCATTACAAATCGCTTGTGAGGTTCGGAAAATCGCAGAAACAATTTGTTCTCTCGTATCTCCATCTGATACTGTTTCTGCATATTTCATCAATTGGTCAAATGGATTTGGCGGAACAGCCGCACGCATATTCGGACACCTCCTTCAATGAATGATGCGTTTCTTGTTGTAACGCATGAAGAAGCGATGTGTCTCCATCTAATAGACGAAGCGCCACCCATCGAGCGGGGTACTTGTGGCCAACGATTTCTTTAACAAGAGGGAGAAGTTTCGTAATTTTTTCTTCGATCGAGCGGCTATATGGAATGACAACTGGTTTTGTTTGTATCGCCCCACGAACCATCAGGTCGACGGTATCGAGCAATTGATCGATTCCTTCTTCATTGCGAGCGGAAATCGGCACAACTGGAACGCCTAATTTTTTCGCTAGTGTTGCAATGTCGATGCGAATTCCTTTCTTTTTCGCTTCGTCCATTAAATTCACACACACAATGACGCGGCTTGTCATTTCTAGTACCTGCAGGGCTAGATTCAAATTCCGTTCAAGCGCCGTTGCATCTAAAACAACAATCGTCACATCGGGTTTTTCAAAAATAATAAAGTCCCGCGCCACTTCCTCATCAGCAGAATTCGAATACAACGAATACGTTCCTGGAAGGTCAATGATTTTATACTGTTTATCTTTATACGTGAAAAAACCTTCCGCATGTATCACCGTCTTTCCCGGCCAATTTCCTGTGTGTTGCCGTAGTCCAGTTAACAAATTAAATAATGTACTTTTTCCTGTATTCGGATTTCCTGCTAATGCAATCGTGTATTCATTCGTTGTCATCGCGTATCCTCTCCCCGTAAATGTTCGAACTTTCTTCTATTCGTAACGCAATCGTCGTATTACTTACTTTATAAGCCGTCGGGTCGCCTAACGGACTTTTTTGCAATACCGTTACTTCGCAACCCGGAACAAACCCTAGATCAAGCAATCGTCGTTTCATTGGTCCTGTTAGCTCTATTTTCTCAATTCGGAAACGTTCTCCTGGTTTTGATTCAGACAATCGTACAAGTTTTACTGGAGTCACAATAGTTTCCCCTTCCTTAATAATTTGTACAAAGGTTATAATTTTTCCCTAAACCAACTTTTTGATTTTATCTTATTCAGCGAATGTCATTTTGTCAATAATTTTTCATTTGACAGCGAATACGGATGGTTGTAATATCAAACCAACTTGATGCCGTTGTTCTTATTTCTTGTTATTGGTTAACAAGTTTTGATCACTTTGTTGATGCTATACCAGAGCATAAAGGAGTGTTGACGGCAGTCGAATGTCCAGATTTAATCTCGGATGTTTCGTATTTCTATCCGGGTGATGAACCGTTAGCAAGACAGCTAGTGAAACAAGGAAGAGAAGCAGGACTTCGCGTTATTGAAGAGAATGATCCAACCTATATATGGGACTATGGTACTGTTGTTCCATTCCGTTATCTCGTCCCAAATAAAGATATCCCAGTTATCAATCTGTCGGTGACGTGGGCGGCGAATTTAGAGGAAACATATTTTGGGGAACAACAAATAGGCAAAGTGTTACGAGAAAGCGAAAAACGAACTACTTTTATTAGTAGCGGTGCTCTTTCCCATAACCTTGTAAGTGGATCGGAAGCGATGCCATCCTTACTTATCGGAATGAGCTCTTATCGCCGGTTTTTAGAATATCTGAATCATAATGATCTTCAATCCGCTTGGAAAATGCCCTCTCAATATGCAAGAACGACTTGCATGGAAGCAGGAGGGCGCTACCTTGCCGCAGTGTTAGGAGTGAGGGAACTATAAAAGCAGTTGCTACGGCTATGGGCAATCGTCTGGAAGTGGAAATGTTGTCAATGACTTTTGAACTACAACCGATTAGCAGCAAGCAGAAAAATGCTTATCAAGCTGTCGATTATTGATGAATCGTTGAATGATTTTGTGAGCGGATACAGATAGAGTAACCGTATCATTCATAGCAAAACAACATTCCACTGAACGAAGATTCTCCGACATATATTCTTCATAAATAATGTAATAGATGTCCCGGCATCGTTTTGAAACATTCTTCCTTTAATCTAAGCAACTCCTATGACCTTTTGTTCTTCTACTTTCTTCAATGTTGTTTGATTAAAATAAGGATTGTAATTTTAGAGGAAAAAATAAGCTTACGGCCAGTGATGTTATTGGAAATATCCTTATTTTCCATTTTTTATAGATAAAGTTGGTCATAAAAACATCCATGAGTAATTTTACTCCCCACCCATGCATGAAAATCCATCATTCCTTCCCATAATGGATATGAACGCAAACAGTTTTGAAAGACGTTCTCTTTAATGGTGGTTCGACCCTGTAATAAAAACTGTTTGAGTCCATTTGGTGTTCCACCCATTGTCAGCCCTTTTCGTGTGAAAAGGTGACTACGAACAGAAAAATGCCTAACGTGCAAATGGACTCCCTGTTTGCGAATTTATCGATGGAAGGAGTAAGTATCATGGATGTTCTTTATCATCGTTGTGCGGGATTAGATGTCCATGCCGAAACAATTGTCGTTTGTGCTCTTCTTGGAGAGGAAGAACACGTTCAAAAGGAAGTTGAAACATTTCCTACTTTCACGAAAGACTTGTTTCGTCTTCTGAAATGGTTAGAAGATCGTGGTGTCACTCATATTGCGATGGAGAGTACGGGCGTTTACTGGAAACCTGTGTTCAATATTTTGGAAGATTACTTTGACATTACACTTGCCAACGCTCAGCGAATCAAAAATGTACCGGGGAGAAAAACCGATGTTTCCGATGCCGAATGGATCGCCAAATTGTTGCGTTACGGATTGATTGAGAAGAGTTTCGTACCTCCTGAGAACGTTCGAGAATTACGGGATTTAACTCGCTTACGCAAAAAATGGATCGGGCAGTTAACCGCGGAGAAAAACCGCATTCAAAAAGTGTTGGAATGTTCCAATATCAAGTTAAGTTCCGTGATTTCGGATGTATTTGGTGTATCTGGGCGAAAGCTACTGGAACGTTTAATGAAACAGGGATACATCGAAGAAACCGAAGTCGATGCTTGCATTCACAGGAGTATGAAGAGGAAAAGACAACAAATTCAGGATTCTCTCTTTGGTACATTGACCAACCATCAACTGTTCATGATTCGCCAATCGTGGAAGCACATCGAATCGTTGGAAAGTTTACTTCGGGACATCGAAGAACGAATCGACCAACTCTTACAAGTATACAAACAAGAGATGGAGCTTCTTGTGACCATACCGGGGGTCAAGAAGGAAACCGCTGCCGTGATTATCGCTGAAATCGGAGTCGATATGGGACAATTTCCAACGTCTCAACACCTCGCTTCATGGGCGGGAGTCGCGCCGGGAAATCATGAAAGTGCTGGAAAACGAAAAAGTACCCGAACGACGAAGGGGAATCCGCATATCAAGTCAGCGTTATGTGAGGCGGCTTGGGCTTTGTCTCGATGTAGGAATCAACGTTTGGCAGCGAAATATTGGTCATTGGCGGCACGCAGGGGAAAGAAAAAAGCACTCGTTGCGATCGCGCACCGAATGCTTACCATCATTTACTGCATCATTTCTCGAAAAGAACCGTTTCGAGAGCAGTAAATAAATCAGTATAACCAAAAAGGTTCAGAAATATACGAGATACCTAAAAATAAGGTAGCTCTGCTTTCCTATTGCCTTTTTTTGGTCATTAATAGGGTATCCAATTTGATTGTGGGGTATACCGCTTCAGCCATGGTTAATTGATTTTCACAGAAAAAGTTTTAATGTCTATGTATGTGTTAGGAGCGATATGTTTTATCGTATTAGGTATAACCTCTAACGTATTAGCATTATATGTGCTTGTTGCTTTAGGAGGAGCTTGCACAGTAGGAACGCAAAATCTTGCAAACCCTTATATTTCTGAGTATTACCCAAAAGAAGCAAGAGCGACCGGAATTGGATGATCACCAGGAGTTGGCAGAATTGGAGCAATTTTAGCCCCTACGTTAATAGGGATATTATTAGCAACAGGTCTTGCCACGCAAAAAGCGTTCATTGCCTTTGCGATTCCTAGTGTTGTAGGTGCTTTAGCTCTCTTATGTGTACAAGAGAGATTTGGAAGTTTTGATAAGGTAACAAAATCAGATTATCAAGAAGTCACTATACAGATATAAATACCTGAGACTTATTTATTGGTAGAGAAAAAATGGTGTTTTGGATAGTTATGGGGAATCGGAGTCTAAACAGTTCTGATTCCTTTTTTAGTGTGCTCAGCATGGGGGAGTCTAAAACAAATCACATAAATCACCATTTTCATCTTCGTGCTGGTGATGCATTGGTATCATGAGCGTCTATCCTAAAAATGAGAAAATCCTTCCTTCACACGCTGCAAAACATGAACGAAAAGGAAGGATTTTCTATTGTATACTAGTCCTCATAATAACCAAGTAAATTCGAAATTTCTTGCCCTGTCCTACAAACATGTTCAATAAAACGAGGAATGTCATTGGAGCAGATACGTTGTTTCGGTCCGACAACGCTCACAGCCGCGATGACTTCGCCGGAGTAATCACGAATGGGAGCTGCGATGCTGATGACTCCTTCGTGTAATTCGTCAATACAAATGGCGTATCCTTTCTGTCGAATTTCCCTCAAATTGTTTCGAAACTGCATTGGGTCAGTGATTGAATTTGGTCCACAATGTGGGAGTCCTTGGCTGATAACACTTTCTATTACTTCTTCTGATTGAAAAGCAAGAATGACTTTTCTGGAACTTGTACAAGAGCAAGGATTATTTTTTCCAACGTGCGAAAGTAAGCGTACGGGGTGTTTGCATTGCACTTTATGCAAGTAGATGGTATTCGTTCCTTCTAAGACTGAAATGTGTGCAGCTTCTCCCAACTTATTGACGAGCGATTCTAAGATTGGTAGAGCCTCTCGGTAGCTTTCGGTGTGGATGTCGATAATTCCGCTTAAGTTTAAAAGCGAAAGTCCAAGCTGATATTTACGCGTTTTTTGATTTTTTTCAATAAATCCTTCTTTTTCAAAAGTTTTAATTAAACGATGAACGGTGCTTTTATTCAAACCCATCCGATTTGAAATTTCTGTAATACCTAATTCAGGCTCGTCTATAGAAAACAGGCGGAGGATACGCAATCCATTTTTTACAGAAGTAATTAAATAATTATCTTTTCCCATTGTTATTTCCCCCAAAGTTTCATAATTGTCTATAGTTTCTTAGAAATCGCTTCCCCAGTTTTCGTCACAAGCTTTATTAATTTAGGAATAGAGTCCTTATTTATCCGTTGTATTGGTCCAGCAATTGAAACGGAATACAGAACCCGGTTATTTCTGCTCCAGATCGGAGCGCTAATGGAGGCGACTCCTTCGTGTAACTCCTCGATGCTTAACGCATATCCTTGCTGTTGAATTTGTTTTAATTTGTTTTGAAATAATTCCGGAGAAGTAATCGTCTTGGAGGTATAAGGAGGCAATCCGTTTTGGATTACTTTATCAATGATTTCTTTTGGTTGAAAGGCAAGAATCGCTTGACCGGAACTAGTGCAAAAAGCTGGGTTTCTTTTTCCCGTATAAGAAAGCAGCCTAACAGGGTGGTCACATTCGATTTTACGGAGATAAATCACATCTATGTCTTGTAATTTGGCAATGTGGGTACTTTCTCCCGACTCTTGAACAAGTTTCTGTAAAAAAGGAGAAGCGATGTTACAGATTGTCAATCGAGACTGAATAATTTTATTCATGGCCAGTATGGAAGTTCCTAATGAATACATGTTTGTTCTCGGGTCTTTTTTAATGAACCCTTCGCTTTTTAATGTTTGCAGTAGTCGGTGAACGGTGCTTTTACCTATTTCAAGTCTTTTGGATATTTCTGGTAAACTAAATTCCGTTTCATCCATGGAAAAAAGGTGCAAAATTCGTAACGCATTTTCTAATGAGGAAAATGGTGACCTTACTTTACTCTTCATTATGTTATTTCTCCTTTCATGCAAAAATTAAGAACGTAAGCGCTTTTAATTTATTGATTACGTTTGCCCGTAAAACTGTAGGCGTGTTGAATGGAGATAAATATTTCAATTGTGTGTGCATGTTGAAGGGATTTTGCGGGAATGAGGGATTGATCATTACGAAATTTCTTACTTAATTTTTTATTTGTTTCGTATAGCAGAATGACAGACTTTTATTTGGCACAATTATAATATAGCATACTATTCAGAAAGTTTTCGCTATTCTTATATTTGTAAAGGTGAAAAAGTTAAAAAAGAAAGGGGGAGAGAGGATGACAGCTAGGACGAGTTACCAAATACATGAAACAGAAGTTGAATTGAGTGAGTATCAGCTTCAAAAATTAAATGAACTATTAGTGTTCGTGTCCCAATTTAATGAATTTTATAAAGAAAAATTGAAAGGTATTCGTTTACCCATCAAAACAATGGAAAATTTTTTACAGTTACCTTTTACGACAAAGGAAGAGTTAGCCGATGACCAACAAAAATATCCACCATTCGGAAGCAATCACTCTTATCCCGAAACAAGTTATATTCGTTACCATCAGACATCCGGAACATCTGGGAGGCCGTTGAAAATTTTAGATACAGCAAGTAGCTGGAAATGGTGGGAAGACTGCTGGCTAGAGGTGTTAAAGTCAAGTGGTGTAACGAAGAGTGATCGCTTATTTCTAGCTTTCTCATTTGGACCTTTTATTGGATTTTGGGCTGCTTATGAAGCGGCGAAAAAAGCTGGGGCGCTTGTTATTCCAGGTGGAGGACAGTCATCTAAAGAGAGACTTTATAGCATTGTTGAAAATAAAGCGACTGTTCTTCTATGTACACCAAGTTATGCTTTACATTTAGCTGAGGTTGCCGAGGATCTGGGGATCGATTTGCAAAAAACGGCGATTCGAACCATTATTACTGCTGGTGAGCCTGGAGGATCTGTACCGTCAACAAGACAGCAAATTGAAAAGCTATGGGGAGCGACACTTTATGATCATGTTGGTATGACAGAAATGGGTGCTTACGGTTATTCCTGTTCGGAGCAAAAAGGTATCCATGTCAATGAATCTCAATTTCTAGTTGAAATTATTCATCCTGAGACGTTGGAGCCTGTTAAGCCAGGTGAACGTGGAGAGTTAGTATTAACGAATTTCGGTCGTTATGGGTATCCGTTGATTCGTTATCGAACAAGAGACATGGTCATTAACTCGAGTGAACCTTGTGCTTGTGGTAATCCCTATAAATTTTTGCCGGGAGGGATTATTGGACGTGTAGATGACATGGTAATTATACGAGGGGTCAATATTTTTCCTTCATCCATTGAAGCCATTATAAGAGAGTTTGACGAAATTAAGGAATTTCGAATTATTTATTATACACGAGAAGAAATGGATCAAGTAAAAGTTCAAATTGAAACATCAGCAGATATTGTTCGTATATTGGCTGATCGTTTAAGAGAACGAATTGGTCTTAGAATTGATGTCGAACAGGTAGAATTAGGGTCGTTACCTCGTTTTACTATGAAGTCAAAGCGTGTCATAGATGAACGAATCTACAAAGGTCAAGTGGGATAATGGGTTTGTAACAAGATGTTTATGACAGGCGATAGGTGAGTGTAGGAAAATTTTTTAGTATCAAATCGAAAGCGGTTTCAATCTGTTATTTATAAATCCGAAATAAATTTTATAGGAGGGGATATTGTTGAACAAGATGCAACAATGTCATCGGCCAGTATTAGTCATTGGTGCAGGCCCAATTGGATTAACTGCTGCTTTGGCTCTTCGAAGTTTCGGGGTTCTAGCGACGATTTTAGAAGCGGAACCGGAGGGACGACTTCGACCAGGAAGCCGGGCGATTTATCTTCACAATGCCACGTTGAAGCACTTGGAAGACATTCATCCTGGCCTTGGTTTTACGCTTTCCCGAAATGGTGTCGTATGGCCGGTCAAACGTACGTTGTTCCGCGGAAAAGAAGTATATGTCAAAAGGTATTCTGCACCTAATCCGAATGAACTCCCACCATTTACAAGTTTACCGCAAGTCGAAGTGGAGCGGTTTTTATATAAAGCATGTCTAGAGGTGGGAGTCGAATTTGTTTGGAACACACCGGTCAAGGATGTGAAGGTCGACGACAATCAAGTAACGGTGATGACTGAATCCGGTGATGTGTGGACATCGGATTATCTCATTGCGGCCGATGGCGCGCGCTCCACCGTTCGCCAAGCGGTGGGGATTGAAATGGAAGGTCCACGTACTAAAGATTACTTCCTTGTGGTGGATGTAAAAGAAGATGAAGAAAATCCGTTGCCGCTTGAACGTGTTTTTCATTATCAACATCCAGCGGTTGACGGCCGAAATGTGTTGTATGTGCCATTTGCGGGAGGATGGAGAATTGATTTGCAGCTACTAGATGGTGATGACCCAGAGGAATTCAGTGGAATTGAAGGAGTCAAAAAGTGGTTACCGAAAGTGATGGATGCGAAATACGCTGATCGCATTACGTGGGTATCCACCTATCGCTTCTACCAAGTGGTAGCGAAATCATTTACGGATGCTCATTGCCGCATTCTTCTTGCCGGTGAAGCGGCACATCTCTTTGCACCGTTTGGGGCTCGCGGAATGAATTCAGGGGTTCCAGATGCGATTGTATCAGCGAAAGCGATTCATACCGCACTTCAAACCAGTGATGCCGAAACAGCGAAACAAGCGATTCTTGCGGCTGCTGAAGAACGCCGAATTGCCGCACAACATAATAGAGATAGTGCAGGAATTGCATTAGAACATATCCAAGGTAACTCACCGCGTATGAATATGAAACGGGAAGTGGCTGCTTCTTTAGCTTCGATTTTACCGCGGTTAGGCAAATGGTTAGATGAAGGACCATATGGACCGAAATCTGGACCACCTCAATTGTCTACGAAGTATTAACCAAATACCTTTCTCTATTTAAGGAGGACAATTGTAAAAGTTTATGTTCTAGAAATATGGAGGAAAGTTTAATGGGTTCGATAGAGTACTGGTTTAAGGTAAATTGGGGAGATACAGACGCTGCTGGCATTGTGTTTTATCCGAATTTTTACAAATGGATGGATCAAGCCTCTCATCACTTTTTTTCGAAATTAGGCTACCCAACATCCAAAATGTTTACAGAAAATCATGTAAGCATCCCCATTGTAGAAGCAAAATGTCAATTTCAATCACCTCTCTTTTTTGATGATGAAGTGTGCGTTCAATCTTCAATCGTCGAATTACGTGACAAAGCGTTCAAAATTCAACATGAGTTTCTCAAAGAAGGAATCAAAATGGCCGAAGGGTATGAAATACGAGTATGGGCAAGTTTTCGTAGCGGAAAACCAAAAGCGGTTTCCATACCGGAAGCGATCCGAAGTGCGATTACAGACGTCGGGACGACTGTCTAATGTTCGTGGTAGAAGAGAGTTCCAAATGATTAGGAGGAATTTTTGTGAAGATTGTCAATTATCGAGTAGGAGACAACGTTCGGGCAGCTTGTATTATCGATGAGAAAATGATTGATTTGAACAATGCCTATGTCCAAATGTTGAAAGCACAAGGACAACCAAGAGCGAAAAAACTGGCAGATGCTCTTGTACCATCTAATACGATTGAACTTCTAGAAGGTGGCGAAAGAAGTTTAGAAGAAGCGTATAAAGCGGTGGAATTCGCGTTGACGAATGACATCGTTGTCAATCGGTTGGATGTCAAAATTGAAGCGCCGATATTAAAGCCGAACAAAATCATTTGTGTCGGCCATAACTACAGAGAACATATCTTGGAAATGAAACGCGAACTACCGAAATTTCCAGTGATTTTTGCGAAGTTTAACAATACGATCATCGGGCCGGAAGATGACATTCCATTGCCGCCAATTACCGACCAGCTCGATTATGAAGCCGAATTTGCGTTTGTGATCGGAAAGCGGGCGCGGAATGTTTCTCAGGCGGAGGCGCTGGAGTATGTGGCGGGATACACAATCGTCAATGATGTAACGGCAAGGGACTTACAACGAAGAACACTACAATGGTTACAAGGAAAAACGCTCGATGGCAGTGCACCGATGGGACCGTGGCTGGTGACGAAAGACGAAATTCCGAATCCGCACGAATTAGAAATCGTGTTAACGGTGAATGGAGAAGAACGACAACGTTCCAATACAAAAAATCTTGTGTTTAACGTTCATTACTTAGTCGAGTTCCTTTCTAACATTATGACTCTCGAACCAGGCGATGTCGTATGTACAGGCACGCCAGGGGGAGTCGGAGTGGCCCGAGATCCGCAAGTATTTTTACAAGATGGCGATGTCGTGCGGATTGAAGTCGATAGAATTGGAGTTCTCGAAAATAAGGTGAAAGCCGTTCCAAAAGCTGTAAAGGTGGGACAATGATGAACAAGATGAAACAATATCAAGAAAAGATGAATCGATATATCGATGAAATTGTTCGAAAAGTTGAATCATTATCCGAAGAGATGATTCGTTGGAAACCGTCCGAAGACGAATGGTCGATCATGGAGATTCTTTGCCATGTAGAAGAAGTGATTCGGTATTGGGTGAACGAACTGGTTAGGGTGATTCAAGCCGGCGGTACGGAGTGGGGAAGGGGGATCCAAGATGAGGCGCGCTTAGCTGCGGTTCGCCAAGCCGACCATCGCTCTATCGATGATGTAGTTGACGGGATTCAAAAGGCGCGGGACTACGCCAATGAACAACTTTCTTCTTTAAAGGATGCAGATTTGTTAGTAGAGGCTCCGCATCGAAATCCGAAATTTGGTGTGAAACCAATGACGTTTTTGATTGAACATTTTATTACTGAACATCTTGCTAATCACGGAAAGCAGATTGAACGAAACTTCGCCAAGTATCAACAGTCTGTAAAATGAGGGGGGAGAAACCGTGGAAGCAAATTCATTTTTTCAAAGTCAAGAAGTTAAAGAGTTTAGTAAAGAAATAGAGAAGTATCATTTAGGACCGTTATGGGAAGCCATACCATCTCTTATGCATAAGGAACCAAAAACGGATGCGATTCCATATTTATGGAAAGGAGAAATGATTGAAAAACTATTATTGGAAGCCACCAAAATTTTCACCCCTGAGCGAGGAGGAGAACGACGGGCGATTTATTTACAAAATCCCGGGTTAAAACATCGCCAGCCTTGGGGATGGGCTTCGACGACGAACACGTTATATGCGGCGGTGCAGTTAATTTTGCCAGGAGAAACAGCTCCTTCACATCGCCATACGCAAAATGCGATGCGCTTTATTACGAGTGGAAAAGGAGCTTACTCGATTGTGCAGGGAGAACGGTTGTTTATGGAAGAGGGAGATTTCTTAATCACCCCGGGAGGGCTTTGGCACGGACATAGCCATCAAGGAGAAGGGCCGATGTTTTGGATGGATTGTCTCGATATCCCATTCATCTATGCCACAGGCGGTACGTTCTTTGAACCGCATCCGGATGGAATTGAGTCCCCATCGTTACCGGATGATTATTCGGCTCGAAAATATCGCGGTGGGATGGTTCGTCCGATCAGTGACCGTTATGCCCGCGTCGCTCCGTTAGGGTTGTATAAATGGAAGCAAACCGCTGCGGCATTGGATGGGTTAAGTGACTTTGAGCCGAACCCGTTTGACGGCATTGCGGTCGAATTTATCAATCCGTCGACCGGGAAGACAGCGAATCCGAATATCGCCGCATGGATGCAGAAGCTGCCGCCAGGTTATCATTCAAAAACCCATCGTCATACGTATTCGGCAATTTATCATGTGTACAAAGGGGAAGGGTATACGGTCATTAACGGTGTGCGGTTTGATTGGTCGAAAGGAGATTATTTTGTCATTCCGAACTGGGCGTGGCATGAGCACGTAAATGTTTCGAGTGAAGAGGCGTTATTATTCTGCGCGAACGATTTACCAATTATGGAGAAACTCGGGTTACAAAGAGAAGAAGAGTATACGGAAAATAATGGGTATCAACAAATTGTTAGTGAATTCAAGCCTGAAATTGTTTAGCATAGGTAGTATTAAGCATATATAACGAGCCATTACTATAAAGCAGTCTGTTCCCCCTTTCATCCTAGTTTTAATAGGATGAAAGGGAAATATCGGTTAAATTAGGGGGAATCGGTATGGAAAAACAGTGGCAACCTTATCATCGTGTATGGGCAATGTTATTTCTTATTTTGATCGGACAATTACTGGACCGATTGTAACATGGATGATTGATAATAATGTCGCTTTCCTTGCTTCGACAGAAAATCCACATGCACTGGGTGGATTACTAGGAAGTCTCTTTTTTGCCGGTTATATGTTAACACAATTTCCAGGAGGGTATTTTGGTGATAAATATGGATACAGAAATATGGTGATAATTAGCATTTTTTGGGCTGGAATCACTACTTTATTGACAGGATTGTTTAACGGTTTACTTATTTTTGTGGCTCTACGGATTTTAACAGGACTTGGTGAAGGGATTTTTTATTCCAATGATCGTTCGTTAATTGCGCAAGTGACTCCACCGGAAAAAATCGGTTTGGGAATGGGGATTGTAATCAGTGGTTTAACGGCTGGATTAACAGCAGCCCTTATTGGCACGCCTTATTTAATTGAAAGTTTTCATGGTATTTTGGGAAATGATGCTTGGAAGGCTCCATTTCTTGTTTTAGGTATTTTAACGATTTTAATCGGATTATTAATGAAGAAATATCTTATTAAAACTCCGAATGAATCACATGCTTCTCATATAAAGACGGCTCTTTTCCATATTGGTCGCTATTCTTTGTTCTTCTTAGTTGTTATTCTTGCCGTTTATTATGTGACACATTTCCTTCATCTATCTGAATCGATTGTTGCCGTCATTTTTACAGGACTTGCGTTGCTTTTTATAGGATACATTTATAAAAGCAAGCAAGAAGTAAGACCCGTCTTAAAAAATCGGAACCTCGTATTGTTGTATTTATCTGCAATCCCTATTTTATGGCATTTGTGGTTTTATGGGTTCTGGTCAGTTTCTATTGTAAAGGAGTTTGGAGGTGGAAGTTTACTTTCAGCAGCGTTAGTTGCTTCTTTTAATGCGATTGCTGGATTAATCGGGTTTCCGTTAGGAGGAGCGATATCGGACCGAGTTGCTCGCAAAGCAAACGGAAGAAAAAAAGTGTTAATATGGCTAACAGCAGCATTAACTATTTCTATTTTTGCTTTTGCGCTATATGTGATGAATGGAAATCAAAATCTTGTTGCTATGTCTATTATTTTGTTTGTGTCTGGTTTGTTATTTTTCGCTGTTCAATCTGTGCAACATGCGTTAACGGCTGAAATTGCGACAGACGCATATAGAGGATCAGCTTTTGGTATGTGGAATTTAATTGCTGAAATTGGTGCATTACTTTCGCCTGTTATTTCGGGAGTATTGCGCGATAGTACAGGAAGTTGGGGAGCTCCGCTATTATTGGATGGAGCGTTAATTGGAATAGGTTGCCTATTAATCGTCATGATTAACCAATATTATAGTTATAACGTGGAACAAAATATAAAGGAAACTTTTTAATTCAGAATATTCTTTATGTTTATTTGTAATTAACAATCTTTTGTTATAGAGAAGGTGAGGGTGTGCTCAACGATAAAGTTGTTCTTGTCACTGGCGGAGGTCGTGGAATCGGATTTGCGATTGCAAAATACTGTCTTCAACATGGGGCATCAGTTGTTATAGTTGATCATGTCTTAGAGCGTGTCCAACGTGCACTTTCTTCTCTTACATCAATAAGTAATCGGGTTCATGGGATTTTTGAAAGCGTTTCCTGTCGAGAGGGGGCTGAAAGAATTGCCAATGAAACCGTTCGTAAATTTGGAAAAATCGATGCATTAATCAATAATGCAGCTATTGCTAAAGATAATTTGTTGTTAAGTATGGCCGATGATGAGTTTAATGAAGTAATTGATACGAATCTAAAAGGGCCGTATTTTTGTGCGACAGCTGTTCTTCCAGCAATGATCGAACAAGGAAGTGGGAAAATTGTTAACATGATTGCTGCTTCCGGAGTTTCTGGAAATCCAGGGCAAACGAACTATGCGGCAGCAAAGGGCGGCCTTCTAGCAATGACATTAACATGGAGTGCGGAGTTAAAAGGGAAAAACATTCAAGTTAATGCTGTTATTCCTGCAGCATGGACGGAAATGTCGGAGAGTATTCCTGAACATGTTTTGTTGAAAGTATTAGGAGAAGAGACGTTGAAGAAATTAAAATCACGAAAACCAAGCCAAGTAGCTCCTTTGATTGGATTTTTAATTTCAGATGCAGGAAGCAAAGTATCCGGACAATGTTTCGGTATAGCGGGAAGGGAACTGACGATCTGGGGATTCGCCAAGCCGGAAATTACGAAAATATCAAGTAACGAAGAATGGACATATGAGGAGTTATGCCGATTAGTAGAAAACGAAAGATTATGGCAAAAGCCTGTATCACCGTTTTTATAAGAAATTCAATGTATGCTGTTCGCACAACAGTTTTTCGTGCGAAAATTTCACTTATCTTTAGCATGGAGGGGGAAATACGATGGCAGCTGTTATGAACATTTCGAATGAGGTCATTTATGGTCCGAATGGCGAAAGTGTTGCTCAACTGATGACACGTTTATCGAACATCAATTGGTTTTCAGCTCTAGGAAAGCAGAGCCGTCAAGGGGAGACGGAGAAGGCGATTCACGAGTTTACACGCTGTTTCAATATTCACGAATATGAAATCCGTTGGATCATGAAAGAACAGCTTTCCGCTTTTTTAGAAGGAATGAAGCTGGAAGAAAGTGCGCTATGGGTGCGATTGCAGCAGATACCGGATCAAATCAAGAATCAGGCCGCACAGGTTGGTAGGCTGGATGCGTTGCTCCATCTGGCTGATGAGGTACCGGCAAACATTTTCCATTATTGTTTTGACGGGGTGTTTCGTGAGCTTGGAGAATACGGCTCATCCATGGTAGAGACCGCTGTTTGTTTCATGATGTATATCGGTGGACTGGCGTGTGCGTGGGAAATGATCGCTGATATCGAAGGGTGGGAAACCAACCCGTTCCTTCCGCTGATCGATGTGTTAGAACATGGGCATTGGCCGTTAGGATTAATCGGGAAGCAATATTATGTCATATAAATGAAAGGGAAGTGGCATATGCAACGCTATGAAGAGTTGAACAAAAGTTTTATCAACGGTGAATGGATAGAAGGGGAAAGTGAGCGAACGTACGATATTTTGAACCCTTACGACAACTCGGTCATCACTTCCGTTCGTTTGGCGACAGCGAAACAACTTCATCAAGCTTTTGAGGTTGCGAAAGAGGCGCAAAAAGAGTGGGCGAAATCGTCTGTCGAAGAAAGAAGAGAAGTGTTGCGCAAAGCAGCTGAATATTTACAGACGAATCGAGAAGCGATCATTGATGTAATCGTTCGAGAAACAGGGGGAACAGTGTTAAAGGCGAATGTGGAATTACACTTAACGATAGAAATTTTAGAGGAATCGATAAAATACGCCGATGAAATTCATCAAGTAAGAGAGGTTCCCACGACAATTGAAGGAAAAGTCAATTATATTTACCGTTTACCGTTAGGAGTCATTGCCTCTATTTCTCCTTTTAACTTCCCAATGAATTTATCGATGAGAACGATCGCTCCTGCCATTGCATTAGGCAACAGCGTCGTTCACAAACCTGATGTTCAAGTAGGATTAACAGGTGGTTCGATTATTGCAAAAGCATTCGAGTACGCAGGTCTCCCAAAAGGGGTATTGAATGTCATTTTAACAGATTTAACGGAAATTGGCGATGACATGTTGACGAATCCCCATGCCCGTTTGATTAGTTTTACTGGTTCTACTGCTGTTGGTAGACATATTGGTGAGATCGCAGGTAAACAGTTAAAACGTGTAGCGCTGGAGCTTGGAGGAAACAGCCCGTTCATCGTGTTATCGGATGTGGATGTCGATCGCGCTGTGGAGGCTGCCATCTTCGGAAAATTTATTCACCAAGGACAAATTTGTATGATTATTAACCGAATCATCGTTCATAAAAATAAATATGATGAATTTGTTGAAAAGTTTGTCGAAAAAGTGAAATCGCTTCCTTACGGCGATCCAAGGGATCCAAAAACAGTCATTGGTCCATTAATCAATGAACGCCAGATGGAAAAAGCGCTGCAGATGATCGAAGAAGCCAAACGTGACGGTGCAAACGTTCCACTAGAAGGAAAACGAGTAGGAAATGTTTTAACCCCTTACGTCTTTGTCGATGTGGATCACTCAAGTAAATTGGCGCAGACGGAATTGTTTGCCCCGATTGCCACGATTATCAAAGCAGAAACAGATGAAGAGGCCATAGCGATGGCGAATGATACGGAATATGGATTAAGCTCTGCCGTTTTTACAAGTGATCTAGAAAGAGGAAAAGAGATAGCTTTACAAATTGATAGTGGAATGACGCATATTAACGATCAAACAGTCAACGATGCGCCGAATATCCCGTTTGGAGGCAACAAAGCAAGCGGGCTAGGAAGATTTGGGAATCCGTGGGTTGTCGAAGAATTTACGGTCACAAAATGGGTTTCTATTCAAACAAAATATCGGGAATATCCATTTTAGTTAATTATAACGAAGAATGTACAGAAACAAGAGCGGACTCTAAAATCATGCTTAGAGTTCGCTCTTATTTTTCTGTTCAAATCTTTCTTTTTAGAAAATAGTAAAATATGTTTTTATTGGCGAAGTCTGTTGGGGACTGTTAGAATTTTAATATTTGCTATTCAATGTGACGAGTAGTAGAAAGGGGAAGTTACTTAATTCATTGAGTTGTGAGTAACTGCGGAAGAATAGTGCGTCTGAAAAATATGATCTTACTAGAGAGAGTTTTTTGTCTATAGTTGATGGCGCTTAACAGTAATTTGGTGGATTTTTCTATATCGTTTCTATGCGCTTATAATGAAATGAGATTCTTGACGATCAACGTTGTAAATGTAATCATCTTCTAAATTGGTTTCTTGTACAAGACTAATAAGAAAATCACGTGATATGATAGTTTGGATAATGTAAGTAATTTTCCTTTCATAAGTAATACGAAATAGAAATGGACTAATATCCTATCGAAAACCTTGTACGTGGCGCTCGACTGCTGATGTACGTTTTAGTCAAGCGTGTGTGTACGATAAGGAAGTTAGTTTTACTCTCTGTTCTTAACGAGCCATTTTCTATATCGAGGATGTATAAAGCTATTTTTCTTCCACTTTCAGGGGGAAGACATCTGCTATATGCCAAAGTGGAAGTTTTCTCATTGTTTTACGGTAAAAGTTTTGTTGACGGCTTATTTTTATGCAAATTGTGTTGATTGATGCGAGAAAAAGATACACCACCACTCGGAGGTATGAAAAGAAGATGATTCACGTTCAACATCTAAGCAAATCTTTTCGAGTTCATGTTCGGCAAGCAGGTTGGTTCGATGCGGTACGCAGTCTTTTTAAACGGGAATATCGGATCGTTGAAGCTGTAAAAGATATTTCATTTACTATTCAGCCGGGGGAAATCGTCGGGTTTTTAGGTCCGAATGGGGCTGGAAAGACAACGACGATGAAAATGTTGGCAGGGCTTCTTCATCCTACTTCTGGAGAAATTACGGTAGGGGGATTTGTTCCGTTTGAACAAAAAGCAGAATTTAAAAAAATGATGAGTTTAGTCATGGGGCAAAAAAGTCAACTCATTTGGGATATTCCACCGATGGAAACATTTTTGGTGAACAAAGCGATTTATGAGATTGATGATCGTGTCTTTCGGCAAACGTTAGATGAATTGGTCGAATTGCTTGAATTGCAGCCGCTGTTGACAAAACCGACACGAAGTTTATCGTTAGGGCAACGAATGAAATGTGAGTTAGCGGCCGCTTTATTGCATCGGCCGGCGATTTTATTTTTGGACGAACCGACGATTGGCCTTGATGTACATACGCAAGAAAAGGTTCGCCGATTTATTGCCCAATACAATCGTGAACATCAAACGACGATTTTGTTAACGTCGCATTATATGGGGGATGTTACTGCGTTATGTGATCGAGTGTTGATCATCAATCACGGAACATTAATGTATGACGGAGATTTACAAGTATTAACGGAAACATTAACACCGTACAAACTTCTGGAAATTCATTTTTCTTCTGTGCCCGATGTATCGTGGGATGAGTACGGCGAGTTGGTTGCGGTGGAGGAAGGAAAAGTGACACTGCGCGTTCCGCGCGAACAAGTTCCCGAGGTCTCGTCACAATTTTTGCGAAATTTTCAAGTTTATGATTTAAATATTCAAGATCCGCCGATGGAAGAAGTGATCACGCGGGCGTTTCAGGAGGGATCTCATGTTTCGTAAGTACGTAGCCCTCATCCGAATGAAGTATGTGGAAATGTTAGCGTATCGACTCGCGACGATTGTATGGATGACAGGGGCGATAGTGCAACCTTTGATTACGATGGCCGTATGGACGAATATTGATCCATCGCGATCAGACTCTTTTATTCTGTATTTTATGACCCTCATTTTTGTAGAACGAATGACGAGCGCGTGGGATGTTTGGGAACTCGATCGCGACATTCGGGAAGGGACGTTTTCGAATTATATTCTTCGTCCATTCCATCCGATTCATTGGGCGATCGCTGAAAACATCGTTTATAAAGCCTTGTTTTTGGTTGTTTTGCTTCCGGTATGGGGAGGATTGGCTGTCTTTGTTCCCGCTTTGCGTCTTCATGTAAGCGGATGGCAATTCGCTTTGTTTATCGCTGCCTTATTTTTAGGTGCAGTGTTGCGATTTATGTTTAGTTACACCTGTGGACTTCTCGGTTTTTGGGTGACGAAGGTGACGGCGATCTATGGAATGTTTGAAGTGGTATCTCTGTTCTTGTCGGGACGGATCGCTCCTTTGTCGTTGTTGCCTCCTATTTTGAAGCAGATAAGCATGTATCTACCGTTTCGTTACATGATTGGCTTTCCGATTGATATCGTAACCGGGACCATGACCCGTATGGAAATCGGATACGGTTTTTTTGGTGCGATAGCTTGGGCGGTTGTTTTTATTAGTGTGTTGAGATGGCTATGGAAAGCGGGGCTAAAGAAAAACCAAGCGGTGGGAGGTTAATATGCGGAGATATTGGTGCGTTTTTCGGGAATTTTTTCGAACGTGTTTTGTCGAAGAGCTCGAATACCGCAGTGAATTTCTCGGGAATTTGTTGTCGAGTTTCTTCGGAGTGGGCATTGCGGTTTTAACCGTTCAAATCTTTTTTTATCAAACGGATCAACTAGGTGGCTGGGCGTATGCCGATGTGTTGATTTTACTTGGCATCTTCAATACGTTACAAGGGTTTATTGATTTTGCTTTGCGTCCCAATATGTCACGGCTGTTGGAGCATGTTCGAAAAGGAACATTGGATTATATTTTGACAAAACCAGTGGACAGTATGTTTTACGTTAGCTTTCGCCATTTAGTGTTTTGGCGGCTCATCGATGTGTTGCTTGGAGTCGGATTAATCATTTACGGCTTAGTTCAAAAGCACTATATTCCGTCTTTAGCGGATATTCTTATGTTTAGCGTTAGTCTATTTTCTGCCCTCGTATTAATTTATTCTCTTTGGATGATGCTGATGACGACATCGTTTTGGGTTATTCGAATCGATGATCTCTCGTTTATCTTTTATTCTTTTTTTGAGACGACGCGGTTTCCGATCGGAATGTATCGAGGGTGGCTTCGGATTTTGCTGACGTATGTTTTACCTGCCGCCTTTATTACAAACACGCCGGCTGTGGCGTTATTAGGAAAATGGAACGGTGCCACGACAGCGTTATCCATCGGAATTGCGGGACTCTTTTTATGGTTATCGCGAAGATTTTGGCGTTATGCGCTCCGTTCGTATACGAGCGCAAGCAGTTAGATAACGGAAAGCCATTACCGAATCCAAAAAACATTTGACTTCGAGAGTGCCCGACATTCGGATGGGTTATTGGTATTGCGATATTACATATAATGAAGGGGGAAAATAGGGGGATTGACAGTATTTTACGATTTTCCTATGCTTGGATGAAAGTGCTTGTCGGTTTTAGGTATCCGACAAGTGACATGGCGAATATAAATCAACTAATTTAAGGTAACGGTAAACGTTCAAAATGAATATTCGCTAAGTCTTAGCGTAAGGAAAATCCCTTTATAAAAAATTAATGGTTGAGGAATAAAAGGGGGAAGGAGCTTGTGACTTTTATTCAAAAAGGGACAAAAGAATATCGGCGGGCAAGTTTTTCATTATTTCTTGGGGGTTTTTTAACGTTTGCTATCCTTTATACAACACAACCATTGATGCCGATTTTTTCTAAAGAATTTCACGTCTCGGCTTCAGTAGCCAGCTTAAGTTTATCTGTATCTACAGGGGTAATGGCAATTGTCATGTTAGTTGCGGCTACTGCATCTGATACGATAGGGAAAAAGCAGATCATGGCTGTTTCCATGTTTTTCACTGCTGTTCTTGGTTTGGTTACTGCACTCAGTCCAAATTTTATTACCCTTGTAATAGTTAGATTTTTATTAGGATTTTTTATTGCAGGAGTTCCTTCAATTGCCATGGCATATGTTGCGGAAGAATTCAACCCAAATGGAATCGGCAAGATTATGGGACTTTATATAAGCGGAACAAGCATAGGAGGAATGGCAGGGAGAATTATAACGAGTGTACTTACAGACTTGTTTAATTGGAGAATAGCTTTAACCACAATAGGATTGTTAGCACTGATTTTGAGTATAGTATTTTGGCTTACTCTTCCCGTACCTCGTAACTCTGTGAAAAAGACGTTAGATTGGAAATCTGCATGGGAAGCTTATAAAGTACATATCGTGAATAAACGTTTGATGGCCCTAGTGATGCTTTCATTTTTACTGATGGGAAGTTTTGTTACACTATATAATTATATAGGTTTTCTTCTAACAGAACCACCTTACCGGTTAAGCCAAACACTCATTGGA
Organism: Anoxybacillaceae bacterium; assembly: GCA_041920415.1. GTDB lineage: Bacteria > Bacillota > Bacilli > Bacillales > Anoxybacillaceae > JBHGYD01. Next base: position 24,800 of record JBHGYD010000049.1, read on the forward strand.
TTCATTTTTGTCGTATATATATGTGGTACATTTAGCTCTATCTATATGGGAAAAAAGGCAGACCAATATGGGTATTCCTTTATTTTGAAAATTTCAATACGAATCATGATGTGCGGGGCATTTTTGACGCTAGTTCCTTCGTTAATTGGAAAAATTATAGGTATTGCTATTTTCACGTTCGGTTTCTTTGCCAGTCACTCCATTGCCAGTGCGTGGGTAGGGGACTGTGCCGAAAATTACAAAGCACAGGCATCCTCTCTTTATCTGCTTTTTTATTATTTTGGTTCAAGCTTTGTCGGATCTTTCGGTGGTTATTTCTGGTCGCACTTTCATTGGGGCGGTGTTGTTTCGTTAATTTCCGGTCTATTAATCTTTGGATATGTACTTGTTTTATTAGTTCAAAAAAGAGAAACAGCTAGCACCCCGATATAGAAAATAAAAACTTGTTGCTTCGAGTATGCTCATGTAGCATTTGAAGTTGTTTTGTCATTAAATTGAAAGGGGGAATTACAGCAACATAAACGGCTGATTGAAGAAAAGATAAAATTTGTAAAAAATCGCTGCGAACATGGTATGATACGTTTGAACAACATAGAGAGTGTAAAATTTTACATAAGAAGGTGGTTATGATGTTGACGTATAAAGGAAAAGTTGCCATTATCACAGGAGCAGGAGGCGGCATTGGACGAACGCTTGCGATGGCCTATGCTGAACAAGGAGCAAAAGTAGTTATTATGGATAAAGATGAAGATGGATTACAAAAAACTCGCGATCTTCTGCAATCTGCTGGGCATGAAGTGTACTCATACGTTTTTGATTTAAGCAATCCAACAGAAATTGAGAACGTGATGAAGGAAGTGGGAGAAACGCTCGGACGAATTGATATCTTAATTAATAATGCGGGGCTTGGAGTGTTTACATCTCCTTATGATTTAACGGTCGAAGAATGGGACTATGTCATCAATACGAATTTGCGAGGAACGTTCCTTTGTTCAAGAGAAGCGGCGAAAATCATGAGAACCAATGGCGGAGGAGCGATCGTGAATATTTCTTCCACACGTGCCCTTATGTCCGAGCCGAATTCAGAGGCTTACGCCGCTTCGAAAGGGGGAATTCTCTCGCTCACTCATGCGCTTGCGGTTTCATTAGGACCAGACCGAATTACCGTTAATGCGATTTGTCCTGGATGGATCGAAACAGGTGATTACAGTCAACTGCGACCTGAGGATCATCGGCAGCACCCTTCAGGAAGGGTAGGAAAACCGGAGGATATTGCGCGAGCTTGTTTATACCTTACGGATCCGAATAATGATTTTGTCACAGGAATTCATTTAGTTGTTGATGGCGGCATGACGAAAAAGATGATTTATGAAGAATAAACTACGTTTAACACTTTTTTAAGAAGCTTCCCTTCTCTTCTAAGCGAAGGTGGAGGTTCACGAAAGCTGACTTCCCAATCATGTTTTTATGATTTGGGGAGTCAGCTTTATTTTTAATTGACAAATATAATGATAATCATTATCATCATATTGAGTTTGATAATCAATATCGTTTATAGAAAGGAGACTATATGTGAAAAAAACATCGCTATTTATATGTTCATTGCTATTTCTTTTGCTTGTAGGCGCATGCGGAAACAAAGAAGAACATGTTGCGTCTGAAAAACAAAAACATGAAAAAACAGAAGAAGCGACGACGCGAGAATTTACGATGGCGAATGGGAAAACGGTGGAGATTCCTGCACATCCAAAGCGTGTTGTCATGCCGTATGAGTTTTTAGGAAACGCATTAGCGCTTGGTGTAAAGCCGATCGCAACAACACAAGCGGTGATGGAAAATCCATTTATCAAAGATCAAACCAAAGGGATTGAAAATGTCGGCAACCCAATTTCGCTTGAGAAAGTGACGGAATTGAATCCAGATTTAATTATTGTCTATTTAGATGATCAATATGAGCAGCTATCGAAAATTGCGCCAACCCTCGTGATTCCGTTTGGACATTATAAAGGCATTCAGGAAGAAATTCGTGTGTTTGGGGACATCCTTGGGAAGAAAAAGGAAGCAGAAAAATGGATCAAACAGTTTGACAAAAAGGCGGCTGCTGCTCGTGAAAAGTTACAAGGTGTCATTGGTAAAAATGAGACGGTCGGCATTTATGAACTGCAAGGAAAAGACTTTTACATATTTGGCGATAATTTCGGGCGAGCAGGACAAGTCATTTATAATGCGTTGCAATTAACTCCACCGGAGAAGATTAAAAAAGAAGTCATCGAAGGACCACAGCAATGGAAGATGATTTCCTTAGAAGCGTTGCCGGATTATGCGGCTGATCATATGTTTTGGACGGTATATCGAACAGAAGGAACGGATCAAGTAGAAAAAGAGATGAAAAATAGCGCAATCTGGAAAAATTTAAATGCTGTCAAAAATAATCATGTATATGAAATGAAAATGGAAAATGTATGGTTTACTGATGCCATTTCACTAGAACATCAGCTTGATCTTGTCGTAGATGCATTGCTTTCCCAGAGCAAAAAATAACGCAGTATGTATATGAAACTAGGTTCATTTTCTAACATAAGCAGGCTTTTCTGCCAATCTTCCGTGGCAGAAAAGCGTTCTTCTTTTTCATGATCACATACATATGTTAGAAATTTCATTTGCACTTATATAGATGGAGAGAAAACAGGTGGAAATCATGAAAAACAATACAGTGAATCTGAATTCACGACCGTGGATCGCTATGATGGTACTCATCGTTGGACTTGTTGCAATTGTTTTTGGGATCGTGTTATCCATTTCGGTCGGTGCGGCGAACATTCACTTCTCAACGGTATGGGAAGCGCTCGTTCATTACAATCCGAATCGAACGGAACATGCGATTATTCAAGATTTGCGACTGCCGCGATCGCTTGCCGGTGTTTTAGTAGGTGCCAGCTTTGCGGTGGCGGGTGCAATCATGCAAGGGATGACGCGTAACCCTCTTGCAGATGCAGGGCTTTTAGGTTTGAATGCCGGTGCTACGTTGATGGTAGCGGTTTGCTTCGCGTTTTTCCCGGGATTATCTTATAATTCTTTAATTCTATTTTCCTTCTTAGGGGCAGCTGTTGCCGCGGGGCTCGTATACGGGATTAGTTCGCTTGCCCGGGGCGGCTTAACGCCGGTTCGTCTTGTGTTAGCAGGAGCAGCTGTAAGCGCATTGTTAACGGCGCTGAGCGAAGGAATTGCGATTCATTTTCAGTTAAGTCAAGAGTTAGCGTTTTGGTATGCAGGTGGAGTGGCTGGTGTGAAATGGAGCCAGCTGAAAGTGGTGGCACCATGGCTTGTCATTGCGTTAGTGGGAGCATTGCTTTTATCGCGTTCGATTACTCTCTTAAGCCTAGGAGATGAAGTAGCGACAGGGTTAGGACAAAAAACGGCCTTGGTCAAAATGGTCGGCATGCTTATTGTGCTTCTTTTAGCAGGAGTGTCTGTATCGGCAGTCGGCCCGATTGGATTTGTCGGACTTGTCGTTCCGCACATTGCTCGGTTTTTCGTCGGCGTGGATTATCGTTGGATTATTCCTTGTTCGGCTGTTCTTGGTGGAGGATTCATGATTATGGCTGATATTGGTGCAAGAATGATCAATCCTCCGTACGAAACGCCAATTGGTGTTTTATTTGCCCTTATTGGTGTTCCGTTCTTCCTTTATGTCGCGCGAAAAGGAAGGAGGGAATTTTCGTGAATGGAGTGGAGCGACGCAAGAACGTTCAGCGTTTTACCATACTCGCTGCTTTTTTTGTTCTGATTCTCATTGTGTTTGTAATCAGTATGAACACAGGATTCAGTCGGCTATCTCCACTTGAAGTGTTTCAAACGCTATTTGGAATGGGGACGGAAAAGCAACAGTTGATTTTGTTTGAATTTCGCTTGCCGCGTATTGTGATTTCCCTTCTTGTCGGAGCGGGATTGGCTGTATCAGGCTGTATTATGCAGGGCATTTCCCGCAATGCGTTAGCAGATCCAAGCATTTTAGGGATTTCGCATGGAGCGGGGGTAATGGTCGTTTTATATTTGTCATTTTTCCCAACGCATTTGGACGTTCCCGTTTTATTTTTGCCGGTCCTTGCGTTTATCGGTGGTTCGTTAGCCGCTGCTCTTGTGTTTGGCTTGTCTTACGAAAAACACGAAGGGCTGTTGCCAACGCGCCTTGTTTTAACAGGAGTGGCAGTTGCCGCTGGTTTGAGCGCGCTTATGACGGTTCTTTCTCTTCGGCTAAGCCGAGAGCTTTATCAATTTGTAGCGGTATGGCTGGCCGGCAGTATTTGGGGAACAACGTGGGATTATGTGTTAGCACTTTCACCTTGGATTGTTGTCCTATTCGCTTTTGTCTATTATAAAGCGCTCGTACTCGATGTATTATCATTTGGAAAAAGCGTCGCCACAGGACTTGGTGCTTCTGTTTCAAAAGAACAAGTAAAACTGCTAGCTGCTTCAGTCGGACTTGCAGCTGCTTGCGTGTCTGTCAGCGGGGGCATTGGATTTGTCGGTTTGATTGGTCCGCATTTAGCGCGACGGCTCATCGGTCCAAATCATAAATATTTACTGCCAGCCTCGGCGCTCGCAGGGGCACTATTGTTGCTGACTGCCGACACGATCGGCCGCACTATTCTACAGCCGTCAGAAATTCATGCAGGTATCGTCGTGGCGATTATCGGGGCACCGTATTTCTTGTATTTGCTAGCCCGATCCAATCATTAATCGTATGGGGGAATTTCATGATGGAGAGAAACCTTGAACTCTATGATGTCACTATTGTCGGCGGAGGTCCTGTTGGATTATTCACCGCTTTTTACAGTGGCTTGCGTGAGTTAAAAACGAAAGTCATTGAAAGTTTGCCGGAGTTAGGCGGGAAAGTGAGAGGGTTTTTTCCTGAGAAAATCATTCGCGACATTGGTGGGATTCCTGAGATTTTCGGGGAGCAGCTCATTCAAAATTTAGAGCGGCAAGCGAAAACGTTCGCGCCAACGATTGTTTTAGGTCAACGAATCGCCTATATGGAAAAGCAAAAGGATGGAACGTTTTTGTTGACAAGCACCAATGGTGAGCAGCATCATACGCGCACCGTCATTCTTGCGATCGGACATGGAACATGGGAAGTGCAGAAGTTGGAGGTCGATGGTGCGGACCAGTACGAAGGGCATACGCTTCATTATAAAGTGAGATCGCTTGAGCATTTTCGTGGAAAGCGGGTGCTTATCTCTGGCGGCGGTAATACAGCATTAGACTGGGCGCAACAATTAGAGCCTATCGCTGAAAAAGTCACGATCGTCCATCGTCACGAACAATTTTCCGGATTGGAAAGCAGCGTGACGAACATAAAGCGCTCGTCAGTGGAGATGTTGACACCGTATGTAGTCAAACAACTATACGGACAAGGAACTTTTCTTGAAACCGTGGTGATCGAACACGTCGAAACGGGGCAAACAGAAAAATTAGCTGTCGATGAACTTATCGTTAGTCACGGCTTTCACATTGACCTCGGGTCTATTAAAGACTGGGGACTTGATATGATGGAAGGGCGCATTGTCGTCAACGGCGGGATGGAAACAAACATCCCCGGCATATTTGCTGTAGGAGATATTGCTTATTACCCAAATAAATTATCGTTAATTGCCGGAGGATTTATGGAAGGACCAACGGCGGTCAATAGCGTCAAAATGTATCTGGATCCTAACGCTCAGCCAATGGCCATGGTTTCTACCCATCATCAAGCGTTTGTCACCAAGTGAGTCCGTGTACATGTGAAAGCGGTTGTCTTCTTGCTCATTTTAAGATAAAACCGAAAGGAAGTGGATCGCTTGATTGTGACGAAAAACTTAGACATTGCGTACGATCAAAAGCTCATTGTCAAGCAATTGAATATAGAAATTCCACCCCATAAAATCACAGCGTTAGTTGGGGCGAACGGTTCCGGAAAGTCGACGATTTTGAAAACGATGGCGCGTTTAATGAAGCCAAAAAACGGACATGTCTTGCTGGATGGGAAAGCGATTCATCAATTAAAAACGAAAGAAGTGGCGAAGCAATTGGCGATTTTACCACAAAACCCGACAGCTCCGGAAGGGATGACCGTCATCGATTTAGTGACATATGGTCGCTTCCCTCACCAGCGCGGATTCGGTTCGTTAACGAAAAAAGATAAAGAAGTGATTCTCTGGGCTATCGAAGCGACAGGAATGGAAGAATTCGCTCATCGTCCTGTCGATCAACTATCGGGCGGACAGCGGCAGCGAGCGTGGATTGCGATGGCGCTTGCTCAAGAAACACCGATTTTGTTTTTAGACGAGCCAACGACGTTTCTCGATATGGCTCATCAACTAGAAGTCCTGAATCTTTTAGAGGAGCTGCATGAAAAAGAGCAGAGAACGATTGTTATGGTTGTTCACGATTTAAACCATGCAAGCCGTTACGCTCACCATATGATTGCGATTAAAAAAGGAACAGTCGTTAAATCAGGTACTCCGATGGAAGTTATGCAACCACATATTATCGAAGAGGTGTTTGGGATTGAGTGTGATATCATCCGAGATCCGCGTACAGGCTTGCCGTTATGTTTACCGTACGCAATTAGTCGTTCCAAAAAAGAACAGATTATAGTATAGGTTAAGAAATAAATAAGGCTGATTTTTATGTGATTAGCCTTGTTTTAAGGAGGTATTCCTCTCCAGTGTGTCATAAGCGTTATGATGAGTCTTAATTGAAGCAATCACAATGAATTTTGTTCTCACTGTAATCAATAACATTTATGCGTCCTCATGATAAATGTTTTGAAGGGGAACGTTGTAAAATATAATCATCTTCTATTTGAATCTCATGTTTCATAAGTATGTAGTTCTCATCCGAACGAAGTATGTGGAAATGTTGGTGTATCGACTTGCGATGATCGTGTGAATGATAGAGGCGATGGTCGTATGGACGAATATTCATCCATCGCAATCAGACGCTTTTGCTCTTTATTTTATAACTCTCATTTTTGTAGAACGGTTGATGGTGGTATAAAGAAAAAGATGATTTACGTAGAGTAAAACATATTACCGTTTCAAAAAGGCTGACTCCCGATCATGTTGTTGTGATTTTTTGGAGCCAGCCTTATTTTTCATTACATTGACTTTTACGTAAACGTAAATTAAAATAAAATTCAGAAAAATAAAACGATTGGTGAAGGTGAAATAATGAACTACTATACGATATCGCAGCTGGCGCAGGAGTTTGATGTTAGCACGCGAACGATTCGCTATTACGAAGAGCGCGGACTTGTTGCACCGATTCGAACAGAAACAGGGCAGCGTTTGTATACGAAAAAAGATCGCGCGGTGTTAAAGCTCATTCTTCGCGGCAAACGGTTCGGATTTTCGCTTGAAGAAATTCACGAAATGATTTCTCTATTTGACAAAGACCGAACCGGGCGCAAGCAGCTGGAAAAAACGATTGAATATGGGGAACAAAAGTTAAAGGAGGTGAGTGAGCGAATTGAAGATTTAGTGCAGTTGAAACAAGAAATAGAAGCGATTTTAGAAGATTTTAAAAAAAGATTAAAAGAATTGGGGGAGTAGGATGAACATTTCCGAATTGCTCGCGCGCAATGCTCGAAAGTTTCCTGAAAAAGAGGCGATCATTGAAGGAGAAGTGGCACTTTCTTATCAAGAAGTCGATCAAACCGTCAATCGACTTGCTTCATCGCTTGCACGTCTCGGCATTCGTCAAGGAGATAAAGTCGCGTTGTACATGCCAAATACGAAAGAATTTGTATACGCCTATTTTGCGGTATTGCGCCTTGGGGCGATTGTCGTTCCTGTCAATGCGCGCTTAACCGCGACCGAAGTGCAGTACATCATTGAACATAGCGAAGCGAAAGCGGTTATCGTCCATGACTGGATTTATAAAGAGATTGAGCCGCTCGTCAGCGCGATTGATATTCTTTGGATCAAAACGGGCAAAGCACAAGACGATTGGCATTCATTATCTGAACTCATCGCAAACGGAACCGCTGATACGATCGTTTGTCTGTTGAAGGAAGATGACGAAGCGACGATTTTGTATACGTCTGGAACGACGGGTCGGCCAAAAGGAGTATTGTTTACGTATCGCAATATTTTAACGGTCGCGATTATGATGGCGCTCGAGACGAACATGAACAAAGACAGCCGCCTATTGCATATGATGCCGCTTAGCCATTCCGCACCGCTTCATTTATTTTTCATCGGCGGCATGTACGTTGGAGCCACTCATGTGTTGTCACCATCGTTTTCCCCAGAAGCACTACTTAGTCTAGTGGAGAAGCACGACATTACCCATTTCTTCGGAGCACCTGTCGCCTATTTACTCACCGCGAAACATCCACGTCTTCACGAACATGATCTTTCTTCCGTCCAATATTGGACATATGGCGGAGCACCGCTTTCATCAAACGAAGTTCGATTCATCGCCAAGCAATTTCGCACCGATCGTCTTATGTGCTTGTACGGCTTAACTGAGGCGGGACCGAACGGGATATATTTGGCACCAGAAGAACATGCGACAAAGGCAGGGAGTGTCGGCAAACATGCCGCACTGAATTGTGAAGTAAAAATTGTCGATGAAAACGGTAATGAAGTTCCGATCGGCGAAGTCGGAGAAGTGGTGTTAGCTGGAGAAGGAACGATGAAAGGCTATTACAAAGATGAAGAAAAAACGGCAGAAACGTTGAAAAACGGCTGGTTGTATACAGGAGACTTAGCGCGCCGCGATGAAGATGGCTATATTTGGATTGTCGATCGTAAGAAAGATATGATTATTTCTGGCGGAGTGAATGTCTATCCGAAAGAAGTCGAAGACGTGTTACGAACACATCCTGCGATTGTCGATGTCGCCGTTGTTGGCGTTCCGCATCCGGAATGGGGCGAAACGGTAAAAGCGTTTGTTGTAACAGCACAGCCGATCGAAAATCTTGCGGAAGAATGTAAACGTTTTCTAACAAGAAAAATCGCCGACTACAAAATTCCACGTTTATATGAAGAAATTCGTGAACTGCCGCGCAATGCGACAGGGAAAATATTAAAACAAGTGTTGAGGGGGATGAGCGATGAAGCAACTGCGCGAAGTTGATCCGAATTTATTGGCGAATTTGCAAAAATATTTAGATCCTGAACTGTATGCATATGCCGAAGAAAGGCTTGAATCGTTTTGGCAGCTTTGCATGACCGACATTGACCGCCGCGCGGTTCATACCGATCGCGAAGGGCAGCCACGGCTCATTAAGTACGACCGCTTCGGCAATGACATTTCCGAAGTGTGGGTGAATGAAGGGTATAAACAAACAGTGAAACAAACATATGAAACCGGTATTGTCGGCTATGTCCATAAACACATTCCCGAACTTGGACGAAAAGGGAATTACATTTATTCGTATGCGCAAGGGTATATATTATCGCAGGTCGAGCCAGGGTTTTATTGCCCGGTGACGTTAACGATGGCAACGGCGTATTTGCTTGAGCATTTTGCGGATGAGGAATTGAAAAACAAATATTTTCCGCATGTTATCTCAACAGGAGAAGTCGAGCTGTACGAAGGGGCGACGTTTTTAACGGAGCGGCAAGGCGGTTCCGATGTCGGTGCTAATGAAGTGCGTGCCATTCCATCGGGCGATCATTACAAAATTTATGGCGAAAAATATTTTGCAAGTAATGCGGGCATGTGCGGTGTGGCGACGGTGTTGGCGCGCATTGACGGGAGCGAACCGGGAACGAAAGGGCTTAGCTTATTTCTTGTGCCATGGCGCAATGAAGACGGAGCACTCAACGGAATTCAAATTCGACGTCTGAAAGATAAACTAGGTGTGCGCGCCGTTCCGTCAGCGGAAGTCGTTTTCGACGGTGCACGCGCGTATTTAATCGGCGATGCGAAAAAAGGATTTTACTATATGATGGAAGCGCTTAATTTATCGCGCGTCTGCAATGCAGTCGCCTCGATCGGCATTATGAAACGCGCGCTTGAAGAAGCGAAGCAATATGCCTCGAATCGCTCGGCATTCGGTCATCAACTTACTTCGTATCCGATGGTGCAAGAAACGCTTGCGAACTTAACGGCACGACAAGAAGTGCAAACGAGCGCCTGCTTTGAACTCATTTCCTTCTTTGACCGCGTCATGACCGCGCCAAACGAAGCGTCCGAGGAAGAAAAAGCATGGAATCGTTTGCTTATTGCGCTATTGAAAATGCGTACGGCCGAAGAAGCGATTGCCTTTGCCCACGAAGCAATTGAAATGCATGGCGGCAACGGCTACATCGAAGATTTCGTCACCCCTCGTCTTCTTCGTGACGCCCAAGTGTTAACCGTATGGGAAGGAACGGCAAACATTTTAGGGTTAGAAGTATTGCGTCTCATGCGAAAATTTCGCATTCATGAAACGTTCATTCAATCGATGAAAAACGAGCTTACAAAGCTTCCAGACGATGTGCGAGCGTTTGCCTCACCAGTCGAGAATGGATTAAACGAACTCATTCAAGCGTTACAGCAACTCAACGGACAACCAGAACAAGTACAAACGTATCATGCGAAAAAAATTGCCAACCGCTTATGCGATATTTACCTAAGTGTCGTCGCTTTAAAAAATGCGCAAGAAAATGAACGAAACGAGCTCATCGCCCGCCTCTTTTTACAGCACATTTGGAATGACGACCTTTTCGATCGCGACATGCTTTCCGTTCGCTTTTTTGACTTGGTGATGAATGAGAAAAATGAGTTAGAGGTGGGGTAATCAAAGGTAGACAAGGCTGGCTTCCGTCGGCCTTGTTTTTTAGTAGATACTTTTTAGGGACATTGATATTTGTTTCTTGGTCCCCATATTTCCGCTCTTTCCGAAATCGTTTGCCTATTTTGACTATAGGAATGTAAGGAATGCAAGACTTTGCTTTATATATTTTTGAAATTATTTGATGAGATCTTTATACCTAAGAGAAGCTGATTATGAAATGGCAAGCGGTAATCGTTATCACAATGGATGGAATAATTGTGATATCATGATTATGAGAATTTTGGGAATAAATAAAAAATGGTGAAACACGGGAGAGGTATAAATGAATCAAAAAACATTCGTTGATTTTCTAGTGGAAGCAAAAAAACATACATATGCTTCAGAAGGAAATGGTACATCGGTACGTCCTTTGTTGAACGGGTCGAAGCAGCTTGAGTATCAAGACGGGAATTACGTGTATCGCGATATTTATTTCGGTTCTGCGTTTTTCGCTGGGCAAGAAGTGGTAGAGTATGAGCAACAACCGATCTGGTCCATGGTTTACTCGGGAGGGATGATCATTCCCGATGTGTCACGGGAACAACTCGCTTCGATTTATGCGTTTTTGCGACAAGCATTACGGCTTGTCCATGCTATCGCTCCGTATCGCGGACCGGAACATTTTGAAGATGGTCAATATACATATAAGAATACTTATCATGGCACGTTTGAACGTTTTTACGGAGAAGAGTACATTTTTGCTCATGGTCAAAAAGTATACGAATTGCGATACAGCGGCGGTTACCTTCGGACATAGAAACATGCTAGAGTTTTTGCGGAAAAGGAGAATAAAAATGAAACGAGTAGATGTCGTATACGTGCTCTTATATGATGAAGCGGAACAAAAAGTGCTGATGGTGTTGAATAAAAGGGGAACGTGGTCATTGCCCGGCGGAGGAGTGGAAAGAGGAGAAACGTTAAAAGAAGCAGCGATTCGAGAAGTGAAAGAAGAAACGGGATATGATATAGACGTTGGTGATATCGTTGCCCTTAACGAAGCGTTTATCGATGGAAATCATGTCTTTTTTATCACGTTTCGCGGTACCATTGTTCAAGCGCCAGAAACGATATCAGGCGATGAAAACATTCTCGATGTTCAATGGATGGATGTGGAAAGAGCAGAAGAACTTATGCCTTATCATCCAAACGGAATTCATACTTTTCTCAAGCAAGCGCATGGCGCGGAATATATGATTCAAAGATAGAGGATTGTAGAATGAAAGGATGCCCTGATGTATTCGGCATCCTTTTGGCGTTATGAAGCAAATGGAAAAAAGAGGACTCCTACAAAAAATAGAGAAATATAAACGAAAGCAATATAGACGATCGTAAAGACAATCGTAAATACGAGCAATAGCCATTTTCTTTTTGGACTTGCCGCGAGTATCCTTTGGATAAGGCGAAACAAAGTAAGGAGAAGAAATGCGAAAGCAAATATGAGATACGATGGAACTACCCATCTTCCCATTACTATCGAAGCACCCGAATTAAGCCATTCGAATCGATCGAGATGAAAAAATCTGGTTTTGTATCGAATGAACAGCGTGCCGATAATAAACGTAACAACTAGAAAGATAAACGTACCGCCAATCCACATTTTTTGTGACACCCTTGAGTAATACAAACACAACCGCTAAGTAAATCAACGCAATGAATTCCATACATATAACCCCTTTTTGGATTATAATTCTAACTATATGAATACAATTCCTTCTTTATTTGTTATATTGGAGGGGATCTCATCATGTCAGGTTTTTGGAAGCTGTTATACATCCTCGTTTCCCAAACCACTCCTTGATTGTATTTATAATTCGATTACCAAACATCGATATCAATGGTTTGGTAAACGCGACAGCTGCCTAATGCCCACACCTGATGTTCGCAGACGGTTTTTAGATGAGAGAACGCTTTAAAAGAAATGATTCCATCATAAGCAAGGAGAAAGCGCCGTCATGTAGTATACAAGTATTGAAATATTCCAAAGGGGGAGAAACGCGGTGAGTGATTTCGAAAAAAAGTTGTTTAGTAGCCAAACAGTAGAAGGATTGATTCGAGATTTAGAAGAATTTGTGAAAGAGATGATGAATACGATAGACAACAACGAAGATGTTGAACGAAAGCGATTTTATGAAGGAATGGCGGTTGTGTGTAAACTAATCGCGATGAAGTTGAAAGGGGAATTTGAGCATATTGATGAAACGTTGTTAAACCAAGTATATGAGAACATAAAAATTCTTGATAATGAGAAAAAACATGACAGCAAGTTCATGATTGAAACAAAAGAAAGATGTTCATTTTGTTTCCAACATAAAGAGCCGCTTGTAAAGGGGCCGTTTGCGTCGATTTGTGAAGAATGTCTTCAATTTGGCATGAAGGTGATGGAGAGTCAAAAGAGAGTGTAGCCCATTTGAAGGAACGTTGAAATGATTGAAAGGGCGTGACACGTAATGGTACGAAGAGTCGAAGTCGTTCCGTTTTGTGAGCAATGGTCGATATTATTTCGTAAGGAAGCGGAGAAAATCAAAGAAATATTTGGAGAACAATGTCTTAATATTTATCATATCGGAAGTACGTCTATACCGGGAATGTACGCTAAGCCGGTAATTGATTTATTAGTAGAAGTGAAAGACATTGAGGATGTTGATCAATATAATGACCAAATGGCTGAGCTTGGTTATGAGGCAGTGGGGGAGAATGGAATTCCGAAACGAAGATATTTCCGAAAGGGCGGAGACGAACGAACCCATCACGTTCACGTGTTCCAAACAGGAAGCGAGCATATTGTGAGGCATTTAGCGTTCAAAGAATATATGATCGCCCATCCTGATGAAGCGCAAGCATATAGCGAGTTGAAACAAACACTTGCCCGACAATTCCCTACCGATATCGAAGCCTACATAAAAGGAAAGGATCCGTTTATAAAAGAGGTAGAAAAGAAAGCGTTAAAATTTTTACTAAAGGAAGGTCACTATGCTAATTAAATGGATTAGATGTAACGTCTTTGAAGATCAGAAACCGATGTTTTCGATTGCTCAGCAACAATGGAAGGCTTTAACAGGGTTCCAGGGCTTTGTTGGACAAATCGGTGGATGGAATAACAAAAACCCGTTTGAAGCATGCATTCTCTCTTTTTGGAAGGACGAATCTTCCTATCAAGCGTTTATGAATCAAAAGCATGACGAGATTTTCGAAAAAAGTAATCAACAAACAACGTATCACAACATTTTCGTTGAATTATATAAGACGGAAGCGGTGATGGATAAAGAAACGCAAAATGTAACAGAAATTTTGCGCGAAAGCAAGGCGTTGCATGTGAGGGAATGTATTCTTAAGAAACAAAGAGACATCGAATCATTGCAAGATGAGCGACACGGAGAAAAGCAGATGTGGTTTCGACATCTAAACCAATATGATCGCTTTCTTATCATTTCTCGATCCGATGTCCTACAATGTGGCGAGCATGATGACACTTCGGCTATGAAAGACGTGCTAGTAATCAGGGAGACAGTTGTCGTGCTAGAAGATTTATGGGCTGTTTTTTAAGCAATTAAACGTATTTTGTGATGAAAAAAGGAAGAGTGTTCTTATGAGGAAAGGACATATCCTCTGCGTAATGTTCGTTCTTATCAGTTTGTTTACCTTGTTTTTGCCTGGAAACACATTCTCCTCTCCTCCGCCTTCAGAGATTGAAAAAGCAAAGGCAACCGCTCCGATTCATTTGATTGGCACCGTAACGTTCGATCAGCTGTACAAAGATCTCACGAAAGAAAAAGGAAATCCATATCAAATTCGCCGCATGACGTTATCCATCAAACGAGTAATCAAAGCTCCACCACAACAAAAGATTTCCAAAATTGCGGTATATTATTTTTATACTCCTTCTTGGGAAAATGATAAAAGTGGTGGAAAGCCATTGAACATCGCTGTTGGGGACGTTATTGAGATTTGGTTGAAAAAAGGAGAAGTAGGATGGGAACCGTCTTTTGATGGGTATACTGTTAATCATTTGAAATATGCGAAAAAACGCAGTGAACCGATTCCTGAGCCATTTGCGCATAGGATTCAGCGGCGCTTCCACGAGGCATGGTCCCATCATTCGGACCTCATCGTCTTGTTGGGAATCATTCTCTTTCTTGTTGTTTTTGTCATGGTAGAGTGGAAAATATTTAGGAAAATACAGAAAATTCGTTGACTTTTATGAAGAAAACGAATATTCTTATTATGAAATTTGTAAAGTAGAGGAGAGTTGAGAAATGAGCGTAGTTCAGAGTAGAAGAGGGTATTTTGGCGAGTTTGGCGGAAGTTTTGTGCCGCCAGCATTGCAGGAAGCACTTGATTATTTGGAAGAGCAGTTTTTTAAGTGCAAAGACGATCAAGAGTTTAATGATGAATTCAAGTTTTATTTAAAAGAGTATGTCGGTCGCGAAAATCCGCTCACGTTTGCAGCTCGGCTCACAGAGCGTCTAGGCGGAGCGAAAATTTATTTGAAGCGCGAAGACCTCAATCATACCGGTTCCCATAAAATCAACAACGTAATCGGACAAATTTTGCTTGCGAAACGAATGGGAGCGAAGCGCGTCATTGCAGAAACGGGCGCGGGGCAGCACGGCGTGGCGACGGCGACCGCTTGCGCGATGTTTGGTCTCGATTGCACCATTTACATGGGTGAGGAAGATACAAGACGTCAGGCATTAAACGTGTTTCGCATGGAGCTTTTAGGTGCTAAAGTCGTTCCCGTATCTAAAGGACAAGGAAGATTGAAAGATGCGGTCGATGAAGCATTAAATGACTTTGTAGAAAACTATCAAAACACGTTTTATTTGCTTGGATCAGCGGTTGGTCCGCACCCGTATCCGAGCATTGTCAAACATTTTCAGTCGGTGATTAGCGAAGAAAGCAAGCGGCAAATTCTTGAAAAAGAAGGACGCTTGCCTGATGCGGTCATTGCTTGCGTTGGCGGCGGCAGCAATGCCATCGGTGCATTTGCTCATTATATCGATGAACCGAGCGTACGGCTTATTGGGGTTGAGCCAGAAAAAGCGGCGACGCTCACAAAAGGCGTCCCAGCGGTTATTCATGGATTCAAATGCCTCGTTTTGCTAGATGAAGAAGGCCAGCCACAGCCAACGTATTCGATTGCGGCAGGGCTTGACTACCCAGGAATTGGTCCTGAGCATAGCCATTTAAAAGTGTCCGCACGTGCCGAGTATTACACGGTGACAAACGAAGAAGTACTTGAAGCGTTTCAAATGTTATCGAAAACAGAAGGAATCATTCCAGCCCTTGAAAGCGCCCACGCGGTTGCTTATGCGATGAAGCTGGCGCCGACATTAAACAAAGAACAAATCATCATCGTCAATCTTTCGGGACGCGGCGATAAAGATGTCGAGCAAGTGTTTCATATGCTAAAGTAAAAGTATTCACCAAGCGGTTGTTTCATGTCATTGATATAGTACCTCTAAAGTAGACACAAAAATAAGCATGACCCTACTAGTTGTGTTAGAATCGCATGATGTCTACTTTTGGGGTGCTGTTGTAACGCTTTGATCACTAACTCTTTCGTCATTCGTGTATCGATATACGATCCTACAATCTTACGAGTGATATTATCCCCTTTAAGTGGATAGTGTAAAAAGCCCACACTAATTGTGTGGGTGTTAACACTATACTTGGAGGGGATTTTCATTTGGCTAAAAGGACAAACATTTCAACACTATACAGAAGAATTTTAAAGAATGGCTGTAGAAAGGTATGAAAATGGAGAGAAAAGTTGCGACGTACTTCATGAACCTCTCCCAACTACACGTTGTTTAGAGGTGGGAGTTTCTTACTACCTCCATCGAAGAAGCTTCTGCGTAGAAGAAGGCGGTCTCCTTCTACTCGATGAATTCATCGGAAGCCTTCCCGATGAATTCCGTAAGCAACATCGGCACCACACCGATGGGGCGGTCCAAATCCGCTTTGGATGCCCGGAAGAACACTTTTTGACCCCGAAGCATGAGAATACCCTTCTTTCCTTGCCTGATAGGTTAGTTCGATTATAGCACATACGTTCGTTTTTAGGAATCAAAACCCTCCTTCACTCCGTTTAGAGGAAGGGAGACTTCTCAGGAAAAATGTTAAATATTGCACACCAAAATGAGAATATATTTGGGCGAATCGGATAAATAAGCTGATTCGTAATTAAAACAATTTAATGGCAAAACCCCAAAAACCCCATACAATAATACAAATGTTAAATTGTTTTGTCTGGAGATGGTCTTATGACACGCTGGATCGACATATCAACAAGCAAACATCAATTAAAACTTTATGATGATAATAGGTTAATAAAAGTGTATCCCATTGCTGTTGGTAAAATGTTAACCCCAACACCTTCAGGAAGTTATACCATTATCAATAAACAACGCAACCCCGGACGTGCTTTCGGGGTATTGTGGATGGGTTTATCAAAGCCTCATTATGGGATACATGGAACATACAACCCTTCTTCTATCGGCAGGAATGTGTCACATGGATGTATTAGAATGTATAACCATGATGTTATAGAATTATCATCAATGGTTCCTATTGGAACACATGTCTATATTCATAAATAAGGTTCTAAATCGTTTGTAATGTAACCGTAATATATTTGTAACCACTTCTTATTCTTTTTGTTATAGATTATCAATCTTTTTTAAATATAATGGTGGTTGATGTTAATAGAAATACACCTTGGGGGGCGCAACATGAAAAAATCATTTATTCTTACAGGTACAATTATAAGTTCTTTATTAGCAGGTCAAACTGCTTTCGCTAGTAATTATACCGTCCAAAAAGGCGATACCCTTTGGGGAATATCGAAAAAATACAACACTACTGTAGAAACATTAAAACAAATGAATCATTTAACTTCTGAGCTTATTTTCCCTGGACAAATATTAAAAGTTAACGAAAAAGAAGATACATATGTAGTGAATGCTGGTGACACCTTAAGTAAAATTGCAAAGCAGTTTAATACAACTGTTGATACGTTATTAAAAATGAATCCCGAAATTTCTAATCCAAATTCTATTAAGATTGGTCAAACCATTCGTTTGTCTGAGTCGTCTCCAGCTCCTGTTAAATCTGCCACTGCGGAATCAGGTACTAACGGTTATTACATAGTTAAAGAAAGAGATACTCTTTCTGGTATTGCTAAAATGTTTCATACAACAGTTAATTCGTTACTCGCTTTAAATCCGGAAATTACGAATGTTAATCTTATTCGAGTTGGACAAGCTATTAAAGTTACCGGAGGAGAAGCACTTGTTCAAAAACAAACAACATCTTCACAAAAAACAGTGAACGAACAACCAACAACGAAACCAGAAACAGTGTCTTCTTCAAATCAAAAAGTTGCTGAAAGTTCCTTTGTTTCAACGGTTTCTACCACTTCTTCAGCAAATAACACAAAAGCTGTGAATTCTTCTTTGGCCGATCAAGTAATTCAAATTGGAGAAAAATATTTAGGTGCTAAATATTTATATGGTGCTAGCCCATCTCGCACAGATGCATTCGATTGTTCATCCTTTACTATGCGGGTATTTGGTGAAGCTGGAATTTCTTTACCTCGTAGTTCGGAAGCACAATCACAAATTGGCACGCCGGTTTCTTTCAATCAGCTTCAAAAAGGAGATTTAGTCTTCTTTGATACAGATTTCAATGGAACGATCAATCACGTTGGAATTTATGCGGGTAACGGCCAAATGCTAAATGCTACAACTTCCAAAGGCGTTTGTTATGTATCGATTGATTCTTCTTATTGGAAAGACCGTTTGGTAAAAGCCGTACGTGTAATCAATTAATCTATGAAAAAAATCAGATTTTCGAAAGAATCACAGGCAGATTATATTTCCTTTAATTCCGAGTGTAAAATTCGTTGTGACGCAATGATAACATTCGTAAGAGTCTTCGGAAAAACAGAAAAAAGCTCACCTGAGTCTGAACCCTATTTTGTCTATGGTCTGAAACGCCGCTCTTTGGCGGCGTTTCGCAATACGGATTTAATGTTTTCGTTTTAACATCCACTCCGGTTTGCCAAAACCTTTAAATTGTTCATCAATCACTTTTTCAAACTCTTTTGATTCAACAGCCTCTTTAATATCTTTTACAAATGGTTTGTTCAAATCTTTTGTGTTTACTACAACACGGTTGCGATACTTATCAGGCATTTTTTCTAATACAAGTGCGTCAAGAAGATTCATTTTTGCTGCTAACGCAAAGTTTCCAGGAACGGCAGCTAAATCAACGCTTTCTACCGCACGAGGTAATTGACCTGCTTCGATTGGCTTAAACTGAAGATTTTTTACATTTTCTTTTACATCTTTCTCAGAGACCGTTAATGGGTTAGCGGATGGGTCGAGCTTAATGAGTCCCGCATCTTGTAAGATTAAGAGCGCTCTTGCTGCGTTTGTCGGGTCATTAGGAATAGCAATTTGGCTACCTTCTTTAATTTCTTTTAATGATTTAAATTTTTTCGAGTAAATTCCCATCGGTGCAGTTGGAACGATAATCACTTCTGAAAGGTCAAGATGATGTTGTTTTGCGAATGTCTCCATATAGATTTTGTGCTGGAATAGGTTAGCGTCTAAATCACCGTTAGCAAGAGCTATATTTGGTTGTATGTAATCGCTGAACTCTACGACTTTTACTTTATAGCCTTTCTTTTCAAGAATTGGTTTAATCGCTTTATTCACCATGTCGCTGTAAGGACCGGAAGTAGCCCCAATTGTAAGCTCTTTTTTCTCTTGCGTATTAGATGATGTTGTTTTCTCTCCACCGCAGGCGGCAAGAATCCCGAAGGATAACAGTAAAACTAGAAAGATTGATAATTTTTTCATAAAAAGCCCTCCTGTAAATATTTGTATTTTCAAAGACCTTATCGCTTATCCGCAAGACGAGCAATACGGTCGCCTGCAAACTGAATCATTTGCACAAGGCAGATTAAAATGACGATTGTCGAAATCATAACAGTATTATCGTAGCGGTAATAACCAAAACGAATCGCAAGGTCTCCAATTCCTCCGCCACCGACAATTCCCGCCATCGCCGAATAACCGACTAAACTTATCGTTGTAATCGTAATTCCGTGCATAATGCCGGGACGGGCTTCAGGTAAAAGGACATCTTTTATAATCATCCAAGGTGTGGCGCCGACAGCGACAGCCGCTTCAATGACACCTTTATCAATCTCTCGCAAAGATGTTTCTACAATTCTGGCAAAAAACGGAATCGCCGCAACGGATAATGATACAGAAGCTGCTGTAGGTCCGATTGTTGTCCCCGTAATGAGTTTAGTGAGCGGCAATAGTCCAACAAGTAAAATAACAAAGGGAATAGAACGAATCATATTTACAACAAATCCAAGGATGGATTTAACGGTCGTATTTTCTAAAAACAAACCTCGGTCGGTGACGAATAATAAAATTCCTAGAGGAAGCCCAGCTATAATCGCCACTGAAAGAGAAATGGCAACCATATAAAGCGTTTCTAGGAACGCTTTATTTAGTTCAGGAACTAAATTCATAAGCGAATCAAGCAGCATTTGCAATGACCTCCAATCCGTTTGTTCTTAGGGAAATATAATCAATCGCTCGCTGAATTTCATCACGGTCCCCTGTAAGTTCCATAATGAAAATCCCAAGCGGCATATCTTGAATGTACTCAATTTTTCCGTGTAAAATATTCCCTTTCACTTTAAATGTTTGGAGCATATCAGAAACAATTGCTTCTTCGGCCATCTCGCCTTTGAACTGAATTTTTACAATCGTTCCTGTACGTTTTTTCAATAAATGATCCGGAAGCTCAAATTGCAGAACACTATGAATAAATGATTTTGTCAGATCTTCTTTTGGATTCGTAAAAATGTCATACACGGTTCCTAATTCAATCACTTTTCCATCTTGCATCACGGCAATACGGTCGCATATGTCTTTGACGACTTCCATTTCATGAGTAATTAAAACAATCGTAATTCCAAGTTCGCGATTGATCTTTTTTAACAAGGTTAGAATCGATTTTGTCGTACTTGGGTCCAGCGCTGACGTTGCTTCGTCGCATAAAAGGACAGTTGGTTCATTTGCGAGTGCACGCGCAATTCCGACTCGTTGTTTTTGGCCGCCGCTTAGTTGAGAAGGATACGCATCCCGTTTATCAGAAAGACCAACCATTTCTAGTAGTTCATTCACTCTTTTCTCAATTTCGTCTTTTGATTTTTTTGCCGCTTTTAAAGCAAATGCGACATTTTCAAATACGGTTTTTGAACTAACGAGATGGAAATGTTGGAAAATCATTCCGATCTTTAAGCGTGCTTGCCGTAATTCCTTTTCATTTAAAGTTGTTAAATCGACACCATCGATGATAACTTGACCGGATGTCGGACGTTCTAAAAGATTTAAGCATCGCAAAAGCGTGCTTTTTCCGGCACCGCTATAGCCAACAATGCCGAAGATTTCACCATTTTTGATGGTTAAAGAAACATTGTCCACGCCAATTACTTTATTTTTTTTAGACGAATACACTTTTACTAAATTTCTTACCTCAATCATCGAATCACTCCACTCTATTTCTATTTGTAAAAATATGGTTTGTGAGTTATTCGCATCTTTTCATACGCGAAGAGAAGATGGTAACCAAGGATAACTGAACGTTCACCTTATACAACTAGAGGATTTACTTTTCGCATTTCATTACATCTTTGAAAATAAAAATGCCTCTTTCATTCAGAAAGAGGCATCGGGTATCTATGTACACGACTTATCTTTCAGAATGAAAGCCATTCTGCAGGATTTGGCACCGTTCCTCTTATAAGGAGGTTGCCGGACGTCATAGGGCCTGTTCCCTCGGTCACTCTCGATAAGCGGTTGATGTATTCAATTTTTACATAAATCATAATTCTTAAAAAAATGATTGTCAATATACGTTTTTTCTACTAGCGCAAAAGAGAGCGCTTACATCCTTGGTGTATATAGAAAAAAATTTTTTTAAAAAGGTGCTTGCTATGAAGATGAGTACGGATTAAAAAAGAGGGAAGTGTTCATCATTGAAACATTGAAAGAAATACCCAGGCACAAAAGTTCAAACACCAGCAACATTATTTCAAGAGGGAACAGTATTTCTATTTATTCTCATTTTCTCTGGATTCTTTTCGAATATCGCGCAACCTTTTTGGTTTCTGAATGAAACGCTGGTTGAAGAAGTAAAAATGGTTTAGCCGTTTTAAGTTTTTTAAAGGTGTTTTGCGTATAGGTGGAGAAGAATTTTAAAATAGATTAGAGTTCATGGTAATCAAGAAAAAAATTATATGAAATAATGTTGGATTAAGGATATACTCATTGGAGATTAAAAATTCGCGAGGTGAGCTTCATGCGCGTTGTCACTGCTTCAGAAATGTACGCGATTGATCGGTATACGATTCAACAAATCGGCATGAGCGAAGAGTCATTGATGGAAAATGCCGGACAAGCTGTAGCTAGAGTTTTGCTGGAACGAATTCATCCTACTCAGCGTGTCGCTGTTTTAGCGGGAACAGGCAACAATGGCGGGGACGGGTTTGTCATTGCGAGAGTGCTAAAAAGTTATGGTTATACCACGGATTTATGGTTGATACCGCCAAGGGAAAAAGTAAAAGGAGCGGCGAAAAAAGCACTTGAAATCTATGAAAACTCGGGATATGAAGTAAAGAATTACATAGGAAATGAGAAGAAATTTACCGAACAATTACGCCATTATGACGTTATCATTGACGCTTTGCTTGGAATTGGCGTAAAAGGAGCGCCGCGAACTCCTTATAAAGAGATCATTGACGAGATTAACAAGGCAGACAGACTTGTTGTATATGCGATTGACGTACCAAGCGGGATTCCTGCGGACGGGGGAGAAGTGGAAACGGCTGTTCAAGCGGATGTAACGATCACGATTCAATATCCGAAGCTTAGCGCCTTCACGTTTCCGACTGCGGATTATTACGGTGAACTTGTCGTGGTTGATATTGGTATTCCGCCAATTTCGGTTGATAAAAACGCTCAGTTTCGCCAAATTTGGGGAGAAACTGATGTTGTAAGAACGCTGCCAACAAGAAAGCGTTCGTCGCATAAAGGTACTTATGGAAAGGGGCTTGTCATTGGCGGATCAAGGAATATGACAGGCGCTATCACTATGACCGCAAAAGCGGCTTTAAGAAGCGGGGCTGGATTGCTGACAATGGCTGTACCGGATGACATTTATTCGGTTATAGCAACACATGTTCCAGAGGTGATGTATCATCCGTGTTCATCGATGAACGGCTGCTTTGCCGGTGAAATCGATTTTGCCAATTTGGATGTTGACGCGATTGCCGTAGGGCCGGGCATGGGAAGAACGGAGGGGACGAAAAGCGTTGTCCAAAAGGTGCTACGTCAAGATGTTCCGGTCGTGCTTGATGCGGATGCGTTATATTTCTGGAAGGATTATGTTTCAATCGTAAGCAAACGAAAACAAGCGACGGTTTTAACGCCGCATCCTGGAGAAATGGCGCGAATGCTTGACGTTTCCATTCACGATATCGAAAAAGACCGTTTTGACCTCGCAAAACAATTTGCGATGGACTATGGTGTCTACCTTGTGTTAAAAGGTCCTTACACCATTGTCACGACTCCAGATGGAAAGCAATACGTGAACACAACGGGAAACCCATCCCTTGCCAAAGGCGGAAGCGGCGATGTGCTGACTGGCATCATTCTTGCGTTTATGATGCAGCACGCCGACATTCAAGAAGCGATAAGCAATGCCGTGTTCGTACATGGAAAAGCGGCGGATGTGCTCATCGGGAAGGGACATTCACAAATGGACGTGCTTGCGACAGATGTCATCGAGGCTCTTCCGCAAACGCTTTTTCACTTACACAAAAAGGAATCGCTATGATACGCGATTCCTTCTATATTTTAAGATAACCAAACGTTTTTCAAACACCGCACACCATCAATGATGTCTTTTTCGTTCATCCCGCCAAACCCTAATAATACATAGCTAGGCCGGGTTCCGCTTTTACCAAACCAATATTTCGTCGTTGAATACACTTTTATACCAGCCTCTTCTGCTTTGATGACTAACTCATCTACATCGTGATGATTTTTCAAATGCACAAGTAGATGCAATCCTGCTTTTTCGCCGATGATTGTTGCGTTGACTCCAAAATGTTCGTGAATCGCGGTGATGAGCGTTTGCTGTTTTTTCGCATACATATGGCGCATCTTTCGAATGTGCTGTTCGAAATAACCGTATTTCATAAAAAGGTATAGTGTTTTTTGAATCATTGTAGAGACGGGTTGATGGTAGTTATAAAACAGTTGTGAAAATCTTTCTAACAAGCCATTTGGAAGCACCATGTAGCTGACGCGAATTGACGGTGTCAACACTTTGGAAAACGTACCTAAATAAATTACTCGATCTTGCATATCAAGCGCCTTTAACGCGGGAATCGGCTTGCTTTCATAACGAAATTCGCTGTCATAATCGTCTTCAATGATCCATGCGCTGTTTTTTGCCGCCCATTTTAATAATTTTTGCCGCTTGCCGATAGGCAAAACCATGCCGAGCGGCAGCTGATGCGAAGGAGTGACGTATACGACATTCGCGTTGCTTGTTTCCAATTCTTCGATATTCAATCCATCTTCCTCAAGCGAAATCGGTAAGACTTGAAAGTGGTGGTTTATAAATACGGAGCGTATTCCGTCATAGGATGGATTTTCCATAGCGATCATGTCATGACGAGCATCCAATAGTTGGCACAGAAGTCCGGTCATTTGATGGATGCTTGAACCGATGATGATTTGTTCGATAGAGCAGTGAATGCCGCGCGCTTGATATAAATAGTTTCCGATTTCTTGGCGAAGAGCCATATCTCCCTTCCGTTCCCCGTACCATAAAATTTTTTCCGGATCCATCTCCAACGCTTCGTTCATGCATTTCCGCCAAGCCTTCATCGGAAAATGCGTTGTGTCAATGTGGCCGTAACGAAAATCGTATCGCGGCTTTTGTTCGTTTGACGGAATAACCGTGTTGCGAAACTTCGATGGTAACGATAGAGGCGGAAGCTCTTCGTCGAGTTCTTTTACGATGAAACCAACTCGCGGTTTGCTTTCGATATATCCTTCAGCAAGAAGTTGCTGATACGCGCATTCGACCGTGTTTTTGCTGATTCCTAAATGTTTGGAAAGCATTCGAATCGATGGCAATTTACTGCCTTTGGCAATATTTCCGTTTACCATTTCTGTTTTCAAATATTCATAAAGTTGAAGATAAAGTGGAGTTCGTTTTGTCGCATCTAAAACAGGACTTAACTCAATCATACGCTTCTCCTCTGACCTCTATATTTTTTTCGAAACTGTCACTATTCATCAGGTCAGTTCTTTTTTACAATCCATTATATCATAATGAAAGGGGAGATTGTTTATGAGAAGAGCGATGTTGGAATGTAGAGATGAAGACAAAATTACGCGTTTTTTGCAGACCGCTTCGACTGGTTTTTTAGGTTTAGTAGATGACCATGAACCATATGTTGTTCCGCTCAATTTTGTTTGGTGGAACCAGTGCATTTATGTGCATGGGGCAGAAGAAGGACGAAAAATGGACATAGTTAAGCGCCACTCGCGTGTTTGTTTTACGGTGAGCGAAAACTTTGGGACGATGGTGCATCCGGTACCAGCGAAAACAGATACCGCCTATATGAGCGTTATCCTATTTGGCGAAGCATCGATCGTGTCGGATATAGACGAGGCGACAGCGGCTATGCAACAGCTGCTCGATAAATATGTTCCAGGCTACTTTTCATCCTCGCTTTCGAAGCATCACGTCCAGTCTTATCGTTCTTCGATGGGAAGCGGTACCGTCGTCATAAAAATTACTCCCGACATGATCACAGCGAAGGAAAAATCGGTCCATGAACAGAGAATATTTTATAAGGGAAGAACGGTTCAAGACGATGTTGGAAAATTTTAAGTAAAGGAATTTAGCGTGAACGAGTGTGTCAAACCTTATGGCACACCGTTCACGCTTTTTTATAGGAAATTATATATAAAATTTTGTTTATTTTTACTATAATGAAAATAAAAAATCAATTTTTAGGGGGTGTATTCAATATTTGGAACATAAGGTAGAAGAGATGAACGTTAAGACATCGGAAGTATTACAGGAGATGGTTTCATTATTACAAAAGCCAAAAACATCTATTATCGGATGACCCAATCGTTCCTTGAAATAGGTTTTTACAGAAAATATACACTAATCATTGTGAGGACTGAATAAGTAATTGGTTCTTTATAATATAAAAATGATAAGGAGTATATAACATGAAAAAAACGATTGATGAAATGAATATTAATGAACTTAAAAAAGACTTATCGATAGAAGCACATTTGGGGTATCCAGTATTTTTAGCCGGCATTTTGTTTTGGTTATTCGTTGGAATAAGTAGTTTCTATTTATCTCAAAAAACATTGGTTTGGATTTATTTATTTGGGATAGGAGCCATCATGCCCGTAGCCATTGTTATTTCTAAAATATTAAAAATTAACTTCTTATCCTCGCATAATCCATTATCGACTGTTGGGGGATTAATTGGAGGAATACAAATCTTCTTTGCACCACTTGTAATTATGATTGCCTTTCATCAGCCCGAATGGATGCCTTTTGCCATAGGGGTGCTTACAGGAGCCCATTTTCTTCCATATGTTTGGATATATGATAGTAAAATCTATTTGTTTCAAACGATCGCTACAGTACTTGTTTCGTCTTTTTTTGGAATAGGTTTCATGGAAATATCATTTCATGTTACTCCATTTTCCCTGAGTGTAGTATATTTCATTACAGTCATGTTATTGATTCGTAAACATCGAACACTTAAAAAAGAGACAAGCTATTCGGAGAGTGGCTCAACGTTAGAACAATGAGCAGAAAATAGGAAAAAGCCATCATATTAATCGTGTTTAGAGTTCACGTTATTACGCTAGTAAGCGGCGTTAGTTCATTGTTTGTTTCAAAGTGGTGGATGCTTAGGTCACCCCTTTCGTTGACCAAGTCCTACGGACCGCTCTAGCCCTACATATGAACTCCTTGTACGTTGGACTCGACACGCCGACGTACAGTGCAAGGGTAGCGTTTCGGTTAGTGTGGGCGCATGATGATTAAAGATTTTACGTGATAGACTTTTTCCTGTTACATTTCCCAATTTTCCATTTTCAAAGAGCTAGCTATACAAGGTAGTTTGACTACAGAATATACATTTGTTCATTTCTGCTAAAAAGACGATTCATTTCCCACTTTCATTGAGCTATACCCTGTTCATTCCGAAGTGGGAGTTCTTCACGCCTATAAATTAAATTCAAACATCATTCCACCATATAATCCGGGGATTCGTTTTTAATAGTGATTGCTGAACTAAGTGTCGCTGGTCCAGAGCAACGTTTTTCTGCAGATCATATCGTTCCAAAATTCAAAAAGCCGCAAAAACAACTTGGATTTTCAAGGAAGTGGTCGATTTGAAGTATACGATGTTTCCATTAAGTGAAAATGCGATCACCATTCGTTTTTCCAACGGAGTGAATGAACAGACCAATCGGCAAGTTCGCTACCTAGCTTTTGCGCTTGAAAATAAACGATTGAAAGGGATTATCGACATCGTGCCGACTTTTTCTTCTCTTACCATCTACTACGATCCGTTCGTGCTTGGGCCATATGAGCAAGCATGTGAGCGATTGAAGGCGGAATTAGAACAAGTGGAACATACGCCGTCTATGAGTGAAAGAAACATTGTCATTCCCGTTTGTTACGGAGGGGAGTTTGGCCCTGATTTAAAGGAAGTAGCACAGTACCATGGATTGACTGAAGAAGAGGTTATCCACATTCACTCCCATGGCGAATACAAAGTGTATATGATTGGCTTTGCTCCCGGTTTTGCTTATTTAGGAGGGCTATCGCCCAAAATTGCGACTCCGCGCCGAACGACTCCACGCACGATGATTCCGGCCGGTTCGGTTGGAATCGCCGGAGGGCAAACAGGCATATATCCACTTGCGACTCCCGGCGGCTGGCAAATTATCGGGAGAACTCCGCTTTCATTGTTTCGTCCGAATCACCGTCAACCTAGTTTATTGTGCGCAGGAGATGTTGTTCAATTTCAACCAATCACCCAGAAAGAGTATAGGATGTGGAGAAACGATGGGGATACATATCATTGATAGCGGTTTGTTGACAACGGTTCAAGACTTAGGGCGATGGGGTTTTCAAAAAGACGGGGTGTCGGTTAGCGGAGTGATGGACTCTTTTGCGAGTCGCATCGCGAATTGGTTAGTGGGGAACGAGGAACATGAGGCGACGTTAGAAGTGACTATGGTTGGTCCAACGCTTCGCTTTGAAGAAAATGTCCTTATTGCGATATGCGGTGGCGAGTTTTCATGCACATTAAACGATCAACCCGTTTCTTTATGGAAGCCTCTGTTTGTCAAAAGCGGGAGTGTTCTTTCGATTGGAGCGTGTCGGAGCGGCTATCGGGCTTATATTGCGTTTGCAGGTGGGTTCGATATCCCGATGGTGATGAATAGCCGCTCGACCTACTTACAAGCAAATCTTGGTGGATTCAATGGGAGAGCATTACAAAAGGGCGACGTGTTGTCACTTCGCTCCAATCAATTCCCCGTTTCTGCCCGTGATGTAAGATGGGGAATATCTTATTCGTTTCGTTCGTATTTTTCCGGAAAAAGAAAGACGATTCGCGTGATGGAAGGGCCAGAGTTTGCGACATTTACAGAGAAAAGCCGGTATGACTTTTTCGCTTCCCCCTATGAAGTGACGGTTCAATCGAATCGAATGGGGTACCGCTTGAAAGGAAAAAAGTTAGAGAGAAAAACAGACGAAGAAATGATTTCAGAGGCCGTAACGTTTGGCACGATTCAAGTACCAAGAGACGGTCAACCGATTATTTTAATGGCGGATCGACAAACAACGGGGGGTTATCCGCGGATTGCCCAAGTGATTTCCGTTGACTTGCCTATTTTAGCACAAGCTCGGCCAAGGGAAGTGATTTGTTTTCAAAAGGTGACATTCGCAGAAGCACAACGGTTGTATATGGAACGCGAGCGGGAGATGAAAACGTGGAAGAAAATCATAGAGTGGAAATGGAGGGAAAACAGGTAATGCGAATTGACATCAATTGCGATTTTGGAGAAAGTTTTGGTGTGTATCGACTTAGTGAAGAGGAAGCGATTTTAGACTATGTGACTTCCGTTAATATCGCCTGCGGATTCCATGCGGGGGATCCTCTCGTTATGCGCAAAACCGTGCAGATGGCGCTAGAGAAAGGAGTCGCCATCGGGGCGCACCCTGGTTTTCCGGATTTGCTTGGATTTGGTCGTAGAAACATTAATGTTACTCCAGATGAAGTATACGCGTATGTCGTGTATCAAGTTGGGGCGTTATCCGCGTTTGTGAAAGCGGAAGGCGGAAAAATGTCACATGTCAAACCGCACGGTGCTTTATACAATATGGCTGCAAAAGAGGCAGTACTTGCTGAAGCCATTGCAAAGGCGGTGTATGATATGGATCCGACATTAACTTTATATGGATTAGCGGGGAGCGAACTAATTACGGCAGGTAAAAGAATCGGTTTAAAAACAGCAAGTGAAGTATTTGCTGATCGTACGTATCAACAAGACGGTTTGTTGACACCAAGAAGCGAGCCAAACGCACTCATTACCGATGAACGTGAAGCGGTTTATCAAGTGATGAGAATGGTGCAAGAAGGGCGCGTCCGCTCATTACAAGGCATCGATGTTCCGATTGAAGCGGAAACGGTATGCATTCATGGAGATGGTGCACAAGCGGTTTTATTTGCGAGAAACTTATACGAAACATTGCAAGCTGCAGGGATTGAGATAAGACCTGTCAGTGATTAGAGGAGGAGCGGAAACATTTTGGGTCTATCGCCAGAAGTGGGCGCACTACGGTCATTTTTCTTGTCCGTGAAGCAGGAAAAATGATGGACCGTTTTACATAGTTTTTAGAAATGGATAAAGGGAAAATCTTTCTTTTCGTCAGCTAAACGAAAAAGATATAGAATAAAAAGAGACCGAAAGTGCGGCTATGCTTTCGGTTCTTGCAGTCGTAGGCTCTCCAAAGGAGTCAGCTTATGCGAGAAATAGACCTTACCTAGAACTGGTCGTTCAAGGGAGGTCTATTTTTTATTTCTATATATTGAACGACGATACAATCTTTTGGTACAACAATCTTTTTTATTAAAACAAAAATTGTCAGCAATCGCCATCTGTTTGTTGAACAATGCATTCATTTTTTAGCTTTTCTAACAAATACCGAATATTCTGTTGGATTATCGAACCCTAATTTTTCTGCTAACTTTATTGAGGCGAAGTTATTAACATCACAATCCCATCTTGGAATAAACCCATTTTGTAAGCAATGATTAATAAATGCCTTAGCAGTAATGAAAGCTAAACCATTCCCCCTATATTCTTTGTGAGTTACAATATCAATTTCAGCCATTGTATTGCCAACAAATATGGATGTGCATTCACTGGCAACTTTTCCATTATGTAAAACACAATACCCAAAACCATTCGCAAGAAAATTTGATACCGAACCCCAGTATTCTTCATAGTAGGTATGATTAAATTCCAGACTATTTTTGATCGTATTTTCGTCTATTCTTTTTAAAGTAAACTCTTTGGAAATTTGTACTTGTTTAGGAGAGTATTTATTTGGATTAAAAGCAAATGAGTATCTTTTCATTTGTATCGTTTCGTCTTTAAATAGTTTATTGATTACTTCATCCCATTTTGTAGTGGACGAAAATAAGGTAAATCGAGTTTTCTTTTCCCGTACTTTATTTATATAGAACTCTTGGAGCGAATGATTAAAATGATGATTCGTTTCATCTCCAGCAATAAAGTAAATACCAGAAATTGTTCCGACTAATACGGATTTCGGACATTCTGAGTGATCTACATAAACAACTCCTGGAATCATAGAATGTAAGACAGAGTAGGAGAATGTTGGACAAGTCTTTGCATGGTTGTTGATTAACGGTAATACCTTTTTAAATTCGCTATCTTTTAATTTTTCCAATTCAACTCACCATCCATAAAAGTGTAAAACCATCTTGTTCAAGTAATCATTAAAGCAATTCTTTAAAGTAAGGCTGTGTTAAAGGTTATTGTTGATAATGATATAAAAATAAAGGAACTTCTTCGATTTGGAAGTTCCCCATTCTTATTCCGCACACCCGTTAGCCACCCATGCATCGCTTCGCGGCACCACAAATTAAGGAAAAATTCTGTTCTTCCTATAGTAGCAAAATAAGAAGTAGTTCAATTGTACGATAAGGATAAAAGAAGATGTCTATTGTAGGGCAACTTTCTATTTAATCTCCTGTATAGGAAGTTGGTTATTGTAAAATTCACCTTTCTATTTTGATGGACACTTTGTAGTCCTTTAACGGATTTTTTGAAGTTATGTAAACAAGTACACCTGAGAAAATCGATACTACACCTAACGACAGCCCAACATAAACTGGGGCTAAGGTCGGGAAGGTAAATATAAATGTGATTCCTACAATCAATTCAGCCAATGCTACAAGAAAGTAGATATAATCAAGATGAATCCACATTAGGATTAATAAATGCCCGCCATTAAGGATTGCTAAAACAGGAGCAATAAGTAAAGGGTCATATTTATTGACTAAAAACAATATGGGTAGACCGTATGTTGTTATACCAGATGCCAATATGACTAACGAGGTGTATTTGCTACGTTGCATTAGGTTCGATTGTAATATCCTCGCTATAATGAAACCTAAAATCGGGACTACAACTCCACCGTAAAGATACACATTTGCAGTAATAGAAGAGTGGGCACACATAGCTACAATCCCTGCAATTAACCAAAAGATACCCCCAGCGAACAGCATGGCACTTCCACCATGAGAGTCTCTAATAAAATTTAATCTTTCTTGTTCAATCGTAATTTCCCTCTTCAAAAATGGAATCCGCATTCAATCCCCTCCCTTTTAGTATATTTTACCATAATTAAGGTTAGGCTGCTCCTTGTTTCTCTATTATATGTATATCTTATTCATGTTATCATTCAGTAGAAGAACTTGAAAATAAAAGTTTGCAAGACATTGTTAAACCCGTAACATATTTATGCACCAAACGAAAAGAGAACGAACTTTTGTATTTGGTAAGCTTAGCTTTTCTTCAATTTACTTCGTTATATCACATAGCACCTTTAGGTTCAGGGGTTTTTAACTAATTTCATTCTTCTTAACAAAAAAGAGTACTTAAGATTTTTTTGACCTTGAATACTCTGATTGGATCGGGGCTGTCCGAAAAGTAGTATTTAATCCCGAAATCTAAAAAAAGCAAACCCAAAGAATGCTGTAAAATCAACATTCTTTGGGTTTTAATTTTGGCGGATTTTCAACTAAAATGGACTTTTTAGACAGCCCCAGTTTCTTTTATCTTTGATCCGAAATGGTTGCATTATTATTAAGTGCACTTAATAGAGCAAGATTATCATATGGAGGACCAAATGTTGTACCTGCAAGCAAAACAATATCAAATTCATTCGGTGGGGTTCCCCATGAGTTTCCTAAGAAGGTGGTGAATGCACCGTCTACTAAAAATCCTCCTTTTGTATTGTAAACCACATTATTGTTAATAGGACCTGTCACATTCGGATTAATATACATTCCTGTCCTTAAAGAATGGAAAGTATTATTCATCACCGAAATAGCAAGGCCTCCTTGAGATACGATGGCTCTGTTAACAATCCAGCTGCTCATAGGCAATGCTTGAGGTGGCCCGTAAATGGTATTATTGATGATTGTCGTATTATTTCCACCAATTTGGATGAATTCTTTTGCATAAGGAATATTACTTGTTATCGTTAAACCATCGATTGTCGTATTCGCAGCAGTAATTAGCATTGCAATAATGTTTGCTTGTAAAAATAGAAGGGTACCTGGTTCTCCTTTTAAAGTAATTCCAGCCTTATTGACGACAATTTGTGATGTAATTGGATACGTTCCACTTAGAATATGAACAGTTCCACCTGGATTCACAGCGGCAATTCCTTGAGGAATGGTTCCAAAAGGATTTGCTCTACTGCCATTTCCACCAACAGCACCAGCTTGAACATAAATATTATCTAAATCAACGACCTGATTTACGGCTTGATCAAGAGCAGCTTGGAGACTAGCAACGGAAGGGTAACCTAAAGCAGGCCGATTATTTAGCAATTGCTGGGCAACATCATTTTTAGCGGTTTCTGATAACGCGTTATATTGTGTAAGGTTTAGTCCAAGTAAAGGATTTTCGATGGCGGCTCTCATTTCCGGAACAGTGGTTGCGGCATTAACAGCAGCTAACGCAATGTCTGCTGGTAGAGGTCCATGCACTGTCACCGTTCTCATATTGGTACAACCACATGTCACCCTCACCTGTTGCATATTTTTTACTTTCCTATGTTCTGACAATATGTTTCACCTACTTTCCACATTAATTAAGATATTTCAATATATGAGTAGGATGATAAGTTAGTTATAGGTTAAGGGGTTATATTATCAAAATTAGGCGATGTAATATCTCATTAGTCCCTAATGAATTTGGACACTCGATAAGGTTGTTTTTTATCATCGAAGTGACCAAATGAAGGGGGCTTTTGATATACATGAAGCGGAGAAAACATTCAAAGGAATGTAAACTGCAAGTGGTAAAAGAAGCATAAGAAGTCGGGAATAAAGCATTAGTGGCGACGATATGCGATTAGTTCGAATCTAGTCCAGCGATGGGTGAAAGCTTATCAAGAAGGGCAACTAGAGGAAGTGCCTGTCACTCACTCCTCTTCAGCTGAAGTAAAAAGGCTGGAGGAGGAAAACGAACAATTCAAGAAGCTATTAGGGGAAAAAGATTTAGAAATTGCGATTTTGCATGATTTGATAAAAAAAAGAGCCCTTACTTACTGAAAAATAGGAAGTAGCCGAGCAGTGGATCGAGAAAAGATACCCGATTACGAAAGTGCTGGAGGTTTTGGAGATCAATCGTTCGACCTACTATGATCAACAAAACGGAAAAGTCGAGGAGAAAACAGTAGGTGGGGGACGTCCAACACCCGGCTACTCTGTGACCCAAGCCGGTCAAAAAGTGCCAGACGAGCAGCTCAAGGAATGGCTATCCGAGCTTGTGATGGGAGAAGGATTTGCCTATGGATATTGAAAGCTGACGATCCAGCTAAGAAGAGCTTATCAGCTCGTTATCAGCAAGAAAAAGGTCTATAGATTGTGTAAGGCGATGGATTTATTACGTCCGCAACGAGAGAAACAGATTCGATATCCAAAGAAACTCGCTCGGAATCGCATCATTACGGGTTCGAATCAGCTATGGGAAATGGATGTGAAATACGGATATATGGAAGGAGAAGAACGGTTTTTCTTTTTCTTATCGCTCATCGATGTGTATAACCGTTCGGTGATGGATTACCATATGGGACTAAGCTGTTCCGGAAACGATGCGGTACAGACACTAGGGCGTGCGTTATTCAAGCGTCAGCTATTTGAGCATAAGGATAACCTGTGATACAAACAGATAATGGACCGCATTTCATTTCTTATGTCTTTGAAGCTGCATGTGAGAGGTTTCAACTTGAGCATGAACGAGCGGATTCCACCGCGGACACCGAATAGGAATGCCCATATTGAAGCGTTTCATCGTTATAGTGGAGGAGGAATGTCTAGGAAGAATGGTGTTTGACAGCTATGAAGAGACTTATCAAGCTGCGATAGAGTATATGCGGTTTTATAACGAACGGAGGATTCATTCGAGTATTCTCGATCTTCCGTCGCATGAATTTTACAAAAAAGCGAAAACGGAAGCTTTCATGATGAAAGAAGTTCGGGTATAAGGCAAGAGAGATTTGATCTTTCTTGCTAAGAAAAAACGAGCAATTTTAAGAATAACTTAAAATATGATAGGATGTGTCCAAAATTAGGGGGTCATTTCCGTTAAGTGATCTATATAAGTTCTATTTAAAAAATCGACATAAGCAAGACGTTTAAGTTTAGGAAAAAGAGCGTTTAAAATGTTTTGTATATGTTGGAAAATCAATCTGTACTTATATACATAAACAACTCCTGGGATAATAGAATGTTGGACAAGTCTTTGCATGGTTGTTGATTAACGGTAATACTCTTTCAAATTCGCTATCTTTTAATTTTTCCAATTTAACTCACCATCCATAAAAGTTTATAACCAAATGCTCTTGTTCATTTTACAGGGAACAGAAGGAATACGCCATAAAATATCAAATATATTCATTATTTAAGATGATTAATAGGGAAGGAGATAAAAATTAGATGAATCTTATGATTCGATTAGCAAAGGAAGATGAGGCTGATTTGGTTCACCGAGTGATGATGTTGGCTTTTGAGGAATATAGGCATATGGACATTCCTTCAAGTGCACTCAATGAAACAGTATGTTCAATACAAAGTTCGCTAAAAAATGGATCTGAAAAAGCCTTACTTTGCTTCGATGACGGCATTCCAGTAGGTTCTGTTAGGTTTAAAACGAATAATAATAGCCTTTATTTTTCTCGTCTATCCGTTTGTCCTGAGGCAAGGGGACGGGGAATTGCGAAATTCTTGTTAAAATGGCTTGAGGACTATGCAAAAGAGCATGGAAAATCAGAGGTGTGGTGTAGAGTTCGAATGTCGGTTCCACAGAATATACAGTTGTACAGCTCAGTTGGATACAATGTTTGCAAGGAAGAAGTTGTAACAAATCCTAATGGTTTTCCAGTGAAAACTGTAGTTATGAAAAAAGAAATTTGAAAAGAGACTGAGTTTTCTACTATGAGGTTTTTCCATCAGCAAAAATAACTTCATGTTATATGACATTACTCGAGCTGTATACAGTTTTATTTAGGAGCTGTTCGCTGTCGTGGCGAACAGTGCTCGTCACTGTTCACCGTACCAAAATCCTTTTTTACTTTCTGATTGCCGCTTTTAGCTGAACAAGAGAAGCGATACAGTTTTAAAGTATCGCTCCCATTAGTTTTCCTACCATTTTTACAAAATAGCCAACACCAACAGTTATTAATCTTCTTGTCACGAATCCTTAGATTCCTCATTGGACTTAGGGATTATGAGATTTAGATTACCTGTTTCCTCGTTTTCTACAAAGTGTTTAAGCATTGAAATCTTGTTGTCCCAAAATTGCTCGAAAAAGGAAAGCCAATGCTTAAGCTCGAGTAGCGCCTCTGGTTGGAGTTTGTACAACTTCTCTCTTCCCGCCTTCTCCACACTGACAAGTTTCGATTCAAGTAAAATACGCAAATGTTTAGAAACGGCTGTACGACTCATGGGAAAGTGCTTGCTTATTGTTGTAACAGGTAATTCCTTATCAGCAAGCAGTCGAAGTATTTTACGTCGAGTAGGATCGGCGATGGCTTGAAAAATATCATGCTTTGGCGCAGCTGACATTAAGCCTCAACTACTTTGCGGAGTTTTTCTTTAACAAGAAACTCCCAACCATTGTCCATTCGATTTCTTATTACTGAGTGTGTTTCTCCTGGTGCTGGAATAATCTCATTCGGCTCTCCCCAACCAGAATGAATGAGTGTGAATTCTGTTTTCCCATCTAGTTCCTTTAATTCAAAAGAAACGCGCCAACCGAATGTATCCCATGAAAAAGAAAGTCGGTTAGGCGGATCGAGTTCAAGAACTTTGCAAGGTGATGGTCCAAAAGGTGACTGCAAAGTGAATTCATGTCCGACTTTTGGCTCAAAATTATTTGGCATAAACCATGCAGCGATGCCTTCTGAAGTGGCCATTGCTTCCCATACTTTCTGAATCGGCGCATTAAATACGGTAGTTTTTCGGATGTCTGGAACTTTGCTTTGATTATTTACTTGCATATAATATACCTCCACGTTGAATTAATATGTAACCAAAAGGTTTCGTATTTTAGTATACGAAACCTTTTGGTTACGTGTCAATCATAATAATTTTTGATCATTTGTTATATTCGAAGTATTCTAGAGAAGAGGGCATATAAGATTTTCAAAGGGGTAATTTGCATGCAAGGAACGTCCGTTAACTTAGTAAGATTTAGTTATGAAGATATTCCAGGTTTAATATCGCTATCAGCTTCGGTGGGATGGGATTATGATGAACATGAAATTCAGACAATTATGAAATCGGGGGGAATATACGGGTATAAAAACGAAGAAGGGAAAATTGTATCGAGTGCGGCAATCATTCCTTATGATACTTCTTTAGCTTCTATTGGAATGGTAATCGTTCATGAAGAATATAGAGGCATGGGGCTTGGAAAAATCGTTACCCAAACGTGTATGGATACCGTTTCAAAAGATACTACTATTATGCTTATTGCAACGGAACAGGGAAAACCTTTATATGAAAAAATGGGATTCAGAACAATTGATTGTGTTCATAAATATCTTTGCGATCATTACATATCTGTTCATTCAATCAATAAAATGAATATTGAAATAGATACTTTTAACCAGGAAGATTTAACACAAATCTTAAAATTAGACAAGAGAGCTGTTGGAGCTGAAAGAAGGAAGTTTCTTATTAATAGGATTGAACAAGCAAAAGAATGCCTAATAGTTAAAGATAGTAATGGAACAATTATAGGTTATGGACTTTCTATTTTGGGACCGATCAACTTAATCTTAGGTCCGATTGTCGCTCCTAGTTTTGAAATAGCTTCTTTGTTGGTAGATGAATTGGCTCACAATCATCAAGGAAGATTAAGAATTGATGTTCCGTCAGGACATGAAGAGTTTATGTTATTTTTAGAGCAACGTGGTTTTCATAAAGTAAGTCAACCTCCAATCATGATCATGAATTCAAAGCAATTACCTCGTCGAAATGGCACATTATATGGAATTGCTGCACAGGTTTTTGGATGATTTTTATGGGGCGAACAGTGACAAGTACTGTTCGCCGAAAATTTTTTCCCTCTTTCAATAGTAGGAAAAAATATTGAATAGTCGAATATAAGAAGAATATTCATTCAAAAATTTTTCTTTACAGATCGGGGGAACAACCATGAACATTTCCATGAAATCGTATTGGAATGGACGATACGAAGGAGGACGGATTTGGGGTGACATCCAATGCCCTTCCGCTGTGTTAGCAAAAGAACATTTTAAACGTCACAAGGTCCAAAGTGTGCTAGTTCCTGGATGTGGATACGGGAGAAACAGTCTATATTTCGCTCAACAAGGATTTGAAGTCGTTGCGTTCGATGTATCTGATGTGGCGATCAAGCACGCAGTTAAGCAGGCGAAAGTCCATTCAGCGGAAAATCTACAGTACATAGTAGGTGACCTTTTTAATCCACTGTTCCTGGAACATAAACAATTTGACGGCATTTACCTATCCAACGTCATTCACCTGTTTTTGAAAAATGAGAGGGACGCTCTCTTCGATATCGTTACCTCTTTCCTGAAACCAAAGGGAGTTCTTACTTTTTCTTGTATTTCGATTTATGACACCAATAACTACGGAATTGGCGATGAAATCGAACCAAACACCTTTATGAAGCATGAAGGGAAACCTCTACACTTTTTTGACGACGAAGAAATCCGTGCAATCCTAGAACCGAGATATCGGATCTTGGAACAACGGCTTCACATCCAAACCGAATCCGATCCGAGCGGAGAAATAGAGGATTTGCGTCTTTGGTTCGTGGCAGCCGAAAAGAGATAATATTGTCTTAAGAAAGAGTGGGCTGATTCCTTATTTACTTTGAGTTAAAAATAATAATGTTTCGAACAAAGATAATAACCTTCAACGAACTGAAGCAATAGTTGAATAACACTGACAATATATGAGCATATATCCTTTTTTATGTATATTTAAAATATAGTCTCTTATTGTATATAAGATAAGAGGAAACGTATATTTGTTCTTATAGATGGGGAAGGACATAGCCCACAGCGGAAGGCGTAGCGAGGGCTTTAGACCGAACGTAAAATAAAAAAGAAAGAATTTGGACGATGAAGGTCTATGAGGGTATCAGCGCGCAAGCAGTTCTCATAGAAAATAACAACCAGAGATACATATTTGCGGATAAGAAAGGCTCTTACCTAAAAAGGTTGATGAATCCATTAAAAAAGCTTATACGAGCTAATGAGAGCATTAACTTTAATAGTGTGGCAAATGAGGAAGGAGTGGTATTGAAACCTTGTGTCAACAACAAGCTCCTACTCCAAAACAGCTAAAGTGTGAAATGAACGATAGTAACAAAGACGCTCTCATTGAATCGCAGAAACGAAAAATTAAAAACAAGCAATTGAGAGACCAGCTGAAAATAACTTATGCACAGGTCTATAAAAAAACATAAGAGGAACATCGCTCGCTTTCTTGTTTAACGGGCGGTAGAACGTAACATGATAATATAGGGGAGATTTTTGGATGAAGTTGTATGAAACGAACCGTTTAATACTAAGGGAATTAGATGAAACCTTTGCTTCGACAGTATTAAATTATTATCAAAGGAATAAAGATTTCTTGAAGGAATGGGAAGCAGAAAAGCCAGAAGATTTTTTTACATTAGAATACCAGTCTGAAAGATTAAAGAAAGATATCGAACTAATGAAATCAGGAAGCATTCTTAAACTATGGTTGTTTCATAAGGATGACAAAGAGTTTACTAAAACCATTGGCTGCATCAGCTTTAGTAATATTGTTAGAAGCATTTTACAATCATGTATTTTGGGGTATAAGTTAGATAAAGATGAGTTAAATAAGGGCTACATAACAGAAGCCTTACAAAAAGGGATCGAGATTATATTCAATGAATATCAACTTCATCGAATAGAAGCCCCCATCATGCCTAGAAATGAAGCCTCTATTCGAGTTGTAAAAAAATTAGGGTTCGAAAATGAAGGAATAGCAAAAAAACTTCTAAAAGTGAATGGGAATTGGGAAGACCACATGAGATGGGTATTGTTGAATGACAAAATGTAATGAAATTAATCCTCTATTAAGGTCTGATTTATCTTTTTGCCATATAGTGGAATAACGAATAAAGGTAAGCAAGCATATTAAACATAACTAATATGTGCTTACCTTTATTTTTTAGATATTGGTAAGATTCTCTCTTTTGTTCGGTTTAAAACATAATCGACGATTTTGTTAAGTATTTCAGTAATGTGAAGGGGGCAAACGTTATTCCCCCCTTCATTAGTGTTGTTGATTCGCTTCCAAGATGCGCTCTGGATGAGTGTACACGTTCAACTTGCCGCCGCGAATAAATCCAACAACTGTTATATTTAAATCTTCCGCCAACTGTAACGCTAAATCGGTAGGAGCGGATTTTGATAATAAAATCCCAACACCGATTTTTGATACTTTTAATAACACTTCAGAAGACACTCTACCGCTAAAAGCAATGATTTTATCACGGACAGGGGTTTGCTGGAGCAAACAATATCCGTACAGTTTATCAAGAGCGTTATGTCTTCCGATGTCAGACCTTGCCACCATGATTTCGGATTCGCTGCAAAGCGCCGCGTTATGGACTCCACCTGTTTGCTGAAAGATGACGCTTCCATTTTGCAAGTTTTTCATGAGATAAAAACACTGTTCCACGCTTATTTTTATGTCCGTGACTGCTGTTTTGGCCGTCTTCACATCATTGTGCAAATAAAATTGTCTGCTTTTCCCACAACACGAACCGATAAACCGTTTCGAAAAGTATTGCTGGTTAATCGGTTGTTTTGCGTGCAAATCGACATAGGCAAATCCGCGGCTTTCATCAATGGACATATTTTTTATATCGCTTTTGAAACGGACAAGACCTTCAGAAGCAAGAAATCCAATGACTAGTTCCTCTAAATGCTCAGGCGTACACACCATTGTCGCGAATTCTTCACTATTTACGACTAACGTGAGCGGAAATTCAGTAACAATTTCGTCTTCCTCACTTATGAATGAAGCGTCGGTAAATTTCAATATCCTCTTTTTTACCGTCGTTTGTTTCTCCATCCTGCCACCTTCTTTTAAGAGTAAAAATATGTTTTTATGTTACAATCATACTATAAAAATAAAAAGAATGTTTTTAAAATTATGTATATTTATCTTTTTTTTTAGGAGTGTGAATCATGGGAAAAACGAAACATACCGGGCCGATCAAATTGGACAAAAGTCCAAAACCTTCCCTTTGGGCAAGTTTTATACCGATGGGGTTAGGAAAGGTAAAGCCGCATCATATTCGCGATACATTAAAAGTCGTCTGGGAAAATAAAGATCAGCTGCCTTACGCGTATCGCATTTTGACGCAAGGGGTATGTGACGGCTGCGCTCTTGGAGTTTCCGGATTGCGCGATCAAACGTTGACCGGTCCTCATCTTTGCACGACTCGCTTAAATGTGCTTCGTTTGAATACAATGCCTGCCATTGATCCGAAGTGGCTAGAAGATATTCATAAACTAAGAGAATTCGATAGTACGGAACTAAGAAAATTAGGAAGAATTCCATATCCGCTTTCAAGAAAACCGGGAGAAACAAAGTTTACGAGAATTAGTTGGGATGAGGCGTTAAATCGCATTGCCGCGAAAATAAAAAGCATCCATCCGAAGCAGCTCGCGTTTTATTTAACGGCGCGCGGTATCACGAATGAAGTGTATTACACAGCGGCGAAAGTGGCGCGGTTTTTAGGAACGAACAATATTGACAATGCCTCGCGAATTTGCCATTCACCAAGCAAAACGGCATTAAAGCGGTCGCTTGGGATCGGCGCATCGAGCTGCAGTTATAAAGATTGGATTGGCACCGATGTCCTCGTATTTTGGGGCTCTGTTGCCGCGAACAATCAGCCGGTATCAACGAAATATATGTATGCGGCAAAAAAAGCGGGTACGAAGATTATCGTCATCAATCCGTACCGAGAACCGGCGATGGAGAACTATTGGATTCCATCGATTTGGGAAAGCGCGTTGTTCGGAACAAAAATTGCCGATGATTTTTATCAAGTCAACATCGGCGGCGATATTGCCTTTATGAATGGGGTCATAAAGCACTGGTTTGAAATGGAAGAAAACAATCCGGGTTCAGCCATCGACTGGCAGTTTGTTCGTGAACATACGAACGGGATTGATGAATTAAAGGCGCATGTCATTAAATACGATTGGGAAACGTTAGAGAAATCTTCTGGTCTTTCTAAAGAGCGGATGTATGAGTTTGCAAAATTGCTCGCTAAAGCAAAATCAGGCGTGTTTGTTTGGAGTATGGGACTTACCCAACACCGCTTCGGTACGGACAATGTTTCGCAAGTGGCCAACCTCGCCATGCTTCGCGGTTTTATCGGACGCGCTCATTGCGGGCTTATGCCGATTCGCGGCCACAGCGGCGTTCAAGGATCAGGGGAAATGGGAGCGGATCCGTTTGTGTTGCCGGGCGGTGAATTTGATGAAGAAAATATCGTGCGTATTGAAAACATTTGGGGATTTCCGATTCCGCGCTGGCAAGGGGATACGATCGGACAAACGCTAGAAAACATTTTGCTTCCTGATGATCATGAACGAAAAGTGAGAGTGTTATATACGAGCGGCGGCAATTTCTTGGAAACGATGCCGAATCCAGATTTTATCCGAAAAGCATTAGAAAGCGTGGAATTGCGTGTTCATCAAGATATTATTTTCAACACATCGACATTGCTGGACGCAAAAGAAGAAGTGATCATCTTACCGGCGATGACGCGCTATGAACAGCCGGGCGGCGGCACATCGACAAGCACGGAGAGAATGGTGTATTTCAGTCCGGAAATCGAAGGACCGCGAATCGAAGAAGCGCGAGCGGAATGGGAGATTTATATTGACCTTGCTTCGCGAGTGAAACCGGAAGAAAAACATTTGATTCATTTTAACAGCGCTCAAGACATTCGCAACGAAATTGCCGTAGCCAATCGAAACTACGATGGAATTCAGCATTTAAAGAAAAAAGGTGACGTCTTCCAATGGGGCGGCGCTTGGCTTTGTGAAGGAGGGGTATGTCCGACACCGGACGGACGTGGCAATTTCATACCGATTGAATTGCCGGAGTTGCGAAAAGCGGAAGGACAATTTTTTGTGACGACTCGACGCGGCAAGCAGTTTAATTCGATGATTTATAACGAAAAAGATCCGTTTAATGCGGCAGAGCGCTATGATATTTTAATGAATCGCGAGGATGCAACGAAACTTGGCATTCGTGAAGGCGAATCGATTGTGGCCTACAACCGTTATGGAATGATGCAAGGTCGTGTGAAGTTTGCGAATGTGAAACAAGGAAATATTGCGGTGTATTGGCCAGAAGGAAACGTGTTAATTCCAAAAGGCGTTTATGAAACATACGCGCAAATTCCAGAGTACAATACCATCGCTATCGTCGAAAAAGCAGAAACGTTCCACGCACAAAAAGATCAAAAATACGTGGAAAAACGCATTGAAGAGATGGAAATAAGCGTCGAGTAACCTCATGACTATTAAGGTGTGAAGCCTCTTCCTTTTTTATAAGGAAGAGTTTTTTATGAATATTTTTCCTTTGACGTTAGAAAATAAAGGAAGGCATTAGGTGATGGAAATGATGAAGGAGAAGGGGGGGAGAGAGTTGTTGGTGCAGGAAACGTCAAAAACGGAAAAACGATTAGTGTTCTTCTCGTTCCTTGCGATTGCCGCTTTTGTATCGCCGTATTTTATTCTGGGTGAAGATGCGCATATGCGTGTTCACGATAATTTAGATTCGAATATTGCGTGGTACAAAGTGTTGACACGAAGCGGCGAGTTGTTTGGTCCGATTCACGCTGTCATTCCGCAACTGATTAACGGGTTGCCGCGAAATGCGTTCGGGACGGAGTTTAGCGGAATTGTTTGGCTTCATGCGTTATTTCCATCGATTTATGCATATGGTTTAAGCCAAACGATCACGCGCGTGTTTGCGTTTATCGGGATGTATTTACTGTTGAAAAAACATTTTATAAAAGCGCCGGAATGGTCGTGGATTCGCGTTGGTGCGGCTCTCGCATTTGCCTTGACGCCATTTTGGCCGTCGGGTATGTTAAGCACACTTGGAATGCCTTTAGCATTGTGGGCTTTTTTAAACATTCGAGCCGGTGAACGTTCGTGGATCAATTATCTTGTCCTCACGCTTTTACCGTTTTATTCGAGTCTTGTTTTAGGCTTTTTCTTTTTCTTAAGCGCGATGGGAGTTTTCTGGCTCGTTGATGTTGTGCGCGGAAAAGGATGGAACGTTCGCTTTCTCTTGGCGATCGTCTACATGACAGCGTTGTACTTATCTATTGAGTATCGCCTTGTTCATTCGCTTTTGTTTTCCGAGGAACCGACAAGTCGCGATGAATATGTTCATGCCCGTCTTTCTCTTTGGCGTGCCATTCGACTGACGTTGAAAAACTATATTCTTGGTCACAACCATGTGATGACGGTACATGGGCTTGTCATTTTGCCGGTGACGTTCATCGCTTTGTACATGGTTTGGAAAAGAAAATTATGGAAGCAAGAAAAAATGTTTCTGTTTCTTCATGCTTTGAACTTCGCCCTTTCGACATGGTATGCGTTTTGG
Organism: Anoxybacillaceae bacterium; assembly: GCA_041920415.1. GTDB lineage: Bacteria > Bacillota > Bacilli > Bacillales > Anoxybacillaceae > JBHGYD01. The sequence continues at coordinate 69,274 of JBHGYD010000049.1, forward strand.
TTTTATAAAGGATGGGTTCCGTTAACGGAGCGGTTTGACATCCTCAACAAATTTAATTTTGCTCGCTATCATTTTTTGCGGCCGATGGTCATTTACGTATTATTTGCGCTTTCGTTAAAAATTTTATGGCAACAAGGGCAGGATTGGAAAAAGGTATGTCTGGTCGCCGTTGCGGCACAACTCATCGTGCTTACGGCGTTTAACGAGGAAATTATATATCGAAGTGAGCCGTCGTTTAAACAATTTTATGCAGAAAAGCAATTCTCGGAAATCAAAGAATACATAGGCCTTCCGGTAGAGAAATATCGCGTTGCCAGCATCGGGATTCACCCAGCGATCGCCCAATATAACGGATTTTACACATTGGATACGTACAACAATTTTTATCCATTGACGTATAAACACCAGTTTCGAAACATAATTTCGCGCGAGTTAGACAAAAATAAGAAGCTGCGCGAATATTTCGATGAATGGGGCGGGCGTTGTTATATTTTTGTGGACGAGCTAGGCAAGTATTACATGTTTAAAAAACATTCGAGGAAAAAGATTACCCATTTGCAGTTAAATACCGATGTATTTCGCGAAATGGGGGGACGTTATATTTTTTCTGCCTTACCGATTGACAACGCCAAAAGAAACCAATTAACACTTGAAAAAATATTTCATTCCGATGAATCGGCATGGACAATTTATTTATACAAAGTGACATCATAAGGAGGAACAGCGATGAGCGAACCGATTCTCACCATTGTCGTACCTTGTTATAACGAAGAAGAAGTGCTTCCGGAAACGATTCGGCAGCTTCGCGATTTGCTTCAGCAATTCATCGCCGAGCAACTTGTTTCTGAACAAAGTAAACTATTGTTCGTTGATGATGGAAGCCAAGATGAAACGTGGACGATCATTTATAAAGCAAGCTTACGTTATCCGGAAGTGAAAGGGTTGAAGCTCGCCCGCAATGCCGGACATCAAAACGCTTTGTTGGCAGGGTTATTCGCAGCAAAAACGCTTTCTGACTGCATCGTTTCGATTGATGCAGATTTGCAAGATGATATTTCTGTCATTCGTGAGTTTATAAAAAAATTTCATGAAGGATATGAGATTGTATACGGAGTGCGCCATAAGCGCGATACGGATACATTTTTTAAACGCCACACCGCCCAAGTTTTTTACAAATTAATGAAAGCCATGGGAGTACGGATCGTTTATAACCATGCCGATTATCGTCTTATGAGCCGACGAGCCGTCGAGCAGCTCGAACGGTTTGAAGAAGTAAATTTATTTTTGCGCGGCATTGTACCGTTGCTTGGCTTTCGCTCGACAACCGTTTATTATGACCGAAAAGAGCGGTTAGCGGGGGAAACGAAATATCCACTCAAGAAAATGCTCGCGTTTGCCTTAGACGGGATTACCTCCTTCAGCATTACGCCCATTCGTTTCATTTCGTTTATCGGATTTGTGTCCTTTTTTGTCAGTTTGTTGTTTGGGGTGTATTTTCTATTTTTAAAATTTACCGGTCATACGCAAACGGGATGGACATCGCTCATTACGTCCATTTGGCTTCTCGGTGGGCTGCAGCTCATTGCGCTCGGTTTAATCGGAGAGTATATTGGAAAAATATACAAGGAAACAAAACGGCGCCCGCGCTATATCGTTGATCTTGATTTATTTAATTTGCCGATGCCACTGCATGTAAACCATTTTCCGCCTCTTGTCGAAGAAACAAAAAGTATGGACATCAAGAACGGCTAACTGTTATTTTTTACTTGCATTCTGTTTCAAGAAGGGGTAGACTGAGCTTGTAAAAATAAATATGGGAGCGGGAGCCTGTGGAATCAGGCTGAGAGTACGACTAATCCGTCGTTGACCGTTTGAACCTGTTGGGTAATGCCAGCGTAGGGAAGGTGAGAAGGGAAGAATTGTGCACTTTGCTTACGGGCAAAGTGTTTTTATTTTTCTAACAGTTGGCATTCCTACAATGATAGAAAGGGATGGAAAAGGTATGAACGTTCAGGACGTCGTGAAAACATTAGAAAAAGTGCGTCAAACCAATCCGCTCGTCCATAACATCACAAACGTTGTCGTTACAAATTTTACGGCGAACGGTTTGCTGGCGTTAGGTGCTTCTCCGGTGATGGCGTATGCGAAAGAAGAAGTCGCGGATATGGCTAAAATCGCGGGGGCGCTTGTGCTTAATATCGGCACGTTAAATGAAACGGAAGTGGAAGCGATGCTCATTGCCGGCAAATCGGCAAATGAACACGGAGTTCCGGTCATTTTTGACCCGGTTGGTGCTGGAGCCACTCGCTACCGAACAGAAACGGCTAGAAAGATAATCCGTGAAGTGAATGTTTCGATTATTCGCGGCAATGCAGCGGAGATTGCTAATGTTATCGGAGAAAGTTGGCTCATTAAGGGCGTGGATGCCGGAGAAGGAAACGGTGATGTTGTTACCCTGGCGGAAAAGGCAGCGCAACAACTTAGTACGGTTGTCGCGATTACGGGGAAAGACGATGTGGTCACGGATGGAAACACCACGTATGTCATTCATAATGGTCACCCACTTTTAACAAAAGTAACGGGAACAGGCTGCCTAGTAACCTCTGTCATTGGGGCGTTTGCGGCGGTCGAGAAAGACTTCCTTTTAGCCGCTGTGTCTGCGCTTGTCAGTTACGGAGTGGCAGCGGAAGTGGCAGCGAGTCAAAAAGGAGAAGAAGGGCCTGGAAGCTTTCAAATCGCCTTTTTAAATGAGCTTGCTCGAGTAGGAGCGGAAGAAATTCTCCAATATGGTTCTTTAGAAAAAGTGAAATAAAGGGGAGAGTCGTCGTGAACAACGTGTACAAAGCGTTAACGATTGCTGGTTCTGACAGCGGCGGTGGAGCTGGAATTCAAGCTGATTTAAAAACATTTCAAGAGTTACGTGTATTTGGGATGTCAGCATTAACAGCAGTGACGGCACAAAATACGCTTGGCGTGCAAGGGGTGTACCCGCTATCAGTTGAGGCGGTCGAGCAACAAATTGAATCCGTCGGAACGGATTTAGGAGCTGATGCCGTAAAAACGGGGATGCTGTTTAGCGCGGAAATTATTCAAGCGGTCGCGAACAAAGTGAAACAATTTGGCTGGAGCCGGCTTGTCGTTGATCCGGTTATGGTCGCCAAAGGCGGTGCACCGCTTTTACAAGAAGAAGCGGTTAGTGCCTTAAAAACGTATTTGCTTCCATTAGCGATGGTCATTACGCCTAATATTCCGGAAGCAGAAGTGCTAACAGGCATGACAATCCGAACATTAGACGATCGCCATGAAGCTGCAAAGCGCTTATACGAACTTGGAGTCAAGAATGTTGTCATTAAAGGTGGTCATGATGATGAAGGAAATGACGCGGTCGATGTATTGTATGACGGCCATGACTTTTCCTATTTTACAAGTAAACGAATCGAAACGAAACATACGCACGGAACCGGTTGTACGTTTGCCGCAGCCATTACCGCTGAGTTGGCAAAAGGTCACAGCGTAAAAGAAGCGGTACAAACAGCGAAAGCGTTTATTCAAGCAGCGATTAAGCATGAGTTAGGCATTGGCCATGGTCACGGACCAACGAATCATTGGGCATATCGTGAACAACATTTGTAACCATTAGGTGATGAACAGTGGAACGAATTTCAAGCGAAAAAATAAGAGAATGGTTGAAAGTTTATTTTATTATGGGAAGTAACAATTGTGAAAAAAATCCATCAGACGTTTTAACGGAAGCGATCGCTGGTGGAATTACGCTCTTTCAATTCCGTGAAAAAGGACACGGAGCTTTCACAGGAGAGAAAAAATACGCATTCGCTAAGGAACTCCAAGCGATTTGTAAAAAACATGGCGTTCCGTTTATCGTCAATGACGATGTCGAGTTAGCAATTGCGCTCGATGCAGATGGCGTGCATATCGGGCAAGATGATGAGCAAGCGGATATCGTCCGCCAAAAAATCGGGGATAAAATTCTTGGTGTTTCTGCTCACAATCTTGAAGAAGCGAAAAGAGCCATCGAGCAAGGAGCGGATTACATCGGCGTCGGACCGATTTTTCCAACGAGCACAAAGGAAGATGCGAAAGAAGCGCAAGGAACTTCCATCATTCGTTTTCTTCGTGACAGCGGCATCGACATTCCGATCGTGGCCATTGGCGGAATCACGCATGAAAACGCAAGCGAAGTCATCGCCGCTGGGGCTGATGGTGTTTCTGTTATTAGCGCGATCGCTTCTGCAGAGTCACCATTTGATGCGACGAGACAACTTGTTCAATGTGTAAAAGTGAAATAACGGGCTGTTTCAGTTACGAAACAGCCCGTTTCTTTTTTCGGAAGCCCCATTCAATGAGTGGTCGGACAAAACGAACAATCGGTTCACTTCCTAAAATGAACATTAACAAAAGGGATATAATGAGTAACAACGGATAACCGTGAATGGTCATGATGAACTCTGGAAAGGTTGTAGCGTGTAAATATTTTAAAATAAATCCGTGAAGAATATAGATATAAAACGTTCTCGTGCCAAGAGGTGAAATCAATAGTTGACGATTGGGAACGAGCGACATAAAACAGAAAGTCATGAAAGCGCTGATTCCATAAAAAGACAGTCGCAATAACACTCCTTTTTCTTTATGAACCCCTAGCGTTTCATAAGATTTTGAACCATACAGCCATTCTTCTGGTAAATCTGGAAAAAGAAAATAGATCAGCAACAACATACTCGTAAGCGCCAAAAGAGAGAAGAGGCGAACATGTCTAGAAAATAATAATTCAAAATGGTTTTTCTTTAGGAAAAAGCCGATTAAAAAGAACGGAAAAAAGGTAAATGTCCGTGAAAGACTGAGCCATTTCTCTGCCTCCATAACCCCTGCGCTTACACCAAGCAATAAAGCAAGCATCATCGAAACAGATCGTGGGAGTTTCGCAAAAATTAATAACATGACATTCCAACTAAACAAACTTACTAAAAACCATAAACTCCAATGAGGGGTCAGAAAATCGATTTGGATGGTTTCTTTTTCGTATAACAACGAATAATAGAAAGAGTATAGTAGTTGGAATACAAAATACGGAATAAGTAGTTTCTTGATGATCTTTTGTAAATATCCGTTTTGATAAACGTTTTTGGCAAAGTAACCGGAAATTAAAATAAACGCTGGCATGTGAAAGAAGAAAATCCAGACGTATAAGCTATGCAAAAATGGCTGTTTGTCAATATAAGGGCGGAGAAAGTGACCAAATACGACGAATATCATTAAGAAGAATTTAGCGTTGTCAAAGTAGTAATCTCGTTCGTTCATGACACCTTCCTCCATTTATCTCCCACTTTACTATTTTACTATATTTATTTGTATCGTACCTACTGGTTTTTGGACTTGGTAAAATGTACTATTTTATAATCACTACCCGATTGGAACGCTATGAATGAATAAATGGTTGGGAGGGTCATTGATGCCAGAAAAAGATATGGAACATGAAACGACTGATATGACACAATTACTTGAAATCATCAATGCAAAAGGCGATGAAGGGGAAATTGCACGGATTATTCACTCGTACGATCAGCTTGTTTGCAATGATGAGCTGTTTTGGAAAGAGTTACGGACAATGGCAGAAGACGGTGCAAAAGACGACAAGGAGGAGGGGAGCGAAAATGGAAGTAACACGCGCTAAACAAATCACTGAATCCGGAGAAGTGATCCCTGTTACGTACGAAGGACGATATGTGCTCATTCAACATGTCGATGAAGAGCGAGAAACGGCAAGAATTTATCCGAAAGAGAGTCCGGGGGAAGAAATTGAGGTTCCGATCCGTCTTCTTCATGAAGAACGATGAACACTTAGCGGTATGCTGAGTAGAGATAAAAATAGCGTCCTCTGTCAACGTATGGTATAATAATGGAGGAAAACAAACGATCACTTTCTATTAATTAAAAATGAGCGTATGGAGTGAATGACATGAATATTGGGTTTGGTGAAATTGCACTCATCGTTTTCTTTGCGCTTTTACTCTTCGGACCAAAGAAATTGCCTGAACTTGGACAAGCTGCTGGAAAAACGCTTCGCGAATTTAGGAACGCAACAAAAGGAATTATTGAGGATGAGGAGCAAAAAACACAAAAACATGATTGATGTGAAGATGAAAAAACAGCTTGGTGCGTGCACCAAGCTGTTTTTTCATCAATCTAATTCACATTGGTCAAGAGGAATGAGTTTCGTCTTTTTGACGATTTTATATCCAAACCAGACGATTAAAAATAATGGCAAGCCAATATATGAAACAAGAATGCCATACCAGTCAATCGAATCGCCTGTAAACGCGGAATAGTTTTGACCTAAAATGACAATCGTGCAAAGAATCAGCGCAAAGAGCGGACCGAATGGGAACCATTTCGCTTTATAAGGTAATGCATTTAGATCACGACCTTGAGCGACGTACGCTTTTCGAAAACGATAATGGCTGATGGCGATGCCAAGCCATGCGATAAACCCAGACATACCGGATGCGTTTAATAGCCATGTATAGACGACACCGTCACCAAACAAGGAAGCTAAAAATGCGAGTGTTCCTAATGAAGAAGTAACAATAAGTGCATTGACAGGTACACCGCGTTTATTTAATTTCGCTAGAAACTTTGGCGCTTTTCCTTCGCGTGCCAAATCCCAAAGCATCCGCGTCGACGCATACATCCCTGAATTGCCTGCCGATAAAACCGCTGTTAAAATGACTGCGTTCATGACGGAAGCAGCAAATGCAATTCCTGCTTTATCGAATACGAGTGTAAAAGGACTGACGGTTACATCGCTATTGGCGAGATTTTCATTCGTATAAGGAATGAGAAGACCGATCGCTAAAATGGCTAATACATAGAATAAAAGAATGCGCCAGAACACTTGACGAATCGCACGGGGAATGTTTCGTTTAGGATCTTCGCTTTCACCAGCTGTCACCCCAAGCAATTCTGTTCCTTGGAAAGAGAACCCCGCTGCCATAAAAATGCCGAGAGTCGCCATAAATCCGCCGTGGAATGGAGCGTCACCGATCACAAGGTTTTTGAAACCGACCGCTTCACCGCCCATAATTCCAACAATCATCAAAAAGCTAACAATTAAAAAGACGATAACCGTAGCAACTTTAATAAGAGAAAACCAATATTCCGCTTCGCCAAACCCTTTTACAGATAAATAATTTAATAGAAACATTACAATTAAACAGAGCGCGCTCCATAAGAGCGAAGGGCTGTGAGGGAACCAAAATTTCATAATCATCGTAACCGCAGACAGCTCCGCCGCAATCGTAATCGCCCAGTTGTACCAATAGTTCCATCCTAACGCAAATCCTAATGCCGGATCGACGAACTTGGTTGCATACGTGCTAAATGACCCAGTGACCGGCATATAGGCAGCCATTTCCGCAAGACTTGTCATTAAAAAGTAGACCATGATTCCAATCGCAAGATACGCAACAATCGCTCCACCTGGTCCCGCTGTATGAATCGCGCCACCGCTCGCTAAAAACAAACCGGTACCAATCGTTCCTCCAAGAGAAATCATCGTTAAGTGTCGCGTTTTTAGCTTTCGCTGCAACTCATTAGTAGAAGAAACTGTTGTGTTAGAGGCATTTTTCTGAATGACGCTTTCCATTATCCATCACTCCTTTTCATCGTAATAGGAAGGAGTGGGGCAATAAAAAAAGCCGTCGAAGGAGATTCGACGGCAGTAGATTCATTACCCGCATCAATCCCTCCGTGAAGATAGCGCCCCACGATTGCCTTTTGGCAAACGTGACAGTGCTGTCCCTATTCGGCAACAGCCCCAGCTTGCGCATCCAGAGAAATGCGCAAACTTCGGCGGCTTTTCCTTTCCTGCGAAGTCTTCGACGTTCTCTGCGTCTCGTTCACCGTACTCATAAAAGCCGCAACCTCTACCTCATCGGTTGAATGAGGACTGTATTCATTTTTGCAAAGTATACAGGAATTATAAAACAATTTTTCTTATAAAGCAATAGTTGTTTTTTCGTTTCGATAGGAAAATGAAAAAAGACAAGTCCTTTTCAATTTGCCATATATATAAGTAGAGTGAAAAAATTGAGGTGGCATACATGTTGAAAAAAACAGTGGCGATTAGTATCGGGAGTGCTTTGTTGGCAATTGGGATTAACGTTTTTTTAGTGCCGCATCATTTATTAGACGGGGGAATCATTGGCATTGGTCTCATTGTCAAATACATATGGAATATTAAAGTGGGGGTAACGATTATTTGTTTAAGTGTGCCTCTTTATATCATTGCATGGTTTTACTATCGACCGTTTTTTTATAATAGTTTACACGGAATGTTATTTTCTTCGTTGATGATTGATGTCTGTTCTGTGTTTCGGGGAATGATATCCCTTGATCCGATGACGAGTTCTATCATCGGGGGAGTTTTCGTTGGTGGAGGAATCGGCATGATGTTGCGCGAGGAAACGAGCACAGGGGGAACAGATTTACTTGCGCAATTTATTGCAAAAATAATGAATTGGAATGTCGGAATCATCATTTTTTTGATTGATATGGTTGTCATTACGATTGGCAGCCACGTCGTTCCCTCTGCTTCGTTTCTCTATTCACTCGTCGTGGTAACGGTGGTGGGAATGGTGACGACAATGCTAACATATACGAAAAGGTGGAATCGTTCGGCTATTTGAGTTAATGATAGATAAAAAAGGGAATCACTGCACAAGGAGTGATTCCCTTTTTGCAAGAAGCAAACTCTTTAGAGCGAGTTGCTTCCGCTTTTTTATTCCATCATTTGCACTAGTTTTTTCGAAATTAGTAGTAAAACAAAACCTAATCCGATTGTTAAGCCGCCAATTAAGCTGAAAATTTCTAAATATCCTAATGATTCTGTAAATGCAGCTAATTGACCAGCCAAAATATTAGCTACACCTGATCCTGCTAACCAAACGCCCATTAAAAGTGATGCTAGGCGAGCTGGTGCGATTTTACTTACCATGGACAAACCAACAGGTGATAAGCAAAGTTCGCCAAGTGTATGCAAGAAATACGTGAACACGATAAAGAAGAGATTTGCTTTCGTTACAATGTGATGTTCATCGCTGCCTGTTTGTAAAACAGCAGGGATTAATACGGCAAATCCTAAACCAAGTAAAATCATACCAAGCGCCATTTTCACTGGAATAGGTAAGTCGCCGCGTTTTGTGTTCGAAAGTTTCACCCATAACGCAGAAAGAATCGGTGCTAATACAACGATAAAGAATGGATTCAATGATTGGAACCAAGAAGTTGGCATCGTCCATCCGCCAATGGATTTATCCACGAATTTATCCGTATATAACGTTAAGGAACTTCCTGCTTGTTCAAATCCAGCCCAGAAGAAAACAATAAAGCAAGCTAAAATTAAGATAACGGCTGTACGTTGTTTTTCTTTTTTCGTTAATGGAGTTTTGTGGTTAACAACTGCTGTCGTCGCTGCTGGTTTACCGACAGGTTTTTTACCAATTTCACCTAAATAACGATTTCCGAATAGATTGAAAATTAATTGGCCAATAATCATACCGATTGATGCAGCAAGGAAACCGTATTTAAAGCCATAATGCACAACGCCGTTTACTGTCGTTTTAAAGTAATCTTCCGCTAAGAAGCCGCAAACAAGCGGCGCAAAGAACGCACCAATGTTAATTCCCATATAGAAAATCGTAAACGCTGCGTCTCGGCGTCTATCGGTTGGTCCGTAAAGTTCACCGACAAGTGTAGAAATGTTTGGTTTAAAGAAACCGTTACCAATAATTAGTAAGGCAAGACCGGCATATAATCCTGCTTTGCTGTTCATTGCAAACAAAATAAAGTTACCAAGCGCCATTGTAATACCGCCGATCGTAATGGCCAATCTTCTTCCTAAAACTCGGTCAGAAAGATATCCACCAAGAATCGGTGTGAAGTAAACAGCGCCTGTGAAGAAACCATAAATACTCATTGCGACGCTTTCTTTAAATCCTAAACCACCGCTTACGAGCGCAGTTGTTAAATAAAGAACAAGAATGGCTCTCATTCCATAGTAACTAAAGCGTTCCCAAAGCTCTGTAAAGAATAATAAATAAAGCCCGGGAGGATGTTTCTTTTTTGGTTCTTCATGATGCATAGCCTGAGTCTCTGGTAGTGCTCCCATTTCTTCTCCTCCTGATGATGTAATGATGATAACTATGCCAACATTTTATTTCAAAAAATATTTATAAGTCAATAAAATTATATAGAAATAGAAAATTAAAAACTTTCTAAAGATTTATGTTCATAAAATTATTATATTAATAGTAAAACTAATATTTTTATTATGTATATTTTCAAAAAAGTAGCGGATAAATGCTCGATGCGTTACGATAATGAAATGAAGGAGGGATTGATGTGAAACGAGGACAATTACAAAAATACATATTCTTATTTGTTTCGCTCATATTTGTTTTCGTTCTGTTCGGTTGTCAGTCATCGTCTTCGAAAATTCCTGCTGTTGTTGAGCGAGTCATTGACGGCGATACGTTAAAAGTAAAAATAGGTAATAATAAGGAAGAAACAGTAAGGTTATTGCTGATTGATACACCGGAGTCGGTGCATCCAACAAAGCCGGTACAGCCATTTGGGCTTGAGGCAAGCCAATATGTAAAAACATTATTGCCACCTGGAACAAAGGTTCAGCTTGAGTTGGATGTCAGAGAGCGGGATAAATATGGCCGTCTTCTTGCGTATGTATGGATCGGGGATAGGATGCTGAATGAATTATTATTGGAAAAAGGATATGCGCGCGTTGCTTATGTATTTGAACCGAATACGAAATACATTGATTCATTCCGTGCCATTCAAGAACAGGCGCGAAAAAAACGGCTGAACATTTGGTCGATTGAAAATTACGCGACCGAACAAGGATTTAATGACGAGATCATCCATGAACAGCGAAATGGCGCAACATGTCAAAAACCAATGATTAAAGGAAATATTTCGAAAAACGGGAAGAAAATTTATCATGTTCCTGGTAGTCCACAATATAAGGTCACAAAGGCAGAAATCATGTTTTGTACGGAAGCAGAAGCGAAAGCCGCTGGATTCCGTCCGCCATCTCGTTAGCGATGAGTTTTACACAAGCGACTAACGGAATAGAGAGAAGGATACAATATGCTTGGTGAAATTCTTCTCTATGGACGGTGGTTACGATGCGAAAGAGGTATGTCGTTATAATAGCGGTGCTTCTATTACTCATTGGAGGGGGCATGCTGTACCATTCGAACTTTGAGTACGCTCTATTGCCAGAGGAAAACGATATAAAGCAATATAAAGCGAATGAGCAGAAAGGGTTTGATATTTGGGGAAAATGGGTCAGTCAGCACGAAAGTCGTATTCAAAAACTGTCAACAAACAGAAAGAAAACTCTCTTTTCTCCAGAACAAGGAGCTATCCCTATCGATGAGCGCCTTTTAAAATTAGGACGCGAAGTATTTTATAAGGAAACATTTGGGAATGAAGTATTTTTGACCGATATTATGGGGATTATCGATGGCCCATTAACCATCGGGAACATGGCTAAAGCGATTCTTGACTTGAAGGGAAAGGGAACAACAAATTTACAAGTCGAGTTAGCAGAAGATATTACGATTGGAGACCGAACGTATAAAAAAGGCGAGAAAATTGATACAGGTATTGATGTTCCGAAAGGAGCTTATTCCCCTCTAGGAATGCCGGTTGTTTGGAACGATGGGAAAATTCGCGTCGGCATTAGCTGTGCAGCTTGCCACGCGACTGTTGATCCACATACGAAAAAGGTCATTGAAGGCGCTCCGAATAACGATTTAAATGCAGGATTATTAATGGCTTTAGCAACGAACTCCTCCGCCTATTTTACACATGCCCATATAGAAGGATTGCAAAAATATATTCATTCACTTGACCGAAAAATCATTGATTCGAAAGGAAAGGAAGCTATTTTACCTGACTCGGAAGCGCTTGAGAAAGAGGTAGATCGAATTTTTGTCAGTTGGCCGAGGGGGAATTTCGATTCGACGATTGATATGAAAGCCAATCCTTCACAAATTCCTGATTCTTTCACTTTAGGTGATCACCCGTATGGCTGGAGCGGTTTTGCCGCGGCAGGATCGTTTAACGGATTGACCGCTTTCAGCAATAATGTGCATGCGCAAAACGCGGATTCTCTTGCTCAATCGGAAATTAGTGAACCATTATTTGGAATAGATAAGGAAGTGTATTTAGGAACGATATTACAAAATGCAGCGAATCCAAAATTTCGATATAAACCGACCACTGAAAGAAAACCGTCGGAATTTTTTCAATCCGTTGACCCGACCCCTGGTGTAGCAGGAGTCAATCAATTAGTGGCGCCTCCGCAATTTCCAAAAGTATCACTAGTCGCACCGGACGGTCTTATTGTGAGTGAAAAAGGCTTTCGTTTTAACGAGCAAAACAATGCGGTAGCTGCCTGGCAAAATACGTTAAATCCTCCATATCCAAAGAAGCGTCCGACAGCGGAACAAATCGAGCGCGGTCGCGAAGTGTTCGTAAGAGCAGGATGCGTAAGCTGTCATGCCGGAGCGTATTTGACAAATCATCGCGTCGTTTCCTCGCAGCTCATTGGCACAGAACCTTCGCGTGCCCAAGCGTTAAAGAAAACGGAAAAGGTATTTGGCGAAGCAGTTTTATATGCTCCAGACACACCTGTACCGATTCCAAAAAATGCAAAAGTGTTAAAAGTACCGACGGATCATTTAGACAAAGAGCAAATTCGATTGGCGTTCGCTCATGGCAACTCGCCAGGAGGATATAAAGTGCCAAGTCTCATCGGACTTTACTGGACAGCCCCTTATCTCCATGATGGTGGTGTAGCAGTAGGACGAAATGGGGAACTTGGTATGTCAGGTACAGTATTAAAAGGAATCGTCCCAGACCCACGTAATAGTTTGCGGGCGCTGATGGATCGGAAGTTACGGGAGCAGGTGGTTAACGCGAACATATCAAATAAGCAACTTCAAGATGTGCATGTGAGCGGTGAAGGCCATCGCTATTGGATTGATGAAGCAAGTGGATTTACAAAAGAGGAACAAGAAGCGGTCATTGACTATTTATTTTCCGTTACTTCGCCGTAACAGTGTTTTTTGGGATTAGTTAACATGAAAAAAAATGCCTCCCCCGCCCAAACTAATGGGCAAGGGGGGGGAAAACATGGGAGAAAAATGTTTTTACTGCGAATGCGAAGAGCAAAAAATGCACTATGTTTCTTTTTACACTTCTAACGAGGAACGCGAGGAAGTGTTATGCTCCGAATGCTATAAGGAATGGTTACATGGAATAAAAGGATGACGGAAAAGCCGCACCTTGCTGTCAAACGGGTGCGGCTCTTTTGATGAAACTCGGTACTTTTATAGACTCGTTTAATTCACTTTTTTCGTCATAAGAACGGTACACAATCGAAGAAGCATCGGATGGGTGAACGCGGATAAAAAGGATGCGCTCCTCATTTATTCCATTGGTGTTTCCCTTATTCATGAGTCTCGTTTCCATATACAATGACGCGTTGCCTAGGCGAAGCGAATAAAAACGATACGTAAGACCAAGCCATGTTTGTTCCATCACCGAAGTGTCAGGGTGCTGTTGAATCATTTGGACGATTTCTGAAAATGATGTTTCCTCTTTTTGAATCAAATCGGTTACGATGTGAGCAGCTCGTTTCAGCCATCCTTTCCATTTTTCCAACAATGGTTCAGTCGTTTCATTCATGTCGTTCACCTTTTTTCATTTTTTATTTTTAATATGACCTAGCAAAGGAGAACATAAACAATGAGTGGATGGCGTTTTTTGTTCCGTTTGTTGCGATCGCTCTTCTTGGCTTTTGTCTTTACTGGTCTTTACTGGTCGGTTTGGCAGGTAAGGAAACGAAAAAAGAAGTGGTGCGTTCATCCGACGTACACGTAATCTGTCCGTGATGGTCTTCAATAATCTTTTTACAAATATACAACCCAATTCCTGTCCCTAGCTTTTTCGTCGTGAAAAACGGTTCGAAAATCGTGTGTAACACTTCTGGAGGAATGGCGGGACCATTATTGGAAATTTTAATGGTTACATCACCAATGCTCGATGATACATGAATATGGATTCGCCGCGGTTTCTCTTTTTCTTTTACCGCTTCAATCGAGTTTAAGAGAATATTCATAAACACTTGTTTCAATTGATCTTTATAGGCCAACACGCTCGCGGTTTTGTCAATCGTCGTCGAAACGTCCACATCTCCATCAACAAAGCTAGGATATAAAAACGCAAGAATCTCTTCGAATAATTCATAAAGGAAAAAGGGCTCTTTTTCGTGTTCTAACGTTTCTTTTTTTGATACATGAAGAAATTGAGAAATACGGTATTTTAGTTGTTGTAGCTCATGATCGATAATATCCAAGTATTTTAAATTTGGATGTTCGCATTTCAACAACTGAATAAACCCCATTATCGCCGTTAACGGATTGCGAAATTCATGAACAAAGCTGGAAGACATTTGTCCAAGCAATGTGAGTCGATCTTTATGGGATTGAGAAATAAATAAATTCTTTTCTTGTATTTCCGCATCTTTTAATTCTGTATATTTTGTCACCGCATAAAAAGAAAATTGATCAAACAGGTAGTTGATATCATCAATCAACGGCTGGATTTCCTCAACCGGGAGACCTGACTTTAGCGCATATCGAATGAGTAAACTTCGACCGAGATTCATGTTATAAATAAACTCACCAATGTTAATATTCGCTTCCGCCCGCTCTTTTGCAATTTTTTCCGCTAATGTTTGAATGTTGTCTAAACAAAAAGAATGATCCATCGTTTCTTTGACTAATTGAAACACAGCTAACCCATTATGTTCGACTCGATCAATATATTTGTCATTGTCGGCAATATACATATGTTTTCGCCAATAGGTGAGAAAATCGGAGAGATTTTCCTCTAAAAATGTAATCAGTTTTTCTACAGAAGACCCCAAGTAATTTCACCCCGTTTTTCGTTTCACCATTACCGGTTTGTATGATACAGTCATTATGTAAAAATCTCATTTTATTTCTTATTACTTCCATTATAAAGAAAACATAGAAATAAGAAAGTAGAATATTGCTAAATTTGTCATTTTATCATGGTCAAAAAAATTAACAATCCTTCACAAATTTCTCACAATATTTGTTTATAATAAAATTGTTTTTGGCAAAAAGGGGGGAGACTGTGAGACTTGTTTTTTTGCTTATTTTCAGTTTATTCGTTCAGTTGTTAACAGGATGTGAAAACAAAACGTTTACACCTATTCCCAAACAGATGAAGGCGCTTATTAGTATCAATATTAAAGATGGGAGCGTTACGTTTTTTGATTTGCAAAAAGAAAAGGTGTTTACACAGTGGAATCTCGATCAGCCTATCAAAGGTGGAGTATTATTAGAAAATAGAAATGCGTTATTGCTGTATGGAAACGAGCTCGACCGGGCGTATGTATATGATCTAGCAACAGGTAAAATCGAAAATGAATGGAAAACAGGGAAGGGAATTGTCAGCGCTCTTGTTTCGAATAACCGGAAACATGTATTTCTTGCTGATCAACAACAAAAGGCGATACGAATATTTCAAACTGATGGAAAAGAGGTCGGAAAAATCAAAGTAGGAAGTCAACCGCTCAGCTTATTGCAAAACGAGACCGGGACACGCTTGTATGTTATTGATTTTCATGATGCGAAAGTCGATGTGATCGATGTTTTCAAACGTCAGGTCATCGATACGTTTTCAGTCCCGAAGTTTGCGTTCGGGGGATTACTTCGCGAGCATGAACAAGAGCTTTGGGTTGGAGGACATGGTGGTGGCAGTACGGTAGAAACGAAGATACATGTCTATTCATTACAAACAGGAAAGCTTGTGAAAACGATCGCTGCTCCCTATATGCCTGTCAGCTTT
This sequence comes from Anoxybacillaceae bacterium, assembly GCA_041920415.1. Classification (GTDB taxonomy): domain Bacteria; phylum Bacillota; class Bacilli; order Bacillales; family Anoxybacillaceae; genus JBHGYD01. The sequence goes on from JBHGYD010000049.1 coordinate 85,255, forward strand.
GTTGAAACAAAACAAGGTATCTTTGGGTTAAGTCATGGTTCAAATACAATTCGGAAATGGAATAAAGCAGGGAAGGAAGAGGCTTCGTTAACCGTTGGAGCGAATCCATTTACGATGATTGGGACGAATCGATATCTATATGTAGCCAGCTATGATAGCGACGAGATTGATGTGGTTGACGAGCGTACATTCCACATTGTTCACCAATACAAAACAGGAAAAGGTCCGTTTCAATTAATGATTCGAGGAGGAGATGAGGGTGGAAAAGAAAACCGTGTTAGTCGTTGACGACGAGGAGGATATGCGATTTTTAGTTTCCATGTACCTAGAAAATTCGGGATTTGCTTGTCTGCAGGCAAAAGATGGCGAAGAAGCATTGCAAATCGTACAGGAAAAACAAGTTGATTTTATATTGCTTGATATTATGATGCCAAATATGGATGGATTTACACTATGCGAACGGATTCGCGAACAATCGGATGTCCCAATCATGTTTTTAACAGCGAGAAGCGACGAATGGGATAAAGTGAAGGGCTTTAAACTTGGTGGAGATGACTATATCGTGAAGCCGTTTAGCCCCGGTGAATTAATTGCGAGAATTGAAGCAGTCATGCGGCGCACCCATCAAGAGAAAAAGCAGAGTGAACTTTCGTTTGGTTCTCTTTCGATTGATGAAAAAGGAAGAAAAGTGACCGTCGAAGGAGAGAGTGTTCTTTTAACATTGAAAGAATTTGATTTGCTCCTTTTTCTGGCCAAACATCAAGGACAAGTATTTAGCCGTGAAGATTTACTCGTTCGCGTATGGGGATACGACTATGCGGGCAACGCAAGAACGGTCGATACACATGTGAAAACGTTGCGTTTAAAGTTAAAACAAGGTGGCCACTTCGTTAAAACGGTATGGGGGATTGGCTATAAGTTTGAGGTGTAATGAATGCGACGAGGGTCGATGACATTAGTACAAAAAATATGGGTAACGATTAGTATAGGCGTCATTGTAACCGTGTCTTTCTCCTATTTTCTTTTAAATTATTTTTATCAAAATTTATACGTTGATAAGGTGGAGCAGACGTTAATCGAAGAGGGAAAAAACTTAGCGAGTGATTATCACGGGGGACCGATCACAGAAGAGTACCGAAAGCGGGTCGAATGGTATAACGAAAAATCGACCGCAGAAATCTTGTTAGTCAATAACCCGCGAGAATTAAGTGCGTGTTTGCCGTTTCAAATTGATTACGATTCATTAATTAGCGAATCCGACCGCGCGAAACTTTTAAAAGGAGACATTGTTACAAAAATCGGCTATGAAAAACGGTTTGAGCGCAAAATTATGGGCGTGATCGTACCGCTTTTGGATGAACATCGGTTAGAAGGAGTGTTTTATTTATATATTCCGTTAGCGAGCATTCAGGAAATGACGAAAGAAGTGTCGTATATTTGGATTCCGGTTGCGGTCGTTTTTGTCGTTATTTTGCTCGTTGCCGGGAAAAAAATGGCTGATCGAATTGCTGGACCACTAAAAGAAATGGAACAAGTCGCATACAAAATGTCACAAGGAGACTATGAATCCCAAATTCCGATTCATACTAGCGATGAAGTAGGCAGACTTGCGAAAGCATTCAATGTCATGGCGAAGGCCATTTATGAAGAAGACATGAGAAAACGAGAATTTTTAGCAAATGTTTCGCATGAACTACGCACGCCATTAAGCTATGTCAAAGGATATAGTGAAGCGATTCTGGAAGGGATAGTCAAAACGAAAGAAGAGGAAACGAAGTACGTAAAGCTTATTCATCGTGAAGCGAGCCGGATGGAGCGGCTTGTCCGCGACTTGCTTGATTTAGCGCAGTTAGAAGGAAAAAGCGTTCCATTGCAAAAAGTTCCGCTTGCATTTTCTCAAGTGATTGAAGACACATTGGCAAAGTATGAGCCGTTTTTACTTGAAAAACAACTAACGCTCACGACCGATTTAAACCCGGACATCATTATTGAAGGTGATGCCGATCGGATGGAACAAGTCATTCATAACCTTCTTGATAATGCGATTCGTTATACTCCAAAAAGTGGAACGATTCGCGTTCAACTTGAACAAAAAGACGACACCCATTGTCAGCTCATGATTCGCGATTCAGGAAAAGGAATTCCAAAAGACAAACTTCCATTCCTTGGACAAAGGTTTTTCCGGGTTGATCAAGCGCGAACAAGAGCGGAAGGCGGAACCGGGTTAGGGTTGGCGATTGTCAAACAAATCGTTCATCTTCATGACGGAACGCTATCATTTGTAAGTGAAGAAGGACAAGGAACAACGGTCTTTATTCATTTGCCGATTTGGAACGAATAAAAGAGGGCAAAAGCCCTCTTTTTCTTTTTTTTACGCAACAAGCGATTTTCGTTTCTTTTTTGATTGTGCTCGTAAAATTTTCATGGACAAATAAATGCCTGTGCCTGTTAGAATCAAAATACTAATGGAAGCAATATCAAGCATCCATTTTATGTTGACATTTCCTACTTGACCGACATGAAGACCGCGGACAATCGATGCAAACTTGTTCGCTTCTTTACTGACAACTGTACCATCTGGCGCAATGGTTACAGTCGTTCCTTTTGCGTCATTGAGTTTTACGACATACATTCCGTGGTTCATGACGACCCCTACATCTTTTAAGTCAAAAGCACCGGTTTCGCTTGCTTTTTTCACCGCATCAAGCATCGTTATATGTCCGTCGTGTCCGCTATGTTGTTGATGCGAATCATGACTAGACCCTCCCATAAGCCATCGTTCCGTCAATAACAAACCTGTCCCCGCTTCGATAAATAAAAAGATCGATGCGATAAGTCCAATCCAAAGATGAACGTTTCTCGTTTTTTTCATTGTGTTCCCCCATTTCTTATTCATTCCGTTTTTCACTATAAAATGAAGATGTGTGCAACCAATGAGACTTTCGTGAAATAGATGTGAAAGATGGAAGTGTTTCGTCCCTAAAGAGGAAACGAAAAAATTGAAAGAATATCATTAAAGCCATATAATCAAAAATAACAATCATAAGAATAAAGGTTGGGAAAACAATGAAGCTATACGATTCGATTCTTGATTTAATTGGGAATACCCCGATTGTGAAATTGAACCGCATTCCCGAATCGAACGGGGCAGATGTATATATCAAACTAGAATCCTTTAATCCTGGAGGAAGCGTAAAAGACCGCGCAGCCATGAATATGATTCGCCGCGCGGAAGAGGAAGGGAGGATTATTCCAGGAAAGAGCACCATTATTGAGCCGACTTCGGGAAATACAGGCATTGGTTTGGCGATGGTATGTGCCGCAAAAGGGTATCGTTGTATCATTACCATGCCGGATAATGCGACTGTTGAACGAGTGAAAATTTTAAAAGCATATGGGGCGGAAGTGTATTTAACTCCGGCTGCGCTGCGCATGCAAGGAGCGATTGACGAAGCGAATCGGCTTGCCGCGCAAATTCCTGACAGCTTTATCCCGATGCAATTTGAAAATCGAGCGAACCCGGATGCCCATCGTCATAGTACGGCTATAGAGATTTTGGAGGCATTTGACGGTCAACTCGATGCGTTTGTATTAACAGCCGGTACCGGTGGAACGGTGACGGGAACGGGAGAAGAATTAAAAAAGCATATCCCACACTTACGCATTTACGTCGTGGAACCGTATGGATCGCCTGTGTTGTCAGGGGGAAAGCCGGGTCCGCATAAAATCCCGGGAACAGGTCCGGGCTTTATTCCAAAAATATTGAATCGCAACATTTATGATGACATTTTCTTAATTAAAGATGAGGATGCACAAACGATGGCGCGGCGTCTTGCTGCTGAAGAAGGAATTTTCGTTGGTGCATCAGCCGGCGCCGCTGCGTATTATGCCGTTGAAGTAGCGAAACGTCTTCCAAAAGGGGCGCGTGTTCTTTGCATGGCTCCGGATTCAGGAGAGCGGTATTTATCTTCAGATTTATTTTCGGTTTAGGCTGATCAACAAAGAATCAGCCTAAACATGTTGTTGCGGCAAATGAGCTAACAGTTCCATATAGTGCGTCATATTCATTGAAACTTCCTTCTCTCTATCTCCATGTCTTCACCTTATCAAGTATTTGTCGAGTTTTTTGCAGATTTGTTGAACAATAAATGACTTTGTCGTCGTAAAATAGCATGGTGTATAATGGCAAGTTTACAAAAAATGTGATATCATTTACAGAAAAAAGGAGGAAGTATGATGCATTATTCCGTAACTCATTCATCCAGTCCGATCGCGAAATTAGTAGTTACGTTTCTATCCGCATTAGCGGTGGCAACCGGAGGGCTGTATGTCGGTCAATGGATTCCCGCGGCAATGTATATGCCGCTTATCGTGTTAGAGCTGATTTTGCTGATTGTGATGATGTTTGCGCGAAGCAAAAAAGCGGTCGGCTATCCGCTTATGTATAGCTTTATGTTTATTTCAGGTGCGACGTTATTTCCGTTAATTGCTCAGTACATTCATATCATCGGAGCGGCTGCGGTGTTGAAAGCGTTCATGTTAGCGGTTGTGTCATTTACGGGAGTGGCGCTCTATGCAGCGAAAACAAAAGAGGATTTCTCATTCCTCGGCGGTTTTTTAATGTTGGGAGCATTTGCTTTACTTGGCTTACTTCTTATTCAATTTTTTATTCCATTTTCAAGCGTCGGGCAAATGGGCATTTCTGCATTAGGAATTTTAATTTTCCTAGGGTTCACGATTTACGATATCAATCGACTAGCGCATTACGGATTTTCTGAAGCGGACATTCCCATGATTGTTGTCAATATTTATCTCGATTTCATTAACTTATTCACTTACATTTTACGTTTTTTCGCTAGCGACGAAGATTAATTTGTAAGAAAAGAAAGGACTGTCTCGGGAAATACCGATAGTCCTCTTTTTTATGGAATGACCAAGGATGTACAACAAAAACGAGAAATCAACCCAAATATCTTGATCGATACACTTTTGTTTTATTCGAAAATAGTATAGAAATAAATAGGAGGACAACTCCATCCCTCTGCGTACGGTGAACGGTTTATGAAAGAACTGATTCGTTTATTTTCTATGGGATGAAGGGAGAGAACGGTAATGAGTGCTGAACTACTGGTCAAACAACAACAATATTTTCGCACGGGAGAAACAAAAAATATCGAGTTTCGTTTGCAGCAGCTAGAAAAATTAAAAAAAGCAATTCAAACATACGAAACGCATATCATCGACACATTGCACGCCGAGTTGCGAAAATCGCCGCTTGAAGCGTACAGCACGGAAATCGGATTTGTGTATAAAGAAATCGGGTTTATGATGAAACATTTGCGTACGTGGGCAAAGCCGAAACGGGTAAAAACACCGCTCACGCATTTCGGGGCGAAAAGTTTTCTTTATCCAGAACCATATGGAGTGAGTTTAATTATTGCGCCTTGGAATTATCCGTTCCAGCTATCCATTGCTCCATTAGTGGGAGCTATTGCCGCAGGAAATTGTGCGGTCATTAAACCATCTGAATATACGCCAAAGATGTCGGCGTTGTTGAAACAAATCATTTCGGAAACGTTTGCTGAGTCATACGTAACCGTCGTCGAAGGTGGTGTCGATGTCAGCACAGAACTATTAAAGTTGCGTTTTGACCATATTTTTTTCACCGGAAGCGTCCCAGTAGGAAAAATCGTGATGGAAGCGGCAAGTCAACATCTTACGCCCGTGACACTTGAGTTAGGGGGGAAAAGCCCTGTCATTGTCGACGAAACCGCCAACCTTGAACTAGCCGCGAAGCGCATCGTGTGGGGAAAGTTTTCGAATGCAGGACAAACGTGTATTGCTCCCGATTATTTGCTCGTACACGAAACAGTAAAAGAACCGCTACTGGAAAAAATGAAGTTTTATATAAAGGAATTTTATGGAGAACAGACGGAAACGAGCGAGCATTATGCGACAATCGTAAGCGAACGTCATACAAAACGACTCGTTTCATTTTTAAATAAAGGAACGATCGTATACGGTGGACGATACCATATTGAAAAGCGTTGGATAGAACCAACCATCATCGAAGGAGTTGCATGCGATGACCCCGTTATGCAAGAAGAAATTTTCGGACCGATTTTACCGGTGTTTTCGTTTGCGACCATTGATGAAGCGATTGTCATGATTCATCGTTACGAAAAACCGCTGGCATTATACTTGTTTTCCGAAGATCGTCATGTTCAACAAACAGTTATCGAGCGTATTCACTTTGGCGGCGGCTGCATCAACGATACGCTCATGCATATTGCGACGCCTTACTTACCGTTTGGCGGGGTTGGTCAAAGCGGCTTTGGCGCATACCATGGAAAAGCGAGTTTTGACGCGTTTTCACACTATAAAAGCGTTCTCAAACAAACGACCGTTTTTGACTTGCCGATCCGTTATCCGAACCATCCCGATGCGTTAAAATGGGTGAAGAAATTATTAAAATAATGCACTGAGAACAAACCGTTTCTCGGTGTATTTTTTTCTTTGAAAACGAACGCTTATTCGCTAAAATGGAGAATAGGTAGGTGAGAAAAGTTGATAAAAAAACGTAAAACGTTACAGGACATCATCGAAGAATTAAAACGAAATGAACATGTTGTGTATTGGCATACCATTCCGGAACAACAAGCAAAGTATGCTTCGTTTCCCGAATCTTTGCATGACCGTTTGCGACAAGCATTAGAAAAGCGGGGAATTTCCGCGCTATATACTCACCAAAAAGAAGCGTACGAAGCGATCGAAGCAGGAAAAAATGTGGTCGCAGTAACGCCAACGGCATCTGGAAAAACGTTATGTTATAATTTACCGGTTTTACAAACGATGCTTCATCGTCCGGAAGCAAGGGCGCTTTATCTTTTTCCAACAAAAGCGCTAGCGCAAGATCAAAAAAGTACCTTACATGAGCTGATCGGGGAAATGGAGGCTACGATTTATTGTGATACATACGATGGGGACACGTCGCCAAACATTCGCCAAAAAGTGAGAAAAGCAGGCAATATCGTCATTACCAATCCCGATATGTTACATTCAGGGATTCTTCCTCATCATACGAAATGGGTATCATTGTTTGAACACTTGCAGTTTGTGGTCATTGATGAGCTTCATATGTATCGTGGGGTGTTTGGGAGCCACGTTGCGAACGTCATTCGCCGTTTGAAACGAATTTGTCAGTTTTATGGGAGTAATCCACAATTCATTTGCACATCGGCAACGATTGCGAATCCAAAAGAGTTAGCGGAAACGTTAACAGGGGAGCCGATGGTACTCATCGACCGTAACGGAGCTCCATCAGGAAGAAAGCATTTCGTGTTTTACAACCCACCCATTGTCAACCAACCGCTCAACATTCGAAAAAGCGCGACATTAGAAGCGAAAACATTAGCAAGCGAATTTTTAAGAAATAACATTCAAACGATTGTGTTTGCGAAAAGCCGTGTTCGCGTTGAAATTTTGCTTTCGTATTTGCAGCAGTTGGTCAAACATGAACTTGGAGAAAAATCGATTCAGGCTTATCGCGGTGGCTATTTACCAAGCGAACGAAGAGCGATTGAAAGAGGATTGCGCAATGGTCAAATCCGAGGAGTCGTAAGTACGAACGCGCTCGAACTTGGGGTCGATATTGGGCAGCTTCAAGTTTGCATTATAACAGGCTATCCGGGAACGATTGCGAGCACATGGCAACAAGCAGGGCGAGCCGGACGACGGCAAGAGGAATCGGTGGTGGTGATTGTCGCAAGCTCAAGTCCGCTTGATCAATATATCATTCAACATCCCGACTATTTTTTTGAACGCAGTCCGGAAACTGCTCGCTTAAATCCGAATAACCTTGTCATCCTTGTTGATCATTTGAAATGTGCCGCATTTGAGCTGCCGTTTCGTCAAGGAGAAACATTCGACGGCGTCGACATCGAAGAAATTCTTGAATTTTTAACAGATGAGCGCGTCCTTTATCGAAAAGGTGAAAAATGGTATTGGATGAGCGATTCGTTTCCAGCGCATACGATTAGTTTGCGCTCTGCTTCTCAAGAAAATGTTGTTATTATCGATATTTCCAAAACAGGTGCCCATCGTGTCATCGGTGAAATGGATCGCTTTAGCGCGATGACGCTCCTTCATGAAGAAGCGATTTATTTGCATCAAGGCGTGCAGTATCAAGTTGAGAAACTTGATTGGGAAGAGAAAAAGGCATACGTACGGGAAGTCGATGTGGAATATTTTACAGATGCGAATTTGGCCGTTGAGTTGAAAGTATTAGAGGAAGACCGGAAGCGGGAAACTACAACAGTAGAAATCGGCTTTGGCGATGTGATGGTGCTGGCGAAAGCGACGATATTCAAAAAAATCAAATTAGAAACACACGAAAATATTGGCTCAGGTCCGATTTATTTGCCGGAGGAAGAACTGCATACAAACGCGGCATGGATGAGCATCAAACGAGAGATGATAGCAGATTGGAAAGAAGAGCGCATCGAACAAGGACTGTTGGGGGTAGCCCATGCGCTTCAATACGTCGCGCCGCTATTTGTCATGTGCGACCCATCTGATTTACATGTGGTGACACAAGTAAAGGCCATTCATAATGAACAACCAACGATTTTCTTGTATGATCGTTATCCAGGCGGAATCGGGTTGAGTAAAACATTATATCATAGGATGGAACAAGTGCTTCATGAGGCCAAAAAGATGGTAGAGCGGTGTCCATGTGAGTCTGGTTGTCCTTCTTGCATTGGTACAGACGCTATTCATCCATATGCGAAAAAAGATGCGTTACGTCTTATGAATATGTTGAATTAGAGAACGAGAGGGTTCGGGACGATGTCAATCAAACAAAAACTAGCAAGGCTAAAAGGACATATCATAACCAATACGTCTGTTCATGAAGAAGCAGAAGCGTCATTTCCTGAGAAAACAGGAGAGGAAGGAATTCCTTATCTCGAACGTTGGCGCGAAATGAGCGCTCAGCCATTCTTTTTTGACGGTGATTATTGCCTCATTCGCGAAGTCGTCTACCCATTAGACTATCAACACGGCATCTATCGCCTTGGCGAATTACACGACATTCATCAAAAATGGCAGCGTACCTCTTTGGCTCATCCACTTTCCAGCCAAGGGCGTGAAATCAGCGATTTATTTTTCTTCGATACAGAAACAACCGGGTTAGGGAGCGGAACCGGCAATACGATTTTTTTACTGGGCCATGCGCGTGTTTATTCTGACCGGGTCGTCGTTCGCCAACATTTTTTGCCGAATCCAGGAGCGGAAGTGGCGCTTTATCAAAGTTTTTTATCGGAAGTCGATTATACAACGCTTGTCACATATAACGGAAAAGCGTTTGACTGGCCGATTGTCAAAACGCGCCATACGTTGATTCGTGAAACGGTACCGAAATTGCCGGCATTCGGTCATTTTGATTTATACCATGCCGCGCGAAGAATATGGAAACACCGGCTCGAGTCCGTTCGATTAGCGAATGTGGAAAAAGAAATTCTCGGGGTCGAACGAAACGATGATATCCCCGGCTTTTTAGCACCGATGATGTATTTTGATTTTCTTTCGTCGCAACATCCAGACGGAATAGTTGGAGTACTGAAGCATAATGAAATGGACGTCTTGTCATTGATTGTTTTATATATTCATCTTTCGAAGCAAATTTTAGAGGCGGATGAGATGCATCATGCGACGGAGCAATTCGAAATGGCGCGCTGGTTTGATTCATTGGGCGAAGTAAACGCGGCGAAAGAAGTGTATGAACGAGTAGCGGAAAGCGATGGGCAAGAAGCAGCGAAAGCGAAATGGAATGTTTCTCTTATCTATAAAAAAGAAAAAAGATACGAGGAAGCGGTGAAGATTTGGAAGGAGCTATTACAATGTAGTAATGATGTATTGAAAATAAAGGCAGCAACCGAATTAGCAAAAGCATATGAACATTATTTTCGACAAGTGGAAGAAGCATACAAATATGCATTACAGTCTTACCATATATGGAAATCACTTGCCCGTATATATAAACAAAAAGACAGCGAGCAAGAACATGAATTTTTAAAACGAATCGCAAGACTTGAGCGGAAAATAAAGAAATAACTATTTCCTCGGAAAGCGCAAAATGCGACAGAAGATAAAGAAAATTTTATCTTTTGGTGCGAAACTTGTAGAAAAAATAAAAAATATGTACAATTATGTTTTGTGATAGAACGTGAAAAATGAAAGCGATGGATGGGGAGACGAGCCGTGAGAAGCATGTATAAGAAAATTTTGTATTTATTTTTTGTTGTCGTTTGTTTAACGGTTGTTGTGTTCACAAATTTAACATGAAGTAGACGTTTATGAGAAAAATGGGTATCTACACTAGTACGTGTCCGCTCCTTTCATCATAGGCTAGTATTGTAAAACAGCTTATGAAGGAAAGGGGAAATGAACATGCATTGCAGACCACATGTCGTGGCACCAATTGTTCATCCACCGCAATGCGGTGTACAACATCATTTTCAAGCAACGATTGTGCCACATATTCATCCATCTCATCTGACACATGTAAACCATCATCTTTATCAACATCAACATTACTTCCCACACACCGAATCAGTTATGAACGAGGTAGCGAGCCAACATTTTCATTGCGGCGGTCCTGCTCCGTTTCCATGGGGCTATTAAACCGAAGCAAAACAGGAACTGAATGTTCAGTTCCTGTTTTACTATTTACCATAATGGATAAAGGGGAGAAACGATTGATCAAAGTACTTGCGGTGACTGGCTATAAACCATACGAGTTAAATATTTTTACGAATGATCATCCCGCTGTTTCCTATATAAAAAAAGCGCTAGAAAAGCGTTTCATTTCGCTTCTTGATGAAGGGTTAGAATGGGTGGTGATTAGCGGACAACTCGGTGTTGAGCTTTGGGCTGCGGAGGTCGTATATGACTTACAAACGACGTATCCGAATTTACAGTTAGCGGTATTAACGCCATTTTTGAATCAAGAAGAGCGATGGAATGAGGCGAATCAAGAATATTATGAATGGATTGTTTCCCAAGCCGACTTTTTTGATCATATTACAAAACGACCATATGAAAGCCCTGTTCAGTTTCATCTAAAAAACCAATTCATTATTCAAAAAAGCGATGGGTTACTGATCGTCTACGATGAGGAAAAAGAAGGAACGCCAAAATTTATGTTGGAGATCGCTAAGAAAAAGGAAAACTACACTATTTTCCCCATTACGTTTTCCGATTTGCAAGCGGTCATAGAAGAAACGCAAACGTATGAATGGTAAATTGACAATCGCTTGACTTTCTGAAAAAATAGAGAAAAGAATAGGGGAATGTAGAATTGAGGTGAAGAATGATGGTATCAAATCGCATTAAGTTAACAGTGAAAGACATTTTAGAAAAAGAGTTTAAAGTGAGTATGCGAGGATATAATCAAGATGAGGTTGACCAATTTTTAGATGTCATTATTAAAGACTACGAAACGTTTCATCAAGAAATCGAAGAATTGCAGCAAGAAAATATGCGGCTAAAACGCCAAGTGGAAGAGCTACAAAAGCGGCAGTCTACACCGGTAGGTACAACGAATTTTGATATTTTGCAGCGGCTATCCAATTTAGAAAAGCATGTATTTGGCAATAAACTATATGACTAATGTACATAACATGAAAATTTACCATTGAAGTAAACGGAGAAATGGACTATACTACATTATGCAGAGATAACGGCATTAATAATGTTCGGGTAATCGCTGCGACAATGATTTGTCGTAGAGGAAAGTCCATGCTCGCACGGTGCTGAGATGCCTGTAGTGTTCGTGCCTAGCGAAACCATAAGCTAGGGCAGTCTGGCTAAGGCTGGGCTGACGGCGGGGAAAGAACCTACGTCCTAATGGATATGGTTCGATTACCCTGAAAGTGCCACAGTGACGGAGCTCTAAGGGAAACCTTAGAGGTGGAACGCGGTAAACCCCACGAGCGAGAAACCCAAATGATGGTAGGGGCACCTTCCCGAAGGAAATGAACGGAGGGAAGGACAGATGAGTCTTTCATCTGTAGATAGATGATTACCGCCGGAGTACGAGGCGAAAGCTGCTTGCAGTACGAAGGTACAAAACATGGCTTATAGAACATTATTAATGACCGAATTTATCTGATGGAAAGCTCTCCCTCTTCCTGTGTGTAGGGAGAGCTTTTCTTACTTATGAGCATATACAGGGGGTACTTCTGCAAAGAAAGAGAGAGCTTCTTTTGTGGCTATGGAGGGATGGTATGGATCTTTATTATTCGAACATGTTAGGACAAACGACGTTTGTCGAAATCGCAAGCAAAGTAATACAAAATATAAATGAGGGGATTATTGTAACGGATTCAAAGGGAAATATATTATTAGCGAATCCTGCTTTCGAAGTAGTAACTGGTTATAGCGTGGAAGAGATTATCGGAAAAAACCCGAAAATTTTGCAATCTGGTTTACATAACAAGGAATTTTATAAAAACATGTGGCAAGAAATTATCAATAACGGCTTCTGGAGAGGGGAAATTTGGAATAAACGGAAAGATGGCGAATTGTTTGTAGAATGGTTGACGATAAGTTCGATAAAAGACAAAGACGAAAATATTACGAATTATGTTGCTGTTTTCTCCGATATTACCGAGCGAAAAAGAAATATTGAACAATTAAAGATATTAGCGCATTATGATATGTTGACAGGTGTGCCCAACCGCTATTTGTTTACCAAACGATTGGAAAGTCTTATTCAAACATCTCGTCGATATAACCAGCAATTCGCTATATTGTTTTTAGATTTAGATCGATTTAAATACATTAATGATACATTGGGACATCAAGCTGGAGATTTATTATTGCAAAAGGTAGCTCAGCGTTTAAAGGGGATTTTACGAAAAAAAGATACCATTGCAAGAATTGGTGGGGATGAGTTCGTCATTATTCTACCTAATTTAAACCATATTCGTGAAGCGATTCAAACAGCGGAAATCATTATTGAAACGCTAAAAACTTCTTTTATTTTGAATGGTCAAGAAGTTTACATATCAACGAGTATAGGCATTAGCTTTTATCCTCATGATGGAGAAGATATTGAGACATTAATTCGCAATGCGGATCGTGCCATGTATCAAGCAAAAGCGAGTGGGAGAAATCATTTTGAACTGTATCATAGCGAATTTTACGCAAATGATAAACAAGTTTTTTTGCTGGAAAATTTGTTAAGGAAAGCGATTGTACAAAATGAATTTGAATTATACTATCAACCTCAGATTCATACACAAACAAAACACATTTACGGTGTTGAGGCTTTATTAAGGTGGAAACATCCGGAAAAGGGATTCATATCTCCTGGTGAATTTATTCCGATTGCAGAGGAGTCAGGACTGATTGTTCCCATTAGCGAATGGGTACTTATGCAAGCTTGCGAGGATTTAAAAAAGCTGCACTTACACTATCCACATTTAAAAATGAGTGTAAATATTTCAGCCATTCATTTTCAGCAGTCCGATTTTATTAAAACGCTGCAACAAATAATTGAACGGTCAAATATTAATCCAAGGTTTCTTGAATTAGAGCTCACAGAAAGCACGATCATGCCTAATGCTTTAAAATCGATTGAACAACTAGTCAAGTTAAAACAGCTTGGCTTGAAAATAGCGATTGATGATTTTGGTACAGGGTTTTCATCTTTAAGTTATTTGCATCGATTTCCTATTGATATTTTAAAAATTGACCAAAGTTTTATTAAGAATTTGTCTTCTTATCAGGATGACGCGTCGATTGTAACGGCCATCATTAAGATGGGACACAACTTGCGGCTTTCCGTTGTCGCCGAGGGAGTAGAAACGGAAAAGCAGTTCAAGCTTTTGCAAAAACAGGGATGCGACTATGTGCAAGGCTATTATATTTCGAAACCGCTTCCGTTCAATGAATTACAAGAGTTTTTGCAAGAATGGACACAAGAGTAGGAGGGTGTAAATGAGCAAACTAACCATCATCGCCACAGCTGCGATGGGAATTGAGTCGATTGTTGCGGATGAAGTACGACGTCTCGGTTACGAATGCAAGGTGGAAAATGGAAAAGTAACATTCGAAGCAGACGAGGCAGCGATTTGCCGCGCCAACTTATGGTTGCGTACCGCTGATCGCGTCAAATTGAAAATAGGCGAATTTAAAGCGACCACGTTTGAAGAGTTATTTGAACAAACAAAAGCGCTTCCTTGGGCCGATTATATTCCGGTTGATGCTGAGTTTCCGGTGATTGGAAAATCGGTAAAATCGCAATTATTTAGCGTTTCGGACTGTCAAGCGATTGTGAAAAAAGCGGTTGTTGAAAGTTTAAAGCAACATTACCGCGTGTCATGGTTTGAAGAAACGGGTCCTCTCTATCGTATCGAAGTAGCGTTACATAAAGACATCGCCACATTAACAATCGACACAAGCGGGACCGGTCTTCATAAGCGCGGCTACCGCGTTTCGCAAGGCGAAGCACCGCTAAAAGAAACGTTAGCGGCGGCGCTCATCCAGTTAACCAATTGGACGCCCGATCGGCCGTTTGTCGATCCGTTTTGCGGGTCGGGAACGATTCCGATTGAAGCTGCGCTCATTGGACAAAACATCGCTCCAGGGTTTAATCGCGATTTCGTTTCGGAGCAGTGGGATTGGATTGGAAAGCGAACGTGGGAACAAGCGCGCCAAGAAGTCGAAGATTTAGCGAATTACGACCAGCCACTTGACATTTATGGTTTCGATATCGATCATCGCATGGTTCAAATCGCAAAAGAAAATGCGTTAGAAGCTGGATTAGGCGACTTAATTACGTTTAAACAAATGCAAGTAAAAGATTTTACTTCGAAAAAACAATATGGGGTCATCGTTGGCAACCCGCCGTACGGAGAACGGCTCGGCGAGCGAAAAGAAGTCGAAAAGATGTATGAAGAGATGGGAAAAACATTCGCTAACTTAGACACATGGTCGATTTACATTTTAACAGCGCATAAAGAGTTTGAGAAATATTACGGCAAATCTGCGACAAAACGCCGCAAACTGTTTAACGGCTTTATCGAAACGCATTACTATCAGTACTGGGGACCGCGGCCTCCAAAGAATGAGAATTGACTATCAGCCACACTTTCTTCAAATGAAGAGAAGTGTGGCTTTTTGATTTGATGCGTAAAAGGGAAGAATAATTTTTCTAATTCCCGCATACAATATGAATATTGTCAAGGAATGATTTTCATACAGAGGTGATTCACGATGAGACAGCCGTCTATGGATTTACTAAAAATTTCACAAGCGCTCGATAATACGTACACTCTCTTACAACAGCACGATGTCGAAATCGAAGGACTGGAACGAATCGAAGTTGCCAAAGACACATGGAAACAGGCCTTTACATACGTATTATCGAGCACATTAAGAGTGTAATCATTAGTTGCGCTACGGCTTGTTGTGTGAAAAACCTCATTGACTTCTGTCGCAATATAGATGATAATAATAGTTTGTTACTGTTATTATTTTGGAGGGTTTCAACGATGAGCCGTGAACGTTATCCTTTTACGTTAGAGAAAAACGAGAACTTTTTTGATAAATTAGGCGAATGGATTGGCGATGTTTTTTACGATATTTTACCAGAAGCAGGGTTCGAATTACGTGATGAGCAAGTGTATATGGCGTTTCAGCTCGAGCGCGCCTTTAAAGAAAAAAAGGTGATGTTTGCGGAAGCGGGAGTAGGAACTGGGAAAACGATTGTGTATTTGCTGTATGCAATTTGTTATGCCCGTTATACAGGCAAACCAGCAATTATTGCCTGCGCAGATGAAACGTTAATCGAGCAGCTAGTGAAAAAAGAAGGCGATATTGCGAAACTTTCGCAAGTATTAGATTTACATATTGATGTGCGCCTCGCGAAATCTCAAGATCAATACTTATGCTTAAATAAGCTTGATCAAGCGTTAATGGATGAGGATGATGGCGAGCTTTATGAACAAATCTTCGACGAACTTCCTGGCTTTGTGCATGACAATAAAACATTACAAGCGTTCTATCATTACGGTGACCGAAAAGAATACGCTCATTTAAGCGATGAGCAGTGGAAAAAAATCGCCTGGGATCCGTTTCAAGACTGCTTTACGTGTGAAAAACGACATCGTTGTGGACAAACATTATCGCGTGAACATTATCGGAAAGCGGCTGATTTAATTGTTTGTTCACACGATTTTTATATGGAACACGTCTGGACGTATGAAGCGCGTAAACGGGAAGGACAGCTCCCGCTTTTACCAGAAGCGAGCTGCGTCGTGTTTGACGAGGGACATTTATTAGAATTTGCGGCGCAAAAAGCGTTGACATATCGCATGAAAGAAACAACATTGGAAATGTTATTAACTCGGTTGTTAGAAAACGATATTCGAGAGGAACTCGCGTATTTAATTGAAGAAACGTTACAAGTGAGCGATCGTTTTTTTACAGAACTTTTGGACTGTTCGACGGAAATCGTTGGCTCCAACCGTCAAGAAATTACGTTTTCACCTCAACTCGTCCATCTAGCGAAACAGTTACATGAAAAAATCGGTGAGATTGGCAACGAGCTTGTCTTCGAAAGTGAAACGTACACGATTGACCATTATCAGTTAAATATTGTCGATGAATATTTAGACCAAATTGAACATTCATTGCATCTTTTCATTCATAACCGCGAAGCGATCACATGGCTTGAAGCATCGAACGAAGGAAACACGCTTGTCATTATGCCGCGCACCGTACAAGAGGTATTACGTGAAAAAGTATTTAGCAAGCGAATGCCGTTTATTTTTTCATCAGCGACATTATCGAATCGCAAATCATTTGAATATATCGCAGCAAGTCTAGGAATTGATGAGTATTTATCGTTTAGTGTCGATTCGCCATTTGACTATGATGAGCAAATGACGATTTATATGCCAACGTTTCAAAACGATGAAACGTTATTTATGCAGAAGTATGATTATGCATTGCGAAAAATAAGAGAAACGCAAGGTCGGGCGCTTGTTTTATTCCCATCGAGACAAGAATTGCAGCAATTCAAAGAAATTGCTTCTAAAGAGCATGAATTTTCCTTTTTATTTGAAGGGGACCGCGAAATTAGCGAGTTAGTCGCTACGTTCCAAACGGAAGAAGAAACGATTTTATGTGCCGAACATTTATGGGAAGGATTAGATATTCCTGGTCCATCCTTATCGAATGTGATCATTTGGTCGCTTCCATATCCACCAAACGATCCGGTGTTTCAAGCGAAGCGAAAAGCGTACGACAATCCGTTTTGGGAAGTTGACGTTCCATATATGTTATTGCGTTTGCGTCAAGGGGTTGGACGCCTCATTCGCACTCATGAAGACCGCGGAATTGTTTCGATTTTTGTGACGAATGATGAAAACGAAAAGGTCATTGAAGCCGTAAAGGGCGTATTGCCGACACATGTAAGGGAAGAATAATTTCTTCCCTATTTTTGTTGTGAAAAAAGAGGAGATTCGCTCTTTGGATGGAATTATATATTTGCGAGCAAAGCGATGGGAGGGACTACCTTGTTAAAAGATACCGAACAACAATTTTTAAACTATGTCAAAAAAATGATGAGTTACAATGAAGCGATTCAACTGATGTATTGGGATATGCGAACAGGAGCGCCGAAAAAAGGAATCGAGCAACGTTCCGAAGTGATCGGCATTCTTTCTCAAGAAGTGTTTAAAATGTCGACATCGGAAGAAATGGCGGCCTATATTGCGAAACTTTCGCCAAACGATGTTCAAGCACAATTATCCGAAGTCGCTCGCTATACATTAGCCGAATGTAAAAAAGAATATGAACGAAACAAAAAAATTCCGGCGGAAGAATATAAAGAGTATGTCGTGTTGCAATCGAAAGCGGAAAGCGTGTGGGAAGAGGCGAAGGCGACGTCGGATTTTGCGATGTTTCGCCCATACTTAGAGAAACTCGTTGAATATAATAAAAAATTTATTGAGTATTGGGGCTATAACGGCAATCCGTATAATACGTTGTTAGACTTATATGAACCAGGAGTAACCGTTGATCTATTAGATGAGGTATTTACGAAATTGCGAGAGCGCATCGTTCCGCTCGTTCAAGCGGTCGTGTCTTCCCCACATCAACCAAAAACGTCATTTTTATTTCACCCGTTTCCAAAAGAGAAGCAGCGGGCGTTTAGCTTGGAATTGTTGCGCGAACTCGGCTATGATTTTTCAGCAGGGCGCTTAGATGAAACGGTTCATCCGTTTGCGATTGGGTTAAATCCGAACGATGTCCGCATTACAACCAAATACGATGAGCGCGATTTTCGAACGGCCGTGTTTGGGACGATTCATGAATGCGGTCACGCTTTGTATGAACAGCATATTTCCGAAGAGCTCATCGGCACTCCGTTATGTACGGGAACATCGATGGGGATTCATGAATCACAGTCTTTATTTTACGAAAATTTCATCGGTCGTCATTATTCGTATTGGAAACGAAATTATCCATTATTACAACAATACGCTCGAGAACAGTTTGCGAATGTTTCTCTTGATGAGTTTTATCGTGCGATTAATGAAGCGAAACCGTCTCTCATTCGCATTGAGGCCGATGAATTAACATATCCGTTACATATTATGATCCGTTATGAAATTGAAAAAGGGTTATTTAATGGGACGATGGACGTCAAAGATTTACCAGATATTTGGAATGATAAATACGAAGAATATCTTGGCATTCGTCCAGACAATGACGCGGTTGGCGTACTGCAGGATGTTCATTGGTCGGGAGGAAGCTTCGGCTATTTCCCTTCATATGCGCTTGGCTATATGTATGCGGCGCAATTCAAAAATGCGATGCTAAAGGACATTCCACACTTTGACGAGTTGTTAGAAAAAGGGGAACTTCTCCCGATACGTGAATGGCTAACGACCAAAGTACATCGCTTTGGAAAAATGAAAAAGCCGCTTGACATTTTGCAAGAAGCGACGGGAGAAGGATTAAATGCGGACTATTTAATTCGCTATTTAGAAGAAAAGTATAAAGCGATTTACCAACTATAATCAAAATCCCCTCCTTGTTGAAGGAGGGGATTTGATTTACCATAGTTTATATCCTTTGGAACCCGGAGGCGCGTTTTGAATCATATCGATAAACGGAATCGTGTAAGCAATTAAAATAAGTACGACAGTAATACCGAGCCAAAGTTTCCAGTTTTCGAATACAAGCGGTGTACGTTCCGCTGCTTCAGCAACTTCGCCAATAGGGAATTCCGTTTCTCCTTTTGGCGCAAAGAACGCTAAGTTTGTCACAATCACAAGTACTAAAATAATGCCAATAAACAAAATCGTTCCGCCGACTGCTTGAGCGATTTGGTATGGAATCCACTCTAACGCTTGTGGTGAGTTACCGTATGTTGAGAACGCTGAACGACGTGGTGCGCCAAGCAGACCTGCAAAGTGCATGGAACCAGACATGAAGCACATACCGATTGCCCATACAATGGCTTGGATAATCGCTAAACGGTTCATCGCTTTTGTCATCACGCGTCCGCTTAAGTGCGGAATGAGCCAATATGCTGCGCCGAAGAAAGTGAGCACAACCGCTGTTGCTACTGTTAAGTGGAAGTGCCCTGTAACCCAAATCGTATTATGCACGACTTGGTCCATTTGATGAGAAGCGTTTACAATTCCGCCTGCACCGGCAGGAATAAAGAATACCATTCCGACAAACGGTGCGAAGAAACGCGCATCTCCCCAAGGCAGTTTACGCAACCATCCGAAAAGTCCAGTAGCTCCTTTTGAACGACCATACATTTCAAAAGTTGCAAACATCGAGAAAGCGGTCATTAAAGATGGAATTACAACCATAAACGTGAAGACAACTTGTACATATTTCCAAAATGGTTCAATTCCTGGCTCCAATAATTGATGGTGGAATCCGACCGGAATAGAGAAAATCAAGAATAAAATGAACGATAAACGAGCTAATGAATCAGAGAAAATTTTTCCACCTATGACTTTTGGAATGACCACATACCAAACCATATAAGCAGGTAGTAACCAGAAATAAACAAGTGGATGTCCAAAATACCAGAATAATGTTCGGCTCACTAATATATTAATTCGATCGACAAGACCTAAAGACCAAGGTAATAATTGAATAAGAACAGTTGCCGCAACGCCTAATGTGCAGACGAGCCATAAAACCATGTTCACGACAGCCATAAAGGTGAGAAGAGGGCTTACTTGGCCTGGATGTTCTTTTCTCCAACGTATGTAGTGCGCGAACATCGCAAAGCCGCTAATCCAGCTTCCAACCACGACGAGTGTTAGACCAAGATAAAAGCCAGGATGTGCTTGTAAAGGTGCATAAAATGTGTAAAGGACAGAAGCTTGACCAATTAAAATGAAGAAAGCGGTCGTTGCTGTACCAATCGTCATTGTCCAAAAGCCAATCCAGCTCCAAAAACGAACGCGGTCCGAAAACGTACCGGCTGTTCGGCTTACTGCCGCAAGTTGAAAGCCGATGATAAAGAACGTTGTTAACACAAGTCCGAGTAACACACCGTGAGTCGTTAAAATCGTATAATAACTAATGCCAGACGGGAGCGTAAACTTTCCAGAACGCACTAATGTTTGTAATAAACCAGCTAATCCCCCTAAGCCTAACGCGATAAATGCGACGTAAATATGCGCCAACGCTAATTTCGCATCGCGACGGTCCACTTTCACTGTTTCATTCATTGTTTATCCACCACCTTAATTCTTCCCGTCATCATATGGTGACCGGCACCGCAATATTCGTTACATAAAATCGTGTATTCCCCTGTTTTGTTAAATGTTTTTGTGAAAGAGTTCACATATCCAGGTTCAACCATCATGTTAATATTCGTACCTGCTACTTCAAAACCGTGAATCACGTCTTTTGTTGTGATGTTAATGGTCACTTTTGCTCCTTTTGGAATTTCAATTTGATTTGGTGTATAAGAAAACGCAGAAGCGACAATGTTTAATTGATATTCGTTATCTCCGGTTTTCACTAAACCTGGTTTGTTAAATGGAGGAGTTTGATCTACTTTTTCAGGGTCGATCGTTGTTAAGCAGCTCGGTGGTTGATTACCTTGGGCAAACGCACTTACACCGACAACCGTCAAAAATACAAATAAACAGCCGATTCCGAAAATTAACCAAATCTTTTCATACTTGTGTATGCGCATATCGTCTTCTCTCTCCTTTCTTTCATAGACGTTCTAAAAATAGAAAATATACGCTAACCCACGTGAAAATAAGGAAAAACCCTAATAAAAAAACTGAGGCAAGAGTCCCTTTTAAGGAAGTTTTTTCTTCTGCCGTTTTTACTTTTGTTTTTGGATTACTAAGTTGTGTGTTCGCCATCCTCCCATCCCTCCTTTCTTTCATCCTCCAAACTAACTTATGATTACAATTTCATAATACAAAACAAATGGTAAATTTGTAGGTGTATTTCACCATTTCACAAATTGTTCATTACTTACTTTATCACTATAGTAATAGTAAGAAATTGATACGACAGTGATTTTTGTCACATGAGGTTGTTAAAATTTGTGAAAATATTGTGAACATCCACCTAGGATAAAAATGGTTCATCATCGCCGCACACATTTTATACAGATCTGTTTCATGGTTAAAAGATTTATAAACGAACGTTTATTTTATTTATTATTTGATTGTTCGTGTTTTTGTGTAAAAATCTCTTCCCAAATCGGAAAAAACGTGCTATACTGCTAATAACTTCATGATGCTGACTCACTCATATAATTGCAGGGATATGGCCTGCGAGTCTCTACCGGTCGACCGTAAATCGACCGACTATGAGTGGCAATGTCAGAAACGGCGTTTTGTACAACGGATTCGTTGTGCGCTTGTTTTGTTATTCCTTTTTAGGAGCTTAAAAGACATTGCCTGACTCATATGTTGAGTGAGGCCAGTGTTTTTTAAGCTTTTTATTTTTTAAAGGGGGAAAAACATGCGAGAACTAATCGAGAAAATAACAAAAGAAGGGGAAGTTCTTTCCGAGCATGTGTTAAAAGTCGATTCTTTTTTAAATCATCAAGTCGACCCAGTTTTACTGAAGAAAGTTGGGGAAACGTTTGCGGAAAAATTTCGTGGCCATAACGTTACAAAGGTGGTAACGCTTGAATCATCCGGGATTGGTCCGGCTTTAATGACCGCTTATGAATTAGGCGTTCCGTTAATCTTTGCTCGCAAGCGTAAATCGTTAACGCTTAATAGCGATTTATATATTTCCAAAGTTTATTCATTTACAAAACAAGAGGAAAGTGAGATTTCTATTTCGCGAAAATTTATCGACTGTTCAGATTCGATTTTAATCATTGATGATTTTCTTGCGAATGGTCAGGCAGCTTTAGGACTAATCGATATTATTCAACAAGCGAAAGCACAATTGGTCGGCATTGGAATTGTCATTGAAAAGGCGTTTCAAGATGGAGGAAGAATATTGCGCGAGCGCGGGATTAAAGTGGAATCTTTAGCGCGAATTGCTTCGTTAAGCGACGGGAACGTACGATTTGTTGAGGAGGCTTTAGCAAAATGAAACCTATGAAACTATTTTCGTTAGGCTTGCAGCACGTTTTAGCGATGTATGCCGGAGCAATTATTGTTCCGCTTATTGTCGGTGGGGCGCTGAAGCTAAATGCTGAACAGCTGACGTATTTAGTATCGATTGATTTATTTACGTGCGGGATTGCGACATTGCTTCAAGTATGGAAAAACCGCTTCGTTGGTATTGGGTTGCCAGTTGTACTCGGTTGTACGTTCACAGCGGTGGGACCGATTATTGCAATTGGAAATCAGTATGGAGTTTCAGCCGTATACGGTGCAATTATCGCGGCAGGTTTATTTGTTGTGCTGTTTGCAAAATATTTTGGACAGCTTGTCAAGTTCTTTCCGCCGATTGTCACAGGTTCAGTTGTCACAGTAATTGGAATTACACTCATTCCAGTTGCAATGAATAATATGGCTGGTGGACAAGGAGCAAAGGACTTTGGGGATTTGAGTAATATCGCGCTGTCATTTGGCGTTTTGTTATTTATCATTTGTTTATATCGTTTTTTTACCGGCTTTATACGTTCCATTGCTATTTTAATCGGTATGGTTGTAGGTACAATTGTTGCTGCTTTTATGGGGAAAGTTGATTTTAGTGCCGTTAGTGAAGCATCCTGGTTTCACATGCCAAAGCTTTTCTACTTTGGCGCGCCGAGCTTTAATTTGACAGCCATTTTAACAATGATGTTAGTAGCGATAGTTAGCATCGTGGAATCAACGGGGGTGTATTTTGCACTAAGTGATATTTGCGAGCGGAAATTGAACGAAAAAGACCTAGCGAATGGATACCGTGCAGAAGGTTTGGCGATTTTACTTGGTGGATTATTCAACGCGTTTCCATACACAACGTATTCACAAAACGTGGGTCTTGTCCAACTATCAGGTATAAAAACACGTAATGTTATTTATACGGTTGGTATTATGTTAGTAGCGCTTGGATTGATTCCGAAAGTAGCCGCCGTAACAACCATTATACCAGCTCCTGTATTAGGCGGAGCGATGGTAGCGATGTTCGGCATGGTTGTTGCCTATGGAATTAAGATGCTGAGCAAAGTTGAATTTGCCTCCCAAGAAAACTTGTTAATTATTGCTTGCTCGGTCGGCATGGGTCTTGGAGTAACTGTAGTACCTGATCTATTTTCACAAATGCCTTCAAGCGTCCGCATTTTAACAGATAACGGTATCGTAGCAGGGAGCATTACTGCGGTTGTTCTTAATATCATTTTCAATGTACTTCCTGGTAAAAAAGAAATGAAAACTGTATCTCAATTGAGTCAACAAAAAGTTTCATAAACCTTTTTTGCCCTTCTTAAATATCCAACATATTTAGGCTAAAAATATGTTAGTATGTCGGCTACATGTCATCAACGTTTTCTTATCGAATCGATTAAGAAAACGGGGGTGACATTTTTTATTTGCTATGAAACGAAGAAAAAGATTGACAGTTAGAGATGCAGCAGAGAACGGAAGTAAGCAAATGTTGTTTGATTTCGAGCAAGCATATGATTATTTTCTTTCTGCCAAAAAATCAGAAGGTTTAAGGGAAAAAACATTAATTAGGGGTTGGAACAGCCACGGTGGTACGGGTTTCATCGCTATTTGCTACATGTACAATTATGCATACTCATGCACAATTTTGGTTTTTTACTCTAGTTTTGCAACACCATCATTTTAGAGTAGGCGTTCTTTATGTTTTAGGAGTCCTGCTTGACAAAATTCTTCTCTCCTCAACTCTTGTTTAATAGTTTTTTCACCATATAGAAATTAAATTCCATTAAACTGTTTTCCCTTACCATGCTACTGACCCAGCACCACGAATAATGGGAAAATTGTCGTTAAAGAGATAAATTGTTTAAAAAACAGTTCAATAACTCTGGACTGTTTTTCTATTTCGTTTAATGTTACTTGTATTGGGATACTTGAGGCACCTTAATATTTTCTGCAATCGTATTGGTCTGGGTTGCATCAATATTGCCAAGATTTATAAGAGCTTGGCCAATTTGGTACTCGGCACTTTCAAAGCGGCTTCTCATCACGTCTTGGCGAGCTTGTTGTAGATGGCGAATAGCCTCGCTAAGATTACGTAAAGCCCCTGGTCTAAGATCAGGAGGTTGTGGTTTTGGCATTTATATTCCCCCTTTACTATTTGATAGTACAGTATATGCTTGACTTGAAGAGTGAAATAGACGGATTAATAGGTTTTTAAACCTGTTTCTATATAGGCATATATAAAGCAAAACTATATGGAAATGTACTGCAAGCAACGGGGAATGCATTAGTAGCAGATGGTCAAGAAACAATCTCTTTAGAAAAGATCGGGAATGAAGTCCAGGCGATCGGTAATACCACTGTTATAGCGGGAATGATTATTACATTTTTTGAAGAAACAAAACAGTTATTAATCATTAAAGGGAATTGGCTTCAAGCTCTAGGTGGAGTAGTTGCCCTTGCAGATGAATTAGAACATAGAGATACACCTGAGCAAATATTCAATATTGTTACAAGCAATAGGTGGAATTTATGAACTAGAAAAAAACAATGAAAATAATGAACGTAACAATTACGATGGGCAATCATTAGATGTGTATGGGAGCTGGATACAAGCTGTGGGTTCGGTGATTTCAGCTATTGACCAAACACAAAAGGATGAGAGGGAACAATTAATACAGAGGGGTTTGTACCTACTAACGAAAATCTTTAATGGCGGATTCGAGCTGTTTTTATGGTAGCTTTATTGGATTCCAGAGTAAGAACCAAATTTTTTCTTGCATAATCTGTGGTGTCCCAACGGTAAGGATAATTGAAAAAGGAAATTATATTTAAGTTTATGCATATCTTTTATAGAAAAAAGGGTTAGTTAGGCTGGCTTCGAAGGTTTATATATTAATGTTGCATTTGTTAACGTCTTAATATCTGCTTCTTTAATTCCTTGGTAAGTGGGTGATAAAAATCGTGCTTTTTGTTCGCCTTTTTATTAACCTAATGTGATCTAGAGTGCTTAGTTCTCATTCGACAAATTAAGAAAATGGGGGAATCTGAATGAATATTAATGATGGCATTTCACATAATTTGCACAACTCTTCCAAACACTGTACCAACCCATACTGTAATAATCCAAATTGTAAATGTGGAGATCAATGTAAATGCACACCTGAAAACCAATGTGGCAGTAAGGAAGCAAATCCCCCAAAAATGATTCTCTCTAAATTTGTAGACGAACTTCCCATTCCCCCTATTTTAAAACCTCGATGGAAAGATCAGTTTCATACTTATTATGAAGTGAATATGACGGAATTTAAGCAATCACTCCATAGTGAGCTAAATGATACAACTGTATGGGGCTATGAAGGCAGCTATCCAGGACCTACAATTGAAGTAGAGAGCGGAGAAAAAGTGTTTATTAAATGGATCAACAATCTTCCAGATAAGCATCTTTTGCCGGTAGACTATACGGTGCATGGTGCCCATGTAGATGTACCGGAAGTACGAACGGTGGTACACGTACATGGTGCTAGTGTTGAATGGGAAAGCGATGGCTACCCGGAGGCTTGGTTTACAAAGGGATTCAAGCAAGTCGGTCCATATTTTAGAAAGCAAATATATCGATATGATAATTACGATCGAGCTTGCACCCTCTGGTATCATGACCATGCGCTTGGTATCACGAGGCTCAATGTGTATGCTGGATTGGCAGGATTCTATCTTATCAGAGATCATCGGGAACGTTTATTGAATTTACCAAGTGGGAAATATGAGGTCCCTCTTATGATACAAGACAAGACTTTTAATAAAGATGGTTCTCTTTATTACCCGAAGCAACCAGAAAAACCAGTCCCGGAATTAGAAACGTCGATAGTTCCTGAATTTATTGGAGATACCATCTTGGTGAACGGAAAAGTATGGCCGTATCTAAAAGTGGAACCCCGTAAATATCGATTCAGGCTGTTAAATGCATCTAACACCCGTTTCTATAGGCTAAAGCTTGATTCGGGACAACTTTTTTATCAAATCGGGACGGATGGAGGATTAATGCAACACCCGATAGGAGTCAAAGAAATCACGTTGGCACCTGCAGAACGAGCAGATGTGATCATTGATTTTACCAATCTTGAGGGCAAGAATATTATCATGACAAATGATGCCCCCGCTCCTTTTCC
This sequence comes from Anoxybacillaceae bacterium, assembly GCA_041920415.1. Taxonomy (GTDB): domain Bacteria; phylum Bacillota; class Bacilli; order Bacillales; family Anoxybacillaceae; genus JBHGYD01. The sequence continues at coordinate 112,052 of JBHGYD010000049.1, forward strand.
AACCGGAGATCCGCCAGATGAAAATACAGGTACTGTGATGCAGTTTAGAGTGACTCTTCCTCTTTCAAATATTGATACGAGTGTTATACCGTCTTATATGGGGCCTCTTCCAAAAATAAAAGAACAGTCAGCTTCAAAGATACGATACCTAACATTAAATGATAATATGGATAAGTACGGTCGTGAATTCATGCTATTGGATAATAAACAGTGGGATGACCCCATAACAGAAAATCCAAAATTAGGATCAACCGAAATATGGTATCTAATTAACTTAACTACGGATACACACCCTATTCATCTTCACTTAATTGATTTTCAAATATTAGACCGGAGAAATTTCGATGTAGAAAAATTTAAAAAGGAGAGAATTATCCATTATACGGGTCCGGCGATTCCTCCCGAACCACAAGAACGAGGATGGAAGGATACAGTAAGAGCTAATCCTAACCAGGTAACTCGAATTATCATGAAGTTTGGTCCTTATACAGGGTTGTATGTATGGCACTGTCATATCTTGGAGCACGAGGATTATGAGATGATGAGACCGTATATTGTTATCCGATAATAGGCTATTCTCCGTCAAAAATAAGTACTGGAACTATATCCATGCTCGTTAATCCTGTCGCTAGTACCTCTTTTCTCGGATGAAATGTTATTGGAAATTTAATAAAATACAAAAAAATGCCTTAGATTTTCCGCAGTTTCTTAGCGGATATACCTATAACATGGTACGTAGATTGAAAACACTTAACCACGTTTTAGGTGAAAAATTTAAATTTTGAATCAAATTTACGATTACATTGCAGAATGGCATTACAGTTTTTTAAGGACTCTAATTGAGTTAGACTGCCCCGTTAGCCAACTATGAAGCGAGCTTCACCACAAATGAAGGAAGGTAATTCCTTCTTCCATGGGAGTTGAATAACCTCTACAAACATATTAACATAAAATTCCACATAACCTTCACAAAATCATCCTGTAATTTGCAAGATGATTTTTCTTAAGTAAATAATATCACCCATCAAAATAACAATCATTTTAGCATACAAATTAGCAATAATTTTGGCACATCAATTTTATCGGTGACAATAATTATTGTCATTCTGTTAATTGGTATGCTATTTAGTTGCGATTTTATAAGATAAAACAATAAAAATAAAAAGACCAATTCCTATGCGAATTGGTATTAAAATTAGATTGTTAAAATATTAAACACAAAAATACGTTAGTACGTCATCTACATTTTCTTATTAAATCGATAAGAAAATGAGGTGGCGTTTTTTATTATCATGAAAAAAGACATAAAAGACGGTTTCCCTTCTATATGAGTTGCTTCTTATCATAAGAAGTTTTTCGATTCATCCATATATTTATCTTTGTTCGATCCAATAATAGAGCAAAAATAAAACAATTTTTTATAAATATCACTTTTATGGGAATATTAACTGTAGTTACTTCAACATAGAGGTGTTATTATGCCAGCGATTATTTCGATTGGAACCGCGTCACTACCTTATCAAGTGAAGCAAGAGGAGGTTCGCCAATATACGAAACAACTATTTCAATCTTCTTTTTCGCATATTGACCGACTCATGAAAGTATTTGAAAATGGCGGGATTGAGTCACGTTTCTTTGTCCAACCTTTAGACTGGTATAAACATAAGCACCGTTTTTCAGAAAAAAATGATGTATATATTGAAAGTGCCGTCCGATATAGTTGCGAGGCGGTTCATCGTTGTTTACACAATCCAGACTTTTTACCTACGCCAATCCAGTATGACGAAATTGAGGCCATTTTTTATATATCGACTACAGGAATAGCTACCCCAAGCATTGAAGCGCGAATGATGAATGTGCTTCCGTTTTCTCCTTACACGAAGCGCATACCGATTTGGGGGCTAGGGTGTGCCGGAGGAGCAGCAGGATTAGCGCGCGCCTATGAGTATTGCCTCGCGTTTCCAAGCGCAAAAGTACTTGTTATTGCTGCGGAGTTTTGCAGTTTAACGTTTCAACCACATGACCATTCCAAAAGCAATTTGATCGGAACGTCGCTTTTTGCTGATGGAGTTGCTTGCATTTGCGTCGCCGGCGATCGTGCGTTAAACGAGCGAGTATTGCCGCGCATTGTCGCTTCGCAATCGATATTGATGCACAATGCGGAAGAGGTGATGGGGTGGGATATTCGCGATGACGGCTTTTTTGTGATTTTTTCCAAAGATATCCCGTCGCTTATTTGTTCATGGTTAAAGCCTAATGTCGAAGCGTTTTTACGACGATATAATCTTTCTATAGGCGATATTGCTCATTTTATTGCTCATCCGGGCGGGAAAAAAGTGATTAAAGCGTACGAGCAAGCTCTAGGGATTAACGAAGAAAAATTAAACGTATCGTTTTCTATTTTACGCCAGTTCGGAAATATGTCTTCGGCGACTGTTTATTTCGTATTGGAACAATTTATGAAAGCACCCGTTGACCGAGGTGAATACGGACTGATGTTGGCGCTCGGTCCGGGATTTAGCGCGGAATTAATATTATTGCGTTGGGAGTGAAGAAAATTGGCTTTTTTCGCGTTCTTTCTTTTCATTGTGTGTGAGCGGATTGGCGAACTATATATAGCGAAGCGAAACGAGCGTTTGTTGAAAGCAATGGGAGCAAAAGAATTCGGTACCGGCCATTATACATTCATCGTTCTGACGCATGTATTATTTTTTCTTTCGTTTTTAGTCGAGGCGACATGGAGAGGAATGAACATTTCTCCGTGGTGGCCGCTTCTTCTCAGCTCATTTATTTTCGTCCAACTATTGCGCGTATGGACGATTGTATCGTTAGGGCGATTTTGGAATACGAAAATCATCGTCCTTCCACATGCGAAAGTAGTCGCCAAAGGACCATATCGCTGGTTACGCCATCCGAACTATCTCATTGTTACGTTGGAATTTATTCTCATTCCTCTTTTATTTCAAGCGTATTGGACAATGGTTTTCTTTTCTTTGCTGAATGCACTCCTATTATCGATTCGCATTTCCGTAGAAGAACAAGCACTGTTGACAATGACGAATTACGAAAGCGCATTTCATGACCGTCCGCGTTTTTTACCACTCCGTCCCGTCAAGTAATTGGCGGGATTTTTTGTAATTTTTTTATTGGGAAAGGAGCGTAAATACAGTAAAATGATTGTATATCATGTTGAGGGAACAAAGGGGTTTGATTTATGGTTCAATCGATGCAAAAACATTCATTACAGCAATGGCTTACAAAGCTTTTTTACCTTTATGAGGAACTAATGAATCAAGGGGATCGGGCAAATGCTGAAAAAATGAAGCAATTGATAAAAAAGGTGCACAAAGAAGAGTTTATTATTGCGTTTTGCGGACATTTTTCAGCGGGAAAATCGAGTATGATAAACGAATTAATTGGAGAAACAATATTGCCTTCGAGTCCGATTCCGACAAGTGCCAATCTTGTAAAAGTAAAGTCAGGAAGAGAATATGCACGAGTTTTTTACAAGCATGAACCACCGATTGAATATCCAGCGCCATACAACTATGAGGAGATTAAATCATACTGTAAAGACGGAGACACGATAGAATCTATTGAAATCAGTCATAACACAGATCGAATACCAAAAGGTGTTGTCATCATGGACACACCGGGAATTGATTCGACTGATGATGCTCATCGCTTGGCGACCGAATCAGCGCTTCATTTAGCTGATGTTGTGTTTTATGTAATGGACTATAATCACGTTCAATCGGAGCTTAATTTTCAATTCACGAAAGAACTAACGGACCACGGCAAACCTGTATATCTGATCGTCAATCAAATAGACAAACACCGCGACGAGGAATTGACATTTTCTGATTTTAAACGATCGGTCATTCAAGCTTTTCGTGATTGGAATGTAAAGGTAGAACAACTTTTCTTCACTTCATTGAAACAACATCAATTGCCACATAACGAATTTAATCGACTCACCTCTTTTTTGCAAACGCTCTTCAGCGAAAAAGAGGAGCGGCTTGAAACAAGTACGAAAAACGCTGTTAAACAACTGCTTCATGATCATCTCTTCTTTTTGCAAGAAAAAGATGCACAAGAAGAAGAGCAATTAACATCACGTTTGCAAGTGGATGTAAATGACGACGCTTTACCTAACCGGGTTGAGCATTTACAAAATGAAATCGACAAAATTGAAAAACAACGTCTAAAGATGGAAAGTCAATTTCGCCAAGAGCTGCAAAACGTGTTAGAACATGCGTACATTATGCCTTTTGAAACACGAGAGCTTGCCCGTTCTTTCATTGAATCAATACAGCCGGACTTTAAAGTCGGACTGTTCTTTTCAAAAGCGAAAACGGCGGCTGAACGCGAAAGACGTTTACAAGCCTTTTACGAGAATGTCAAAGAAAAGGTTCGTTCGCAAATGGAATGGCATGTACGAGAGCTACTGAGCCGCTTCATAAGAGAACATGAGATCATGGACAACGACTTAGTTAAAGAGGCGCAGCAACTTACCGTAACATTTACTGCAGATTTATTGGCAAGTATCGTGAAAAAAGGCGCTGGTTTAACGGGAGATTATATTTTGACATATACGAGCGATGTAGCCAATGAATTTAAAAAACGCTATCGAAACGAGGCTATGCGTATATTTAAGCAAGCTATTGCGAAATGGCAGGAGAAAGCGGATGCAGATGTTCAAGCATTGCGTGGTAACTTGATGAAAGAAATAGAACAAATGAACGTAAAGAAACGCTTAGATGAACTAAAACAAAAACGTAATCAAATGTATAGGAAACTTCTTCAGTTTGTTGAAAAAGAAGAAATGACAGAGATGATGAAAAATGAACGAATTTCTGAGTTAGTTGAAGAAACATTTGTCGTTCGTACAAGTAAACAAGAAGCCGACATAGTAAACAACAAAAAGGTAGAAGATGTTCATCCTTCTAATGAAACGGAACGTTCAGTTAGTACTCAAGGAGAAATAAGCCAGAAAACGCAAAAAGCGGCAGAGGATTTATATCGTACTGCCCAGCTGATCGCCGATGTTAAAGGAATGAATCGATTTGTAAAAGAATTGACGGAAAAAGCGAGACGATTAGAAAATCGCTCCTTTACCGTTGCTCTTTTTGGCGCATTCAGCGCAGGAAAGTCTTCATTTGCCAATGCGTTAATTGGCGGAAAAGTGTTGCCGGTTTCACCCAATCCGACTACGGCAACGATCAATAAAATTGTGCCGCCGACAATGGAACGACCGCACGGCACTGTAATTGTACAATTAAAAGCAAGGGAACAAATTTATAAAGATTTACAATCATCTCTACGCTATTTTGATCTGAAAGCACAGACGCTTGAAGAAGCGTTTATAATGAGTCAAAAAGCACTGCAAGTTCAATCTGTTGATGCAAGAGAAAAACCTCATTATTCTTTTATCAAGGCAGTTGTCGAAGGATACGAAAAGATTCAATCGCATCTTGGACAAATGCTGCAAGTAGATTTGGACATGTTCGGGGAGTATGTAGCAGACGAAGCAAAAGCATGTTTTGTCGAATGGATTGAACTTTATTACGATTGTCCACTTACACAACAAGGGATTACGCTTGTTGATACACCAGGAGCTGATTCAGTGAATGCCCGCCATACCGGCGTCGCTTTTGAATACATTAAAAATGCTGATGCGGTGTTGTTTGTGACATATTATAATCATGCGTTTTCGAAAGCAGATCGCGAATTTCTCATTCAGCTTGGTCGCGTGAAAGACACATTTAGCATGGATAAAATGTTCTTTATCGTGAATGCTGCTGATTTAGCTCATTCCTATGAAGAATTGGATAACGTTCTTTCTTACGTAGAAGAGCAGCTTGTGCGTTTTGGAATTAGAAAGCCGCGCCTTTACCCTGTATCAAGCCGTTTTGCGCTCGATGAAAAAACAGGTGGGAAAAAGGAGAGAAGTTATGGTATTTTAACGGAATCTGGAATACGTCGTTTCGAAGCGGACTTCACTCATTTTATTATTGATGAGTTAACATCGTTGGCGGTCGCTAGCGCTTATGCGGAACTTGAACGCGTAAGAATGACCCTTTCTGATTATATTACAGAGTCGCAGCAAAGCATCGAGGCAAAGCAAGCGAAACTGCAAAAAATGAAGGAAGATCAAGTCGCTATTACAGAACTGCTTCGAACGCCAGAAACAGAAACGGACATTCGTGCGCTTGAACAAGAAATTTCAGAATTAGTATATTATATTAAACAGCGTGTTTTTCTACGTTATAACGATTGGTTTAAGGAAACATTTAACCCTGCTGTATTACGCGAAGACGGTCGAGATATAAAAAAAGCGCTACAATCATGTCTGCAAGAATTATTGAATTCAATCGGATTCGACTTGGCTCAAGAAATGAGGGCAACAAGCTTGCGTGTAGAAAAATTTATCGTGAAAAAACTGCACGAGCGATTTGTGAAACTAGAGAAAGAAATTCAATTCATTCATAAGGAACTTCCGATTTCCAATTTAGAAACGTACGAATTTACGACTCCTGAATTCGCGATAGGGCTTGAGCATATCGATGAAACAAGATTTAAAAAAGCGTTATCTTTTTATAAGAACGCGAAAGCTTTCTTTGAACATGATGAAAAACGATTGATGAAAGATGAATTAGAAAAACAATTACAACAACCAGTTGCCGATTATTTAGCGGAAAACGAAAAACGTCTTGCCGCACAGTACATCGAGGAGTTTATGAAAGCAGTTCAGCAGTTAAATATGGATTTAGAAAAACAAGTCACAGAATATTTCACAGGCCTAACGGTTGCCTTAACAGAACCGATGAATGTTGAACATTTAGAAATGATTGAGGCACAATTAAGAAAAATGATTGAGGAGGCAAAATGCGTGAACGAGTAATTGAGCATTTAAATCAAATAGCGAAAACGTATAACATCCATATCCTCTACGCTTGTGAGGCTGGAAGTCGCGCGATTGGAACAGAAACAGACGAAAGTGACTATGACGTTCGGTTTATTTTCAGCCAATCATTACGATCTTACTTATCTGTCCAACCGTTTCGTCAGGTGATTGTTGACGAAACGGTGCCTGATATCGAATATCATGGTTGGGATCTTTTTAAAGCGCTTGACTTATGTCAAAAGTCCAATCCTTCACTTTATGAATGGTTGGCTTCACCGCTTATTTATGAAAAGGATGATTATTTTTACAGTAAAATGAAGCGAATCATTTATGCTCATTACTCATTGAGAACGTTATTCCAACATTATGAGTCATTGGCTACGAAAAATGTAAAAGAGTTGCGGCAGAAGGAAGTTTGTAGCAAGTCGTATGTAAAAACGTATTTACAAGCCTTGCGTGGAGCTTTAGCGATGAAATGGATCGGAAAGTATGTATCACTTCCTCCGCTTGCTTTAATAGAGCTAGCAGATACAGACGAACAAATAGAAAATCTTATTCATTTATTAACGAAAGCGAAAATGGATCGTCACTTTATGACGAATGTACCGAATCCGACCATGTTAGAGGAAATGGTTTATACAACAAGTCAAAAGCTCCATCAGTTACCAGAGAGGGAAAAGGTGGATACCCAAAAACTAAATGAGCTTGCTTGGTCGCTTTTAAATATTTAATGGGGGAAGTGAGAACATGAGTCGCTTTCATGCTTGTGCAACGTGTATTCATTATGGAATTCACAAAAGCGACAAGGGGCTTTATGTATACTGCAAGCGGCTTAGCTATGAGACAAAACCGTACTACCAGTTTCATTGTTGGACACCAAAGCCGCACGTTCAAAAATTAATGGAAAAAGAACAAAAAAGAGAGGGGAAACAAAATGAGTGAGGTTCATCAAGCAATAACCGCTCATTCAAACAAACAACATGCGATTGTCAAGCGGTTTTTACAACTGGAGGCAAAACGGGAACAATACATTAGCGAAGCGGTAGCGCTTTGTCAAAACGGCGAACCGTTTACCGTCGAAAAAATCAATGAAGTCACAAAACAAATGAATGAGCTCGCCAAACAAGGGATCGTTCCACAGCGAAAATACGTTACCGTCGACATGGTTAAAGAATATGTCGAGCGGTTAAAAAAGCGAGGGTAAACCGAATGAAATACATTGTTTCGCACGAATGGTTGGCTGAACGGCTACACAACGACGGCGTACGCGTTATCGATTGCCGTTTTTATATGGGATCTCCTTCTCGCGGTCTAAATGAGTACATACACGACCACATTCCTGACGCTCTATATTTTGACTTAGAAACCGATTTATCTGGACCGGTGCAACAGCATGGTGGAAGACATCCGCTTCCTAACATCGATGAATTCGTAGCGAAACTATCTTCAGCCGGAATCGATGAAAAAACAACCGTTGTCGCTTACGATGATCAAGACGGAGCTATGGCGGCACGATTTTGGTGGCTGCTTCGCTATCTTGGTCATCCGCACGTATACGTGTTAGACGGAGGCTATACGAAATGGAAAGAAGCGGGATATCCAACGACGGAAGAAATCATTACTGTCGAAAAGAGAGTCTTTACTCCTGTGTGCCAATCATCGCTTTTTGCCACTGTCACGGATGTAAAAAACGCTATTGAACAATCGTCAGCCGTTCTTATCGACTCAAGGGAGCGAAAACGTTATTTAGGGATGGAAGAGCCTATCGACCGTGTGGCTGGTCATATTCCGGGGGCACAAAACATCTTTTGGCGTGAAAGTGTGACAAACGAAGGATATTGGAAGCAAACGAGCGAGCAAGAAAAACGGTTTGCCCATATTCCAAAACAAGAGCGAATCATCGTTTATTGCGGATCAGGCGTCACCGCTTGTCCGAATGTGTTAGCTTTATACGAAGCTGGCTATACGAATGTACAATTGTATGTTGGAAGCTGGAGCGATTGGATTTCGTATTCAAATAATCCTATTGCGACAGGAGAAAAGTAACAACATATTTTTCTGCGATCCACTCATACTATACATGTACCCTTTTGAAAAGGAGGGAGTCAGATGGGTCGCACGAAAGCAGGGAACGCTAACGCACAACGTAACAATAACGCAAAACAAAAAAACGGATTTAACAATGAATTCGCTTCTTATGCCGAAGTCGAAACGAAAAAAATGAAAAATGAACATAAAAATATTCGCTAATTAACAAGGGCTTGTCATTACGACAGCCCTTTTTTTAACGGGGTTTTTATGGTTAAATGGAGTGTAGGGAATCTCGAGAAGGGAAGGATAAAGAACATGAAAAAACTAGTTGCGATTATGTTGTTGCTTGGTCTTACCGGATACGGAATCTGGCAGGCGTTAGCGGCAGGACAAAGCAAAGAAGTAGGTCTTTCAGTTCGGGATACCGCTCCTGATTTTGCGTTAAAAACGATTGATGATCAACTGATTCGCTTGTCTGATTTGCGTGGCAAACCAGTGATTGTCAACTTTTGGGCAACATGGTGTCCTCCGTGTCAAGAAGAAATGCCAGCGATGCAAAAGTTTTATGAAGAAAATAAAAAGGACGTCGAATTTTTATCGGTCCATTTAACATCACAAGACCAGCGCGAGAAAGTCGAACCGTTTATAAAAAAGTACGGATTAACGTTTCCAGTTGTGCTTGATGAAAAAGGAAAGGTATTAAAGTTATACAACATTCAAACCATTCCAACATCGTATATCATCGATCGTGACGGTGTGATTCGCAAAAAAGTCATTGGACCAATGACGTATAAACAAATGAAAGAAATGATCGACAATCTCTTTTAAGGAGCATCATTCCAAACGGAAGGTGCTCTTTTTATTTTTCATAAAGTTGTAATAAATTTCATCTATTTTGGTAATTAATAAAATTACAATAAATAATAAGAGGGAGGAAAATAACATGAGAAAAAATCGTAAATTCACATTTGAAGAATTGGTAATGGAAAATAAACAAAAATTACTAAATGACCGTGAAGCGATGGAAAAAATTGAACAAAAACTGGAAGAACGGATTCTAAAAAAGGCAGAATAAATGATGTATAGCATTGCACGAGCCGGACACACTAGATGGTGAGGAGGCGAGATTATGACCAATCAAAAAGGAAGCAACGAGCATTTCGTCCCGAACCATATAGGCACCCAACCTCGTGCCGCAGGAGGCAATAAAGGGAAGCAAATGCAAGACCAATCAGGACAACATGCCCAAGTTATTCAAACAAAAGGAGAATGACTTTTGTTAACATAACATGATTATTGGTGATTTGAAAATAGCTCACAACTAGCATCAAGGAGGAACGACGATGGCTTATCAGCGCCCGAATCCAGATGATCGTAGCGATAACGTAGAAAAATTACAAGATATGGTACAAAATACGATTGAAAACATTGAAGAAGCACATGAAACGATGCAATTTTCTTCACCGGAAGAACGGGAAAAAATTGAAGCAAAAAACCAACGACGCGAAGAATCCATTGCTGCGATGCGAGAAGAAATAAAAGACGAGGCAGCAGCGCGCGAAAACGGCTATCAATAAACAATACAGGAGTTATCCTATGATAAATAGGGTAACTCCATTTTTATTAATAGAACGTTTTCTCATTCGTATGGTAAGATAAAAGTAATACATAACCTAAGGGGGGAACGAAATGAAAATCGCTGAAAAACAAATCGAAGTACGTTACGCTGAAACCGACCAAATGGGGGTCGTTTATCACGCCAACTACCTCATTTGGATGGAAGTCGGACGCACAGAATTAATCAAGCAGTTAGGGTTTCATTATGCAGATATGGAAAAAGAAGGTATTATTTCTCCGGTGACGGATTTACAAATATCATATAAGAAGCCGCTTCGTTATGGGGAAATTGCGACAATTAAAACATGGATTGACGCATACGATGGTATTCGCGTGACATATGGATATGAAATTTTCACACCTGATGGCGAACTCGCTGCCACAGGAAAATCGCAACACGTTTGTGTGAAACGTGATTCATTTCGACCGATTTTAATTCGCAAATACTTCCCAGATTGGCACGAAGCTTACGAGCGGGCAAAAAAGTAAGGCGATACATATGGCGTTTGGAATTCGAAAGCAGGAATTAGACATATGGAAGAAGAAAGTAAAAAGTGGGGAAATCGCTTTTCTTACCCATTTTTGGTACGATCCTCGCTTTCCAGAATGTACGACGGTGACAAAAGTCGGCTGTAGCGATCTCCAAAAACTAATCGCTTGGGGAAAGAGATACGGTTTGCGCCAAGAATGGATTCATAAGCGTGATTCGTTCCCTCATTTTGACTTATTAGGAGAAAAACAAAAAGAGATTTTACAGAAAGAAGGGCTTATCGACCATTTGGAGCGATTCCATTTATTTTAAAGGAGGTGTAGACTTGGTTACTAAAATCGTTGTCGTGTACTGACCAATGGAAGGAATGGTGCACGACATATGCCGTCGCTCACAGCGAACCACGGGGTGTCTTTCACAGCAGGTGAATGACAAGGAGATTTCCTTCCTGATGGAACTCGGTGAGAATCCGAGCGGTAGGCAACGTTTTCCTGATTCCGTTGCGGTTTTAGATTTTTATAGATTTTAGTAATCAGGGAACATTGTATGGACGTAAAAGAAATGAAAGAAATGAGCAAAGGAACATTGTTAGAAGCGCTTGGAATTGAGATTACCGAATTAGCAGAAGGACACATTGTCGCAACAATGCCGGTTGACCATCGCACGCATCAGCCGTTCGGTTTGCTTCACGGGGGAGCGTCTGTCGCGTTAGCCGAAACTGTTGCAAGCCTTGGAGCCTATGCGTTAGTGGACCACGAAACGGAAAGCGTCGTCGGTCTTGAAATTAACGCCAATCACATTCGCGCGGTACGAAGCGGCATCGTTACGGCCACAGGAACGATTCTTCACCGCGGCAAAACGACGATGGTGTGGGACATTAAAATCGTTGACGACCAACAACGGCTCGTCTGTGTTTCCCGTTGCACCATTACGGTGATCAAAAAGAAAGCTAGCTTTTGATCAGTAAGCTAGCTTTTTTACTCTTACTCGATTAAAAAAACCGGTTCATCCGCTTGCTCGTTAAAATCAACAATCAAATTATGCCCATCAAAATACCATATATCATTGTCTTCGATAAAAAATGTCACCCCATCGATTGTTGTTTGCGCCACCGGATGGAGAGGAGCTTCTTTATTAATTCCAAGCGAAAATCCTTTTTGCACCGTGCTGCATCCACCATAACGAGCAAAAAAACGAACAAAATCTCCTTCGTGTAAGTCTAACTCTTCTTTGTACCATTCAAGTGCTTTTGGTTTGATCATAATTTCCATTTAGATAACCTCCCTATCCCTATTATAAGTTACTCTCCAACAATATGTAAAAAAATCCATGAACATCCGATGACATTTTTGACTAAATCGTTCCATTTCTACGTAAAGTAAAGATATCGATGACGAAAAGAAAGGAGCAATAACATGGATAAAAAGCCGGAAACATTTCGGTTAAGCTATGAATCGGACGGCATAATGGAGAAGAAACATACAAAACAACCATCTTCGTCAAAAGAGAAAAAAAGCGAAAAAGATTTTTTCAACACGACGCAAGCAAGTGAGTAAAGTGACCGTTATGAAAACGGTTGCTTCTTTTTTCTTTAAAAAAATAAACAATTTTTTACTATACAAATCATTGTTTCAACGCTATTATTAATAAAGGCAGAAATTTTTGGAGAGGGGTGACGTTTTCGTTTATGAGTAGTCGAAGTTCAAACGAACCAGAACCGGAATATAGCGGGGAAGCGATATCTTTTTCTTTTCAAATGAACGAGCTACTCACCATTCGAAAACGAGCTCCGTTTGAAAGGAAAAGATGGTAACCTTCCTCGCTTGCAGAGGAGGAAGTGTACGTATGATGAAAATCTATTTGTCAAACGCAAACGGAAAAATTGAAGAAATTCATGAATTGAAAAATGGCTGTTGGATTAAGTTAGTAGCTCCAACGGAAGAAGAAATTGGTTACATTGCGAATCACCTAGATATTCCTATCGATTCGATTAAAGACGCTCTTGATGACGAAGAACGTTCACGTGTGGAAAAAGAAGATAATCACGTATTAATTATTGTCGACATTCCGATTATCACTCATGATGAAGTCGATGGACCGATTTATGAGACGATTCCAATCGGCATGATTATCACCAATACATGTTTTATTACCGTTTGTCTACAAGAAAATCCGATTTTTGAGGAATTTGCGAACAATAAAATCAAAAATTTCTATACGTTTATGAAAACAAGATTTGCGTTACAAATGCTTTATATGATTTCTACTTACTATTTGCGCTATTTAAAACAAATCAATCGCAGAACGAGTGAAATTGAAAAAGAACTGCATCAATCAATGAAAAACCAAGAGTTGTTCTCATTGTTGAGCATGGAAAAAAGCTTAGTATATTTTATGACATCGCTAAAAGCGAACAATATCGTCATGGAGCGATTGATGCGTCTTAACTATTTGCGAATGTATGAAGATGACCAAGACTTATTGCAAGATGTCATCATTGAAAATAAACAGGCGATTGAAATGGCGGAAGTCTATAGCAGCATTTTAAGTGGTATGATGGACGCCTTCGCCTCTGTCATCTCCAATAATTTAAATATTGTCATGAAATTTTTAACGGCCGTTACAATTGTCTTATCGTTGCCAACGATGGTCGCTAGCTTTTATGGGATGAACGTGCCGATCCCTTATCAACACTCTCCACATGCTTTTTTGATGCCTATGTTTCTTTCCGCTTTATTATCAAGTATTACAGCACTTATCTTTTGGAAAAAACGATATTTTTAAGAGAAAAAGGGCTGTCCCACTACTTTTGGGCCAGCCCTTTATTTTTTACCGATGTCATTCCCCCCGAAAGAACAAATTTCATTGCTTCCTCTGGCTTTATATCAATCACTTCAATTTGCGCTTTTGGAACCAATACGGTAATTCCTGCCACTTGAAATGTTTGTGGAATATAGACCGCAACATAGTCTTTCAGTGGATGAAACAAATGTTCTATTTCCTCCGATGTAATAAAGCCGATGCATTTCATCTCTGTATTCGGCAACTCAACGAGCACAACCTTAGAAAACGATCGTTTCTCTCCAACAAACGAGGCAACCGTATCCTTTAGAACAGAATAGACCGTTTTCATCAACGGAATGCTTTCTAATAGACGGTCGATGAGTTTAATCAATCGCCCGCTAATATATTGCGTCGATAGCCATCCAAGAACGGTAAGAAGTAAAATCGTACATACAATGCCGATTCCCGGTATGTAATCGTCATGAAGATATGGTTTTACATACTTTCCTAATAACCCATCAAAAAATGTAAATACTTTAAAAAACACATATATTGCCAAAATAATCGGCACAATCGTTAATACGCCATTTATAAAATTTTTTACAAAAAACTTCATGTTTTCACTTCCTTTCTTTTTAGTACTCTATCAAGTTATCAAGTTTTTGTTTAAAAAACAAGTTTGAAAAAACGAACGTTGAACAAGTTTATTAACAAAAAAGTTCGTTTTTATAGTTGACGGACTATACAATCCCTGTTATAGTTACAAATGGAAAAATAATGATTTGGAGGATTTATTCATGAAGTCGCATTACGATGTCATTGTTGTCGGCGCTGGACCGGCCGGAATTTTTACTTGTTATGAATTAACGTTAAAATTAAAAGGAGCGAATGTTCTTCTTATCGATAAAGGACATGACATTTATAAACGTAATTGTCCGATTCTTCAGAAAAAGGTCGAGAAATGTCCGCCACCGGCTGGAAAAAAAGAGTATGCTGGTTGTGTACCGGCTTGTTCGATTACGAATGGCTTTGGCGGTGCTGGAGCGTATTCTGACGGAAAATTTAATATCACAAGCGAGTTTGGCGGCTGGATGACGGATTACTTACCGGCTTCAACGGTCATTGAACTGATTCGATACGTCGATGATATTAACTTAAAACACGGCGCGACTGAAACGATGACGAATCCAATGACGGAAAAGGTAAAAGAAATCGAACGACGCGGCTATGCGGTTGGATTAAAACTACTACGGGCATACGTCCGCCATTTAGGAACGGAACAAAATTTAGAAATTTTAAAAAGTATTTTTGAATATTTGCGCGAACGAATCGATATGAAATTTGCGACAGAAGTCGAGGATATTCTCACCGAAAAAGAAAATGATCGTTATCGTGTCACTGGAATTGTTCTTAAAAGCGGAGAAACCATCACAGCGGAAAAAGTGGTCATTGCCCCTGGACGCGATGGCTCGGCATGGCTCACCAAAATTTTAAAAAAACGTCGTCTTCGCATGATCAATAATCAAGTCGATATCGGTGTACGCGTCGAAACATCGAACATTGTCATGGAAGAAATTAATGAACACCTATATGAAGGGAAATTTATTTTTAACACATCGGTCGGCACCCAAGTTCGTACGTTTTGCAGCAATCCATCGGGGCATGTTGTTGTTGAAAACCATTCCGGTATTATGCTGGTAAACGGTCATGCTTATAAAGATCCGAAGCTTGGCAGCAACAACACGAACTTTGCGTTACTTGTGTCTCATAAATTTTCCGATCCGTTTGATAAACCGAATGAATATGCTCATGAAATTTCGCGGCTTGCCAATGCGTTATCAAGCGGTGGTGTTATTGTTCAAAAATACGGTGATATTTTAAAAGGAAGACGCTCAACGGAGAAACGCATTAAAGAAGGCTTTATTGAACCAACATTGAAAGAAGCCGTTCCGGGCGATTTAGGGCTTGTGCTGCCGTATAATACGATGAAAAGTTTAATCGAAATGACCGAGGCATTGAATCACGTGACGCCTGGACTTGCTTCGGAACATACACTTTTTTATGGAGTAGAGGCAAAATTTTACTCCGCTCGCCCAAAATTAAACGACCGTTTCGAAACAGAAATTTCTGGACTTTATGTAGGCGGAGATGGCGCGGGCATTACGCGCGGTCTGGCACAAGCAAGTGCCTGTGGCGTATGGATTGCCCGCGATATCGTCGAAAAAGTAACGACGTAAAAAGGATGGAGATGACGCCCATCCTTTTTAGAGAAATAATAGTTAACTTTTTTTATATATAGGTTGACAATATATCTTCGTTTGCCATACGATAAATGTAATCAGATGGAAGGGGGAGAGGAAATATGCAAGATTGGTTAGCGTTAGCCAACCGTGTCCTTTCGGGAGAAGAAATTACGAATGAAGAAGCAGAAACGATTTTAGATTGCCCAGATGAAGAGTTATTGTTGTTGCTACAAGGGGCTTACAACATTCGTCGTACCTATTTTGGGAACAAAGTAAAACTAAACATGATTATTAACGCAAAATCGGGACTGTGTCCAGAAAACTGCGGTTACTGTTCGCAGTCAGCTGTTTCTACAGCTCCGGTAAAAACGTACAAAATGCTTGATAAAGAAACGTTGGTACGCGGTGCGGAAGAAGCATACCGTCTTCAAGTTGGTACATATTGCATCGTCGCGAGCGGACGAGGACCGAGCGAGAAAGAAATCGATACGGTGGTTTCTGCCGTGAAAGAAATCAAAGAACGTTTTGGGTTGAAAATTTGCGCCTGTTTAGGCATTTTGAAGCCGGAACAAGCAAAACGTCTGAGGGAAGCTGGAGTGGATCGTTATAATCACAACATTAATACTTCGAAAGAGCATCACCCAAACATCACCACTTCGCATACATATGATGATCGCGTAAAAACGGTGCAGACGGTTAAAGAAGCAGGGATCTCGCCTTGCTCGGGCGTCATTATCGGCATGAAAGAAACGAAGCAAGACGTCATCAACATGGCCAGAAGTTTAAAAGAATTGGATGCCGACTCGATCCCGGTTAATTTTTTACATGCGATTGACGGAACGCCGCTTGCGGGGACTGATGAATTGAATCCGCGCTATTGTTTAAAAGTACTAGCGTTATTCCGCTATATTAATCCGACGAAAGAAATTCGTATTTCCGGGGGAAGGGAAGTCAATTTGCGCAGCCTTCAACCATTAGGCTTATATGCGGCTAATTCGATTTTCGTCGGTGATTACTTAACAACAGCAGGTCAAGAAAAAACAGAAGATTATAAAATATTAGAAGATCTTGGTTTTGAAATTGATTTTGCCGGTGAACCTCAAATAATTGGTTAATTGATGATGAAGGGATGTCTCAACAATGACGAGACATCCCTTTTTATGTTTTCATGATGGAAGCTAGTTTTATACACTTCTGAGAAACGGAATAGAAATGAATGAAACAACGCAAACGAGCTACACTAAAAACGAAGTGATATAGTAGGAGTGAGAGAGTGAAACAACGATACGAATGTATGATCATCGGCGGCGGTATTGCCGGATTACAGGCCGCGATTCAACTCGGTCGTTATCAACATCGCGTTCTTGTTGTTGATGCGAACGATGGACGTTCGACCCTTTGCCGCGCTTATCATAATTTGCTTGGATGGCCGGATGGAGTGAGCGGCGAAACATTGCGAATGCTCGGAAGACAACAGGCAGAGAAACTCCATGTTCGTTTTGCAAGCGATGAGATTATTGCAGTGAAAAAGAAACAAGAAGCATTTTTATTATTTGGAAAAAGTGGACAAACGTACGAAGCAGAACGGCTTTTATTAGCGACAGGAGTAAAAGATCGCATTCCGCCAATTGATAACATTATTCCTTGCTTAGGAACAAGCATTTACGTTTGTCCTGATTGTGACGGGTATGAGGTCAAGAACAAAAAGGTCATTGTGCTAGGAGCGGGAAACACTGGGGCCAATATGGCGCTAACGTTGCTTTATTGGACGAATGATATTACGTACGTCAACCACGATGGAGAAGAACTTTCTCCTGATTTACAACAGCAATTATTACAACAAGGAATTCGCTATATACGCGAACCGATTGAATCTGTTTTAGTAACAGAAGGTCCGTTTTTTTATGGTGTTCGTTTGCAAAGTGGTGCCGTACTTACTGGAGAACGGGGATTTATTGCATTTGGAAATAACAAAGTCAATACCGAGTTAGCAAAACAACTCGGAATCGAACGGCTAGAAAATAAACATATCCCAACTGATGCGAGAACGAAACAAACAAACGTTCCGAACGTATGGGCAGCAGGTGACATCGGCGTCCATTCCGAACAAGTGGCGATTGCGATGGGGGAAGGG
The DNA here is from genome assembly GCA_041920415.1 of Anoxybacillaceae bacterium. Lineage (GTDB taxonomy): Bacteria > Bacillota > Bacilli > Bacillales > Anoxybacillaceae > JBHGYD01. The sequence continues at coordinate 130,258 of JBHGYD010000049.1, forward strand.
GCACAAGCAGCGATTTGGATTCATAAAAGCATTATGGCAACAAAAAATAAGGCGACTTGAAAGAGTCGCTTTTTCTTTTTCATGAAAAAGCTTTTTGTATCATAACATTTCACTAAAGAGAGAGGAAGTTGTATGGATTCATTCAAGGGGGGAAGCAGTTAATGGCGGCTACACATTTAATTAAGCCTCACCTTCATCACATATATCCAACGGTGCAATATGGAAAAGGAGTATACTTGTATGATACGACCGGAAAAAAATATGTAGACGGCTGTTCGGGGGCTGTAACAGCGAATCTTGGTCATGGTGTACAAGAAATCATTGATGCAATGAATGAACAAGCGACAAAAGTAGCGTTTGTCTATCGTTCACAGTTTACAAGCGAAGCGGCCGAAAAGCTTGCGAAGAAACTAAATGAACTTGTTTCCGGAGATGTTCATTATTGGACGTTTCTTGTCAATAGTGGCTCAGAAGCAACCGAAACCGCGATGAAGATCGCGATTCAATATTGGCAAGAACAGGGGATTAAAGGAAAAAACAAAATTTTATCACGCTGGTTCAGTTATCACGGCATTACGCTCGGGGCGCTTTCGATGTCTGGTCACCCAACGCGTAGGGCACGATTTGTTCCTCTATTAGAAGATTTCCCATCTGTCTCTCCACCTTATTGTTACCGTTGTCCTTATCATTCCTCGTATCCATCTTGTCAGTTACGATGTGCGAAAGATCTGGAAGAAGCGATTGTTCGGATTGGCGCAGAGCATATTGCTGCTTTTATTGCTGAGCCGATTATCGGAGCTGCCGGGGCTGCGATCACACCACCCGACGAATATTACAAACGTATTCGTGACATTTGTGATCGCTATAACATCTTATTTATCGCCGATGAAGTCATGACCGGACTTGGACGGACGGGAAAAATGATGGCGCTTGAACATTGGAACGTGCAAGCGGACATTATCACGCTTGGCAAAGGGCTAGGAGCGGGATATACACCGATTGCCGCCACATTAGTGAGCGAGCGAATCATTGATCCGATTTTGCGCGGCTCCGGCGTTGTGATGAGCGGTCATACATTAAGCGCTAATCCACTGTCCGCATCGATTGCATTAGCGGTTCTCAAATATATCGAAGAACATGACCTTGTCAAAAACGCACAAGAAATGGGGGGGTATTTGTTAGAACAACTGCAGTCTTTACAAGCGCGTTTTTCGTGGATCGGTGATATTCGCGGAAAAGGGATGCTCATTGGCCTCGAATTTGTTCATCCGGAAACGAAAGAAATGCTGCCAAGTGCCCTTGCTTTTACAGAAACAGTAGTGACAAAAGCGCAAGAAAATGGCTTGCTTGTTTATCCATCTGCTTCAGGGAACGGAAAAGATGGAGCGGCCATTATCATCGCTCCACCACTAACCATCAAACGCGAGCAAATTACTGAATTAGTGCAACTACTCGAGAACACATTTATGCAAATCGAAACGGAACTTCCGACTTGGATGAAAGGAAATGATCGTGATGGCGATGATGAAGAATGAGTACGGAAAAATCGTGACCATTGAACAAGCAGTCGAGCGAATTAACGACGGCTGTTCATTAATGGTCGGGGGATTTGGTGGCATCGGTTCTCCGCCGTCTCTCCTTCAAGCAATCCTTGATAAAGGGGTGCAGCATATTACGCTTATTTGTAATGATACAGCCTTTCCTCATATCGGCGTCGGTCCATTAGTGAGCCAAGAGCGAGTCAAAAAAGCGATCGTTTCTCATATTGGTTCGAATCCTATTGCTGGGAAATTATTGCATGAAGGAAAACTGGAAGTGGAATTTTCTCCGCAAGGCATTCTTATCGAACGAATACGTGCAGGGGGTGCGGCGTTAGGAGGGATTCTTGTCGATATCGGTGTGGATCATGAGTGGTTGGCTAAGGGAAAGCAAACCATTGAAGTGGATGGAAAACGTTTTCTCCTTGAATTGCCACTAACAGCAGAGATTTCCCTTGTCTATGCAAAAAAAGCCGATCCGTTCGGCAATTTAATTTACGATAAAAGCGCTCGCAATACAAATCCGCTAGTGGCAATGGCCGGGACGATCACGATTGCTGAAGTGGAAGAAATCGTACCTCTTGGAGAATTGGAGCCTGAAGAAATTGTAACGCCTGGTATTTTTGTTGATTATATTGTGCAAAGCAATGGGGTGAACTGGAAATGGATATGGGAGTAAGAGAACGTATCGCGAAACGCGCCGCGCAAGAATTAACAGACGGGATGATTGTGAACCTTGGAATTGGGATTCCGTCGCTCATCCCGAACTTTTTATCAAATGAAAGACGTATCGTGTTTCAAGCAGAAAACGGCATTCTTGGCATCGGAAAAAGCCCAAAAAAAGGAGAGGAAGATGCGAACCTTTGCAATGCCGGAGGGTATCCCGTGACCGTCGTAGCTGGCGCTTCGTATTTTGACAGCGCGACCGCTTTTGCGATGATTCGCAAAGGACTCATTGATGTGACTGTGCTTGGGGGCTTACAGGTGAGCGAACGAGGAGATTTAGCGAATTGGATGGTTCCGGGAAAACGTGTTCCGGGAGTGGGCGGAGCGATGGAACTGGCAGAAAAAACAAAAAAAGTCATTGTCGTGATGAGTCATGTCAATAAAGACGGTGAGCCGAAAATTGTGAGAGAGTGCTCGTTACCGCTTACCGCTAGACGATGTGTGAACATGATCATTACCGATAGAGCTGTTATCGAGGTAACAGACGAGGGGCTTTTATTAACGGAAGTGATGGCTCCGTATGATGTTGAAGATGTGATTTCGTATACGGCTGCTCCATTGAGCATCGCCAGTACGTTAAAACGGATTGAGTAGAAAGGGGATGGGAGAGTGAGAAATGCACAACAGCTGCTTCATCACTGGTTTTCCCGGCATCGAAAAGAAGGTACTGAATTATTAATGCGACTCGTTCAAGAGGCGAGCACACAAGAAAACGAAGCGACTGCACAGGCGCTCATCATTGAAAAGTGTCGTCAATTACAATTAGACATTGATATATGGGAGCCGGATATCAATCAATTGAAACATCATCCATATTTTGTGACCTCGCGTTTCGATTTTACCAATAGTCCAAACGTCGTCGCTGTATGGAAAGGAACAGGTGGCGGTCGCTCCCTTATTTTAAATAGTCATATTGATGTTGTTCCGGAAGGAGATGTCAAACAGTGGGAAGTCGACCCGTACAGCGGGGATGTAAAAGATGGAAAATTGTACGGTCGAGGTGCTTCCGATATGAAAGGAGGAACGGTGTCGCTTCTTTTGGCAATCGAAGCAATTCAATCGCTTGGCATTCGTCTAAAGGGGGATGTGATTTTTCAAAGCGTCATTGAAGAAGAAAGTGGCGGTACCGGAACGTTAGCAGCGATTTTACGAGGTTATCGAGCCGACGGAGCCATCGTCCCAGAACCAACGAATATGAAAGTATTTCCAAAGCAACAAGGCTCTCTTTGGTTCCGCCTCACCGTTCGTGGAAAATCAGCGCATGGTGGCACCCGCTATGAAGGAGTCAGTGCGCTTGAAAAGACATGGATTGTTTTTGAGTATATCGAACAACTAGAGGTGAAGCGAAACGCTCATATTCGCGATCCGTTTTATCAAAATACTCCGATTCCGATTCCCATCAATATCGGAACTGTTAAGGGAGGAACGTGGCCTTCGTCCGTACCGGATTGCGTCATCCTCGAAGGAAGAATGGGAGTGGCTCCGAACGAGACGATCGAACACGCGAAACAAGAGATGGAAGAAACGATCCGCTCACTCAATGAACATGATGAGTGGTTTCGTATGTATCCTATTCAGCTTGAATGGTTCGGAGCGCAATGGTTACCAAGTTCCATCGAAGAAACACATCCGCTTATGAATACCCTCATCGGAGCCTATCGCAAAGTCAAAGGAGAAGAACCAATCATTGAAGCCTCTCCTTGGGGAACGGATGGTGGATTGTTAACACAAGTCGGGGCAATTCCGACCGTTGTGTTTGGTCCCGGTACGACAGCCGTGGCCCATTATCCAAATGAATACATTGAAATTGATCGTGTCTTTGAAGCAGCGGAAATGATAGCGTTAACGATACTCGATTGGTGTGAAATCGCAGAAACAAAGGGGGACAAGGAATGAGTTGTTCCTTTTATCTTAAATAGGCCAGAAGGCTCCTATTTTGAAATGGGCAACGGGTGTATAAATTGTCAAAAGCAGCTGACCCAGAGCGAAACGGTTATGAACAGCGATTAAAAGGTGTTATCGTTTTAAGCGCTCGTTTATACAGTAATGTTATTTGTTTGTTACTGCTACTTGTCATTATCGATGAACAGTTAATCGAAGGATGGAATGTAATGGAAAAGTGTGAAAAGGCCTAACAATGTCGTTAGGCTTTTTCTCTCTATTGATAAACGGGAAAGGAGAATGGAAGATGGATCGTTTCATTCATGAAGAAACATTTGTTGCACACGCCATTTTTGATGATTTTAACCAGCGTTTACGAGTAGAAGACTACCGCGGAGAAATACAAACGATGACCGATTATATAAAACGAGTAGCTCAAGAGAAAGGATATAGCAAATTAATCGTCAAAGCAAGACAAGAACATGTACCGCTTTTTATTGAAAACGGATTCAACTATGAAGGGTGGATTCAAGGATATTTCAATGGAACCGATGCGCACTTTCTCACGATCTATTTGGAAGTGGAAAGAAAAATCAGTACTCATTGGTGTATAGAAGACCAAATCATTGCGGCGGTCCGAGCAAAAAAAGCAGCGCTTTCTTTATCCCCGTTGCCGAGCGACTACCGAATTCGAAAGGCAGACGACCAAGATGCGAGCGAATTAGCGGCGCTTTATCGGACCATATTTACCGTTTATCCAACGCCCTTACACGAAGTACCTTATATCGAAAAATTATTAACAACAGGTGCGATGTTCTACGTCATCGAACATGATGGAAATATTGTCAGCGCTGCTTCAGCGGAAATCAATCACACATATCATAATGCCGAACTGACAGATTGCGCAACATTACCTGACCATCGTCAATATGGGCTAATGAAGCATTTATTACGACAGCTAGAAACCGAGTTAAAGCGACAAGGAATCTTTTGTGCCTATTCGTTGGCGCGCGCTCAATCATATGGGATGAACGCTGCCTTTCATCAACTAGGCTACCGTTATGGCGGGAGACTCGCGAACAATTGTTATATTTATAGCGACTTGGAAGATATGAATATTTGGGTAAAAGATTTATCTGTCCAACAATGATTTTCACAATGAAATTGCATAAGTATGTTACCAATATCATTTCTTTTGCATGTAATAATATATCAAAAAAGAGGGGGATTGGGAGCATATGGTATCTTCATTGTATCGACCAAAACGCCATTGGAAAGAAATTGAACTTTGGAAAGATGTAAAAGAGGAGCAGTGGAACGATTGGCTTTGGCAATTAACGAATACAATTCGAACAGTCGATGATTTAAAAAAGGTGATTCATCTGACGCCGGAAGAAGAAGAAGGAGTCAGACTGTCCGCAAAAACGATTCCGCTAAATATTACCCCTTATTACGCTTCGTTAATGAATCCGGATGATCCTCGCTGTCCGATTCGCATGCAATCCGTTCCAATCGTAAAAGAGCAATATAAAACGAAATACGATTTAGAAGATCCGCTTCATGAAGATGAGGATTCACCGGTTCCCGGATTAACGCATCGCTATCCTGACCGTGTTCTCTTTTTAATTACGAACCAATGCTCGATGTATTGCCGTTACTGTACAAGACGGAGATTTTCCGGGCAAGTTGGCATGGGAGTGCCGAAAAAACAATTAGACGCTGCGATCGAATATATCGCCCAAACTCCACAAGTACGCGACGTCCTATTATCGGGCGGTGATGCCTTATTAGTGAACGATCAAATTTTGGAATATATTTTAAAAAAATTGCGCGCCATTCCTCATGTCGAAATTATCCGCATCGGTACAAGAGCGCCTGTTGTGTTTCCACAGCGCATTACGGAAAACTTGTGCAACATTTTAAAGAAATATCATCCGATTTGGTTAAATACCCATTTTAATACGTCCATTGAAATTACCGAAGAATCGAAACGAGCGTGTGAAATGTTAGTCAATGCAGGCGTTCCTGTTGGGAATCAAGCGGTCATCTTAGCGGGAATTAATGATAGCGTCCCAATTATGAAAAAGCTCATGCATGATTTAGTAAAAATACGTGTGCGACCATATTATATTTATCAATGCGATTTATCAGAAGGAATTAGCCATTTCCGTGCCCCTGTGGCGAAAGGACTAGAAATTATCGAAGGATTGCGCGGACATACATCCGGATATGCAGTACCGACGTTTGTTGTTGATGCGCCAGGTGGAGGGGGGAAAATTGCATTGCAACCGAATTATCTTATTTCCCAAACACCAGAAAAAGTCATTTTGCGCAACTATGAAGGGGTCATTACTTCCTATCCAGAACCAAAAGACTATGTTCCAAATCGAGCCGAAGCGTATTTCAAAGAAATTTTCCCTGATTTAGATGAGAAACGTTCCACGATGGGAATTGCCGCCATCGCCAATGAAACGAAATTTGCGATCGTTCCAGAAGGATTAGGACGCATGGAGCGGCGAAAAATGTATGAAACCAACCCGAACCATTCATCATTAAAAGACTTACGTGAAAAACGAGATGAATTGAAAGAGAAGAAATATCAAGCGATGTTAAAGAAATGGAATGAAACGGAGGAGAAGAGCGAATGACGACTTGTCTTTGGTGTACCTCTCCCGATGTCACAGCAACTTTACAAACCGTTTATTGGGAGCTTCCAGACGGTTCCCGCGCAATTGAAATTATGGATACGCCAAGCATTTCGTGTGCAGAATGTGGCATGGTGTATCAAGAAGAAGAGATTGTCGAAGCTATTGAAGATCAACTATTTCTCATCGATACGACGGGTGTAGGGAAAACCATCACCTATGAAGAACTGATGAAGCAACCACGACGATTGAAACGAAATTATTTTAAGTAAACATACTCTTCACAAAAACAAAAAAACTGATTACAATGACAAACAACAGAAGAAATAGAAAGAGGATGAGCAAACATGACACGTTCATTTTACCATTATTTATTGAAATTTCGTGACGGCAAAAAAGAAGATCCTTTTGTTCGTTTTGCGAATGGTGCCTATTATGACCATAGCTTCCCGAAGGCATCCGCGGATTATGATGAAATTAGCCGATATTTAGAAATGAACGGGGATTATTTAGAAAGCATGGTTATATTTGATGAAGCATGGGAACGATTTTTGCAGGAATCTTGAGCGTTCGGAGAGGAACGCTCTCTTTTTTTGAAAACGTTCACATTTTGCGTATTTATGGACTAAATCGGTGTCCGCTTGTTTCTATTTGCATATAATTATTATACAACGTTGAGTTGAAAGGAGGGAAAAACAATGGATGTTCCGAACAAACCGAAATTTTCGTTTGGTGATGTCGTTGTGAATACATTGTACGGAACTGTTGGAACGATTACCGATATTCAACACATTGACGGCATGTTTTTATATGAGATTAATCATGGTCATAGCTTATTTATGGAAGATACGTTAGTATTATTATCTGAATTTTCGGGGGATGTATGGATTACAGAGGAAATTGAAATTGAATTGCCGGTTTTCCTTGGAGAAATTGTTCAGGTTAAAAACTATGGGGATGATCTATTTAAAATTATCGGTGTGCGTACCGAAATTTATCGCTATCAAGATGAGGGGTGGGAGGAAATTGTCTATGAGCTAAAACGTTTGTTTGATGGGCTAGAGATTGAGGCGGACGTAGAGGATGTCATTTCCATCGCTGCTTCTGAAGAGACGTCGTTTACCATTTTACAAGATGTAGTGCTATTGAGGCATATCGATGAGCATAAACTACTCCCTTCTCAGCCACTACTACCTACTGAACGAGAAGACAGCGAGCAAATTGATCATTTATTGGATATGTATAACGATTATCAACGGTTATATGAATGGTTCCATGATGAACAATACAAGCAGGTGATGGAAATGACATTGGCACATTTGCGCGAGCTTGTCCATAAAAAAAATTCACCACCGTAAAAACTGCACAAATAGATAGAGAAAATAAGGCACCCCAAGACAAACGATCATGAAAAACATAAAATTTGTCACCGTTTCCATTACTTTGTCGATGATTTCATCGACTTTATTCATTTCATACACAACCATCCCCCCTTGTTTTCTGTTATTTCTAATGTATTGATGAACATTGCTTCCTATACATACTGATGAAAAAATTCTTTTGACATAAACCGATGTTTTCGCACATAAAACATTACAAAGGGGGCGATATTGTGAAAGAAATCGAAGTCGTGATTGATACGGAAGAAATTGCGGAATTCTTTTACAATGAACTCATTCGTCGCGGATTTGTACCGTCGCGAATCGAACTGGAGGAGATTGCTGATATCACATTTGACTATTTAATTGAGAAATGTATTATTGATGAAGAACTCGAAATCGAGGAATAAGAAAGGAAATGAACGACGAGCGGACACTCGTCGTTTTTTAGTTTGTTACGGTGGACATTGCGTGTAATTTCTGGATGTTGCTCCAATAATGGCTGGTCATATCTTCATCGATAATAAGCGGAATCGTTTCTACTTCTTTGATGATGGATGGGTCGGTAAACCAATCGCGATGGTCAGGAAAGCGATGGATGATCGTTGGCCATGCGTCCTCAAGGCGTGGACTATAGATGGGCGTTGTCTCCTTGTTTTTTGTTGTAGAAAAAATATGCGGCCAAAAATCGGCTCGCGATCCGGTATGTGCCGTTCGCGCGGCAAAGCGATACGCACGCGTCATGAACGATTTTTTATAAAACAACAGACCATAAAGAGCTTTTCCGATGTGAATCCGATGATGAACATCAACAAAATCACGAACGGTCATTCCAGCAAGCCGGATGTCTTTGTTCCTTTCATAAGGAATAAGGACATCATTAAAGCCAAGCCATTGTTGGCATAAAAACGGAAACGTAGCTAATACGTGTTGTTGAAAAAACACGTCTTCGATGACTCGTTGTTGAATATATTGTTGCTCATTTATAATGAGGGCAACGGTTAGCAATGGTGCATGTTTTGTTTCGTAAAAATAGTCCCAAAACGGTTTCATAAAAGAAGAAACCGAGAAAAATGGCAACAAATCGAACAACTTTTTCTTTCTCCGTTTACTTTCCTCGTATAAAAGAAGCTGTGGATAGGCGTCATGAAAAATGAGCGCATTCGCTCGCTCTAAAAATAAAAACAGCGGCTCCCTTTGCTCGTTCGGGATGATCGAAGGAATGACACTTCCTTTTAAATCGGTCATATTCCAGCCCCCGTTGCGCGAAACAACATGAGCCAAAAAGGCCCAATGCACTTCAGGACAACGTTGAAAAAACGTGAAATAGGCATGCGTACGTGTGATATTATTTCGGTTGAATTGATCTGTTCGCTGTTGAATTGAAGTGACGATGTTTCTTTCTTCCTCGGTAAGCGTCTGCTTCGTTTTCTGCTCTCCCTTTTCGAGTTGTTGGTATAGATTTGTTAATATTGGTTGTGAAACAATGTGGATGTTTCGTCGATACAATAAATGTCGATACAACGACTGAATGGGATGAGCAAGCTGAAATAGAAAACGGCCTAATAACTTCATCATGAATGTCCCCTTAAGAAAATCATTGTGTGATTGAAACCTCGATCATGTTTTTTCCGTATATATAAGTAATCTCGTATAAAGGAGCGATTGTATGTTAAAGAAAATCATTAAGGCGATTTTAAAAGAAAACTTATCTCACCATCATTATCATAAACCACATTATAGTAGCAGTGACCATTATCCGAAGTATCACACGAACATTCATCCTTCTCACTATGGCCATGGGCATTATAAAAAGAAACATCATAGCGGCAGCTTTTTTTCGAGTTTTTTCGGTAGTTAATGATGCGTTTTTCCTATTTTCGCCCGGCCATTGAGCGTTTATTCGAACGCCATTATAAAAAAGGCACCATCATTCGAAACCGCTATCAAATCATGAATGAGCTTGGAATAGGAAGTTATGGAATTACCTATATAGCGAAAGATTTGCATACAAAAAAGCAAGTGGTCATTAAGCAAATGCGTCAAACAAAACGGAAAACAAGAATGGACTCGTTCCAACGGGAGGCGGACATCCTAAAGCGATTACAGCATCCGCAAATTCCTGCGCTTTATGAAACATTCACAGAGCGCAACGTGCCGCATCTCGTCATGGAGTACATTTCCGGTGACACGATTGAGTCGCTCATTTTTGAAAAAGGAAAAACGTACACAGAAAGAGAGTCGTTTCAGCTGTTGAGGGATGTATTAACCGTCGTTGAATACATCCATGCAAATGGAATTGTTCATCGCGATTTGCGCATTCCAAATATTTTGTTTCGCGACGGAAAAGTATTTATTATTGATTTCGGGTTAGCGCGGTTTTTGCATGAGCAAATCCCGCACATAGAAACGTACGTACTAGAAAAAAAGTTACGACGACAAATCGATGTTAAAAGCGATTTTTATGCGCTAGGGCATTTTACGTTATTTTTACTGTACTCTTCGTATGAACCAGTAACAAAAGAAGAGCGCAGCTGGGAAGAAGAGTTAGAAATCTCTGATAGGGCTCGTTATATACTGCGGAAAATGTTACAACTCTCCTCACCTTATAACCATATCCGCGAGTTAATGAGCGATGTCGATCACATGCTCGAAGAGAAGGGGATGGGGAAAGATGTCATTGTTTCATAACATGTTAGCACGCATCGGTATTGGTGCGGCAACCGTTGATACGAAACTATTGTCAGAACGGTTGATGGTAGGTGATGAAGTCGAAGGAGTCGTCGAAATAGCAGGTGGACATAGCGAACAAGAGATCGATAACATTTATTTATCGCTTTACGCTACGTATACAGTGGAAGTAGACGACCGAAAAACGACAAGACATGCGTTAATTGGAAAATGGAAAATGATTGAACGATTTACCATCGGGACAAATGAACAAAAACAATTTCCGTTTCGTTTTACTCTTCCACTTGATACACCGATTTCGGTCGGGAAAACGAAAGTATGGCTTCACACCGGACTTGATATTAAACAAGCGCTTGACCCAACGGACCAAAACTATATTCGCGTGGAGCCAACCCCTGTGATGAATGCAGTATTGTCTGAGATGGAACAAATTGGCTTTCGCCTTCGTGAAGCAGAATGTAAAAAGATAGCAGGTGCACATCGACTCCCATTTATGCAAGAGTTTGAATACGTGCCAAAAAGCGGTCCATTCCGTGGAAAACTCGACGAAGTAGAAATTGTTTTTCTTTTGCTTTCTCAACACGAAGTCGAAGTGCGAATGCAAATTGACCGTCGGGCGCGAGGACTGGGAAGCTTATTAGCCGAAGCATTTGATTTAGATGAATCCCACATTCGGTTTCGCGTCACAAACGCGGAGATTCCTCATTTACCTCAAAAACTTTCTAGCCTCATTCAATCGTATTGTTAAAGATTGGGCATTTCGCTCAATCTTTTTTTTATTCGGGCGGATTTGTACGGGCTATCTATCATATAAACTTTATTATCAGTTCCAAACGAGACATTCGACAAAACAACAAGCATTTTGCTAAAGGAATCGACATCAAAAAACGCCAATATGTTTTATAAAAATGGGCAAAGGAGAGGATGTCGATGGTTCGCCTTTTGGTGAAAAAAATCTTAAAAACGAAACAAACGTATGATATAACGTTATTTCAAACACCTCGATTCGGTCAGAAGAAAGGATATCAGCAAGTATATCGATTAACCGTGACAGCGTCTGACCATAACGAAGCATTATCCATCATCTACCGAATGTTTAATGTGTTCGATTTGCTGCCAAAAGACTATAAAGCGCGTTATGTAAGCACAGGGGATGTGGTATTCATTGATGAAGGAATGAAAGGGCAAGCATACTATAAATTATGCCCGGAAGGATGGAGAAAAATAAACCGCATTCATATTCGTTAAAAAATAAAATTAGAAAATTCTAAATAGTTCGTTTTGTTAAACGAAAAATTATGATACAATAAAAAAAATCGAATAGTTTCGTGTGCACAAAGGAATGGATATAAAGGAAAGGGGGCGATCATTTGCAGAAACGATATGACGATGAAAAAGCATTTCCTACCATAGCGCCAGGAATAGACGATGAGGAAGAACTTGATCGCAAGGCGTCAAAAGAGGAAATCGCTCACGGAAACTATACAAAAGTTGTAACGTTGTCATTCGATGAAGTCGATCCTTCGTCATAAAAACCCTTGTGACTCACAAGGGTTTTTACGCTAATATGGTTCTCTCGATTTTGAAGTGAAAGGTAAGAAGATTTATGATTCCGGGTTGTCGTGATGCCCTGGACCGTTTTTCCGTCCTGCTGCCGAGTATTCTTTCGCATGGGCTGCATCTTCAGATAGTAACGATTCTTTTGAAATATGATTATTCTTTTTCTGCCCATTAATTCGGTTGCGATGTTTTTTACCCATCGTCGTTTCCTCCTTTATCATTGTCACTGATTAGTGTGTACGTTTATCGTTTGTTCATTGATGGGAATTTTTTGAAAATGAAAGATTCCAGATTAGGAAGGGGATATGGACAATGACGGCATTAGTGATTTCTGCGCTTCTCGGTATTGCGTTGACAGTTGGTTCATTGTACGTGAAAGCGGAGTTGGAAAGAAGATTCAATCGACGTAGAAAAATTCCACTATTGCATGCCGTCAATGTGCTAGTCATAAGCGTGGCTATTGCTAGTTCATATTATATGTTTAGCGATCGAAATCTATCGATTGATGGCAAACAGCTTTTTTACGTATACTTTGGGGCGATGCAGCTTTTATTACCGATATATGCCCTTATATGTGTATTATTTTCGAAACGTGAGAAAAAAGAGAAAAAATATACGACAAGTGCGGATAAAAAGGTGTTGTATATTAAGGAAAAATATTTGGCACCGCAACGGCGCGATGACGATTACCATTCCAAAACATCATAAAATTTTTGTCTTTCTTTTTTTGAACTTGATGGTTGATGGGTAGAATGAGATGATAGGGTCGCTTTATTTGCGTATTCGACTGGCTGTCCACGCTTCTTTTTCACGATACCCCTCTTCTTATGGTTCACTTTGACATATCATTTGGTCATACCGTTGTATATATGCTATAAAGGGTGTACAATGAGAGAGGGTCGGTCCCGTCATGAAGAAAACGTTTGCTAACAAATAACGTTTTTCCACTCCGCCTGATGCATCCGAGGAAAACACTTTTGAAGGAGGACATGTTAATGAGTATTCACATCGAGGCTAAAGAACATGAAATTGCCGATAAAATTTTGTTACCAGGTGACCCACTTCGGGCTCAATATATCGCGGAAACTTTTTTAGAAGGAGCGACATGCTATAATCGTGTGCGCGGTATGCTCGGCTTTACCGGTACATATAAAGGGCATCGCATTTCTGTACAAGGAACGGGGATGGGGGTCCCATCGATTTCAATTTACATTAACGAATTAATGCAAAGTTATAACGTACAAACGCTAATTCGCGTAGGTACATGCGGGGCCATTCAAAAAGACGTCAACGTTCGCGATGTCATTTTAGCGATGAGTGCGTCAACTGACTCACAAATGAACCGCTTAACATTTGGTGGAATGGATTACGCGCCAACGGCCAATTTTGAGCTTTTACGAACAGCTTATGAGATTGGCTTAGAAAAAGGATTAAACTTAAAGGTAGGAAACGTATTTACGGCTGATATGTTTTACAATGACAATGCCGACTGGGAAAAATGGGCGCGTTATGGCGTGTTAGCGGTTGAAATGGAAAGCGCTGCTTTGTATACATTAGCAGCAAAATTTGGTCGTAAAGCTCTTTCTGTTTTAACAGTAAGTGACCATATTTTAACAGGGGAAGAAACGACGGCACAAGAGCGACAAACGACATTTAATGAGATGATTGAAGTCGCTTTAGAAGCAGCCATTCGAGTGTAAAGACAAACACCCTTGAATGTATCAAGGGTGTTTATACATGATATCTAACAAAAAGTAAGGTGGAAATGATGAAACGGATACTGCTTATGATTACTACTCTTTTTCTTTTAAACGGTTGTGCAATTTCTTATGGAAACTCGCAACAAAATGAGCAACCAAGACAGCAAGAAAAAACGGAACCAAACGGACAGAATGAATCCCAGCAATCAACCAAGGCAAACAAACAAAATGGGGTGCAACAACCAGGCGAAATAAAGGAACAAAGCGGAGCACAGGAACAAACTAGCGGCAATGAAAAGAAACAAGCACTTGACTCGGATTTACAATTAGAATCGAAATATTGGAACGTCGTTAAAGTACAAAACGGAATCAAAGTCATCATGAATCCGGATAATATTTTAGCGCTTGTGAATAAGGAGCAAATCTTACCGGCCACTTATAAACCGAAAGATTTAGTTGTTCCTAATGTTCCATTTGCGTTTTCAGAAACGAATGTGGATAAGCGCTATATGCGTCGAGAGGCAGCGAAAGCACTTGAAGAAATGTTTGCCGCTGCCCACCAAGCGGGAATCGAGTTTGTGGCTGCGTCAGGATATCGTTCTTACGAGCGCCAAAAAGCGTTGTTTGACGAAGAAGTGAAAAAAAATGGGAAAGAAGAAGCGATTCATGCTGTAGCCATGCCAGGATCAAGCGAACATCAAACAGGACTGGCCATGGATATTACAAGTCCGAGCATCAAAAATGCGCTTACGCTTGCCTTTGGGGAGACGAAAGAAGGGAAATGGGTGGCAGCGCATGCCCATGAGTACGGCTTTATTATTCGCTATCCGAAAGGAAAAGAAGCGATTACCGGATATGAATACGAGCCATGGCACTTACGATATGTTGGAAAAAAGGTAGCAACCGTCCTTTTCAAAAAAGGAATTACGCTTGAAGAATATTTCAAAATTGTGAAGAAAATATAATAGGACGATATAAGGGTACGATATAACCAAGACCAAAAATTTTACGCCTTCTTTCATGTTGTGAAACATGGAAGGGGGCGTATTTTATTTTGTCCAAAACAAAAACGAAAAAATATACAAAAAACCATTCTGATAAACCGTTCACTATTGATGATGCACGAAATTTTGTATTGAAAATAAAAAACTGGAAGGCCGCACAGAATTGAAAAACGAAAGATGTGATTGTAGAAACAAAAGATTGGGGAGACATACTTGTTCATGATATTATATTTGATAAAACATTGGAAGATTCAAACATCACTGTTCTTCCTAATGAATGGAACTAAATATGCTATTGTACGACTCAAAGTCGAAATTGGGAATGAAAATAGAGTTTAAAATTAATATCATACGATACCATTTAATAATTAGGTGTCGTCTTTTTTATTAAAACAGGGATTTTATTCGAAATACTACCGGGTATATTTACATCGAAATAGCTATTTTGCTTTTGTATATGCTTGAATGCTTGAAACACAGTCGGACGATGACCTTCAAATTTTTTTAAGCGAACGATAGCCAATTAAAACAAAATAAACCACTTCATTGTAGAGATTTACATATCAGAAATACATTTCCTGTTTGTTACAATTATTGTATTATTTTATTGTAAAATTTTTCAGCGTAAACCATTACTATTAGGGGGATATTTGTATGTCCGTTTTTGATCAATCACCTTACCAATGTCGAGTGGAGTGGGGGCAACGTGGGGCAAGGGAAGCTGCTGAACGAGGGGATATTACAATCATTGTTGATGTCCTTAGTTTTTCTTCGACAATAGTTACAGCCGTAAACTTCGGGGCAGTTATTTTTCCATATCCACCACCTATGAATGAGCAAGTCAAGGCCTATGCAGACAAAATTGGTGCTGAACTTATTTTGGGTAGGGCCGAGGCAGCCGGACTAGGGAAACCTTCCTTATCACCTGTATCTTTTGGACCGACTCATGCAGGAAAAAAATTTGTTTTATGCTCGCTAAACGGAGCAGCTTGTACATGGATAGCATCTAAAGTACCTGCTCTCTTAATTGGCTGTCTGTTAAATGCCTCAGCAGTCGCTAAAATTGCTAATCAACTACAATCAGAGACAGGGGCAAATATTACGGTTGTTCCATGTGGTGAACAATGGAATAACGTTAAGGATGGTGAAAATCTACTTCGCCCATCTATTGAAGATTATTTAGGAGCTGGCTCTATTCTTTCTAACCTGGAGGGTAGTAAGTCTCCAGAAGCTCAGGTTTGTATTGGTGCGTTTCATCACGCCGAACCAAATATAAGTAAGTTGCTTTGGGATTGTGGTAGTGCTCGTGAATTACGTAAACGCGGATTTGAAGACGACGTAAGACATTGTACTCGTTTAGATGTTTATCAGGTTGTTCCATTATTGTATAAAGACAATTTTGTAAATGCATACAGTATAATTGAGAATAAATGAAAAATACATACCACCTGTTTTGCAGGTGATCAGACTGTTGAAAAAGAAAAACGATTTTGTCAAACGACAAAATCGCAGTTTGTCGACAAAGTCGACAAGCTGTTTTATTATGAGGGTAGTACAGAGGAGGAACGGAGGGAAAAGAACGATGCTTCGTCCACGCCAAGAAGATGGGCGCTATACAGAAACGACGGTAAAACTAGATGATCTTGTCCCAGAGGATCACTTGGTGAGAAAGCTAGATGCAGCCATTGATTTTTCCTTTATTTACGACATCGTAAAAGATCTCTATTCTCCTGATCATGGACGTCCGAGCATTGATCCAGTGATGCTGTTTAAAATGTATTTGATTCGGTATGTATTTGGAATTCGCTCGATGCGCGAAACGGTCGAACAAATCCGAACCAACGTGGCCTACCGTTGGTTTTTGGAGCTTAGCCTTCATGATCCCGTCCCTCATCACTCGACACCGAGTAAAAACTATGCGCGTCGTTTTGCCGGAACGGATGTGTTCCATCAGATTTTTTCACGAATCTTAGACGAAGCCTTTTAACACGGATTGGTCGATCCAAGTGTGGTGTACGTGGACTCGACTCATGTCAAGGCAAGTGCTAATAAAAAGAAGTTTACAACTGAAATGGCAGAAGTAGAAGCCAAAGCTTACCAACAAGAACTCGAAAAAGAAATCGAACAGGATCGCATCGCTCATGGGAAGTCTCCATTGCCACCGGAAACAGAAAAAAAACGAGAAGTCAAAGTAAGCAAAACGGATCCGGACAGTGGGCTGTTTGTGAAAAATGAACGGGAGCGAGTGTTTGCTTATTCGTACCACACGGCTTGTGACCGCCACGGATGGGTGTTATATCCTTATGTGACGGCGGCAAATGTTCACGACAGTCAGGCGTTTTTTGAACTGTTCGAACGAGTAAAACAGGAAATCAAGGAATGTCCGGAAGCCTTGTGCGCAGATGCAGGATATAAAACTCCGGCTATCGCCAAGTATTTACTGGAACAAAAAGTAAAACCCATTTGGCCCTACACTCGCCCAAAAACAAAAGATGGGTTTTTTCGGAAATCTGATTTTGTGTACGACGAATATTTTGATTGTTATCTATGTCCGAATGACCAAGTCTTATCTTACTCTACCACAAATCGAGAAGGATATCGGGAATATAAATCTGACCCATCGGTATGCCGAAGCTGTCCGTATCTTCGTCAGTGTACAGAAAGCAAGAACCACATCAAAGTCGTCACGCGTCATATATGGCAGGACTACTATGAAGAAGCTGAACATTTGCGATATGTTCCGAAGTACCGCGAACTCTATGCCCTCCGAAAAGAAACGATTGAAAGGGATTTTGCCGATTTGAAAGAGAAGCATGGTCTGCGCTGGACGCATTACCGAAGATTGGAAAAAAATTAGGCGCAGGCGATGCTTGTTTGTGCTGCCATGAATTAAAAAAACTGGCGAATTACCTATGGAAGACGAAGCACCGTCCTTCCTTTTCATTCATATCGTCACTTATTCTCTCTGTTTCTTTTAGAAATACAATTCTTTTATGGAACAAAATGGGTTACAGACATTCGTCTGTAACCCATTTTGTCAACAGTCTGAGAAACCTACTTTTTTGTAGGTTTCTTTATGTTTTTATAATAGGCTATTTTTTAAGAAATTTTGTAATTAGAGGACTTACTAGAGGACTTACTTGATCAAACATTTTCTTAGCTTGTTGAGCAGTTCCTGCAATCTTTGTAAAATCTAAATTTCCTTCTGATGTGATGTACGAAAATAAGACATGAAATCTTGTTTATTTTGCTTTATTGGGGGGCGCCGTAATGGATCACGAGGAAAAATAGGGGGCATGGGTCTTCTAGGCATCAAATTAAAAACCTCCTTTGAGTTACATATTTTTCTTTAATAGATATATGAAAAATTGAACCTTTAAGGAAAGGTACATGTCTCTAAAAACACATAATTAATTACTATTCCTATACATAAAAAAGCAATCATACATAAATGATTGCCCTCTAAAAAATATATAGACTTTAATGAGGATGACCAGAAAAAGAGTGACAACAAGCATAGAGCAAAAATACCCTCATGAGATGATGATTAGACTCCGATCCTTTAATTTTAACTTTAGGGTGCCTTATTCAATGTCAATAAACCGTTTGTTTAGATTTCTTTTAGGAGTGACAATTGAGATGGATCTTTCAATTTTTTGTTTTTGTAAAGATCGTACGGTAGTATTTTCATCATTTTTTCCTTCTGTGATTTTGAAAATTCTATAGTTAAACTATACTGACCCTTTAATGGAACAATATAGCTGAAGTTTTTAAACAACATTTTTGTAAATTAAACGATTTTATTTGTAATTAAACAACTTTATTGTCACTCATCAGGTGGCTAACGGGGGCTTTGTTGAATAACAGACCTTAAATAAAAAAGAGCTTGGAACGTTTTCTTATAACGTTTTCCAGCTCTTTTTTTGATTTGGATTGTGAATTCATTGGTACTGAAAATAGGTTTTGCTCAGGATAATGAAAGAGCATTCATTATTTCTAGGAGAGGGGTTAATCAAAAAAGATACTCAACTGATCCAGCAAACAGATAGTTGAAGAAATGCTCATTCACTTGAATCCATACTATCCAAATTAGGATAAAAGAACTGGGTTTAATACCGTAGAATTTTATGAGAATACAAATAAAGGATGGATTTGTGTTTAAGGGATTAAATGGATATAAAACATTTAAAATCGAGCCACTTCCGAGAGAAAAATCCTTATTAAGCTAAAGGAGTGCAAGAGTTTAAGATGAGGACTGCTACGGCAATCCTTTTAGTTTTGTGCAATAAACCATTTGCAAAAAATTAAATGTGGATTTTTTTATTTCACAGCAGATGATCTTTCTCTATAAAAAAAGGCCCGTAGGCCTATGGAAACACTGTTTAAATCAATTGCTTAATTAGAATCTGCGTCTTCTTCTCTCGAATTCAAATCTAAAGTCGTCTTCAAATTCAAAAGGGAAAAACCGTCTTCTTCTAAAGGGGAAAAACCGTCTTCTTCTAAAGTCGTCACGAAAAAACAAGTCTCTTTCATCAAATCTAAAAAATGGCATTTAATTCATCCTCCTTTCTTTTCAGGAGTCTATCTGACAAAAGGACAGATTAACCCAACCTGCCCTGTACAATTTAGTAGCCGCCAAAGCAAGAACATCCTACAATGATAAGCAAGATGAATAGGACAACAATTAAGGCAAAACGGTTCATATATAACACCTCCTATTTATGGTAAGCAGTCTATTTTTTTTAAGAACGTTAGGCTTCATATTGGCTCCAAATAGAAGCTCCTACAATAATTAATAAAATGAACAATACAACAATCAACGCAAAATTGAAGCCACCGCCGTAGCCGCCATATCCATATCCTGCACCACCATAACTTCCATATCCCCAACACATAAATGTTTCACCTCCTATTGAGTATGAAGGGATTGCTAAATATTCAATCCCTACTTTTAAATTATGCTCTCAAAAAATAGTTGGCTTGGACAAACTCACTAATCGATAAGAAAATTCCATATTTATCTAATAGATTACTATTTAATTGCATTTCTAATAATCCTAATTTATGTAAAGTGGTATATTACATTAAAAGAGATCAGTTCTGGTTTAGAGCTGAGCGCAGCTTGTCAATTTTGTCGACAAGATAGAATCCTGCCGTTTGAGTGCGGTTTTTTAAAAGATATTCTTGATAAAACCAAAACTAAAATGATAGAATGTAGAAAAATGACATGAAAGAAGGCAATTTATCAATAGTTTTTTTGGTGATATCGTCCTACGTTACCAATATGAACCTTGGCACTTACGATATGTTGGAAAAAAGGCAGCAAAAGTCATTTTTGAAAAGGGAATTACGCTTGAAGAGTATTTCAAAATTGTAAAGAAAATATAAATAAAAGGTGGCTGATTGGGTGTTACAAAGCCACCTTCTTTTTTACGGTTAAGCGGGTTATCTCCGTTTTTCGTATTTACCAGAATAGACCAATTAACGTGATCCCGATAATAGCGGCGAGAGCGATTCCGAATCCTCCACCCCATCCCCATCCGAAATAGCCAAAACCAAATCCGCCGAGATTCCGCCGGCCGGCTGGCGTGATATAGACGCGATTTGGTGTGACGCGCGTAATCCGTCCTACATGTACGTTACCGAATTTATCATGAATTCGGACCATTTGACCATGATAGCGACAACAAACATCATACCACCGTTGTGACATGTACACTCCTCCTTTTTTCATTGCTACATCATAGCGTATGAGATGAAGAAAGAGGAGGTTTGTACAAATGACTACTTTTCACAGGAAAATATACAATAACCAAGCTGCTTTCCGTATTGGCTCGTCATATATTCATGGGTTTGTAAAATAGTAAGCATCTCTTCTGGAATATTGGCCGTAATGGTAAAGGGGGTCTCTGCTGATAAGCGGTGGTTGGCTGGATAATAAACCGTTCGAATTGTATGAAATCCGCTTTTAGATAGATGTGTTTTCCATTGTTGTTTGGTGAGCAGTTGACGAAACCCGTAAAACGCGGCGATTTCCTTTTTCGCGTTTTCTGTTAATCGAGAATGAGCCGCTTCGACAGCGACTAGCTTTCCGTTTGGTTTTAACACGCGGTAAATTTCTTGTAGCGCTTTTGGTAGGGAGACAAAAGATAAAACGGATTCACATAATATCATATCGAATTGTTCTGATGGAAACGGAAGTGATTCAATTGAGGCGTTGTAAAGGTGAACGGGATGTGATAAAGAAGCAAAACGTACTCTCGCTTTCTGGAGCATCTTTGGATGAATATCAATAGCGGTCACATTCGCACCGTATTGTTCGGAGATATAAGCAGCTGTTTGTCCAGTACCACAGCCAACATCAAGAACGCGGCTCGTTTGCTGTATATTAAGTTTACGTAATATATTTTTTGTTAACAAAAAACCTCCGGGGTGCGCGCTATCGATTCCTAATTCGGCTAAAACATCAAGATATGTGGTCAATTTTCTGTCCTCCAATTTTTCTTTTCCATAATTTATGCATCTACGCTCACTTTTGCCTTTATTCAACAAAGTTACCTATATAAGAAAAAGTTTGTTTCACTCTATACTCGTTCCATATCCCAACTTTGTTGCTGTAGACTCACACGATGTTATGTTGATAAACTAATAAATGCAAATAGGTGAGAATAAGGGTGAAGAGCGTGAAAAAACAAATAAAACCCGAACTAGGAGCCTGGGTGAGTATTGCGAGCTATATCAGTTTAGCTATTGTAAAATTGGTCGTCGGCTATGCCGCGCATTCGGACGGGGTGAAAGCAGATGGATGGAATAACTTAAGTGATATCGTTGCTTCGGTGGCGATTTTAATAGGAATTAAAATTGCACAAAAACCAAGAGACCATAATCATCCGTACGGTCATTCGCGAGCAGAAAATATTTCGTCACTCATTGCGGCCTTTATTATGATGTTCATCGGTTTTGATGTCGTTATAAAAGGCGCATCATCGTTCATTCATCTTAATCGTGTCCAAGCACCACAATGGATAGCAGCATGGACAGGGATGTTTTCTGCATTAGTGATGTTCATTGTTTATTTGTTTAATAAGCGGCTCGCTCAGCAAGTCAATAGCCAAGCGCTTGCGGCGGCGGCGAAAGACCATTTGTCAGACGCGCTTGTGAGCATCGGAACGGTTATTGGCATTATCGGTGCACAATTTCATTTCTTTTGGCTCGACCCGCTTGCTGCATTTCTCATTGGCATGATGATTTGTAAAACAGCTTGGCATATTTTTTCCGAAACTTCTCATATGTTAACAGACGGGTTTGACGAACAAGCCTTAACGACCTATAAACGCGAGATCGCCACGATTCATGGTGTCAAACATGTCGCTGATGTGAAGGCAAGAATGTTAGGAAATCAAGTCATTCTCGATGTAACGATTCATGTCGACCCGGATTTAACCGTTGCGAAAAGTCATGAAATTGCCGATGAAGTGGAACGAATGATGAAAAAGCTACATAATATCGAAACGACCCATGTCCATATTGAACCGGACGTCGTAATCAAACCTTAGTTGCTGATAAGCGATTAAGGTTTTTTTAATAGGAAAATGCGGAAACTACACATAAACACTGATTAAAGAAAGGAAATGAACGATGCTATGTTACGATGCAGCTAGGAAAACGGTTGTTGAACGAAAGGCCCTTCATCTTCGACACGAAAGCGGTGGGGTATGCTGGCTCCATTTTACCGAAAAAACAAAAGAGGCGTTACAGTCGTTAATAGATGAGCTTTCCATCCATCCGTTAGCGAAAAAAGCGCTATTATTCGGTGTGGATTTTCCGAAAATCGATGTATATGACGAGTGTGCGTTTGTTTCGATGTTTTTCACTCGAAACGATTTACAAACAAAACGCTTACAGCTCATTGTGACAGAACAGTATGTGATTAGCTATACAAAAGAAGAAGAACCGTTCATCGAAAAAGTAAAAGAAAAGCTCATTCATCATCCCGAACATTTATCTCATCCAGGTTATGTATTATATCAATTTTTTGATGTCGCAACGTTTCATTTTTTACAAATGATCGACGACATCGCTAATCATATTCAAAAACTAGAAAAACAAGTATTTAAAACACCGTTTGCCAACGAAATTGGGCATGGCGTTTATCGCTGGAAAGTGAAAATTCACGAGCTTCGCCAAATCACCGAAGCGCAAGAGGAAATGATGAAAACTTTCCATCATGAGAAATTCCCATATATGAATGAAGAAACTCATCCGTACATTCAAGATGTTATGAGCCGCTTTTCTCGTATTACGAGCGCACTTGATACATTTAAAGAAACGTTATCAAGCATTTTCGATTTACAGTTATCATTGAAATCGGACCATATGAATGTGATTATGAAAACCTTAACATTAGTAAGTGTCATTTTTATACCTATGACATTTGTTGCAGGAGTGTACGGAATGAATTTTGAAATCATGCCAGAATTGACATGGAAATATGGGTATGCCTATGCCTTAGGATTAATGGCTAGCGTAGGAATCATGATTTCGCTTTATTTTAAGAAAAAAGGATGGTGGGGGGAACAAAAAAATAAAGAAAAATAACAGCAAGAGAGGCTTGCTGTTATTTTTTTGCGCGAAAATGATAATAATAAATTTTTATTTAAAATAATTATAAAAAGGTATTGATTTTAAAAATGTAGATTATATAATAGAAGATATATTACATAATAATTATTTTAAATTGTTGGAGGTTATGAATATGCCCGAACGAATGGTAGGAAAACAGGCACCGCGTTTTACGATGGAGGCGGTCATGCCGAATAAAGAGTTTCAAACCGTTTCTCTTGAAGAAAATATGAAATACAGAAAATGGACAGTATTATTTTTCTATCCAAACGATTTTACGTTCGTTTGTCCAACAGAAATTACCGCATTAAGCGATCGATATGAGGAATTTATCGATTTAGATGCAGAAATTATCGGGGTTTCTACTGATTCTGTTCATACTCACCTTGCGTGGATCAATACAGACCGCAAGCAAAATGGTTTAGGTCCATTGCACTTCCCGCTCGCATCTGATAAAAATATGAAAGTTTCTAGAAACTACGGCGTATTAATTGAAGAAGAGGGAATCGCGCTTCGTGGTTTGTTTATCATTAATCCCGAGGGCGAATTAATGTATTCTGTTGTGAACCATAATAACATCGGTCGCGATGTCGATGAAACGTTGCGCGTTCTCCAAGCGTTACAAACAGGGGGACTTTGCCCTGCGAACTGGAAACCGGGACAAAAGACGCTATGATAACAACGGACGAAAGGAAGGGATGAGGCGATGAAGTTACGTGATGAAATGCCACAATTAGTCGGTGCAACGGAATGGATTAACGGTGTGGTCACAAAAGAAGAATTACTAGGAAAACCGACATTAATTCACTTTTGGTCTGTCAGTTGCTATTTATGTAAAGAGGCGATGCCGGAAGTGAATGAACTCCGCGATGAATATGATGATGAATTAAATGTCGTGGCTGTTCATATGCCGCGTTCTGAAGATGATTTAGATATTCATGTCATCCGTCAAATGGCATTGGCTCACGATATCATTCAACCGATTTTTGTCGATAATGAGCATAAGCTGACGGACGCATTTGAAAATAAATATGTTCCAGCTTACTACGTGTTTGATGCCGAAGGAAAACTTCGCCATTTCCAAGCAGGCGGAAGCGGTATGGCGATGTTGCGAAAACGAATTAACCGTGTTTTAGGAAAAGAATAGTCAAAACGAGCCTAAACAGGGCGGATTTGCCCTGTTTAGGCTTTTTTTACGAATTGGGCATTCGCCCTTCCACCTTATTAGGCAAATGCATATGTTATCTATGAACAGCTAAAGGAGGTGCTCTCCATGAGCAGCGTTTACAGCAACGGTTACACATTAATTGTTGTCTTGTTCATTTTATTAATTATTGTTGGATGTGCTTGTATCGGTCGTTATTAATAGAAAGCAAGGAGTGAGGAATAATGTGGCATCATGGTTATGGACCGTATTATGGTGGATGCGGCTACGGTGGTTACGGTCACGGTCATATATTCGCGCTTATCGTCGTTTTATTTATTTTGCTCATTATCGTATTAGCTGCGGTGAGATAATCATAGGAAAACACCTGTTGAGAAAAACAGGTGTTTTTTCTTGGAAAGAAACAGAAAAGAGTTTATAATAATGAAGCTATTGCAAATTTAGAATGTAAAGGAGAGGCAACCATGAAAGATCATCATGAAAAAATAGGCATTTTTTATACAGCCGTTGCTTATTTGATGTGGGGGGTTTTGCCGCTCTATTGGAAGTTATTAGATGATCGCTCATCTGCAGAAATTTTAGCCCATCGCATTATTTGGTCGTTCATATTTATGATCGGATTGCTTGTTGTAACGAAACAAATGCGATTATGTCGGGAACAATTTATCATGATGCTCAAACAGCCGAGATTAGCAGGAGGGGTGATGGCCTCGGCCTGTTTGATTAGCGCAAACTGGTTTATTTACATATGGGCTGTTAATCATGGACATATTGTCGAAGCAAGCTTAGGGTACTACATTAACCCGCTTGTGAGCGTCGTCTTAGGAATGATTGCTTTGAAAGAACGGTTAAATATTTGGCAGTGGATTTCGTTTCTTTTAGCATTTTTTGGCGTTTGTATTATTACGTTTCAGTATGGAAAATTCCCTTGGATTGCCTTATCGCTTGCTTTATCTTTTGGTTTTTACGGCTTAACAAAAAAATTAGCGACGTTTGATTCATCGATTGGGTTAACGTTTGAAACGATGATCGTAACACCGCTTTCGCTTGTTTATCTTATTTTTCTATATAGCCATAACACTGCCTTGCTTTCGACTTCCATATGGCAAACAATCCTTCTAATCGGAGCAGGGCCGGCAACGGCTTTGCCGTTACTGTATTTTGCGAAAGGTGCTAAACGCATCTCGCTGACAATGGTCGGCTTTCTTCAATACATTGCTCCGACATTAAGTTTATTGTTCGGCGTATTTCTTTTCCATGAAACATTTACGAAAACCCATTTTTATGCTTTTAGTTGCATTTGGTGTGCACTTATTATTTTTTCCTTGGCCAAAACAAAGCGGATGCAGGGATTGCACAACAAACTTGTTCATCGAAACTCTTTTGAAGCGTAGGGAGAGAAAACGGATCTTCAGAATGAAGGTCCGTTTTCTTTTTTAACTCAACAAATACCCATTTTTGACAAATTGCCTAACCATTTTTAGTCAGGTTGAATAGACTACTATTACAAAAGTGAAGGAGGTGCTCAAGATGGGTGCAGGTTACGGTGGCGGTTTTGCATTGATCGTCGTCTTGTTCATTCTGTTAATTATTGTTGGATGTGCGTGTATTGGTGGTTGGGGTTACTAAACATTGATCACCAAAAAGAGTAAAGGGGGGTTGTTGAATGCCATTTGGATATGGATATGGTATGGGTGGCTATGGTGGCGGTTATGGCTATGGTGGCTATGGTTATGGCGGCTACGGCATGGGGCGCAGCTTTGTGCTCATCGTCGTCTTGTTCATCTTGTTAATTATCGTTGGTGCGACATGGTGCTAATGTAAGTGTACGGAAGAAGCCTTTAAATGGCTTCTTCCGTCTTTTTTGTAAACAAACAGCGTAAATTCATCAGACTGTTGTATGTCGGTGATATCTTTTTTGGATAAACCGTAATCGCATAAAAAGAAAGAAAGCACCAGAAGCCAGTCCGGTAATAAGACCAATCCAATAACCGAACGCTTGAGCGGAAGTAAAGTTTGCTAATATGTATCCAAACGGTAAGCCAATGATCCAATAGGATAGAAAAGCTGCAACAAATGTTGCGTTGACGTCTTTATATCCCCGTAATGTCCCTTGAATCGGCGCAGCAATCGCATCAGAAAATTGGAAGAAAATCGAATACAACAGAAATTGTTTTGTTAATAAAAGAACATCTTTTTCATTCGTATAAATCGCAGCAACTTGACCGCGGAAAAAATAAAGAAACAATGACGTAAGAATCGCAATGCAAACAGCTATTCCGATTCCGAGAAAACTATATTGTTTTGCGTCCCGATAGCGATTGGCCCCAACTTCAAACCCGACCGCAATCGTTAATGCTGTTGAAACGCTTAACGGAATCATATAAAGAAGCGATGCAAAATTCATCGCACTTTGATGGGCGGCTATCGTCGTTGTGTTAAATTCGCTCATTAACAACGTAACGGCTGCAAAAATGCTTGTTTCAAAAAAAATCGCAAACCCAATGGGAAGCCCTACTTTTAATAACTCTTTCCACAATGCAAACGAAATGGGATAAAAGCGACGAAATATGCCATAATGCGAAAACCGCCGAAAACGGTAAATGACGAATAAAGAAAAAACAGAGCAGAACCAATACGTAATCGCTGTCGCATATCCAGCACCCACTCCACCTAATTTTGGAAATCCGAATCGTCCATAAATAAGTAAGTAGTTAAAAAAGATGTTAATCGGCAATGCGATTAACGTAATCAACATCGTCACTTTCGTTTGCCCAAGCGCATCGATAAAACAGCGGACCACATGATAAATGAACAATGGAATAATTCCGAAGGAAAGAGCAACTAAATAGTCGTGAGCAATTTGTCGCACGTTTGCTTCTAACTTCATTTCATCTAAAATGATATGTAATCCGGCTGCTCCACTTCCAATGACGATGAGGGCGATGGCGACCGCTAAATACATCGCTTGGATGACGGAATAGGGGATTTTTTCGTTTCTTTTAGCTCCAAGATGTTGTGAAACGATGGGGGTAAGCGATAATAATATTCCGCTTAACCCGGTAAAAACAGGAACCCAAAGACTTGAACCAATCGCCACCCCTGCTAAATCAACAGAACTTGCGTGTCCGGACATGGTGACATCAGCGAAGTTCATCGCATAAAGCCCTAGTTGTGTAATGAAAACGGGGACAAGAATGTGAAATAATTGTATCGCTTTTTCTTTGATTGTGAACGTCTGTCGCATACATAGCTCCCTCCCTTTCGAAACAATTTCACTATTACTATAGATTACGAGAAAAATAGCCAAGAAACAATGCTAAAAATAAACAAAACATTGTTCTAAATTCACAAAAAAATGATAAAGCTGCCTCCATACTAAGAGGCAGCCTCTCGTTTGATGACAGGCAGTTCAATCAAAAAACATGTTCCTTCTTCGCTGCTTTGTACTTTCATCGTTCCTTTATGCAATTCAATAATTTTTCGTGACAGCGATAATCCTAGACCGGTTCCTGTTTCTTTTGTTGAAAAAAATGGATCAAAAATATGTTCAATAATCGTTGGAGGAATCCCTGGTCCATCGTCACAAAATTGAATTTGTGCGACATTATTATGTAATTTACTTGAAATCGAAACGCGCATCGTTTTTTTCACTTTCGCTTCAACCGCATTGCGAAATAAATTTAAAAACACTTGTAACAATTGATTTTTATCAGCCTCGACATCATAATGGACTAACCGTTTGTCTAAATCGTAACGGATATCAATATTATGAAGCAATGCTTCGCTTTGCAGTAAAACCCCTAAATCTTCCATAATAAATCGATTGATGTTTATTTTTTCTGTTTTTACTTCCGCTGGTTTAGCGATGTTTAGAAAATCTGTAATAATGCTATTGGCCCGATCTAACTCTGGAATTAATAGTTTATCAATTAACGATATAATTCTATCTGGAAGGTCGTTTTTTAAAAACTGTAAATAGCCTCGAACGGTTGTAAGCGGATTGCGAATTTCGTGCGCAATTCCAGCGGCGATACGTCCGGCCACTGCCAGTTTTTCTGTTTCTTTCATCAGATTTAACGATTGGAACATGCTAATGACGCGCTTAATCGAACCATCCTCGTTGTGAATCAATCGCGTATTAATAATCCCGTAGTATCGATCTAATACTTCTTGATTATAAATCGGTTCGTTCATTTCAAGTGATTTGAGGGTGATAATGAGTTCATCAGGCAATTTTAATAAATCACGTATATGTTTTCCGATGACGGAATCGCGGTCAACTCCCATATCATTTGCCGCTTGTAAATTACAAAGAGTAATGATTCCGTTGCCATCGACAAAGACGATATGATGCGGAACCAAATCAAGAATTGGTGTTAAAAAACTTTCAATTTGCTCAAATGGACAATCGATGCTTGGATCGATATGAAGCTGAAGGTCCACACCGCTTCCATTTAAGATTGGGAGCGAATCAATCATTGGCTCTTGTTTTCCCCGCTTTTTTTTCATCCTTAACCCTAACGTGTAATCGGTAAACTGAAACGGAAAAGAAAGCTCTCTTACAAAGCGTTTATATAATTGTAGCTCCTTTTCTAATTGAGCGATTCGTTGTTGGAATTGCTCACATGAAACCTCTGTCATATAGCACTACTCCTTAATAAAAACGTTCGTTAGTAGTGTACAGAAAAATCAACATTTCGGCTAGAGGGAATGTCGACAATTTTTTTGTAAAGGTGTGTTGAATCATCTTTTTCCATACAGACGCTGTGTATTAGCGACAACAATGGTCCGCATCGTTTCAACATCTTGATGATAAAACGAAGCGACCACGTGAAGAGAAGACCATAACAATAGAGGAGACGTAGGAACGTCAGTAAATGGTCCAGCAAATGGCCAAGGTCCATCGGTCTCTAATAACAATTGCTCCATGGGAATGAGAGAGAGTAATTGTTGATCGCGCTTTCGATAGCACACTTCTGGAGTGACAGAAATTGAATAGCCGCACTGAACAATTTGCTCAACAATGGTCGGATCTGCTTTTAACCAGTGAAAATGGGCATTTGCAATCTTATATTTTTGTAATATGGATAATGCCGTCTGAGCACGATCGTATACGGCGTGGATTGCTAAAGGTAAAGCGGTCTCAGCGGCGATTTGCACGATTTGTTCGAATCGTTCGCTATAGTGCTGCAAACGTGAGGTGGCTTCCGCGGAATAATACGGAAGCCCCACTTCTCCGATCGCGGCTAGCTGGTGATGCTCTTGTTTTACTAAATTCGTCCATTCATTCCAGTCGACTTTACTTGGAAGCGGCTGTTCTGGATGAAAACCGATCGCTGCGTAAACGAAGTCTGGAAACCGTTTTTTCAGCTCGAGCGTTCGATAGCTGGAACGTAAGTCTGTTGACACTGCTACAACGGCTTCAATGCCCATTTCTTGCCACTGTTTCACTTTTTCTTCTACATCAGTATATTGATCAAGATGAATGTGCGCATCAATCATTCGCAGTCAGCCTTGCCATTTCATTTTTCAACCAATGAATAAAAGCTAGTAAATCGTTACGATTTGAAAATGTGGCTTGTGCCTGCCGATCATTGCCGCCGCCTTTTCCTTTCGCCACGTGTAGCTGTTGTTTGAATAATTCTCCGACATGTAAAGAGAGGGAAGGGTTTTTTACCATTACTAGACGATTCTCTAACGTCGTGGCCAAAATCGCTGTTTTATGAAAATGAGTAGCAATCTGGTTGGCGATTGCCTGCAAATCTTGTATTGTGCCTTCTTCATATATGCGAACGACAAATGGTGCGTTTTCTGCCTTTTGTACACTTTTTTCTGCTTCAACGCCATAAAAAATTTGTTTTAAATGCTGTACCTGTTTTTGTAACTCTTTATTTTCCGTTTCTAGTTTGTACAAGACATCAGTGAGCTTGTCGCGGTTTGTTCCGAAATGTTGAGCGATATTCGTAAGTGTTGTATGGGAAGCACGATAGTCGTCAAGAGCACGTTTGCCACATTTAAATGAAAGTCGCGTTAGACCACGATGTTTCTCTGTTTTTAATAGCTTAATCATTCCGATTTCTCCTGTCCGCTCAACATGTGTGCCACAACAGGCCGAAATATCGACTCCCTTTATTTCAACGACGCGAATCTCACCATCAACATCCGGTAATTTCCGAAATGGAATCATTTTCGCTTCTTCCTTTGATACGTAGTACGTTTCAACAGGAATATTGGCGTAAATGAGTTCATTCACTCGGTCTTCAATCGCTATTAATTCGTTTTCTGATAGAGAAGGAACGTTTAAATCTATCGTGACGTTCTCGCTTCCAAGATGAAAGCTAACCGTATGAGCATCGAATAAATCGATGCAAACGGCTGATAATAAATGCTGGCCGCTATGATGTTGCGTATGATCGAGCCGGCGAAACGCATCAATTTCGCAATGAACCGTTGAGGTTGGTGGGAGGTGCGGCAATCGATGATACACTTCACCATCTTGTTCAAAGACGTCGATGACATCAATTCCCTCAATCGTTCCATGGTCGGAAGGTTGTCCGCCTCCTTCTGGATAAAAAGCGGTTTCCGCTAATGTCACGATATATGTATCTTTTTCTTCTTTGACGCTTGTCACTGTTGTCATCCATTGCGTGGTAGAAGGGGAAGTATAATACAACTTAATCGTCACTCATGTTCATCCTTTCTTTCATTCACTATTTCTTTTCATATTAACAGCTTTTTCGGAAGTTGCCTACTTTTTCCTTACATAAAGCGCAGGAACGAATCGATATGGAGCGTTTAATAATTATAACTAAATGAAACTGTGTTCTAAATACAAAACGAAAAAATATTTTGTAAACCAAAATAGTGTGATAAAATAAAAAATTACAAAAAGAAGAAGGGATGGTTAGATGTGGAGAAACAGAAATGTATGGCTCATCTTAACAGGGGAGTTAGTTGCAGGGCTAGGATTATGGTTGGGGGTGATTGGCAACTTAGAGTTTTTGCAACGGCACGTATCATCTGATTTTTTAAAATCGCTTATTTTATTTACTGGATTGTTAGCAGGGGTTATGGTAGGCCCCATGGCGGGAAAAGTTATTGATCGCTACAGAAAAAAAACAGTGTTGTTATATGCCGGCTTTTTTAGAATGATAAGCGTGGTTTTGATGATGGTAGCCTTACATTTTTCATCCATCGGTTGGATGATTGGGTTTATGGTTGCGATTCAAGTATCCGCCTCTTTTTATTTTCCAGCACTTCAAGCAGCAATTCCATTAATTGTTAAAGAAAAAGATTTATTGGCGATGAACGGGGTTCATATGAACGTTTCGACGATGGCCCGAATTCTCGGTACCGCTTTAGGTGGTGCATTGCTTGTTGTGATGAGCCTTCGCTCGCTATATGTATTCAGCATGATTGCATATGGCTTTTTATTTTTATCAACGTTTTTCTTACAGATTCACGAAGAAGCAAAACAAGAAAACAGTAAGCAACGACCAGCAGCAAGTTTTAAGGAAATAATTCCGATTTTAAAACAACATGAGCTTGTAAAAATTACATTAATATTATCCATTGTTCCAACTTTGTTTCTTGGTGGATTTAACTTGATGATTATGAATGTAAGTGAATTGCAGCACGATCCCACAATTAAAGGGATTTTGTATACGGTAGAAGGAACATGTTTTATGATTGGTGCTTTTATAGTGAAGCGCCTTGCAGCTAAATGGGATTTGCGAAAAATGATGTATGCATTTTCGTTGTTTATTGCTGTGGCACATTTATCTCTTTATTTTGCTAATATCAAAATTACATCGATGCTGTCGTTTGCCATGTTTGGACTGGGGGTCGGTTGTTTTTTCCCAATTACAGCTACGATTTTTCAAACGAACGTTTCGAAAGAATATCATGGTCGTTTTTTTTCGTTTAAAAACATGTTTGACCGTATGATGTTTCAAATCGTTCTTCTTGGTACAGGATTATTGCTTGATACGATTGGGCTGTCTCATATGGTAATAGTGTTTGGAACGATTTCGTGCGTGCTCATTTTGTATTTTTTTACAAAAGAAATTAAACGACAATCTTATTTTCGTAACCAAGATCAAGATTCATCAGCATGATTATATATATTTTTAACAAAACTATGTTCTAAATGCACAATAGAAAAACAAAAAAGGAAAGCTCCTAAAAAGTGCTTCCTTTACAAAATCGCTTGATGTCTTGATCTTTTTACCTGTCCTGCAAACACGTAATATAAAACAAAGGCCACCGCTGACAAAGCTATTCCAGATAAATAGGGAAGTTGAATCATTTGGGTAAATAGCCATCCTGCTATTGGAGGACCGACGATACGACCAAGTGAGTCAAAGGAAGAAAGCAAGCCTGTCGCGCTCCCTTGACCGCTTGTCGCATGTTTCGTAATTAATGACGAAAGACAGGGACGAATGACTCCATTTCCAATTCCAAAAATCGATAAATAAAGTGCGGTAGTGAAGAAATCTTTCACGAGTAAAATGAGCGCAAAACCGATGGCAGAGACAACAATACCTCCTTGAATGACTTTTCCTTCGCCAAATGTGCGAACAAGTTTACCGATCAGTCCGCCTTGAATGAATGCGCTCGCTAACCCCATAATCATAAAAATATACCCTAATTCAGTCGAATGAAGCCCAGCTCGTTTTGCAGCATAGTAAGCAAACGTTGCTTCTAGGCCTGATAAAGAAAACCAAATAAACAATTGCAGAATATACAAGAAAACAATCGACCCTTTCAACGTTTGCCAAACGGGATCTCGTTCCTTGTCAATAGACATTCGCATTTCTTTCGATAAAGATTCCTTTAAGAAAAATAACACAAATAACGAGGTTATCATTGAAAGAAAACCTGCGATAAAGAACGGTGTATGTAAGTTCATTTTCGAGAAAATTCCACCAATGGCAGGTCCAAAAATAAACCCAAGCCCTACGGCAGCACCAATGGCTCCCATTCCTTTACCGCATTCTTCTGGTGTTGTTACATCTGCCACATACGCCATTGCAGTAGGCATGGTTGCGGAAGAAAGCATACCTCCAACGATACGCGCTATAAACAACATCGAAAGAGTTTTAGCAATAGCAAATAAAAAGAATGAAAGAGACAACCCCATAATTCCAACAAGTAAAATCGGCTTTCGTCCGTAACGGTCGGACATTCGTCCCCAGACCGGTGCAAACAGAAGCTGCATAAATGAATACACAGCCATTAACAAGCCTAGCTGGATAGGAGTTGCCCCAACGTTTTCCAAAAAGAACGGAAGAACTGGAATAATAATACAAAATCCTGGCATGACCAAAGACATCACTACAAATAAAAGCGAAAGATATGTTTTCAACTTAATTACTTCCATTATATGAATTTCCTATATCATAATGGAGTGAAAATGTAGGCATAAGCGATAGAAGGGAGCGCATGAACGTGTTAAAAAAGCTACACCCTATTAGTTTACATATTATTATCGGAACATTATTTGCCCGAACGGCAACATTTATGACGATTCCTTTTTTATCGATTTATTTAACAAAAGTAAAAGGGATTAGTCCCGTAGAAGCAGGAGCTATTATCGGGATAAGCGCCTTTGTTAGCTTATTTAGCGGATTTATCGGCGGCCATCTATCCGACCGTTTTGGAAGAAAACGAGTAATGCTTGCTTCTATTTGGTTGTGGTCGTTCGTATTTATCGGTTTCGCCGTAGCGGAGCATGTATTTCTCTTTTTTGTATTGAATGCGTTAAACGGTATATGCCGTTCATTTTTTGAGCCATCTTCACGCGCACTGTTATCGGACGTGACAAAACAAGAACAAAAGTTACTTGTGTTTAATTTGCGTTATGCGGCCATTAACGTCGGAGCAGCAATCGGTCCGCTGCTCGGTTTAAAAATGGGAAGTGCTTCCTCAACCTCTGCGTTTTGGCTTACCGCCATCATGTATATGGTATACGGTTTGTCGTTATCGCTCATGTTCCGGCGCCAACCAGACACGATGGTCTTGCCATCTCATGAAAAAAGGGAACACGTCACATTACGTAAAGCATGTCAAGTATTAGGTCATGATAAAGTATTTTTATTTGCGATGATCGGCATGACACTAGGCGTGGCAGGGTATTCACAATTTAACTCAACGATTCCACAATATTTATCGAGTGCACCACATTTTCAAGGTGGTGTGGAGCTTTTTTCTTACTTAATTGTTGTGAATGCCATTACTGTTTTAGTGATGCAATATCCTGTTTCACGCATCGGCAAATATTACTCTCCAATTGTATCGATTATGTTTGGAACTGTAACAATCGGATTCGGATTGTTTTTATTTGGGCTTTTTCACCAACCACGGTTATTAGTCATGGCGATGATAATTTTCACTATCGGAGAAGTGATGATGTTTACAATGAGTGACTTATTTATTGACCAAATTGCCAAACCGCATATGAAAGGGCTGTATTTTGGGGCGATGGCTTTTACCTCAATTGGCAATGCATTTGGTCCAATGTTTGGAGGAATTCTCATTTCATTATTTGGTGTTTCTGCAGGGAATTACTTATTCGGTTCTTTAGCGCTTTTAAGTTTTTTAGGCTTTCCGTTTCTTTTATATGTGTCCCATTTACTAAAAGCAGAAAAACGAAATATTGGGTACAGTTTGTAAGTGATGATGGCGTGATATATAATGAATGTGCAAACGCTTAAATGAATGATAGTTAGGTGATGAAAAAATGTTAACACTCAACGATGTTTTACAAGCGAGAGAAAAAATGAAAGGAACGATTCACCAAACCCCTCTTGAACATTCACAAACATTTAGTCAACTTTCCGGCAATGACGTGTATATGAAATTAGAAAATCTACAAAAAACCGGCTCATTCAAAGTGCGTGGCTCATTCAATAAAATTATGTCGTTAAGTCAAGAAGAGCGGGAGCGGGGAGTGATTGCCGCTTCTGCTGGAAACCACGCGCAAGGGGTCGCTTATTCAAGCAGAATGATCGGTATTCCCTGCACGATTGTTATGCCGAAAGGAGCGCCATTAAGTAAAGTACAAGCGACAAAAGGGTACGGCGCGGAAGTGATTTTACACGGAGACGTTTTTGATGAATCGCTCGAGTATGCATTGGAACTACAGCGACAGCGGGGAGCGACGTTCGTTCATCCGTATGACGACTTGGCGGTCATGGCGGGACAAGGGACGATCGGCTTAGAAATATTAGAGCAACTCTCGGATGTCGATGTGGTGTTATGTCCAGTCGGTGGGGGAGGATTGCTGGCGGGATTAGCATTTACGTTAAAACAACTGAAGCCCTCGATTCAAGTGTATGGGGTAGAGTCATCGGCATGTCCAGGAATGACTGCCGCTCTTCGTCATAAAAAACCGGTAACGATTACTTCTTCCGATACGATTGCCGATGGGATTGCCGTGAAAAAACCAGGTAACATTACGTACGAATATATTGAAAAATACGTCGATGGCGTCGTATGCGTAGAGGAAGCAGAAATTTCACGAACAATGCTTTACTTACTCGAACGAAATAAGTTGTTAGTCGAAGGTTCTGGTGCGTGTTCGCTCGCGGCTTTGCTATATCATAAATTGCCGTTTACAGGGAAAAAAGTTGCTGCTGTTTTAAGCGGCGGAAACGTCGATGTTACACTCATCTCTCGTATCATTGAACGCGGATTAGTGGAATCTGGACGTTTTGTTACATTTACGACCGTCATCTCTGATAAACCCGGACAGCTCAACAAACTGTTGCGCATTATCGCAGAATTAGAGGCGAATGTGATGTCGATACATCATCAGCGCATCGGAGCAAAAGTATTGCCAGGTCAAGCGGAAATTCATTTTTCCCTCGAAACAAAAAACCAAGACCATATCCATCAAATTCACCAAGTTCTAATAAAAGAAGGATACGACGTAGAATTTTTTCAATAATAAAAGGGTGGCAGACATTGCCATCCTTATTATTTAATGAATGATGGATGTAGACTGCACCTTTGTCTGTCCAAGTCCTTCGTGCGCCATTTTTGCTTTTAAGCTTTCAAGAATGTAAAGCCCCACCATGCCAATTAGCTCGTCATCGTCCATTTCTTGAATCAATTGGAGCAAATCATATCGGTTTAACTCTTCCAAAATCGACATCGTCACAACTTCAGCGTCTTCCTCATCTCCGGTTAACCGGTCTTTATAATATTCATACAGCTCGTCAACAAATTTCATATATTGTCCCCCATCTGTTTGTTTTACTGTCAGTATGGATAAAAAAGCAAATTTTATGTATGTTATATTGTCTAAGATTCTTTACTACCATTTTTTATAGCTAAGTTACATTGGGCTATTCAGCTACACAATGTTACACGACTGATATGTAATTTTTGTCATGCATCACTATCAGGAGCGTTTTATGTCGATGTGTAGAGATAATACTCACCATTGGTGTATGAACGATGGATCGATAGAAGGGGAATGACTTAATGTTAGTAAGTCATTCCCAAAGTGATGTTTACTGCCCATCGGCTCCGTTTAATGTCACACGTCGAATATGTTCGTCGCCTTTTGTTCGTGCTTCTTTCACTTTGTCATTGACTATTTGTTTTTGATCCACTTCTGATGACGGAGTTTGCTTTTGATTTGCCATTTTTTCACCTCGTTTACGAAAAATGTTGTGCGCGTTTAATAAACATTTCTGGATTTTCAATAAGCCCACACGCGGCGCATTGAACACGATAGTTCGGACCGCGGTAAGGAAGATGAAACGGATCAAGCGCATCATTTGTATACTCTTGCTCAATTTCACCGGTTTGAGGGTTGAGCTTTACCGCTTTTGGGTGTTGCTCAATCAAATTAAAACGTGTTCGATTCGTTTTACAGCTTGGACATAACATCGGTTCCAAGCGGATCACCTCCATTTTTATCATTAAAAATAGACGCGCTGATTATGCATAAAATACGCAATTTTCCCATACAAAATAGAGGAATCGTATAGAAATATAAAGAATTTTTTAAATAGTTACATATTAAGGGGGGTATTGGATGCAAACAGCTATTACGTTAGAACATAAAGGAATGATGTTACGTGGCATGGAGCATATACCGGACCAAGCACGTATTCAAAAAGTTCCTGCCGTTATTTTATTTCATGGATTTACTGGAACAAAACTAGAGCCGCACCGCTTGTTTCTCAAAATATCAAGAAAGCTAGAACAGCACGGAATCGCGAGTTTTCGCTTTGATTTTTTAGGAAGCGGGGAAAGCGACGGCGATTTTGAACAAATGACTGTATCAAAAGAAATTGATGAGGCTCATGCAATTGTCGATTTTGTGAAAAATGATCCGCGGATTGACCATGACCGCATTTATTTGCTTGGACTAAGCATGGGCGGGCTTGTAGCGAGCATCATTGCAGGAGAGCGACCAGCGGATGTGAAAAAGTTAATCTTACTTGCTCCAGCAGGCAATATGTACGAACTTATTATGCATATGATTCAAAACGAAGACATTGATATAACGAAACCTTACTATGATCATGGTGGAAATTTAGTCGGCCTCGATTTTTTAGAAGATTTAAAAACAATCGACGTATTTGAACGGGCAAAACCATACAACGGTCCTGTGTTACTCATTCATGGCACCGGTGATGAAGTTGTTCCATACCATATTAGTAACGTCTACCAACAAAAGTGTTACGGCAATCAAGCAACCGTTCATTTCATTGAGGGAGCTAATCATACATTCGATCGGCATGAATGGGAAACGGAAGTGATCGAAACCATCACCCAATTTTTAGATTGATTTTTTTCGAAAGGAACTAACAATATGCCATTTTTAGAAACGAATCGTTTATTGCTGATCCCATTTACCATTGATTATGTAGAAGCTGCCATGAAAGGAAGAGAAGCATTAAAAGCAGTATCCGGTTATGATGTATCCGAACAGTGGCCGAATGAAGATTATGCAGAAATTTTGCCGTGGGTTGCAGAGCAATTAAAGGAAAATCCTGAACGAAGCCGATGGAGCGGACTCATCATTCATAAAGAAGATCACATCGTCATCGGAGAGTTAGGAGGTAAAGGGGGGCCGGATGAAAACGGAGTAATTGAAATCGGATATGGAATCGTACCAGATTATCAAGGAAGTGGCTACGCATCGGAAATTGTTCGTGCCTTTGTCGACTGGTTGAACCAATGTCCAGAAATAACGAAAGTCGTTGCTGAATGTGCAGAAGACAACATTGCATCGAAACGTGTGTTAGAAAAAACGGGATTCCAACTTGTTAAACGGAGAAATGGAATGCTTTATTGGGAGTCAGTAAACTAGTTATGTCTATATCCCTACTTTTTTGTAAGGGAAAGTGAGAGGAAGTTGATCGTAACCATTCAGCCAATTACTAGATAGGGTACGAGAATTTATTACAAATAAGGAGGGTGACCTCTCAAAGGGGTCACCCTTTTACATTTCTACGTTAAACTTTCACGCGTAGATAAAAAATCATTCCACATCGTTAAAAATAAGTCAATAAGTTTCGGGTCAAACTGTTTTCCACGACCATCTAATAAAATTTCTTTTACTTTTTCAGGCGGGAATGCATCTTTATAAATTCGTTTCGATAATAAAGCGTCAAACACATCAACAATGGCTACGATCCGACCTTCAAGCGGAATTTCTTCGCCTTTTAAGCCGTTTGGATAGCCTTGTCCATTCCACCATTCATGATGTGTTTGAGCGATATTGGCTGCCATTTGAATGACAGGCAAATCTAAGTTTGCTAAAATTTGATGACCGATCAGCACGTGTGTTTTCATTGATTCCCATTCTTCTTTTGTTAATTTTCCAGGCTTGTTCAAAATATAATCGGGAATGCCTACTTTGCCGATATCATGAAATTTTGCGGCAATTTGAATTTGTGATACGAACTGTTCGTCGCATCCGGCTAAGCGGGCGAGCATGCCAGAGAGTACCCCGATCCGACGAACGTGATTTTTCGTGTCATCATCGCGATATTCGGCTAATTGCAACAATCGTTCCAACGTATCAAACATCACTTTCGATTCTTTTGTCACGTCTTGAAAGATAAGCAATGCTCGAGAAAGTTCAAAGATTTTATTTTGTGGTAACGAACGAACTTTATAATAATGTAATCCATTTTCGTTTTCAAAAGAGACAAGCATTGGCTCGTCTTTTTCTTCTAAAGCAGGACATCCAGAACATGGAACGGTACGTTTATGCAACAATTCATAACAGCGTCGGCCTACTGGATGTTCATCCACAATGCCGAGTGTTTTTAATAGACGCTTCATCTTTTCATCAATCCACGTCAACCGACCAAAATCGATCGTGCTAATTTCATAGGCGTAAATATCGAGAAAATCAAAATCCCTTAAAAATAAATATGGACGAATAATTTCGTTCATCAGCGCCAATGTGAATTTGGAAAAGCGGTCAAACGAATGAATGTATTGAACGACATGAGGATCATGTAAATATTCCTTTGTCAAAAAAACTTTTTTTAACGCTTCGCAAATGGATTCGGCTGTAATGTGAAAAAAACTTTCGTGATATTGAGCATCAATAATAAGTCGACTCCAGTCGCGAATAATGCGAAAATATGCCTCAGAGTCGCAATATACTTTTTCTTGAAAAAATTGTAGTAAAAAATTTTTGATATAGTTAAAATATTTTTCTTTTTCTAAGAAGCTATAGCAATCCTCTTCACCTAACCGATGAATGAAAGAGTGACGGAAATGTTCCATAACCGCATCGATACGAAACGAAAGATATCCGCTGAATTGATCAAGGTTTTCTAAATCTTGATCAGTAAATCCGTTCATTTGCCGCAACTTCTCTAATTCATATCGCAACGGATGGGAGGCTTTTTCAATTTCAAGCGAATTGTAGGCTTCTAACGTTAGCTGCATATCGAATGAAAATAGTGCTTGAATGGAAAGTAAAAGTGGAAGCGTTTTCTCTGGAAGTACTTGAGAAATATGTTTATAAATAATTTCTGAGTACTTTGTGTAAGTCGATAAATACCATGTTAAATCAAGTCCGATTTCTGAATGGACTTTGCCGATGTGGTACCGTTTTTGAATATAAGCGTCATCAATTGTCGCTTGGAAGCATTCTTGCAAATACATTTTTTGCGTTTTTTTTAGCTTTTGTAGTGTTGAATGGCGCTGAATGAGATGGCGCAATGAATCAACGGACCATATTTCTTCGTATAGCTCGTTTACAATTGCATCAACGAGCGGCATCAATACATTTCGATGTTCATAAATACATTGTAGTTTTTCTTCTGTTACTCCTGTATAACGTAATTGTTTTAATCGCTCTTTATCGTCTATGCGAATTCGCTTCATCCCCCAAAATTCTCCCCTTTTAAAATTTGGGAGGAGATAGGCGTGCGCTCCTCCCTTAAGTAGGATCAATAGAAACAAATTGATTCAATGGAACATCTGGGCTGAGTATTTTATAACGATTGAAAAAATTGATTCCAGTATTTTGCCTGACTGACTGCTCGTTCGTCGCGAAGCACATCGCCTGGAGCATTTCCTTCTCCGATTAAATAACCTATGTATTCAAG
Organism: Anoxybacillaceae bacterium; assembly: GCA_041920415.1. Lineage (GTDB taxonomy): Bacteria > Bacillota > Bacilli > Bacillales > Anoxybacillaceae > JBHGYD01. The sequence goes on from JBHGYD010000049.1 coordinate 171,767, forward strand.
ACCAATAAACTGAAAAATATATTGAAACTGTTGAATGAGCGGCAATCCTTTTATATATGGATCGTCTCCGCCGCAAATAACGACAAAGCCTTTTTTCTTTTCCATTTCTGCTTTAAAAGAAAATCTCGTATCTCTCAGGCTTTGTGACCAACGATCAACAAATTGTTTCATATGTCCGCTCATCCCGTACCAATAAATAGGGGTAGCGAAAATAAGAACATCATGTTGGCGGACCATTTCAATTATTTGATCATAATCATCAGCAACTGCGGTAAACCCACCTGGAACGTGGCGCTGGTCAACAATTGGTTGAATGAAAAAATCTCTTATATTCACACGGGTACAAGAAATTCCTTTTAACATAAGATTGGCTAATTGTTCTGTATTTCCGTTTTCCCTTGAACTCCCGTTAATCAATAATATGGTTGACATCGCATCTACCTCTTTCTTTTTTACGTTACATTATCATTATAAATGATGATTGACATTTTTTGTATATATTCCGTATTTTATAATCATAAGTGAAAATAATAAAAAATATTTGATTTTTCCGAAAATAGTGTTAATATAAAGGAAAAGGAGACTTTTCATGGGAGAGAAACCGTTAAAAGACCGAATTATTGAAACGGCTCTGCGTCTTTTCGCAAAATATGGCTATCATGGTGTAACTGTTGACCGAATCGTAACAGAAAGCAACACATCAAAAGGTGGATTTTACCATAATTTTAAATCAAAAGATGAACTTCTTTACCATATCCATGATGTATTTATTACCTATGTATTAAATAAGGCACAAGACGCATATAAAAATTACGAAACACCAACAGAACGATTATGCGCGATTATTCAATCGTTTGTAAAGGTGTTCCATTTATATAAACCACATATTACCGTCTTCTATCAAGAAAGCACATACTTAAAGCCAGAATACTCCGAGAAAATTAATAAAAAACGAGATGAATTTAAACAAGTGATTTTTCGCGTGATTCGTGAAGGGATCGCAGCGGGAGAGTTTCGACCGGAGCTTTCAGTGGAAATCACGGGCATGTCGATTATTGGTATGGTGAACTGGACGTATAAGTGGTATAAACCGGATGGACCAATGACCATCGAAGAAATCGCTCACAACTTTATCGATTTCATTTTGCACTCCATTCTTACGGACGAAGCAAAACAAAAAGCAGAAATCGCCCCCTTTTTCATGAAACACCAACCTGTTCCATCTAACCGGCTGTAACTAATGGTGAACAATAAAACGAATCTTTGTAAACGAAACAAACCAACTAGTCGGTCCGAACAATTTTAAAAAAACCGACTAGTCGGTTCAAATATATGTTAATTAATGGGGGAGAGAAGATGAATTTTGAATTAACAAAAGAACAGCAAATGATTAAAGAAATGGTAAGAGAGTTTGCCGAAAAAGAGATTGAGCCGAATGCGGCGAAATGGGACGAGACAGCGCAATTCCCTGTCGAAATATTCAAAAAGATAGGGGAGCTAGGACTTCTTGGCATTCCATTTCCAGAACAATACGGCGGTTCTGGAGGAGATACGATTTCGTATGCCATTGCGGTCGAAGAAATTGGTCGCGCCTGCGGAGGGACGGGGCTTAGCTATGCCGCTGCGGTTTCCTTGGGAGCGAGTCCGATTTACTATTTTGGCACCGAAGAGCAAAAGCAACAATGGCTCGTTCCAATGGCGAAAGGGGAAACGCTTGGAGCATTTGGGCTGACTGAGCCAAATGCTGGCTCAGATGCCGGCGGGACACGAACAAAGGCAGTGCTTGACGGTGATGAATACGTCATTAATGGAGAAAAATGCTGGATTACAAATGCCGGATACGCAAGGCAAGTCATTGTCACCGCGGTGACAGGAAAAGACGAGCGGGGGAAAAATGTTATTTCTGCGATTATTGTTCCAACAGACGCGCCTGGTTTTACGATCCGCTGCAACTATGACAAAATGGGGGTTCGCGCGTCGAACACATGTGAGCTTGTTCTCGAAAATGTACGCGTACCGAAAGAAAATGTATTAGGTGACCCAAAAAAAGGTTTCAAACAGTTTTTATATACCCTTGACGGTGGTCGCATTTCGATTGCGGCACTGGCAGTTGGCATTGCCCAAGCTGCGTTTGAAAAAGCGTTACAATATGCCAAAGAGCGCACGCAATTTGGTCAATCCATCTCCAAATTCCAAGCAATCCAGTTTAAGCTCGCTGATATGGCAATGGAAATTGAACTAGCGCGCAACATGGTGTATAAAGCGGCATGGTTAAAAGATCAAGGGAAACCGTTTACAAAAGAAGCTTCCTTCGCCAAGCTGTTTGCTTCAGAAACCGGATTTCGTGTTTGTAATCAAGCAATCCAAATCCACGGCGGATACGGATATATGAAAGAATATGGAGTGGAGCGTCACCTTCGCGACATCAAACTGATGGAAATCGGTGAAGGTACATCCGAGATTCAAAGACTCGTCATCGCTCGCCAACTAGGATGCTAAAGTTTGAGATAGCTGCATATGTATAAATAGACTTGTACAAAGGAGAGGAGGATTGGAATGAGCAACATGCTCAACATCACGGTCGGTAAATTGTTAGAAGAAAAAGCGCGGTTACACCCTGATCATGAAGCGGTTGTGTATGCGGACCGCAACTTACGGATGACGTACAAACAATTTGATGATTATTGCCGACTTGTCGCGCGCGGTTTCATGAAACTTGGAATCGAAGTAGGTGAGCATATCGCGATTTGGGCGACGAATACACCGGAATGGCTCGCTTGCCAATTTGCGACAGGAAAAATGGGCGCGGTTCTTGTCACGGTAAACACGAATTACCGCACCGCAGAACTTGAGTATTTATTAAAGCAGTCTGATTCAACAACACTCATTCTTATTGAGCAATACCGCGATTCTTCCTATATTGATATGATTTACGAAATTGCTCCTGAACTGTATGAATGCCAACCTGGCCAACTTAAAGCCAGACGTCTTCCAACACTGAAAAATGTCATTGTTCTTAGCGGTACTCGTTATCCTGGAACATACTCTTGGAATGATCTTATCACAATGGCCGCTGAAGTGACAGAAGAACAGTTAGATGAACGAATGAACTCCCTCGATCCGCACGATGTCATCAACATGCAATACACCTCAGGAACAACGGGATTCCCAAAAGGAGTTATGCTAAGCCACTACAACATTGTCAACAATGCCTACAATATCGCTCAATGTATGAAACTTACCAAAGATGATCGTATGTGCATTCCTGTTCCGTTTTTCCATTGTTTTGGCTGCGTGCTTGGTACATTAGCATGTGTCTCCGTTGGTGCAACAATGGTACCTCTTCAAGAATTCAACGCCAAGCAAGTGCTCCAAACCGTTCAAGACGAAAAATGTACCGCATTACACGGCGTGCCGACCATGTTTATTTCCGAATTGAACGACCCGGATTTCGACAAATACGATTTATCCTCACTGCGTACAGGAATTATGGCTGGATCGAACTGCCCAATTGAAGTGATGAAGGCGGTTATCGAGAAAATGGGCGCCAAAGAAATTACAATTGCTTACGGTCAAACAGAGTCTTCGCCGGTCATTACGCAAACGCGGACAGATGACCCGATTCATTTACGCGTGGAAACAGTCGGCCGTGCACTGCCAAACGTAGAAGTAAAAATTGTTGAACCAGGAACGAATAAGGAAGTTCCTCGAGGTGTTCAGGGAGAGCTATGTACGCGCGGCTATCATGTTATGAAAGGATACTACAATAATCCCGAAGCAACAAAGGAAGCAATTGATGAAGAAGGCTGGCTGCATACGGGCGATTTAGCCGTTATGGACGAAAACGGTTACTGTCGCATTACCGGGCGCTTAAAAGATATGATCATTCGCGGTGGTGAAAACATTTATCCGCGTGAAATTGAAGAATTTTTATACAAACACCCAAAAATTTTAGACGTTCAAGTCGTCGGTGTACCAGATGAAAAATACGGAGAAGAAGTCATGGCATGGATTATTTTAAAAGAAGGACAAACGGCCACAGCAGAGGAAATTCGTGAGTTTTGTAGAGGAAAAATTTCTCGTCATAAAATTCCTCGTTACATTGAGTTCACGGCTTCCTACCCGATGACGGCATCTGGGAAAATTCAAAAATTTAAATTGCGCGAACAAGCAAAACAACGCCTCGGTCTTACAGCAGAATCCAAATAATTAATAGAGAAATAGGGGGATTGTATGTTTTCAAAAATTTTAATCGCCAACCGCGGCGAAATCGCCGCGCGCGTCATTCGTACGTGCAAAAAACTAGGAATCCAAACCGTCGCCGTTTATTCCGAAGCAGATGCTGATTCGCTTCACGTCAAATGGGCGGATGAAGCGCATCTCATCGGCAAACCGCGCGTTAGTGAAAGCTATTTGAATATCGAAAAAATCATTGAAGTCGCCAAAGAAACAAAAGCGGAAGCAATTCATCCAGGCTATGGATTGTTATCAGAAAATCCAACGTTTGCTCGACGCTGTGAAGAAGAAGGCATTGTCTTTATCGGGCCAAGAGCGGATGTAATTGCGAAAATGGGCAGTAAAATCGAATCGCGAAAAACAATGGCGGAAGCTGGAGTACCGATTGTCCCAGGCATCTCGTTTCCGCTTAACGATGTCGAAGAAGCAGCGAAAACAGCAGAAACAATTGGGTATCCGATCATGCTAAAAGCTTCAGCAGGGGGAGGTGGCATCGGCATGCAAGTTGTGAAAAACGAAGAAGAATTGCGTAAAGCCTTTGAAGGAAATCAAAAACGTGCCGCTTCCTTCTTCGGCGATGGAGCAATGTATCTTGAGAAATATATTGAAAACCCAAGACATATCGAAATTCAGATACTCGCTGACCAACACGGCAATTACGTGTATTTATGGGAGCGAGAATGTTCAATTCAGCGCCGTCATCAAAAAGTAGTCGAAGAAGCTCTATCACCGTTTTTGGATGAACAAACGCGGCGAAAAATGGGAGAAACGGCCATACAAGCAGCGAAACATATCGGCTACACAAACGCTGGAACGATTGAATTTCTCGTTGATGAACAAAAAAACTTCTATTTTCTTGAGATGAACACAAGACTTCAAGTCGAACATCCGGTCACCGAAGAAATTACCGGAATCGATTTAGTGGAAGAACAATTGCGCATTGCTGCTGGCGAACGACTTCGTTACACACAAGGTGAAATCAAACGAGATGGTCATGCGATCGAAGTACGAATTTATGCCGAAGATCCAAAAACATTTTTCCCATCGCCAGGAAAAATCACCGTTTTTCAACTGCCGGAAGGGGAGAATGTTCGCAATGAAACCGCTGTGACAAGTGGAATGACGGTGACGCCATTTTACGACCCGATGATTGCCAAACTGATTACAAAAGGCGCAAATCGCCAAGAAGCGATTACGCACATGTTACATGCTCTTAGCAACTATCAAGTCGAAGGAATTAAAACAAACATCCCAATGTTAAAAGAAGTATTATCCCATCCTGAGTTTCAATCAGGGAATACAACGACAAACTTTGTAAATGAACATTTGTATAAATCTCCAACTAAATAGCGAATTATTATAGAAGCATATCAGTCCGATAAAGCTTCGTCAAATCCAAACTGTTTATCAGTTATATAAAGAAATGGAGGAAGAACGAAGATGAGTCAAGTAGTCGCAACAATGGCAGGAAATGTATGGAAAATAATTGTTTCTGTTGGGGAACAGGTTGAAGAAGGACAAGATGTTGTCATTTTAGAATCGATGAAAATGGAAATCCCGATTGCCGCAGAAACGACCGGGACAGTCAAAGAAATTCACGTGCAAGAAGGAGATTTCGTCAACGAGGGCGATGTGCTACTCGAGCTTGAATAAGAGGTGAAGCGCATGAGCAAATGGCCACAACATGTCATAGTGAAAGAAGTAGGTCCTCGCGATGGTTTACAAAATGAAAAAACGACCATTGCGACCGAAGATAAAATCACATGGATTAACAAGCTATCGAATACGGGATTAACATATATCGAAATCACCTCATTTGTCCATCCGAAATGGGTTCCGCAACTCGCGGATGCGTTAGAAGTCGCAATGAATATTGAGCGAGTACCCGGTGTCACATACGCCGCGCTTGTTCCAAACATAAAAGGATTAGAAAAAGCGATAGCAGCCCAAATTGATGAAGTATCTGTGTTTATGTCAGCTAGCGAGACGCATAATCGAAAAAATATTAATAAATCCATCGAAGACACGTTTCCTGTGTTAGCGGAAGTTGTAAACGAAGCGAAGAAGACCGGGAAAACGGTACGAGGCTACGTCTCGACCGTTTTCGGTTGCCCATATGAAGGAGCCGTTTCGGTTGAACAAGTAATGACCGTTTCAGAAAAGCTATTTGAAATGGGAATTGATGAACTTTCTTTAGGCGATACAATCGGTGTCGCTACTCCACGCCAAGTGCAAGACGTACTCGAGCAACTATTAACACGATTTCCGAAAGAGAAACTGGCAATGCATTTTCATGATACACGCGGTACAGCGCTTGCGAATGTGCTCGCATCATTAGAAATGGGAATAACGACATTTGACAGCTCGCTTGGCGGCTTAGGCGGCTGTCCATACGCCCCAGGAGCCTCAGGAAATGTAGCAACCGATGATTTGCTTTATATGCTTCATGGTATGCAAATTTCGACCGGCGTCGACTTCAAACGATTAACGGAAGCCGCATTATTCATTCAAGGCAAAATCGGTCGAGCGCTCAATAGCCATCATTTACAAGCTCTTACACCGTCCCATTCCTAATCGAAAGGAGACAATATCTTTTATGTCGGAACCAATTCTTTATTCACCTTTAGATAAAGGAATTGCCATGATCACGTTACATCGTCCACAAGCCGCGAATGCGCTATCTATTGCGATGTTAACCGAATTACAACAGCTGCTTCAAACCTTAAAATTTCAACGTTCGATTTGTTGTGTCATCGTCACAGGAAGCGGAGAAAAAGCATTTTGCGCTGGAGCGGATTTAAAAGAACGTGCAGGCATGAATGAAACCGAAGTGCGAAAAACGGTCACACTCATTCGCGATACGATAAATGAATTCGAACAACTGCCACAACCTGTCATTTGTGCAATGAATGGCGCTGCTTTTGGAGGTGGACTTGAGCTAGCACTGGCGTGTGATATTCGAATTGCTGCTGATAGCGCAAAACTCGGATTAACGGAAACATCGCTTGGAATCATTCCCGGTGCCGGTGGAACACAACGTCTCCCACGCTTAATTGGAAAAGGGAGAGCGAAAGAACTGATTTTTACCGCAAAACGAATAACTGCACGAGAGGCGGAACAAATCGGACTAGTCGAATATGTCGTACCGCGCGAACAAGTCATAGAAAAAGCCATCGAACTCGCTGAACAAATTGTACAAAACGCGCCAATTGCCATAACCCAAGCGAAACTCGCCATCAATCGCGGATTAGACGTCGATTTATATACGGGATTGAAAATCGAACAAATGGCCTACGATATCACCATTCCGACAAAAGATCGCCTTGAAGGATTACAAGCGTTCAAAGAAAAACGGAAACCGGTATACAAAGGAGAATAGGGGGAACGAGCCATGCAAACGAATGACGTCATCAACCAACAAGGAAAAACATTAACAGAAAAATTAGAAGAACAAATCAAAAAAATCGAACAAGGCGGTGCCGCCAAATATCACGAAAAAAACGCCGAACAAGGAAAGCTATTCGTCCGCGACCGACTTAAATTATTGTTTGACGATGGTTTGCAGTTTGAAGATGCGCTATTTGCCAATTGTCTCGCAGATGGTCTCCCTGCTGACGGAGTAGTCACTGGGGTTGGAAAAATCAATGGTCAGACGGTTTGTGTGATGGCCAATGACTCCACCGTAAAAGCCGGGTCATGGGGAGCACGCACCGTGGAAAAAATCATTCGCATTCAAGAAACAGCGGAAAAACTCCGTTGCCCGATTCTTTACTTAGTTGACTCAGCCGGAGCGCGCATTACTGACCAAATCGAAATGTTCCCAGGTCGTCGCGGAGCAGGACGCATTTTTTACAACCAAGTAAAATTATCAGGAAAAGTGCCGCAAATTTGTTTATTGTTCGGACCATCGGCAGCGGGAGGAGCGTATATTCCGGCATTTTGTGATATTGTCATTATGGTCGAAGGCAATGCTTCCATGTATTTAGGCTCTCCAAGAATGGCCGAAATGGTCATCGGTGAAAAAGTGACGCTTGAAGAAATGGGCGGAGCGCGCATGCATTGCACCGTATCAGGATGTGGAGATGTGTTAGTCAAAACCGAAGAAGAAGCGATTGCGTTTGCTCGTCGTTATTTATCGTATTTTCCAGCCAACTTTAGCGAAAAACCGCCTGTAACCGAAGCGAAACCACCGAAATCATTCGAAAAAACATTAGAAGACATTATTCCATCCAACCAAAACGCACCATTCAATATGTACGATTTAATTGAACGCATCATTGATGAAGGATCGTTCTGTGAAATAAAAAAACTATTTGCACCGGAATTAATTACGGGGCTTGCGCGCTTAAATGGACAACCGATCGGCATTATTGCCAATCAGCCGCGCGCAAAAGGCGGCGTGTTATTCCATGACTCCGCTGATAAAGCAGCCAAATTTATTACCCTTTGTGATGCCTTTAATATTCCGCTTTTATTTTTAGCGGACATCCCTGGCTTTATGATTGGCACAAAAGTAGAGCGCGCCGGCATTATTCGCCACGGAGCGAAAATGATTTCGGCTATGTCAGAGGCAACTGTTCCGAAAATTTCTGTCATTGTTCGGAAAGCGTATGGGGCAGGACTTTACGCGATGGCTGGCCCGGCATTTGAACCAGATTGTTGTTTGGCGTTTCCGAACGCACAAATTGCTGTGATGGGTCCAGAAGCGGCGGTCAATGCGGTTTATGCCAATAAAATTGCGGAGTTGCCAGAAGAAGAACGTGCCGCATTTATCGAACAAAAACGTGAAGAATATCGCCGCGACATCGACATATACCGTCTTGCTTCAGAAATGGTGATTGACGGCATTATTGCTCCAAACGCACTTCGTGATGAACTCATTCGCCGATTCGAGGCATATATGTCGAAATACATGACGTTCTCAGAACGAAAACACGGCGTTTATCCAGTATAAAAACAAAAAGGGGTGGGGGAACAGTGAAACCGATCTACACCGATTTTGTAGAAGCAGTGAAAGATATTCGAGACGGGATGACGATTATGGTCGGAGGCTTTGGACTATGCGGCATTCCAGAAAATTTAATTCTTGCGCTCGCTGAAACAGGAGTAAAAAACTTAACCGTCATTTCAAACAACTGCGGTGTTGATGATTGGGGGTTAGGGATTTTATTAAAAAATCGTCAAATTAAGAAAATGATTGGTTCATATGTCGGGGAAAATAAAGAATTTGAGCGTCAAGTACTAGCCGGGGAACTTGAAGTAGAGCTTATCCCCCAAGGGACATTGGCAGAAAAAATTCGCGCGGGTGGCGCAGGAATTCCTGCATTTTATACCCAAGCGGGAGTTGGTACACCGATTGCGGAAGGAAAAGAAACACGGGTTTTCAATGGGCGTGAATATTTATTAGAAGAAGCGCTTACGGCTGATTTTAGTCTCGTTCGGGCGTGGAAAGCCGATAAAATGGGAAATTTAGTATACCGTAAAACAGCAAGAAACTTTAATCCAATGATTGCGTCCGCTGGAAAAGTAACGATTGCGGAAGTAGAAGAACTTGTCGATATTGGTGAACTTGATCCAGACCATATTCATACACCAAGCATTTATGTACAGCGCCTCATCGTCGGTAAACAAGAAAAACGAATTGAACGGTTAACTTTGCGGGGGTGAACAGGAGAATGAACATTCGTGAAAAAATCGCAAGAAGGGCCGAAAAAGAAATTCAAAACGGTTATTATGTGAATTTAGGCATCGGCATGCCGACATTAGTTGCAAACTTCATTTCAGAAGATAAACAAGTCGTCCTGCAATCGGAAAATGGGCTTTTAGGAATTGGTCCTTATCCGACAAAAGAAGAAGTCGACCCTGATTTAATTAACGCCGGAAAAGAAACAGTCACCACTATTAAAGGAGCCGCTTTTTTTGACAGCGCTGAATCGTTTGCGATGATTCGCGGCGGTCATATCGACATAGCGATTTTAGGAGGCATGGAAGTATCTGAAAAAGGGGACCTTGCCAACTGGATGATTCCCGGAAAAATGATTAAGGGAATGGGCGGGGCGATGGATCTTGTTCATGGAGCGCGAAAAATTATTGTCATTATGGAACATGTAAACAAAAACGGTGAACCGAAAATTTTAAAACAGTGTAAACTCCCATTAACTGGCCGACAAGTCGTACACCGAATTATTACCGATCGAGCTGTTATCGATGTCACCGAACAAGGCTTAAAACTTGTTGAAGTCGCTACAGGTTATACAACTGAAGATGTGAAAGCATCGACGGAACCACCTTTAATCATCGATGGAACGGTCCAGTTACAGGCGTATTAATGCAGATGACATCAAAATAATCTTTTCGATATTTTAGTTGAAACTTTAATTTACTTGCAAAGAAATGAAAGATTGTGTATGATGATTATTACCGCTGCGTTGTACGTGAACGAATGAAGTTTCAACCGATGGCTGTAAAGAGGGAGTTCTATATCGAAACGGGAATGTCATGCCTCCCATTTACGAAGGTAGAGGACGACAAGAACGTTTCTGCGAACACCCACCTAGTGGAGTGTGGTTGAGAAACTCCATTCAACCAACGGCAATCGCGGCGCCATTTGTTTGTTTCTAAAAGCCGATCTCTGAATAGAGGTCGGCTTTTTTATGTCCTTCGAAACAATATGGTTGATTTTCCCTATAAACATGTTATAATTATAGTTCGCATAGAAATAATTCGTATTGAAATTATTCGAAATAAAAATAAAAGGGGGGATATGATGATGGAGAAGGCTGGACGTGAAATAATGTATTCGATTTTTCGAATTCAAAAGGCTTTGTACCGACTCATTCGCGAAGATGCGACAAGAGTAGGGATTACCGAATTACAGCTCATCATTCTTTATACGTTATTAAAAAAAGACAATATTCGGTTAAATGATTTAGCTGAAAAGTTAAACCTTAGCAACAGTACGGTAAGCGGAACGATCGACCGACTCGTTAGTGCGGAATTAGTTATGCGTGAGCCGTCAAAAGAGGATCGGCGTGCCGTTATTCTTCGTTTAACCGAAAAGGGAAAAGCAAAAATTGCGGAAGCATTTAATGATGAATCTGTGATTATACAACGAATGAGAAAACTAGAAAGAGAAATTGATGAGGCCGATATCGAAAAATTATTGTCGGTTCACCGAGAGATTAGAGATATTTTATTAGGGGAGGAATAGCACGTGAGTATGAAACGTTTAATCACCTTAAATATTATTGTTCTGATTTTATTAGTGGCCGGTGGATTTGCCGCTTATTACTATGTGAATGAAACAACCAACTATATTAAAACGGATAATGCAAGAATTGACGGACAGCCGATTTCGATTACATCACCGATTTCCGGAAAACTAATGAGCTGGTCTGGAGATGTTGGGAAAACATTTGGCAGCGGTGATAAAATTGGCGAAGTTTTTGACGGGGAACATACCGTTCCGATTACTGTGCCGCATCATATGACAATTGTACAACAAAGCGCTGTCACAAACTCTTTTGTCGCTCCAGGTGTATCTTTAGCAAGAGGCTATGATTTAGGAAATTTATGGGTCACTGCAAACATTGAGGAAACGAAGATTGAGGATATTAAAGTGGGGCAAGATGTTGATATTTATGTGGATGCCTACCCAGATCGCAAATTTACGGGAAAAGTTGAAAAGCTCGGATTTGCGACAGCGAACACGTTTAGTTTACTTCCAAGCTCCAATAATACAGGGAATTATACGAAAGTGACACAAGTCATTCCGATTACGATTTCGATTGACAACTATAGCGGGGCCGGGCTAGTACCAGGAATGAACGTCACCGTTCGCATTCATAAGTAGGTGATAAGCATGTCAACATTTGTAACAGCATACATTATTTTTTCGATTCTTGTTCTTGCTTTATTCAATTATATCGTAAGGAGAAGAAGGAACGCACTTGCCCTACGTGAAGCGGAATCAGCTGAACCTGTTCACGTATCAAGCGAAAAATCTCAAATGACGCAGCCTCCAAATCCAGGAGGGATGATGGAGATTGGCAGCAGTCGGACAAAAGTCGTGGTCACGATTATGCTTGGGGCGTTTGTGGCCATTTTGAATCAAACGTTAATTAACGTTGCCCTTCCGCATATGATGGGCGATTTTAATGTAGAAACATCAACGATTCAATGGTTAGTAACTGGCTATATGTTAGTCAATGGCGTACTCATTCCAATTAGTCCTTTTTTAATTGCGAAATTTCCAACTAAAAAGTTATTTCTTTCTGGTATGGGGTTATTTGCAGCTGGCGCTTTTGTTTGCGCGCTTGCCCCTTCGTTTGCCATTGTATTAACAGGTCGGCTCATTCAGGCGATTGGTGCGGGGATTATCATGCAATTAATGATGGTTATTATGTTGAACATCTTCCCTCCAGAAAAACGTGGGGTGGCGATGGGAACCGTCGGTATTGCGATGATGTTTGCGCCAGCGGTTGGGCCGACATTATCCGGTTGGATTGTCGAGCATTATTCATGGCGCATACTCTTTTATATCGTGCTGCCGATTGCAATTGCCGATATTATCCTTGCTTTTCTCTGGTTAAAAAACACGCCAAAAACGGCAAATCCTACGTTGGATGTTCGTGGAGCGATTTACTCTACGATCGGATTCGGTGGAGTGTTATACGGCTTTAGTGAAGCGGGAAGTAACGGCTGGGGCAGCACAGAAGTAGCGGTATCGATTATTATTGGTGTATTGTTTTTAATTTTATTTACATGGCGTTGTTTAACGGTCGAAAATCCAATTTTGAACTTACGTGTGTTCAAATATAACATTTTCACATTGACAACGATTATTGGCTGTGTCATTAACATGGCGATGTTTGCAGCGATGGTACTGCTCCCAGTATATTTACAAAACATTCGCGGCTTTACACCGCTTGAGTCCGGGCTATTGTTGTTACCGGGGGCGATTGTGATGGCGATTATGTCTCCGATTTCGGGAGCGATTTTCGACCGAATCGGTGCGCGCTTATTAGCGATTATTGGGTTGACGATTACTGTCGTCACGACATGGGAGTTTAGTCGGCTGACGTTAGAGACACCGTACCGACACATTTTATGGATCTATATTTTCCGGATGTTTGGCATGTCTATGTTGTCGATGACGATTATGACAGCAGGATTGAACCAACTGCCACGTCAGCTATATAGCCACGGTACAGCAACAGCCAATACGTTGCGCCAAGTCGCTTCATCATTAGGAACAGCGTTTCTCGTTACAGTCATGTCAAACCGGGCAAAATTCCATGCGGAAAATTATACAAACGAAATGACAACGAATAACCCGGTCGTGACTGATATGATTGCGCAATTGAAACAATTCATTCCAAGTGATCAGGTGATTACGCAACTTTTGTACGGAATGGTTCAACAACGTTCTACTGTAGAAGGAATTAACGATTCGTTTATTGTCGCAACAGGGCTTGCGCTTCTTGCGTTAATCTTATCGCTCTTTTTAAAAGGAAAAAAGAATGATATAACCCCATCTTCTTAATAAAAAACCACCTTTCATGGGCTGCCTATGAAAGGTGGTTTGTTGTTTACGTACGAAAAACGACTACTGCCATCGAATCGTATAAAAGTGACAGAAAAAGGGGGGGTTCGGTTGGAAAAAAGTCGATTGTTGAAAAGAAAAAAACAAAAAAAGAAAAAAATGTGGATTATTTGGGCTGCGGCTGCTTTGATTGTTTGCTGTTTCTCTGCGATTCAATTCTATATTGCTACGCGTGATATTAGCGCTCTTGAAGAACCGCTACCAGCTCCTACCATTATTTACGATCGAAACGGAAAGGTGGCTAGTAAAATTTCTGTGGCAAAGATGGATCCGATATCGATCGATCACATACCGAATCATGTTTTAGAAGCGGTTGTTGCAACAGAAGATCGCCGTTTTTATAAACATGATGGCATCGATTATCAAGGAATTTTACGTGCGCTCATTCGCAACATCGAAGCAGGCGAGTGGGTCGAAGGTGGAAGCACAATCACCCAACAATTAGCCAAGAATGTCTTTTTAACGAACGAAAAAACGTTGCAAAGAAAATGGGAAGAGTGGTTCATTGCGAAAAAAATAGAAAGAACGTACTCAAAAAAAGAGATTTTAGAAATGTATTTAAACCGTATTTATTTTGGAGAAGGGGCTTGGGGGATCAAAAAAGCAGCCGAGACGTATTTTGGAAAAGACGTATCGGACTTGACCGTCAGTGAATCAGCGTTGCTAGCCGGGCTTATTAAAGCGCCTTCTGCCCTTTCCCCATTTAAGCATTATGAACAAGCGATCGCAAGACGAAATGTTGTTCTTGATTTAATGAAAGAGCAAGGATACATTAACGAGGATACGTTTTTACGGGCGAAACAAGAACGTATCGTCTTAAACAAAGAAAAGATAGATCCGTATAAAGGTAAATACCCGTATTACGTCGATTATCTGATTGATGAAGCGATGAATCGTTATCGTTTAACCCAAAATGAAGTCCTTTCTGGAGGGTTACGCATTTACACAGAACTGGATCAAAGGATGCAACAAGCATTAGAAAATGTTTATCGAAATGATCAGCTCTTTCCTGAAGGTACAAAAGATCAACTTGTCCAAAGCGGTGCAGTCTTAATGGATCCAAAATTAGGAGGAATTACCGCGCTCATCGGTGGCAGGGGCGAGCATGTCTTTCGCGGATTCAATCGCGCTACTCAATTAAAACGACAGCCTGGCTCCACGATGAAACCGTTAGCTGTTTATACACCAGCACTGGAGCAAGGGTATCACCTATTTGACGAACTTAAAGACGAGCCGATGGACTTTAACGGTTACCGTCCGGAAAACTACGATCATATGTATCGAGGACGTGTAACAATGTATGAAGCAGTGATTCATTCCTTAAATGTCCCAGCGGTATGGCTTCTTGACCAAATAGGGCTTGAAAAAGGTGTCAACGCTGTTCAACGATTTGGTATTCCACTTGAGGAAGATGACCATTATTTAGGGCTGGCGCTCGGTGGATTAAAGCATGGCGTATCACCGTTGCAAATGGCTGAGGCGTACTCCGTTTTCCCAAATGAAGGCATCCGTACAGAGGCGCATGTGATTACAAAAATTATTGATCAAAATGGAAACGTCATCGCAAAATGGAAGCCGAAAACGATACGGGTTACGACAAAGGAAGTAGCGCAAAAAATGACATTTATGCTTCAAGGAGTCGTCAAAGAAGGAACAGGAAAACGAGCCAGCATTCCCGGAAGAGACTTAGCAGGAAAAACTGGATCAACCCAAGTTCCACTTGGTGGTGTTAATGGTGTCAAAGACCAATGGTTTGTCGGATTTACTCCACAACTCGTAGGAGCGGTATGGTTAGGGTACGATCATACTGATGAATACCATTATTTGCAAACAACAAGCAGTCAAACGGTAGCGGTCATTTTTCGTGAAATCATGACAGAAGCACTAAAAGGAATGCCTTCGCAACCGTTTTCGTATTCAATGTTAAAAACGGAAAAACATCAATTACAGAAGTTCTATAAACAACAAGAAAAAGAAGAGAAAGAAAAATGGGAAAACGAGCACCCATGGAAACCAAAAAAGGAAAAGGAAAAACCGCCACACCATAAGCATGAGAAGAAACCAAAAGGAAAAGGACATAAACATGATAAGTAGAAGCGGATTGGTTCAATTAAGCCAATCCGTTTTTCTCATCGTTCTAACGAGAATATTTTAATCATATATATAGGACAAGTTCGCATGAAAGGGGTTTTTCTCATGGCACATCTTGGTTCAAAAGGCTGGCTTGTCCAACAACTAAAGGATGTCGGGATCACACGCCATCCCGTCGAGCTGCGTAAACTGGAAACTTACAAAACGTCTATTCTTTATGGGTTGTATGAGAAATATGTTATAAAGAAATCGAACTAACCGAGCGAATGTTTCGTTCGGTTTGTTTTTTTCAAACAAATGAGCGATGATAATAGAAGAAAGGAGCGTAGTTCAATGAAAAAAAAGAAAACTTTTACAGTAGGAGAGAATGAAACGATTGACCAATGTTTAGCGCGCATGAAATCGGAAGGGTATACTCCAATTCGGCGCATCGAAGAACCGATTTTCTGTGAATCGGAAAGAAATGGAGAGAAAATCATTGAACCGTGCGGAAGAAAAGTGATTTTTGAAGGAATACGTAACGAATAAACGAGAATACTCCTAGGGCATTCTGTTATTCTTGTAAATCCCGTATTTTTGGCGATTCGATGTTCCTAGATAGGGTTACTTCTGGATGATTCATACTCTGCTCAATACACATCGTTTTTCGGCGTGTGAACGACATGGTCTATGTTGATATTGCTTCAAATCTTATTGGAATTGGCGCTCGGGCTCATCCTCCCTCATAGTAATATATGATACGCCAATCGACAACATGACGAACATAAAAATACTTCTTTCCTTTCACGTCAAAATCAATGTCATTCTCTCCTTCATTCCAAAAACAAACCATCCTTTTTTGTTTTTTCTATTGTATGTAAACACAAATCTCGATAAAATGGGATTAGTTTAAGACGGAGCGATTGTTCTTTCGCTCAGGCGTGAGCCTTTTGACCATCATAACGGAAAAGGGGAGACAAACATGATTCATCACACTTGGTTACAACGTCCAACGATAAAAAAAGTAAAATGTGTCCATACGAATGCCGAAAAGTACATCGTTGACCATGTTTTAACACCGGGAAAAACGTATGAAGTGAAAAATGAAACGGAAGAATTTTATTTTATCATCGACAACACTGGAAAAATCGGTGGTTTTTACAAAGATTATTTTGAAGTAGTAGAAGAGGCGAAATAAAATCGCCGCTGAAATATGTTGCAGTTATGAAACAAGGCTGTCTTCGTTCTTCACGGAGACAGCCTTTTTACCTATTGGGAAACGAGCGATTTCTCTTTCGGTAACCACCATGTGAGTATCCCAAGCAGCGGAAGAAAGCTGCACAATATCATAAGAATGTTCAAATTATACAAATCAGCAATTTTTCCAAGAACAACAGCCCCAAGCGCCCCCATCCCAAACGCCAGACCAACGATCAGCCCCGACGCCATACCGACATTTCCGGGAAGCAATTCTTGAGCATACACGACAAATGTGGAAAAACTTAATGATAAAATAAACCCAGCAAGAAAAACGACAGGCAGTATCCATGCAAGTGGAAGATGCGGAAGTATAAGGGCAAACGGTGCAGTGCCGAGTGTCGAAAACAACATTAAATTTCGTTTTCCGAATCGATCCGCTAGCGGTCCGCCTACAAATGTACCGATTGCTCCGGCTATCATAAATACAAACAAATAAACCTGTGCTTCTTGAATCGGCACATGATAGTGCTTCATCAAATAAAATTGATAATAGTTCGAAATGCCGGCGGAGTACCATGACCGCGCAAACACTAAAAAGATTAATAGCGATAAAGCGAAGATTATATTTTGTCGTTGGCTTGGATTCGCTTTGTCGGCTTTCGCCTGTTTGTGAACAGTTCCGTATTGTGCAAGGCGGTTAGAATACCATCGTGACACGCGAAACAAAAGGACGATACCAAAAGCAGCAATAACGGTGAACCAAACCGCGCCTTTTTGCCCAAACGGAACAAAAATCAGTGCCGTAAATAGTGGAGCAAGAGCATTTCCCGTATTCCCGCCCACTTGGTAAATGGATTGGGCAAATCCTCTTCTCGTCCCTGCAGCAAAATATACAACGCGCGACCCTTCCGGATGAAAAATTGCTGAGCCGAACCCTACAAACAAGACAGATAATAAGACAAAGAAAAAGTGTGGTGCAAACGCGAGCCCTACCATACCAAGCAAGCTCGCTGTCATTCCGAGCGGAAGGAAGTAAGGAGAGGGGGTTCGGTCCGTAAAAAAACCAACAATCGGTTGCATTACCGAGGAAGTCATATTTAACGTAAATGCAATCCATCCAATGGCTGTATATGATAAATTCATTGATTTCTCCAAAATCGGAAACAGGGCAGGAATGACCGCTTGCATCGAGTCGTTTAATAAGTGACCAATACTAATCGCAATTAAAATAGGATATACCGTTGTATGTACTCCTGTCATACGTTGAAGATCTGTTTCCACGTTTCTCCATCCTCCTTATCGTTTTCAAAAAAAAAATCCCCTTCGTTGAAAGCGAAGGGATTCATTTTATTCTTTATTTCCATTATAATCCATCCAAGGATAGTTGCAATAAAAAGTTTTTTCCGAATGTATATTTTACGTTTTACCCTTAAAAAGATGATTGAAGCTCCATCATTATCTAAATTTCTCTTTCCCAGACGTATCAATTGAAACTTTTACTTTAATATTTTTTAAATTTTCGTCTGTCAATGGGATCTTTCCATTTTTAGAAAACCTCTTCCAGTCTTCTGGATTTTTGCGATACATCACTTCAGAGAGGTTAAGGGTATCAATATCGTATTTTAGCCCTAACTTGTAGAGGCTTCTTATTTCATCTTCCACCGATTTTTGTGCCAAGCGAATTAATTGTTTTTCTGTTAATTTTTCCTGTAACTCAATCACACTTCCACTGGCAGATACCTCTATGTTAAACACAGGGATATTTCCTTTGATTTGGTAGGAAATTTTTGACTTGGGTCTAAGAACGGCGATAGATGCAACTACTTCGTTTCCTTTTTTTACATAAACGGGAGTTCTGCTTATTCCTTTTTCAACCCACCTGATTCCCAGCAACTTAGAGCGATCAAAACATTTTTGAAGTTCATAACGGTCAACAAAGCACATTCCATTTAAATTTAACAGCGGTTTTACTTTATTATCTTCTGACCAATTCCACGTAGTAATGGTGAGATAAGGAAGTCGCGTTGTGTTTGAAGCTTCATTGTTATCAGCGATAAAGCGATTTAAGTGAATCGGCTGAATAAACGAACTTTGCTGAAAAATCTCTTCAGGATTTGATACTAAAGAATAGTATGGGGTTGTATGCAAAAATGGTGTTGTCTCAAAAAGTTTTGTTAATGACTCATTTGTCGCATAAATCCATATTGTAGGCCGAATTTCGTTATATCGGGCTAAAACGTCTAAGACGTCTCCCAGTACCGCTTTCTTAAGCGCTCTGTTCGTAAACACGATACTTTTCACATGTCCCCATGTTACCCTTCTTTGAATAGAAGTATACAACTTATCGGTTGCAATATTAAACGTTTCTCCTGTGGCTTTTCCAACGGTAACCGCTGATTTTTCTTGGGCACCTCCCGTTTCGACTTTCGCTAATCCGGTGAAGCTCATGATCTGCACATAGACAATAAAATGATCATCCTTATAATCAACACCTATTGAATCTATATAAGTAAGATGATCAATATTATGTGCTCCCCAGCATCCTGTCAATAAGAATATAGAGATCATAACGGGAAAGACGGTTTTGAATTTCAATTCGCTTCCCCCTTTGGTGTATCGTCCTGCGTTTTTAGCAAACCCGCTCTCTTTTTAAATATTTTCCAACCATTCGGGATTAAGATTTTCAAAATATCCATGGTTGGAGGAGAGAGCGGAGTAAGGTATGGGATTCCAAATGTTGTCAAATTTGATGTATATGTTAAAAGTATAAATAAAGAAGCGATAAACCCAAATAACCCTAGTACAGAAGAAGCGGCTAAGACAATAAAACGAAGCAATGTCACGGTTCCCGACAAATTTTGATTCACTAATGTAAACGTAGCGATCACGGAAATCGCCGAAACAACAAG
This sequence comes from Anoxybacillaceae bacterium, assembly GCA_041920415.1. Classification (GTDB taxonomy): domain Bacteria; phylum Bacillota; class Bacilli; order Bacillales; family Anoxybacillaceae; genus JBHGYD01. Next base: position 191,786 of record JBHGYD010000049.1, read on the forward strand.
GCTTCCCGGTGTGGATAAGCCAGCGTTGACAGCTGATTGTCCGATAATCAATCCTCCGACAACCGATAACGTTTGACCGATCGCTAACGGCAAGCGCATGCCCGCTTCTTTAAAGATTTCGAACAACCCCACCATGATAAATACTTCTAGTGGAACAGGTAACGGCACTCCTTGCCTTGAAAGCACAACGGTTGCTAAGAGAGTGAATGGTAATTGGTCTTGGTGAAACGATAATAAAGAAACCCAAAATCCGGGTAAATAAATAGCCGCGGAAATTCCCATTATGCGAAGGAATCTCTGAAAAATGACGAAGAAAGGTGATGTAACGGCATCTTCGGATGTATTCAGTAAAAACAATAAGTTTCCTGGACCAATAATGATGGTAGGAGCACTGTCTACTAAAAGGACAAATCTTCCATTTAATAAACAATTCACTGCAAAATCTGGCCGTCCTGTGTATGTAAATAACGGAAACAGCGAGAACCGTTTGTCGCCAATAAGCTCTTCTAACTGATTGGTACTTGTAAGGGAATCAATATTTAAATGTAAAATTCTTCTTTTCACCTCATGAATCATTTCGCGATTCGCGATGTCATCAATGTACATTAATCCCACTTTTGTTTGGCTTCTTGTTCCGACGATAAATTGTTCATAAAAAAGCTTATGAGATTTTACCCGCTTGCGGATGAGCGCGACATTTTTCGAAATTTCCTCAATAAAACCGTCTTTCGGACCGCGGATGGACACTTCCGTGTTCGGTTCTTCCGGGTTGCGGTTCGGCGGATTGGCAAGCGTAAGGGAATATAAAACATCCGCTTCTTGAAAGTAGACTAATAAATCACCGCTAAAGACATGATAGTTCAGATCATCAATCAGTACTTCTTTTCCGAGAAATTCCATTGGCATCAGTTTGTTTGCTTCAATTTCCTCAACCGACTGGCAAGGATATGCACGACACATTTCGCGAAACATTGGAAAGATGGCTTGTTTCATAAGCTGGCTGTCACACAGCTCTTCGCAATAGACAAACACTAAGGTGAGCGTGCCGCTTGCGGTTTTTGCCGGTTGAATTGTTGAGGTAAGGATCGCGACATCTTTACAATAAGAAAAATGATCGCGCAACGTTTGCTCGGAAATGATGATCGTTTCCTGTCCGCTATGATCATTTTTATTATTTCTGATTTGTGGTGCTCTTGAAGGAATTGGCATGATTAAGCTCTCCTCTTTTTTAAATATGAAATGAGTGACAATACCCCAATAAACAAAGAGAGAGATAGAATGGATAGTAGAGAAAGCGGTAGAACAAATTGATATAGCAAATCTAAAAATTTGTCGTCGCTGATTGGAATCAAGGATAATAAAAAAATTATGGTATAAATAGCGATTAGAATCCATAATCGTGCTTTTTTATTCGTTATATTAAATAGTTCTGGTATGAGCGCAGTAACTAAGGAAATTCGGATAAACGCTCCAGACATCCACTGATAAATAGAAAGAAAATCAAGATATTCAATGTACGTTCCTAGTTTGATTAATCGCCATTGTTCAAACGCCGGGTAACGTAAATTCGCTGCCGCTTTCGGTCCAAATTCAATAATCGCACCAATCGTTGGACCAATGCTTAAGCTTGCGGCGAGAGCACTAATGATGAAAAGCGCTTTAAAAGAAAAACGAGCTTGAAGATGATGCTGCATAAATACAATCATAAAAATTTCCACATATCCGGCACCGGCATAGATCATCCCTTTTAAAACAGGAGTAAAGCCATTCTCCATTATTGGCTTTAACAATGAATAATCTTTATGCGGCGTAGTTGCGATCATAACTACAATCCCAAAAATAATGACAAACGGAAAAATAATGACCGCTGTCTTTGCGATGGATGGTATACCATAATAGGTGTTATAAAAGCACATTAATGTAATGGTTAACAAAATGGCCCAATCGGGTGTAGATGGTAAGTAGGTAGTGGTAGTAAACGTAACTGTGTCAGTGAGCGTAATATAGCCTATAACAAGTAATAATAGGCTTCCAAGAATAGCCACGAAATATGCAATGACACTTTTAAATTCTGTTTTTAACCATAAGAATACATTCATTTGATTAGATTGCTTCATGACAAAATACAAAAGAGGAAGCCATAATGGCAATGCAACAAGGGTCATGATGGCCGAAATCCATGCGTCACGACCAGATGCTTGTAATAGCAACGGGATCACAATGACATGATTCATTAGTCCGATTGATAACATAAACACACAAACCAGTTGTACTATACTTAACGAACGATTATTCACAACGGACACCTTTCTTTGGGTGAGTTACTAACTATGCTGCTATTTTTTCCAAAAACGGAAATGCATATTCTATCCCAGAGAAATGTATGGAATAATATGAAAATTATTAATGTTAATTTTTCGGTGATTTGATACAATGAAACAAAAAGATCAAAGGGGGAGCATGATGAGAATTTATTTTGATTTGTTTGAAAACGATCAGCCTGCTGTTCGCTTCTAAGACGAGGGGAACAGCAGAAATATTTTCGCCTCGTCTTAGGGATGTACGCTCTTAAATCCCTTAAAAGACGGAGGTTGGTTATCGTGAAAAATCATTTTTTAGGTGCAGTCTATCTATCATTAGCCGCAAGTATATGGGGCGGAATGTACGTTGTCAGCAAATATGTACTCGATTTCGTTCCGCCAATGACATTGGTATGGTTTCGTTATGTTATCGCATTCGTTGTGTTGTTTACAATTTTAAAAGTCCAGCAATATAAAAACGGTACGCACGTTTCGATGCGAAAAAACGATTGGTTTTTACTAGGGTGGATTGGTTTTATCGGCTATTTTGTTTCGATCTCATTGCAGTTTATCGGAACCAAATTATCTGACGCACATACAGGGGCGTTAATTACGTCGGCAACTCCAGCTTTTATTGTATTGTTCGCTAAATTTGTGTTACATGAATCTATCACAATAAGAAAAGCCGTTGCTCTGTTACTCGCATCAATCGGAGTTGTCATCGTCATCGGTTTTGACAAAAGCAGCGGACAATCGTTGTTGGGAAATATGATTTTATTGGGAGCTGCGTTGACATGGGCGTTGTTATCGGTCTATGTGAAAGTCGCGTCGAGCCGTTTTTCCATCTTAACCATTACAACTTATGCGATCTTTTTTGCTTTGTTATTTACAACACCCATCATAATTTGGGAACTGCAAGAACAAGAAATCTTCCTTTCGAGCACGCCGGTCATATTGGGGATTCTTTATCTCGGCGTCATTTCGACTGCCGGTGCGTTTTTCCTTTGGAACAAAGGGATGGAAATGATGGATGCAGGAATCGGCTCGTTATTTTTCTTTTTTCAGCCGCTTGTTGGCTCTGTTTTTGGGTGGCTATTCTTAAATGAACGGTTAAATGAACAATTTTTTATCGGCGGGTTGCTCATTTTAATAGGGGCATCGATTGCTGTGACGAAAAATACAGAATAAGGGTAAACGAAGGCAAGAAACAGATGGTTGTCTCTTGCCTTCGCATTTTATCGCAAGTGATGTAGTAGGGGAGAGAGGAAGATGAAGTTAGCTCATCGGATGTCAAACCGCGTAAAAGGTCTCGTAATGGTAATCAGCGGCGCAACACTTTGGGGATTATCCGGTACGGCCGCGCAAGTCCTATTTCAAGAAAAACACATCACCGCTGAATGGCTCGTGATGTTACGAATGATGATCACAGGCATCGTTTTACTCTTTATTAGCGTCTGGAAAAAGCTTACCCCACTTGCGGTATGGAAAGAGAAAAAAAGCCGTTTTCATATTTTGCTCTTTGGCATGGTGGGGATGCTCGGTGTACAATATACATATTTTGCTGCAATTGCCACAGGAAATGCTGCCACGGCGACATTATTACAGTATTTAGCACCTGTGTATATTGTGTTGTATTCGCTTCTAAAAGAGAAGACCAAACCGTCTAAAGAAATAGCACTAGCAATTTTTTGGGCTCTAGTTGGAACATTTCTATTAATTACAAACGGTTCGATTGATGGATTAAAAGTATCGTTTATTTCCGTTGTTTGGGGAGTACTTTCCGGTATGGCTTTAGCGTTTTATACGTTATCTTCCGCGCAGTTGTTGAAAAAGTGGCACTCGATCATCGTTGTTGGCTGGGGGATGCTCATTGGCGGCATTAGCATGTACCTCATTAGTCCTTCTGTTTTTCCTTCCAACATCATCTGGGACATCGATACATTGTTGTTGATTTTGTTCGTCGTCGTGTTCGGCACGCTTTTTGCGTTTTTATTGTTTATCGAAAGCATCCGTCATTTATCACCGACCGAATCGAGCTTGCTGTCAAGTGTAGAACCGTTATCCGCTGTCATTGCCTCGATCGCTTTTTTACATGTTCCATTCGGCGGGTTTCAAGCACTTGGAGGTATGTGTATTATTCTTACCGTCTTTCTTTTATCACAAAAGAAAAAAACCGATCGTTCGGATATACACACCTCATTGTAACAGGGATGAATAAAATGAACTTACTAAGCCATACTGTCAGATGGAAGAAAGAAACCACACCGAAAAAAAGAGGCTGTCCTAGTAAAGGGACAGCCTGGAAAGAAGAATCATTACTATATATTGTAGAACGAGTGAACACTTTGTCAGTCCATCGCTTTTGGAAAGGTAACGGTTATGATCGTTCCTTTGTTGACCTCGCTTTGAATATGCAATGTTCCTTGCATTGTTTCAATGATTTTTACTGCTACCATCGAACCAAGCCCTGTTCCTTTCTCTTTTGTGCTGAAATAAGGTTCACCAAAACGGCTCACTTGTTCGCTCGTCATTCCAATGCCATTATCTTCAATTGTGATGATGATGTCATGCTCTCGTACGTAGGAAGAAACTTTTAATACCCCTCCATTCGGCATCGCCTCGATACTATTTTTCATAAGGTTTAAAAAGCATTGCCGAAAATGTTGCACATTTCCCATCATCAAGCTAGGTTGTAGTTCCTTCACGATTTGAATGGAATTCATACGAGCCATTGGTTCTAACATATGGATGACCATGTTTAATTCTTTGTCAACCATCAATCGCTCGGTTTTATCGGATGTCGGCTTCGCGAATGCTAAGTAATCGTTAATAATCGTTTCCGCCCGGTCAATTTCTTCAAGGGCGATATGAATATATTTCTCTCGCATTTCCTGCGAGAGGGAATGTGATTTCAATAATTGAATAAACCCCTTCACTACGGTCAATGGGTTTCGCACTTCATGGGAGATGCTAGCGGCAAGCTGGCTGACAATTTCCATTTTTTCTACCTTGACCAATTTCGATCGCATCATAATCGCTTCTTTTAACGTTTCCATAATATAGACAACAAACAGCATTACAATCGGAGGAATTAAAATAAAATCAAAAATATACGAGTCGGTCACTTGAAAGTCGGATACAACAACAGCGATAAACGTCGTAAGAATCGCAAGAAAAAGCGTGAACCAGACAGACATCAACAGCTTTCCTGTTCGGTTCAATTGGCGAAACGTAGGAGAAACAAGAGCGGTGATGATGAGCATCGTGACATAAACAATGATGGTTAAAAACTGAAAGCCATAAAAAACAAAACGAACGGTCAGCAAAATAAGTAGTAAAACACCCCCAACGATTCCTCCTCCGTATAACGTGCCAATGAGAAAAGGAATTTGCCGTAAATCATGAACACAATTATCGGCGATGTAAATGGGGAATTTCATACATAACAGTAACGGAAACCCCGTGCAAATGATAAAGAGCACTTGTTGATGTCGATGCTTCGTTTTCAACCATTTCCCGTGATCATAAATGAAATGAAACACAAAGATGCTCACCAAAATATAAAACAAGTTATTTAAAAGATTTTGATTGATATAAGCCCCCATATCATATCTCCCAATCAACGAACATTCAACAATACTAATTATACCGAAAGAACAAGGGGTGAAAATAGGTTTTTACTATATATAAGTAGGAAAATACATTTTTCTCTAAAAAAAGTTGCAGCCGTTCTTGTCTTTATACCACAACTGTAGTATGATTATTAATACAGTTAATACACCATAACATGGAAGGAGGAGGGGGAAATGGTTGAACTCGATGTTCGAAGTCGACAGCCGATTTATGAACAATTAGTAGAAAAAATTAAAGAATTGATTATTCATGAAGTATTAAAACCGAATGAACAACTACCATCTGTTCGTTTGCTCGCTAAAGAATTAACGATTAATCCTAACACGATCCAAAAAGCGTATCGTGAACTAGAACACCAAGGTTATATTTACTCAATTCCGGGTAAAGGAAATTTTGTCGCTCCGCAACCGAAAACAACGAATCAAGAAAAGGTGGAAACGATGAAACATGATTTAATGAAACTTCTATGCGAAGCGTTATATATCGGCATCACAAAAGAAGAAATTTTGTCGTTAATTGAGACGGCGGAACAAACGGTAAAGGGGAAGATGAACCATGATTAAAGTTCGTCACGTTCGGAAAGAGTTTGATGATGTAGAAGCAGTGAAAGATGTGAGCCTTCATATTGAAAAAGGCTCCATTTATGGGCTTCTCGGTTCTAACGGCGCCGGGAAAACAACGCTATTAAAGATGCTTGCAGGCATTTACAAACAAGATGACGGTGAGATTTTCATCGGAGGACAATCTGTTTTTGAAAATGTAAATATCAAGCAAAAACTTCTCTTCTTGCCAGACGCCCTCTACTTTTTCCCACAAACAACGATTCAACAAATGGCTCAGTTTTACAAAAGCATGTACCCGTCATGGAATGAAGAGCGATTTGAACGTTTGCAAGAAATATTTCCGCTTGATGTTCATAAAAAGATTCACCGTATGTCCAAAGGGATGCAGCGCCAAGCCGCGTTTTGGCTTGCTTTTTCCGCCATGCCCGATGTGCTGATTCTCGATGAACCGTTAGACGGACTAGATGCGGTGATGCGGCAAAAAGTGAAAAACTTGTTTGTGCAAGATGTGGCGGAACGAGAAATGACGGTCGTTATTTCTTCCCATAATTTACGAGAAGTCGAAGATCTTTGCGATCATATCGGTATTTTACATCAAGGCGAGCTCCTCATTGAAAAAGATTTAGATGATTTAAAAGCCGATGTTCATAAAATTCAAGTCGCTTTCCATGGAGGAATCCCTGCTCGATTTCTTAACGGTTTAAATGTTGTTTATCAAGAACAGCGAGGAAGCGTTCTTTTATGCATTGTTCGTGGGAACAAGGAACAAGTCATATCCTATATTCAAAAGTTTGAACCGGTCATCTTTGATGTGCTCCCACTGACATTAGAAGAAATTTTTATTTACGAAATGGGGGATGTGGGTTATGCTATCGAAAACATTATGGTTTAACCGCGGCATTTTTATACAAAATCTACGAAACGTTGGCTGGATCGGGATTGTTCATGTGCTTGTTTTATTTGCGGCGATACCGCTCCAATTAGTAATGATGTATACAAAGTATACAGACGACCAATGGAAATACTTGCCTAATTGGAATAACGTCTTTGAGATATCCAACGTCTTTCAAGGAATGGTCGTATTTACGATTCCCGTTTTGTTAGCCATCTTTTTATTTCGTTATATGCAAGTGAAGCGATCAGCTGATTATATTCATAGTTTGCCGATCCGTCGCGAAGCGCTGTTTTATCAGCATATAGCGTTTGGTACATTAATGTTAATTGTTCCTATATTGTTCACTGCCGTCTTGACGATCGTCTTATGCTATGCTTTACCGTGGAATAATATCCATTTTTCGATCGTTGATATTATAATATGGGCAGCGGAAACTTGTTTAATGGAGCTATTTGTCTTTTCCGCAAGCGTGTGCATGGGTATATTAACGGGTATATCGGTCTTACAAGGGGCACTGTCTTATATTTTGCTTTTGTTTCCAGCTGGGATATCGGTCCTTGTATTAATGAATATGAAATACGTACTCTTTGGTTTTGCGGCTGATTATTATTTAAATGCAAACCTTGAACATATCATTCCATTTTTCAGATTTATAGAATTAAGAACAAAACCGTTAACGGTTGCGGAGGTCAGTGGATATCTCTTTTTGATTGTGGTGTTTTGCGCACTGTCTTTATGGTTGTATAAAAAACGACATAGCGAAGTCGCTAATCAAGCGCTGGCCTTCCCACTATTGCGACCTGTGTTTAAATATGGAGTTGCCTTTTGTACGATGCTTGTCGGTGGTTTCTATTTCGGCGAAACACAGCGGCAGTTTGCATGGATTATATTTGGCTATATTACATTTTCACTGATCGGTTTTTTTGTTGCAGAAATGATTATCGAAAAAACATGGCGCGTATTTCATAAATGGAAAGGGTATGTGTATTTTGCGATGGCTATGTTGGTCATCGGTGTCTTCCTTCACTTAGATATTACCGGATATGAAAAACGGCTGCCATCTTTAGGCGACATTCAACGCGTCTATTTTGGGGAATCCGCATATGAGTTTGAAAATAACAGAGAACAATCCAACGCGCCCTTGGAACAATCCAATCAATTTTTAAAAACAAAAAGCAATATCAAAAACGTCTATCTCTTTCACCAACAACTCATTCACGATCGCCCAACGACTTCATTACCGAGCTCGGAAACGCGTCAAGTGGCCATTGGTTATGAGTTAAAAAATGGCGAAAAAATGATTCGTACGTATAACATTCCGTTTGAAACATATAAGAACTTTTACAAATCAATCATGGAGTCGACAGAGTATAAGAAAAACTTTTATTTTCTCCTTCACGACAAAGGGGTTTCACCGATTCGTCAAGTGACGATTCATGCGTTTCATCCGTTCGAAAAAACGGTTATGTTGACCGATCCGAAACAAGTCCAACAATTTGTTTCGATTTTAAAAACAGAACTAGAAAACGAAACGGTTGATGATATGCTCTATGCAAGAGATGGATGGGGCGACATGGAGTTATTGCAAAGCGATGGAGATAACATTCCACTGACATGGAAAAAATCATATCTTCGCTTAGAGAAATGGCTTGAGCAACAAGGATTGCTTTCAAAAGCAAGAACGACAGCCGATGATATTCAGTATGCGATTGTCATCAAAAACGAGGAACGAAAACCGTTGTATGAACTAACAGAGGACCCGAATTTCCAACAACAATTACAAACGAGAACAGATGTACTGCGCATTACTGATAAGAAGCAATTAGAAGAATGCTTACGCGAATCATCTGAAATCGACGATGCTCCTTTGTATATCATCGCGTATTATCGTTCGAATCACTCCGGTCTTCAATGGAGTGGTTTCACGGAGCAACATGTCCCTGGATTTATTCGTGAGTCATTTAAATAAACGAGAGGAAATAAGTAAATGAGACTAACTAGTATGAGTTAGTCTCATTTTTTATCGGAACATTCAAATTATTATTTGAATTGACGCTTTTCTTCATGAACGCATATACTATATTCAAGTAAATATTTGAATATTGAAGGTGAGAAGATGACGCAAGATACATGCGAAATTTTTTGTTTTGACGAACCAAAAGTGAATGCGTTAAAACAACGAATGGAGAACATTCAAGGGGTTGAGCGGTTGTTTAAAGCGCTATCCGATGCAACACGGCTAAAAATCGTCTATGCACTGACGCTTGAAGAAGAGTTATGCGTTTGCGATGTCGCAAATATTATTGGCTCTACTGTTGCGACGGCTTCCCATCATTTGCGCTTCCTTCGCGATATCGGTTTGGCCAAATACCGCAAAGAAGGAAAACTTGTATTTTACTCTTTGCAAGATGAACACGTTCATCAGCTTGTTTCCATTGCACTTGTACATGCGAAGGAGGGGGAAAATGGAAAATAAACATGTGTACCGGCTACAAGGTCTTTCTTGCGCTAATTGCGCCGCTCAATTTGAAAAAAACGTGAAAGCGATTGAAACCGTAACTGATGCGCAAGTGAATTTTGGGGCAGCGAAATTAACGGTAGTTGGTGAAGCATCCATTGAGCAGCTCGAAAAAGCCGGAGCATTCGACGGCATTCAAGTCGTTCCCGAAAAAGAACGAAACGAGATTCTGAAACTCCCTTTTTGGAAAAAGCGTACGAATGTCATGGCTGCTATTTCTGCTTTCTTCCTTTTACTTGGATATGTTTTCTCTATTTTTAGTGGGGAAGATGATGGTATCACGATTGGATTATTTGCTGTTTCCATTTTCATTGGTGGATATGATTTATTTAAAGCAGGAATTGCTAATTTGTTACGTTTTCGGTTCGATATGAAAGCGCTCATGACGATTGCGATTATCGGGGCAGCGTTAATCGGAGAATGGCAAGAAGGAGCGGTCGTTGTTTTTCTATTTGCCGTCAGTGAAGCGCTAGAACGGTATTCGATGGACCGGGCGCGTCGCTCCATTCAACGTTTAATGGAAATCGCACCGAAAAAAGCGATCGTTCGCAGAGGGAATCGAGAGTATGAAATCGACGTTGATGATTTGCAAATCAACGATATTATTGTCGTAAAACCTGGGCAGAAAATTGCGATGGACGGTATCGTCGTTCAAGGGACATCTTGCGTCAATGAAGCAGCGATTACGGGTGAATCAATGCCTGTTCATAAAACAGTCGGTGATGAAGTATATGCCGGAACGCTGAATGAAGAAGGGGCATTAGAAGTGCGCGTCACAAAAAGAGTGGAAGATTCAACGATCGCTAAAATTATTCATCTTGTTGAAGAAGCACAAGCGGAACGTGCCCCATCCCAACAACTTGTTGATCGTTTTGCGCGCTACTATACACCAGCGATTATGGCTATTGCTGTTTTTGTAGCGACTGTTCCGCCGCTATGGTTCGGCGGAGAGTGGGAAACATGGATTTATCGGGGGTTAACCGTATTAGTCGTCGGTTGTCCGTGCGCGCTTGTTATTAGTACGCCGGTCGCGATTGTCACCGCTATTGGTCAAGCGGCGCGTCAAGGAGTATTAATCAAAGGTGGCGTTTATTTAGAAGAAATGGGGCAGCTTACGGCGATCGCTTTTGATAAAACCGGAACGCTAACAAAAGGAACACCAGAAGTAACAGACATTCGCTTATTCAGCGATATAAGTGAACAAGAATTTTTGCGCATAGCCGCATCCATTGAAAAATATTCGCAACATCCGCTTGCTTCGGCGATCGTACGAAAAGCTGAACAACAAGGACTCTCACTTGACGATTGGCAAGTAACCGACTTCCGCTCGATAACAGGAAAAGGGGCAGCCGCCTCTATTAATGGAATGATGTATTATATCGGAAGTCCTGCTTTGTTTTCCGCCCATCTTTTATCGGCAGAGGTTCGTGGCGCTATCGAATCACTCCAACAAGAAGGAAAAACAGTGATGGGATTGGGCAGCGACGAACAGTTCCTTGGGGTGATTGCGGTTTCTGACCAAGTACGCGAAAACGCTGCTTCTGTCATCCAACAACTACATGAACTTGGCATCGAAAAAACGGTGATGGTAACAGGAGATAATACAGCAACAGCTAAAGCGATTCGCACCGTTCTCGGTGTAACAGAAGTGAAAGCAGAATTGCTTCCGGAAGATAAACTGAACGCCATTAAGACATTGCGAAACGAATACGGCCGCATCGCCATGGTGGGAGATGGAGTGAACGATGCTCCAGCGTTAGCGGCAGCCAATGTTGGAATTGCCATGGGAAAAGCCGGCACCGATGTCGCTTTAGAAACAGCCGATATGGTGTTAATGGCTGATGACCTTCACCAACTGCCTTACGCGATTCGATTAAGTCGAAAAACATTACGTATCATTAAAGAAAATATTACGTTTGCCTTATCGTTAAAGCTGCTTGCCTTAATTCTCATCATTCCAGGCTGGCTTACGCTATGGCTTGCGATTTTTGCCGACATGGGAGCGACTTTGATTGTTCTTTTTAACTCGTTGCGATTGATGCGTGTGTAGAAAGAGAGGGACTCAAAAGGCTCTTCTACCCCAAGAAAACACAATATACAGTGTTGCTATCGATAGTAAGATAATGTATATAGTACTAAACAGGGCTGGCTCATTACTTTGGGTCAGCCCCCTTTTAGCGATTCCAGCGGGTTTGTTTTTGACGAAGAAATGTCATCAGTACATCAATTCCCCATAACAGCAGGAACAGAAATAAAATAAATAACTCCGTTGCTTCCATGACATGAAAAGGGATGATCATATCTTGGAAAGATTGATACAGATGTTCCCCCATTAACATATTCATCCCAACCTCAGTCCCTGCTAATAAACAGGTGATCAACAATGAGATACCAAGTAACTTCATTTGAATCACTTCCTCTTTTTTTCTTCTAGTTTCCGTTTTCCTTTCCTACTTCATGTGTATAACCGATTTTCCATTTGTTTATAATAATGACAAATTCATGATAGGGGAATAGAACATGCTTTTTCAGTGGGGATTAAGAAAAAAGGAACGAAACCATCCATCAACGACCAATGAACAAGAAAAAAGCGGACAAGCACAAGACGTTCCAAACGGAGTGATTGGACAAACGATTGATAGCAATATTGACATGGTTCAACGAACAACGGGAAATAGCTCTGATATCGTCATTCGCCGCTTTACATTAGGGACGGAGAACCCAATTCGTGCAGCTATCATTTTTACAGAAGGTCTTGTTGATAACCAAACCATTTATGATTTTTTACTTGAATCGTTGATGAAAGCAGACCTCCCTTCTTTCTGTTTACCTAACCAAGCCTTTTCACTCATCGAACAAAAAATAGCGGCCATTGGTGAAATCAAACGTATTGAACAATGGATTGATTTGTTTTTGTCTCTCATGTCTGGTGAAACGATTATTTTTATAGACGGCGTACCAAGCGCTTTAAGTGCTAATACAAAAGGTGGGGAGCATCGGGCGATTGAAGAGCCCAGCACGCAACTTGCGATTCGCGGTCCGCGCGAAGGATTCACCGAATCACTTCGTACGAATACCGCAATGATTCGCCGCCGCATTAAAAACCCAAACTTATGGCTGGAAACAATGGAAATTGGTGAAGTCACACAGACGGATGTGGCAATCATGTATATCAAAGGAATTGTGAATGACGAGATCGTTGAAGAAGTAAGAAAACGATTACGTCGTATTCACATTGATAGTATTCTTGAATCGGGTTATATCGAGCAATTAATTGAAGACCAAACGTTTACGACGTTTCCGACGATCTACCATACGGAACGTCCAGATATTGTGGCGGCCAATCTTCTTGAAGGAAGAGTTGCGATTTTAGTAGACGGAACGCCATTCGTCTTAATAGCACCAGCTGTATTTATTCAGTTTTTTCAGGCCGTAGAAGATTATTATGCACGCTTTGATATTGCTACGGCTCTTCGCTTTTTACGCGTACTTATTTTCTTTATTTCACTTGTCGCTCCGGCTGTGTATATTTCAGCAACAACGTTTCATCAAGAAATGATTCCGACACCACTTGTTATTGCGATTGCGGCTCAACGTGAATCAGTGCCGTTTCCTGCTTTTGTGGAAGCGTTAATGATGGAAGTGACGTTTGAAATTTTGCGGGAAGCAGGTGTTCGTCTCCCACGCACCATCGGTCAAGCGGTCTCGATTGTCGGAGCACTTGTCATTGGTCAAACCGCTGTCCAAGCTGGGATTGTATCTTCAGCGATGGTCATTATCGTGTCGATTACCGCAATTGCGAGCTTTGCGACACCATCGTTTGCGATTGCTATTTCCGCACGATTAATTCGCTTTTTGCTTATGTTTCTTGCGGCGTTGTTTGGCTTTTATGGTATTATTATCGGCATTATTTTCATGACCATCCATTTATGCAGCCTTCGTTCTTTTGGTGTACCGTATATGTCACCCATCGCTCCGTTTATTCCTGCGAACTTCGGTGACACATTGTTTCGCTTACCAACATGGGCAGGAAAAGAACGACCACGTCTTATCAATCAAACCAATGTGATTCGGCAAGGAAAACATCAGCGCCCCGAGCCGCCTAACCAGACCAATAAAGAAGGTGATGATCATTAACTATCATCGCGTTTTCCTTATCTTTCTGTTGATGAGCATAACCACACTTTCTGGATGTTGGAGCAAAAAAGAACTGACCGATTTGGCGTTTATTATTGCGGTTGGGCTCGATAAAACAACCGATGGAAAATATGTAGCTACCTTTCAAGTTGTCAATCCTGGTAACATAGCTGGAGCAACGCAGCAAGGCGGGGGAAGTGGAGGTCTCCCGGTAACATTATATACGTCAACAGGAGACAATTTAGTGGAAGCCAACCGCAAAGGCTCAAAAAAAATATCGCGACTTTTATATTATGCCCATACGAATCTGGTGGTCATCGGCGAAGAATTAGCGAAAGAAGGAATTAGTGATGTCTTTGATGTGGTTGAACGAAATCCGCAATTTCGTACGACTGCGACGGTCGTTATCGCTCATCATCGAACAGCGGAAGAGATTTTAAAGGTACTCACGCCGATTGACAAAATCCCCGCCAATAAAATAATCAAAACATTACAATTTACAGAAAAAGTATGGGGGCAAAATATGGAAGTACATGCTGGAGAAATTATCGAAGATTTTTCATTAGCGGGAAAAGAACCGGTCATTAGCGGTTTTCGTTTAACGGGAGATGTAGAAAAAGGGAAACAACAAACAAATGTCCAATCAATTGAACCGAATGCACAGCTTCATGCTGACGAACTTGCTATTTTTAAAGGGGGAAAATTAATCGGATGGATGTCTGGAGAGGCTGCTCGTGGGGTTGCCTGGGTTCTTAATAAAATCCGTCAGACAGTCATTACATTTGACTGGGAAAAGAAGAAAGAAGCAGTGGCGTATAAAGTTATGCGATCTAAAACAAACGTAACCGCCCATATGAACAAAGGAAAACCGGTCATTTCCATTCATGTTGAAACGGAAGGAGATATTGGAGAAACATTTGTTCCGCTCGATTTGGCCAATCCTAAACAAATCGTTGCACTTGAAAAAGAGATACAAAAGGAAATTCAAAAAGAAGTCATGAAAGCTGTGAAACGGGCCCAACAAGAAAAAAGTGATATTTTCGGATTTGGAGAAGTGCTGCATCGTGCTTATCCTCATGAATGGAAAAACATAAAAAAAGAGTGGAACAATCAATATTTTCCTCAGCTAGAAGTAAACGTGAAGGTGGACGCATTTATTCGTCGGACCGGCTTGCGAAACAAATCATATATTTCTCATTTTTATCCATAAAAAAGGCGGTGGTGAAACGAATGGAACGAGTAAAACTGAATGCATGGCAGCTGTTTGTGCTAATCATATTATTTGAACACGGGAGCGCCATTGTTATTCCGTTGGGAGTCGAGGCGAGACAAGATGTTTGGCTTGCAATTTTATGCGGAATGGTGCTTAGCTTGTTTCTCTTCCTCATTTATCACCGCCTTTTTACGTATTATCCGACGCTTCCGTTGACCGGCTATGTTCAGAAAATCGTCGGTCCTTTTTTTGGAAAATGTCTTGCTCTTGTGTATGTATTATACTTTTTATATATTGCTGCGCGAGTATTGCGCGATTTTGGTGAGTTGTTATTAACATTTGCGTATCCTGAAACACCGTTATTTATTCTAAATGCGATTATGATATTGACGGTTATGTATGGGGTATATAAAGGGATCGAAGTTTTGGTAAGAACGGGGGAATTGTTCTTTGTTCTTCTTTATCTTCTGGCTGTTTCGGGATTTATTTTAGTCATTGCCGCTGGTTTAATTGATATTCATCGATTACAACCTGTTCTTGAAGAAGGATGGCGCCGGATTTTCAAAGTTGTATTCACACAAACATTATATATTCCATTTGGTGAAATAATCGTTTTTACGATGTTACTTCCGTACTTAAACAATCAGAAAAAAGCAAAAGCCGTTGGATTATCAGCCATGATGTTAAGTGGCATTAATTTAGCGCTCACGATGGCTATTAATGTAGCCGTACTTGGAGCGGACGCTGTATCCCGTTCAACGTTTCCATTGCTAGACACGATTCGCGAAATTCGAGTGGCTAACTTTTTGGAACGATTAGATGTGTTTTTTATGATTGCTTTGATTGTTGGGGGTTTTTTCAAAATCAGCGTCTTTTTTTATGCCGGAGTAATTGGCACGGCTGATTTATTTAACATCAAAGAACATCAACGGCTGATTTATCCGTTTGGATTAGCCGTGTTATTGTTATCAATTGCCATTGCTAGCAATTTTGCTGAACATATTAAAGAAGGATTAAATATCGTGACCGTGTATATGCATATGCCACTACAAATTGTGATTCCGATATTCCTACTTGTCATCGCTTCGATTCGAAATCGTAAGTAACGACACATGCTCACTTTTTTTGTGTTAGAAGCAGGAAAAAGAACATGATTTTAGAAATAATAAAAAATAGAGGTAATTAAAACTTTTATCCTATGAAAAAAGACGGAATCCCTTTATTCATCTATCATTTATAATAAAGCTAATAAAGATTTTACATTATGACAAAAAAGGGTTGAAAACAAGTGAAATTAGGTTTGCACGTGATGGAAAAAACATGTCGGCATCGTATGACGGAGGGGATTATTGTTACGAATCGTAATGAAATAATTGTTGCGGTGAATGAAAACGTTTTAACAGTAACAGGTCATTCTAAGGAACACCTTATAGGTCAACCATTCCGCCTGCTGCTAACACATGAGCATTATATCACGGCCTATCACTCTATATGGAAATCTGTACTAGAACATGGGTATTGGGAAGGAGAAATTCGTACCATTTTGCCGAACGGTCAATCTGTTTCTAAAAAACTAACGGTTTATGCATTAAACGGTACAAACGAAAATGGATTGTATATATGGTGTTTTTCGGATGCGGAATTCAACATGTCAGAAATAGAGCAAATGTTAGAAGCGATTTATAAAGCTTCACCGATGGCAATGGTGACGCTACATACAGATATGACCGTAAAATATTGGGGTGAGACGGCAGAAAAACTATTTGGTTGGAAAAAAGAAGAAATGATCGGGCAATCATTCTTTTCTTTATTAAATGGTTGTCCTCGTTATATGTTAAGTATGTTCCAGCAAACGACGAAAGGGGATATTCCGAGTTTCGAATGTGTCGCTAGGAGAAAAGATGGAACCGTGATCGATATCGCTTGTTCCGTTGTGTCTATCATCGACTCAGATGGAACGATCACGGGATATATCATGATGATGAACGACATTACAAAAGCGAAACAAAAAGATCTCGAGTATAAAAAACAATTAGAACTAGCCAAAAAAATCCAACAAAGCGTGTTAACAGCCCCCATTCAAAGCAATACGTTAACAATGGATGCGATTTACATTCCATCAGAAGAATTGTCTGGTGATATGTATGCTTGTTATCAAATTGATGATCATCGATATGGGATTATTATCATCGATGTGATGGGCCACGGACTTTCTTCCTCCCTAGTAAGCATGTCCTTACGTTCATTATTAAGAGGCTTAATACTTCGTGTCATTGACCCCATTTATGTAGCAGCGGAACTAGAGAAACATTTACAAAACTTATTTCCTGAAGGCTCTAGCGAGATGCACTATCTTTTTTCGATGATTTATTTAGTCATCGATACAAAAAGGCAACAAATTGAATATACGAATGCAGGACATCCTTCTGGATTATTGTTAACAAATAATGGAGAGATTGTTGAGTTAGACAAAGGGGGGCTTGCGATTGGGAGCCCGTTTTCCGTTCCATTTGAAAAAGGAGTCATTCACTATAACAAACGAACGAAATTATTTTTATATACCGATGGCATTTTAGATGAAATCGATTCGTCCGTTCTAAAAAGCATGACGAAAATCTATAACTATGTGAGAAATAATCGTCATTTATCGGACCAACAGTTTTTACATTTGCTTGTAGACAAGTATTTACGCCAATCTCGTCCGACGGATGATATTTGCTTGATGTCGATTACCATTCATGAATAGTAGGTGCGGAATATGTATGAAATCACCGTTCAATGTCCAGCGAAGATGGAAGCGATCGAGTTTTGTGATATGCTCATCGAACATATTTCTCACTTTTTCACAATTCAAGAACGAGAAGCGTTTGTTTTATCGGTTCATGAAGCAATCATTAATTCCATCGAAGCAATGAGGAAGCTGTATGGAGAATCCCATACGAGAACGTTCTCTCTTTTCATGCGTATTACCGAAGAAGATATGACGATTCTTGTTTCTGATTGTGCGAACGGTCTTCCAGCACATGAAATCGAAAAATTACAAACAAAACATTTAGAAGATTTATTGTTGGCAGAGTCTGGTCGAGGTCTGTTGTTAATCAAAGAGTTGATGGATGACATTTGGTTTGAACAACGAGAAAATGGACAGCATGCGATTGGGATGAGAATAAGGAGATGAAACGATGAAAGATTGGACAACAACTCTTGACATTGAAGCAACTTCTACGGCTATGTATGAAAAAATTTCATTTAAAGGAAAGTTAGTATATAGCACCCAACAAATCGCCAGACAAAAGTTACATAATATTTTAGAGAAAACAACAAACGAGATGTTTTTACTCGATGTTAGTGAATTATCATTTGTTGACAGTACAGGTCTTGCCATTTTTATTCATTTTTTAAAACGAGAAGTCGATAAGAAAAAGAAGTTCGTTTTTGTCTGCTCTCATAACGAAGCGATTAAAAAGCTTTTTACAATTGCTAAATTTCATAAACTGTTTCTTTTTGCGAAAACAGAACAAGAAGCGGTTCAATGGTTAATCGAAAACGATCCAACTAAATAAAAAGCATTGGCATCAAAACAGTTAACGATTTTGTCAAACCTTTTTGACGAATTGTTGAAGATTGCTGTTTCTCTCTTTTTCCTTCTAAAAGTCCGAATATAATAAAGACGAACAAGGTGCTGGGAGGGATAAGAAATGAAAGCAGCAGTTGTCAACCAATTTAAAGAACCTCTAGAAGTCAAAGAAGTAGAAAAACCAACGATTTCCTACGGTGAAGTGCTTGTTCGCATTAAAGCGTGTGGCGTATGCCATACCGACTTACATGCGGCTCATGGCGACTGGCCAGTCAAACCAAAACTTCCGTTAATTCCGGGACATGAAGGAGTAGGAATTATCGAAGAAGTAGGACCAGGTGTGACGCATCTAAAAGTAGGAGACCGCGTTGGGATTCCATGGTTATATTCCGCTTGCGGTCATTGTGAATATTGTTTGACCGGACAAGAAACATTATGTGAAAACCAATTGAACGCTGGATATTCTGTTGATGGGGGATATGCAGAATATTGTCGAGCTGCGGCGGATTATGTGGTGAAAATTCCAGATAACTTATCGTTCGAAGAAGCAGCACCTATTTTCTGTGCAGGTGTCACTACGTATAAAGCGTTAAAAGTAACAGGTGCAAAACCTGGAGAATGGGTTGCTATTTACGGAATTGGTGGTTTAGGTCATGTTGCTGTGCAATACGCCAAAGCAATGGGACTTCATGTAGTGGCCGTTGATTTAGGAGATGAAAAGTTAGAACTTGCAAAAGAATTGGGAGCCGACCTTGTTGTCAACCCATTGAAAGAAGATGCTGCGCAATTTATGAAAGAAAAAGTCGGCGGCGTACATGCGACAGTAGTTACCGCTGTATCGAAGCCAGCGTTTGCATCAGCTTACAAATCTCTTCGTCGAGGTGGAACGTGTGTTCTTGTCGGATTGCCACCAGAAGAAATGCCAATTCCAATTTTTGATACGGTATTAAACGGTGTGAAAGTCGTCGGTTCGATTGTCGGTACAAGAAAAGATTTGCAAGAAGCGCTTCAATTCGCAGCGGAAGGAAAAGTAAAAACGATCGTGGAAGTTCAACCACTCGAGAATATTAATGATGTATTTGACCGTATGTTAAAAGGACAAATTAATGGTCGTGTCGTATTAACTTTAGAATAACAACCAAAGAAAGCGGGAGTTTCTTCTCGCTTTCTTTTTTATTCGTTTTGTTCCCCCATATCAAAAAATTGTAAACAGCGCTTCATACGAGGTACAATAAAAATTACAGTGAAGGGTGGGGGAAGGAACGTGCGACATGTACTATCGTATTTAAAACCGTATGCAAAATGGATGATTCTTGCTTGGATCTTTATGCTTATTGAACTCCTTGTAGAGTTGTGGCATCCGTTACTCATGGAAAAAATTATTGACGATGGGGTTATGCAAAGAGATTTACACGTTATATGGAAATGGGGAGCGGTCATGATTGGGACATCACTTCTCGCCTTTGCTTCCGGTATTGCCAATTCTTTTACCGCTGCCTATGTTGGTCAGCAGTATGGTTTTGATTTGCGAAAGCACTTATTTGAAAAAATTCAATCGTTTTCGTTTGCCAATTTCGAACAATTTCCAACCGCTTCGTTAATTACGCGAATGACTAATGACGTAACACAAATGCAAAATATGGTGTTTATGAGTTTGCGGATTATGTTGCGAGCACCGCTACTCATCGTGTTTGGAATGGTCATGGCGTTGTTTGTTCATGCTAAACTTGCTCTTATTTTAGTAGTTGCCGTACCGTTGCTTTTAGTTTTTTTGATTGTGATGATGAATAAGGCGGCAACGTTGTTTTCAGTGGTCCAGCAAACGCTTGACCGAGTCAACAGCGTAATGAGAGAAAATTTAGCCGGCATGCGACTCATTAAAGCATGGATGCGTGGAACATATGAACAACAACGTTTTACAAAAGCGAATGAAGCGCTCATGACACGAACAATGAGTGTATTACGCCTCATCGAAACCATTACCCCCGTTTTATTGCTTGTCATGAATATGGCGGTCATTGTCATTCTTTCAGTTGGACGAATCGAAATTCATACTGGAAGTGCGAAAGCGGGAGAAGTGGTAGCAATTGTCAATTATACAACGCGAATTACTACGGCTTTATCGATTTTTACGTTTATTACGATGGCGTTTTCTCGCGCTAGGGCGTCTGCGCAGCGCATTTCTGATGTATTAACCGCATGCGTTGATATCGTTGATGATGAACAGGTGAACGAGAGAAAGATACAAGAAGGAGAAATACAATTTGAGCATGTTTCATTTCGCTATCCGAGCAGCGGTTCGTTCGTGTTAAAAGACGTTTCTTTTGTTGTTCAGGCACATGAAACTGTGGCAATTTTAGGAGCGACCGGAGCAGGAAAATCTTCTATATTGCAGCTCATTCCTCGACTATACGATGTTACCGAAGGGCGAGTGCTCATCGACGGCATCGATATTCGACAGATGAAACAAGAGCATTTACGAGCCGATATTAGTTTTGTCCCACAAGACGTATTGTTATTTTCTGGAACTATTAAAGACAACATTCGCTTCGGAAACGAAGATGTTTCCATGGAAGAGATGATCAAAGCGGCCAAAGACGCACAAATTCATGACACGATTATTAAATTTCCTCAAGGCTATGACACAATTATTGGACAAAAAGGGGTTAACTTATCAGGAGGACAAAAGCAACGCCTTTCGATCGCACGGGCGCTTGTCCGGAAACCAAAAATCCTGTTGTTAGATGATAGCACAAGCGCACTTGATGTAAAAACAGAAACAAGGCTATTACAAGCATTAAAAACGTATCCATGCACGACCTTAATTGTGACGCAAAAAATTTATACAGCAATGGAAGCGGATACGATTTTCCTTTTAGACGATGGCGTATTATTAGCCAAAGGAAATCATGAATACTTATTACAAAACAGCGAACTTTATCGCAAAATGGTCGAATCACAGTTCGGAAAGAAGGGACTTGGCGATGTTAAGACCGCGACGTAACGCAATCGTTTTGCCGGAAAAGAAGCAACACGCAAAAGACAACATAGGGACATTGAAGCGAATATGGTCGTTTCTTTCTGACCAAAAAGGGCGATTCGCTGTCGTGTTGTTCATGGTGATCATAAGCTCCTGTTTAAGCCTTCTCGGTCCTTATGTTGTTGGAAAGGCGATTGATACATATATCGTCACAAGAAAAACAGATGGCTTTTTTTCATTATTGACTGCACTTGTGCTTATTTATCTCACTCTCTCACTTTCTACGTTTTTACAAAACTATTGGATGATTGGCATTGCCCAAAAAACGATTTATTCCATTCGTAAGCAACTGTTTGATCATTTTCATCAATTGCCGATTTCTTTTTTTGACAAACGGCAACATGGAGAGTTAATGAGTCGAATCACAAACGATATTGAAAATATGAGCCAAACGTTCAATGGCACCGTCATTCAAGTCGTCTCTAGCACGCTTACTCTCATTGGTGCTGTGGTGGTGATGCTTTCGTTAAGCCCGCTCCTCACGGCGGTCACATTATTGATTGTGCCGATGATGTATGGAGGGATGAAATGGATTACGAACCGAACGCAAAAACGATTTAAAGAACAACAACGAAACTTAGGTGAACTAAATGGATTCATTGAAGAAATCATTTCCGGACAAAAAATTGTAAAAATGTTTGCTCAAGAAAAAACGGTCATTACTCAATTTTTATCAAAAAACGAACAGCTGAAACAGTCGGGGTTTTGGGCGCAAACGTATTCAGGATTAATCCCAAAGCTCATGAACGTCTTAAACAACGTAAGCTTTGCTCTTATCGCGGGTGTCGGTGGCGTTCTTGCTTTAAAAGGAATCATTTCCATTGGTGTGATTGTCATTTTTACAGAATACGCAAGACAATTTACGCGGCCGTTGAATGACCTTGCTAACCAATGGAATACACTGCTATCGGCTTTAGCGGGAGCGGAGAGAGTTTTTGAGATTTTGGACATGGAGAAAGAAGAACGCGATGAAACAAAGGCGCTTTCCATATCTGCTATCCGCGGTGAAGTTGAATTTCGTCATGTTTCTTTTTCGTATGATAAAGAAAACGAAGCCATTCGCGACGTCAGTTTCTCTGTTTCTCCAGGAGAAACCGTCGCGCTCGTCGGTCCCACTGGTGCGGGGAAAACGACAATCATCCAATTGCTCACGCGATTTTATGACCCCGATCGCGGACAAATTTTTATTGACGGACATGATGGTCAACAAATCAAGCGAGCAAGCCTCCGTCAACATATGGCCTTTGTTTTGCAAGATCCGTTCCTTTTTCAAGGAACGATTCGAGAAAATATTCGTTACGGACGTCTTGATGCGAGTGACGAAGAAGTGGAAGAAGCAGCGAAGTGGGCGAATGCGCATTCGTTTATTATGAAGCTACCAAATGGATACGATACCGTTTTACAGCAAGATGGTAGCGGGATTAGCCAAGGACAAAAACAATTGCTCGCTATTGCTAGAGCGATGATTGCCAATCCGTCCATCTTAATTTTAGATGAAGCAACAAGTAACATTGATACGATGACCGAATTAAAAATTCAAGAAGCGCTCGAACGGCTTATGAACGGACGAACATGTTTTGTTATTGCCCATCGATTAAATACGATTCAAAACGCTGACCGTATTCTTGTGCTGAATGAAGGTCAGCTTATTGAACAAGGAACACACGCCTCCCTTTTAGAGGCGAAAGGGTTTTATTATGAGTTGTACCATAGTCAATTCAAAAAAGAAGCTATATTATAAAGAAAGTAAACAAAAAGACTTGTACGTGACAAACGCACAAGTCTTTTCTTCTTATGATTCGAGCTTTTCGAGTCTTTTGATAAATGAGTGGCGCCAATCATCAGATAAAGCGGTTTCTGTGATGATATCCCTTATCGCTGCTACATTCGTTTTTTCCCAATATTTAATTTGATTGACATACTGAATTGACAACGGCGTTTCGCTACGCTCGACTAATGTTAACACATCGCCTTGCTTTACGAACCCTTCTTGTAATACTCGAAAATAAAACCCTGTATATCCGGTTTCTTGCACTTTGAGAGGAAGGTCTTTTAACCCATGACGTTTTGCGAGTTTAAAACAAGGCTGTCGAGGCTGAGATACTTGGACGATGGCTGTTCCGACTTCAAACACATCACCAATACAAACGTTTTCTTCTGTTAATCCGGAAAGCGTAAGATTTTCACCGAACGCTCCCGCGGTAAACGGACGATGATACATTCGTTCCCACACCAAGAAATGCTCGGATGGATACACACAGACTGCTTTGTCAGGCCCGCCGTGATGAACGAGATCGGCTTGTCCGTCGCCAAGAAAATTTGTTTTTGTTAGCCAAAGAGGAGAATCGACCGGTTGTTTATGAATTCCAGTTGTGAATTTCATTCCGTCCATTACCATGGTTGTAGGTTGACCAATATTGAGCGAAACAACGCGCCCTGTGCTTTTCATCAACATCACTCCTAACTACTTAACCGAGAGAAATGGTGTATGTATGAATCTTACTAATGATTGTAGTCTTATTGAACTTAAAAATCTATACAAAACTTTGCTATAATAAAGTGGTGAAAGAGAAAATATGATCGAAAGGGTGTGAATGCATGCCAGCAGTAGAATCAACGATGTTTCCATTAGGAAAACAAGCTCCGTCGTTTGAACTTGTCAATGCTGTTGACGGGAAAACGGTTCGGTTGGAAGATGTAAAATCAGACATTGCAACGGTCATCATGTTTATTTGTAATCATTGCCCATTTGTCAAACACGTCCAACACGAGCTCGTTCGTCTGGCCAACGATTATCAGCCAAAAGGGGTTACGTTTATCGCGATTAACTCAAACGATGTGGAAAGATATCCAGATGATTCACCGGAGAATATGAAAAAAGTAGCCGAAGAACTTGGCTACCCATTCCCATACTTATTTGACGAAACACAAGAGGTAGCAAAAGCGTACCAAGCCGCTTGCACACCAGATTTTTACGTGTTTGACCGCGACTTAAAATGCGTCTATCGCGGACAGCTCGATGACTCAAGACCTAACAACGGGATTCCTGTCACTGGTGAATCCATTCGTGCGGCCCTAGACGCGCTGTTAAACAACGAACCAGTACCGGAAAAACAAAAACCTAGTATCGGCTGCAGCATTAAGTGGAAAGAATAGCTTACAAAAAGAGCTGACCTCCTTTTCAGTCAGCTCTTTTTCTGTAAATGGGGTTTGCGGTTGATGAAAAAAATTTTAAACGCCTTGATCACTTTCGTATCCACCACTTGGAAATGTTGGTTTAGTTCATTTTCAAGTGGTGTTTTTTTCGTGCGTGTATGCGTATTTATAATACAACCATTTCTTTCTATATTTAAATTTTTGGTTCTTCACCATAACCTGTGCTTGAAATTTTATCGCATTTGTGATAAAAGGCTGCCACTTTTTTAATGAATGAACTATGTGCTTTGACAGACAAATGTGAGTTCAATTTGTCCTCCGCGAAAGTCATGCACGTTTTATGATGATGAACCCAATTTTTTATCATTAGGCAATTTACTCATACATTATTTATACGGGATACGTATACATACAGTATAAATAACCCTTATGGATAATGAACAAGGAGGAATTTAGATATGTTAAGAAACGAAACGTATGGAAGCTCTATAGAATCAAATGTTTATAGCGGAGTTTTGGAATCCTTAATAGGAAAAACAGTTAAAGTTTATAGAGGAGGGCCGGAGTCTAAGACAGGAAAATTAATCGCTGTTCAACCAGACCATATTGTATTTTTACCGGAGAACCAACAACAGGATACACCAGTGATTTATTATTGTTTACAACATGTACAAAGTATTAGCGAAAACGCAAAAGCAAATTCCATGCAGCAATTGTCAGGGGCTAATAACCAAGCGAAAGTTACGTTTGTTCAGTCGGATAGTTTACATGGATTATTGAAAGCGCTCATTAACAGTAATATAAAAGTGAACCAAGGCGGACCAGAAGCGAAACAGGGAAAATTGTTAGATGTTACAAATAATTATATCGTCTTGTTTACAGAAGATGATGGAGTTGTGTTTTATAACATTAATCATGTTAAAAGTATAAGCTCATCACGAGCTTCAAACGAAGCGAAAGAAGTGAGCGTAAGCGAACAAGTAAGTTATGTAAACACAGAGGAATTTCAAGATTTATTTAGCTATTTGACTAATAAATGGGTTTCTATTAACCGAGGTGGCCCTGAAGCAGTAGAAGGAATTCTTGTTCAAGAATTTGGCGGTCATTACACGCTAGTGAATAAAGATGAAGTAATAAGAGTTAACCCTTACCACATCAAAAGCATTAGTTGTGGTCCTAGAGGATATTTAAAAGCAACTAAGCAAGCAGAGCAAAATAATGCAAGTAATGCAGGAAATACAGATAATGCAAGTAATGCAGGAAATACAGATAAAGCAAGTGATGCAGGAAATACAGAACAGCAGTCTAATAAAGCACATGGAGATAAATCTGAATCAAAAATGGATGGAAGAGAAGCAGAAGGGAAAAAAGAGGAGAAAAAAGAAGATAAGCACAAAGAGGAGAAAAAAGAAGATAAGCACAAAGAGGAGAAAAAAGAAGATAAGCACAAAGAGGAGAAAAAAGAAGATAAGCACAAAGAGGAGAAAAAAGAAGATAAACACAAAGAGGAGAAAAAAGAAGATAAGCACAAAGAGGAGAAAAAAGAAGATAAGCATAAAGAGGAGAAGAAAGAAGACAAGGAAAAAGAGGACAAGAAAAAAGACAAGAAAAAAGACAAGAAAAAAGACAAGAAAAAAGACTCATTTTCAATAGGATAAAACATATTTAAGAAGAATATTGAGAACGTTCTTCCGTTGCATTCCCTCAAAGTGATCACCAATCAATTCGTTCAAGGATTTATTTTTATAACACTATATTCACCATCATTCCTAAAAATAGGTTCTTCACCATAAAGCGTGCTTGATATTTTAATTGCTTGATATTTTAATAACGATAACAAAGTAGCAAACATCATGTCTTTAAGTATTAAAACATTAAAAATTTGGAATTACGGATTTGTCTAGAAACGGTTATCTCAACATCATCATTGACACCAAATTTCAAGCACAAATTACGGTGAAGAACCAAAAAGATATATTGTATATTTGTGCATCTAAAATTTCCTTAAATTAATTATGTTGGAAGGGGGGGGAGAAATGAATAATTTAAAATCTCTAGTCGGAAAAAAAATTAAATTAGAAGTTTCAGGAAAAACAATGATTCAAGGTCTACTTGTTGATTTAGGGTTAGATATTATCGTGATATATAACGGAAAAGAGTATTTGTATATTCCTCATTTGCATATTCAAAATATTAAACTTAATTTAGAACCGAATACTGAATTACAAGGAACGATCCCAGAAATACCTTTAAATGATGAAGATCAAATAATTTCTTATCGAAAAACATTAATGAATGCCAAAGGTCGCTTTGTGGAAATTTACGTTACCGGAAATAAGTCGATACATGGTTATATTACTAATATTTTAAATGATTATTTTGTTTTCTATTCTCCAGTATATAAAACTATGTTTATTTCGTTAAATCATTTGAAATGGTTAATACCATATCAAACAAATCTTACACCATATACTTTAGGAAATGAATTGTTACCGGTAAAACCTACTAATATTCCGTTGCAAAGATCTTTAGAAGATCAATTAAAAAAATTGGAAGGAAACTTAGTTGTTTTTGATTTAGGTGATCATCCAATGAAAGTCGGATTACTTAAGGAAGTACAAAATAATATCGTTGAGCTCGTGACAGCAGTTGGAGAATCAGTGTACTGGAAAGTCATGCATCTAAAAACCATCCATCTTCCTTAAAGCTAATTATAAACTAAAACAATCCCTCCTGATATAGACAGTAATTAAAAAGTAATCGTCTGACTATAGGAGGGATTTATTCCATTGATTTTGATAATAAAAATAGTCAACCAGAGAGAAAACTGGTCGACCTTATAATAAAACTGGAAATTAAATGGTAATTTTATCTTTTCTCATATCTAAAACATATTTAGTAATTTAAAGCAGCATAACCTTCGTTAATACCTCATTAACCAGCAATGAAATTGGACACTTAAGAGATTGGTCCGCTATTTCCAAAAAAAAGTTGAAACCCAGTAATATAAAGCAATTAACGTGAAAATCACCGTCGGAGGAATAACAATAAAAGTGATCTTCATATAGGTAGACCAACTAATTTTATATTTATATTTTTTCAAGATGTGCATCCATAATAGAGTTGCTAAAGTTCCAATTGGTAAAAGCAATGAACCTATATCACTTCCAATAATATTGGCGAGATATACTGTCTTCAAAATCGTAGCATCTAAATCCATCTGAGTAAGTGTTAATGTTCCAATCATTAGCGCTGGATGATTATTGAATATATTCGACAAAAATGACAAGGTTCCACCCATAATTAAGGTCGAATTGAATAAGTTATTTGCGACATATGGTTTTAATATTTTTATTAAATAACTGGTAAGGCCGATATTATTTAATCCGTAAATGACTACATACATACTGAAGGCGAAGACGAATATATGCCAAGGAGCTTTTAATAGTAAATCACGCGGTTTAATCTTTAAATAATACCATCTCCATCCAAGTAAGATAAGTGAACCTGTAATTGCGACTATTTCTACTGGGATATCTATATAAGAAGCAACGAATAAACTGATTCTAACCATTAATACAAATAAGAGAACGAATTTCATCCTCTTTGTCGATACCTTAGTTGGACGATTTTTTAAAGGATGGTTAAATGCATTGTGGAAATCGATCGGAATGATGATAGGAGGCAATTTTTTGGGAATATCCTTGTGAAAAACTAGAAATAACATTCCTAGTAAAAAGAGTAGCCCTAAAGTTGAAGGCACGAACATCATAGCCGTCTGCAAGTAGAGGTCCATGTTAATCATTTTTAAGGCAATTAAGTTTACTATGTTACTAACACCTATCGGAGCACTTGAAGCTGTTGCAATAAGCGCTCCGCTAATAAGATATGGTAATTTTTGATGCTTTTTTAATTGGAAACTATTTAAAATTAATAATAAGATGGGAGTTGTTATGATTATACTTCCATCATTGTTAAAAAAGAGGGTCATTAAGAAACAAAGTAGATTCGTGTACCAAAAAAGTTTAATCCCAGAACCTTTGGCTCTATTTGCAAGGATGGTAGCGATCCAGTGGAAAAATCCGATGCTTTCAAGAACTAGTGCCATAACGAGTGTCGAAATAATCGTTAGAGCTGCACCACTTACTTTTGTACTTATATCAACTAAATCCGAAAAACTGACCGCTCCACTGACAATCACGATAGCAGCTCCTATAGTGGATGGAATCGCTTCGTTTAATCCTTTTGGTCTCCAATAAATTAAAATCATTGTAAAGAAAAAAGCAAAGATCGTCATTATTGTCATTGTGTTAACCATTCTGTACACCCCCTTAAATCTTATCGTTTCAAAATCCTATGATTTGTTATCACTCCTTTCAATTTATCTCTAGCATTCATTTGTACTGTATATATACGTGTCTGAGTAACAACTTGTACTAAGTGATTCGCACAATTTCTGCAAAATCAGCGTTTGTTTGCTATTGACTTTTCGTTTTTTATGGGTTAGTATGAAAAATGTACCATTCAGTTCGTTATATCAAGGATCGTTGTAAGTCGTGCCTCATTGGAAGTGTAGGCCCTCTTATAAGGCCTTACTTTCTTGAGTGCACGGCTTTTTATGTTTATGAGTAATGGAACGATGGTCAATCTTTATATTGTTTTGGAGGAATTTACATGAACACAGGTACAGTAAAATGGTTTAATGCGGAAAAAGGATTTGGATTTATTGAAATGGACGGCGGCAACGATGTGTTTGTCCATTTTACAGCCATCCAAGGAGAAGGATTTAAAACGTTAGAAGAAGGGCAAAAAGTGACGTTTGATATTATCGACGGGAACCGCGGACCTCAAGCGGCAAACGTGCGAAAAGCATAAGGAAAGTCATTCGGAAGCAAAAGGTGATGCCGCTTTTGGCGGCATCACCTTTTTTTGTATTTCGAAAAACGAATTCACACTGGCGCAGTTTCGGAGCTGCAAGGATGGAAGAGAGGAAGGGCTTCCATTGTTTTACGTTTTTCGGTATTTTTATCATGTAGGTATCGTTCTTTCGTAGTTTATAATAACTATATTACGTAAACTAACGGAGGGGGAAATCGCATGAGTCAACAAACATATCAAGTATTTGTTTATGGAACATTATTAGTTGGTGAAGAAAATCATCATATCGCAGCTCCTTATTTACAAAAGGTACAACCTGGAAAAGTAAAGGGGCGGCTTTATGATGTAGGAGAATATCCAGCGCTTGTTGTAAGCGAAGACGGAAACGTCATCGGCGAATGGCTGACCATTACAGAAGAAGGATTAAGACAAATGGATGCGCTCGAAGACTATGAAGAAGGCGGTCATGATAACGAATACGAGCGAATTTGGATCAAAGATAGCGAACAAGAAATAGAAGGATATGTATACGTATATACTCCAGATAAAACGGCACACCTTCCCCTCATTGAATCAGGTTCGTGGAGGGATTATCGTAAAACAAATAAATAAAACAACTTTTTCAGTTTTTTACTATAATTATTAAGTATATTGGTTAAAAATTTCTGATAGGCTACCAAAGAGAAAAGGGATGGGTGTCTTCTTTGAAAGAAGTGCATAATGTAGCGTTATTGGCTGTATTGTTGTTCATCTTTGTTCCAATGATCGTATCGTATCAACAAGCATTAAAACTAGAAAAAGAGATTCTTTGGTCATCGCTTAGAGGATTTGTTCAATTATTATTATTGGGGTATTGTATATCATACATTTTTTCTTTTGAACGGTGGTATAGCATTATCGGATATGTGTTAATTATGATTGTTGTTGCTTCATTAAGCGTGTCAAAACGAGGACTTGAATTTAAGAGAACTTTTTCATTCGTTTTTTTCGGTATGATTGTATCAGTTGGGATCCCAATCGGGTTATGGCTTGTTTTCCGTATTATTCCATTCCAAGCACAATATATCATCCCTATTGCCGGGATGTTTTCTGGAACGGCGATGGTCGCTTCTAGTGTTGTGTTAGAGTCTATGAAAAAGGAAGAAAGCAAGGATGAAAAGGAAATCAAAAGAAATGCGATCAAAATCGCTATGATTCCAGCGGTGGATACGTTAAAAACAATGGGCCTTGTACAAATTCCTGGTACAATGACAGGAATGATTTTGGCTGGAGCGGAGCCGATTGCCGCTGTCAAATATCAAATCTTTATTGTATTTACACTTCTTGTCGTTGCTTCCATCTCATCCATCATCGTTTGCATTCTTAACTATCGGGTGTTTTATCAACCAAATACTTTTCAACAATCATCGTAACCGTGTTTGGGATTCCCAAGCACTTTTTTATTTTTTGATTGACTCTAACGTTACGTTATGGTGTACGCTCAAGATAGAGGTGGTGAAAATGTATTATAAAGTAAAAGAAGTAGCGGATATGGCGGGTGTCAGTGTGCGCACTTTGCATCATTATGACCAAATCGGTCTTCTTGTCCCAGATACCGTTACACCGTCTGGTTATCGTCTTTATTCAGAGGAGAATCTAGAGCGCTTGCAGCAAATCCTCTTTTTCAAAGAAATGGGATTTCATCTTCAAGAAATTAAGCACATTCTCGATCATCCCCACTTTGACAAAAAAAAGCGCTGCAAGTTCATAAAGAAGTGCTCATAAAAAAGAAAGAGCGGCTCGAGGAAATGATAAAGACGGTAGAGAAAACGATTCAATCGATTGAAGGAGGAATACAAATGGAAAAGAACGAAATGTTTAAAGGTTTTGATATGAGAGAAATTGAAGAACATCAAAAGAAATACGCCCAAGAAGCAAGAGAAAAATACGGAAAAGAGATGGTCGAACAAGTAGAGAAACGAACATCAACGTATACGAAGGAAGAGTGGGCTACAATCAAAGCGAAGACAACCGATATTTATAAACGGATTGCCGCCCGAATGAAATACGGTCCTGAAGACGCACAAGTTCAAGAAGCGGTTGGAGAATGGAGACAGCTCATCACCGACTATTTTTACGATTGCACACTGGACATTTTTCGCGGGCTGGGCGATCTGTATGTGAACGATGAACGCTTTACCAAAAATATTGATCAACACCAAGCTGGATTAGCTGCTTTTTTGCGTGAAGCGATACACATTTATTGTGATCGTCATGAGAATTAATACGGTTGCAAAAAATCTATAGCCCATTCTTTTTTATAATTTTTCGATAACAAAAGCAAACCACTCATAGTTAGTGGATTGCTTTTTTATTTTTAAAACCTACTTGACAAGTAGGATTAGTTGGTATTAATGTATAAATTAATAAAATTATCAAAAAATTATTATGTTTTAATGCTGATCAGACAAACTGAAGGCGCTGAATCGTTACACGTAACGATTCAGCGCCTCTTTTAATGAAAGGGGGAAGGGTGAACTACATCGCTTTTGAGAAGTGAGGGATTCAGAGTGGCTTAACATGCCACATCTCCCGCTTTCACTTAGTAAAAAGCTTCGTGCATTTAGAAGGGAGATCTTTCTGGTTCATTGATTGCAAAAAAAATGAAATGATGTTGGAGGTTAGAAACATGAAAAAGCTTATTATTTTTGTGATGATTGGATTTATTGCCCAGCTGATTGATGGATCACTCGGGATGGCTTATGGAGTAACTTCGACGACGTTGCTGCTCACCTTTGGTGTTGCTCCAGCGATAGCTTCGGCCTCCGTTCATTTAGCGGAAGTCGTGACAACAGCAGCCTCCGGTGTTTCTCATTTGAAGTTTGGGAATGTTGACCGTCAGATGGTGTTAAGACTCATCCTTCCTGGTTCTATCGGGGCGTTTGTCGGAGCATGCTTTTTGAGTAATCTTCCTGGCGATCTTATTAAGCCATATGTTTCTCTTTTTCTATTAGTACTCGGTTTTTATATCATGTATCGTTTTCTCTTTCTTCGTTCACCACAAGAACAGGAAAATAGTAAAAAACTATCGAACATTCAACTGATTCCATTAGGGTTGATTGCTGGTTTTCTTGATTCTACAGGTGGAGGAGGATGGGGACCAATCGCCACACCGATTCTACTTGCCAAAAGGGGAATCGAGACACGAAAAGTGGTAGGAACCGTGGACACCGCCGAATTTGCTGTAGCTATTTCTGCGACACTCGGATTTTTCATTTCGTTAGGATGGGAAGAAGTCAATTGGTTTTGGGTCGGAACGCTGATGCTAGGAGGGCTCATCGCCGCACCAATTGCCGCATGGCTCGTGAAAATCATGCCATCCCATTTACTTGGCGTTCTCGTTGGAGGACTCATTATTTTAACCAATGTGCGTACATTGTTACATTCTTGGGGAATTTCTGAAGATTTGTATACATCCGTCTATGTAGCGATTCTGTTTGGATGGGGTGCCTCTTTATGGTGGGCGATTCGAAATCATCGAAAGACGCAATTATCAAATGATTTAGCTTCATAAGAATAAGAGTCTTTTTTATAAAAACAAAGCCGCTCGTTATGATGAGCGGCTTTCAGCTTGTCGACACTTCATATCAGATGTACGATTTAAAATTCCTCCAAAAAATAAGAAAGCGAGTTCATTTAATACATATAATTTATGGATATCATAAAAATTGTAAAGGATTGAGTCATATGATGATAAAATACGCTAACTTGGTTCTGCGGTTCTTGCTGGAACTGTGCACCTTGTTTGCACTTGGTTACTGGGGTTTTCATACCGGAAAGAGCTTGATTTTGAAGATTGTCTTGGCGTTCGGTGCTCCACTGATAGTAGCCGTGGTTTGGGGGATATTTGGATCTCCAGGCGCGCCGGTGAAGTTGTCTGCACCGTTGCATTTGTTATTGGAGTTAATGGTCTTCGGGTTACCTATTGTTGCACTTTACGCAGCTGGGAAGCCTGGTCTGTCCTTCGTTTTTGGGTTGGTCGTTATCATCAATCGTTCATTAATGTATATTTGGAAGCAATAGTTAGGGATAACGAATAAGTCATTTTATGCACTTTTTTACCAAAGAGATGAAATGATTAACGTATAAGCATGGTTAATGATTTTGTCTTTTTTTATTTGATTGTAATAGTTGTAGCGTTCAATATTCAACGTTGTTTGTTAACGGACGAAAAAAGCAACTCAAAAGTCTAAGTTTCAATTCTCTTTTGGTTGTTTTGCTGTCTGTAACCGTCTCGGAAAAAGAGATGGCTTTTGCTCTTAAATGAAACCAAAAGGAGTGAAAAACGTTAAAAATTATGTTTGAAGTTAAAGCAAGATGTGGAATATTGAAAACCTTTGATACGCAACATAAAAGAGTCGTAAAAAATCAGTATAAGGAGTTGGTTTTATGAAAGTGCTAACGATTGTCTCACATCCTAGAAGAGAATCCCTTACTTTTGCAATTGCTGAACGTTTTGTTCAAGGGTTAAAAGATGCAGGACATGAAGTTGAAATTGCCGATTTGTACGGTGAGGAATTTAATCCGCTCGTGTACGAACAAGATGAACCGGATTGGGACAATCCCAATAAAACATATTCCCCACGTGTTCATGCAGAAATGGAAAGGTTAAAAAGAAACGATGGATTAGCCTTCATCTTTCCGTTATGGTGGTATTCATTACCGGCAATGACAAAAGGGTATATAGACCGGACTTGGAACTATGGTTTTGCTTATGGAGAAGCGCGTCTTCCACACAAAAAGGTATTGTGGATTCCGCTTGTCGGGGAGACAGAAGCAAGTTTGAAAAAAAGAAATTTTGATACCATGATTTCCTATTATTTAAACGTTGGTTTAGCGGGCTATACAGGTATTCCACAGTCTGAAGTGGCATTTCTGTATAATACGTTAGCGGAAGATATCGAAAACGAAGAGGAAATCAAAAAGCATTACAAGAGTCTCTTAAACCGAGCGTATGAGCTAGGGCATACATATTAGCCATTTATTACCTGAAAAATAATCATGGTAAATCAAATGGTGATATGAGTTTTCCAGCTTATTACATTGCGAGCTTCGTAATGTTTCTTTTTCCATTTTTCAAGCAGATGGCGACAAAATCGACGGATACTCGGCCCCTTCAAATGATTAAAGGGGTCCCGTCAACAAAATTACATAAAACCAACATTGATATTTTCGTTTTCTGTAAAAAACGTAACTTTTTCCATGATTAATGTATTTTCGGACAAATTTTCTGGTAAAAAATAAGTCAAATTTTTATTATTGACACGATCGAAATACAACTTTATAATTAATTTTGAATTAAAGATAATCAAAATCGAGATATTTATCGTTATGGACATGTGTAAAATACTTTTAGAACAAACAATATGTCCAGAAGATGGATGGATTATCTATCTTTCAATGATCAAAGGAGGGAAGAGGCTTAGCGACGAAACAGAAGTTATGGTAAACCTCTTAATAAACAAGGTTTTTATACACACAATCAGTCAATATTTTTTTAGATATATATCTCGAATTAGAGATATATTAAATCTAAATTTATGAAAGGGAGATGCATAAAATGAGTTTAGGATTATTACTCATTCGTTTAGTGGTAGGTATTACTTTTATGGGGCATGGAGCCCAAAAGTTATTTGGTTGGTTTGGTGGTCATGGAATAAAAGGAACTGGTGGGTTCTTTGAATCAATTGGAATAAAACCTGGAGTAACAATGGCTATATTAGCAGGACTTGCAGAATTTATCGGTGGCGCAATGTTTGCATTAGGATTATTTACTCCGATTGCCGCTCTTTTGATTGCTGCAACAATGGTTGTCGCAATTGTTAAAGTTCACGGTCCAAATGGATATTGGATTACTCAAAATGGTTTTGAATATAACTTAATGTTAATTGCTGTTGCAATTGGAGTTTTATTAATAGGTCCAGGTCAATATTCACTTGATGCTATAATTTTTGGTTCATAAAATATGGACACGATTCATGACTATTGATTTATCCTAAAAAAATTAGGCAAAACAAATATAATGAGATTCGACTTCTCCCCTTGTTGTAACTATAATGGTTACAATAGAGGGGACAACACGTGAAAATTAGTTTTAGTTAGGCTAATGAATTGACGTATGGCTTGTTTTTCGCTTTTCGGGGTTAGAGAAGACATAAAAAGCTGATTCATCTTCCACTTACTTACGGTTGTTCGTGGAAGCGAGAGTCTTCATGGCTATTTAAGATAAATCGATTTTTGAGAAAAAATAATGTAGAGCGAAAAATACGTACAAGATCCCGCAACGAAAACGAATTTAACATAGACTTATGTATAAAACGTTGAAAAAAATACACAACGTAAAGAAGTAAGCCAACCATCTGTACTGTGAAATGGTTGGCTTTTTTCTATGAACAATCAAAAAAATGTATTAATATGCAAGGATTATAGAAATGATCTGGAGCAAATAGAAGCGCGTATTTTTGGGGGATATGTTCAAAAATGACTAAACTTATATTCCTTAATAAATGAAAGCGTTTTCTTATAAAAATACAGAAATATTTATAAAAAAGGTATTGTCAAAACAGAAATGTTTCAATATAATAAACTCATGTTATAAAACTATACGTGAGAATGTGAGGTTATATGACATGTCGAAAGTAGCTGTTTCTCAAGTGAATCATGATACGGCGGTTCTTGAACAAATTAAAGAAACGATTAAGCAAAAACATGTAGAGCTTTTACATTTACAATTCGTCGACATTGAAGGGATTTTAAAGCACGTTACTGTTACAGTCGATCAACTTGACGACGTTGTAGAAGGCAAAATCATGTTTGACGGTTCTTCAATTAAAGGTTTCTCCCCAATCAACAAATCAGACCTTTACCTTCTTCCAGATTTAAACACATTTGCAGTATTACCTTGGACAGTAGAGGAAGGCTATGCTGAAGCTCGTTTCCTTTGCTCTGTCATCAATCCGGACGGAACGTTATTTGAAGGAGACCCTCGTAACGTATTAAAGAAAACGGTTGAGCGTGCAGCGGAAAAAGGATTCACAATCTCCGTTGGTCCAGAGTTAGAGTTCTTCTTATTTAAAACGGATGAGAACGGAAACCCAACAACACAATTGCAAGATAACGGAGGATACTTCGAGCCGTCTCCAAAAGATCTTGGTGAGCGCGTTCGCTTAGAAATTTATCGCGCATTAAAAGCGATGGGCTTTACAATCGAAGCTTCTCACCATGAAGTAGCAGAAGGGCAGCATGAAATCAACTTCAAATATGCGGATGCGTTAGGTTCTGCGGACAACGCAACGACGTATAAATGGGTAGTAAAAACGATCGCAAGCAAATACGGTTTACACGCAACATTTATGCCAAAACCGGTATTTGGCATTAACGGTTCTGGCATGCACGTCAACATGTCTTTATTCAAAGATGGTGACAATGCGTTCTTCGATCCTACTGATGATCTTCAACTTTCTGAAACAGCATATCAATTTATCGCTGGTTTACTTGAGAACGTAAAAAGTTTTGCTGCGATTACTAACCCATTAGTCAACTCTTACAAACGTCTTGTACCAGGTTACGAAGCTCCTTGCTATATCGCTTGGTCTGCTTCTAACCGTTCAGCGTTAATTCGTATTCCAGCGAAAAGAGGCTTAGCGACTCGTGTAGAACTTCGTTGTCCAGACCCATCAGCAAACCCATACTTAGCGTTTGCGATCATCGCTGCAGCAGGTCTTGATGGATTTGAAAAAGGCTTACAAGCACCTGCGCCAATCGATGAAGACATTTTCCACATGACCGAAGAACGTCGTGCTGAGCTTGGCATCGAAAATCTTCCAGCTAGCTTAGGAGCAGCGATTCAAGAATTCGAGAATGGCACGATCGGCCGTAAAACTCTCGGCGATCACGTCTTCGGTGAGTATGTCGCTATGAAAAAAGCAGAATGGGACAGCTATCGTACAGCTGTACACGCTTGGGAAATCGAAAATTATCAAGCTAAATTTTAATAAAAAAGCGGGCGATCGCCCGCTTTTTTCATATCTTTTGAAATACTTTTCAACAATCGAATGCGTAAACTTACTTTCTGTTTACAATCATTTTCCTACTTTTATAGCATCCAATGAAACCACCGAGCATGTCCGTCAGTTTCCGCTATGATTTCATTGTATTCCTTTCCGTTCATAAAATAATCAAGATGGAGCTTTGTATCCCACATATTATTGTATAAATGAAATACATCTCTTGTTTGACCAATCGCTTTTACTTGCTCCTGTAATCTCAACTTAGCCTCTTTCGGTATTTGATTAGCGACATGTGTATGGAAGATACAGATTGCCGTATCTTCAGGAATGTTTTTTACAATCTCAGGAAGCAGTGCTACTCCGTCTCCTTCAATCAAGTGGATACGATGTTTTTTTAAGAAGCTTGCAGCTTTCTCAAAAAGTTCAATCCTCTCTTTATGTTCCGGCCAAATTAACGATTTGAGCCATAAATAATCTTCCGGATTTGTTAAGTTATTGACATGGAGATCAATTCCAATTCTAGTTGCTACAGGGGGGATTTCTGGGAGTAAAAATGGCATATTTTCTCCTTTTATTTCGGACTGAATGAGGACATTTGATTCTAGATTCCCATACCATTCATTCCAACCATAAGAGTAACGGTACTGATTCCATAAAAGCTGTAATCCCGCGCTTGTTCCAATTTCAATGAAAGATAACGGCTTTTTCACTTGATGATAAATATAGCAAAAACTTGGATATAGGTAAGAACAGCGGCGGACCTCGTTTGTTTGTACGAGCTTGTTTTTCAAAATAGCAATGATATCATTTTGATTTTGTAAGCAAAAATCACGGAAAGAAGGGAAAGAGTGTTGAAAATCTTTTGGATGTTCAACAATACTATGATAGTATTCTTGCAATTCGTGATCTTTTCCTTTTAAAAGCAAGTATTGAACTGCACCAAACAATAGGTTAGGGATCGGTTGGCCAGGACGAGCATTTGCCGCCATTTCAAGCAGCTCAACATCCTCAGCAATGTGAAATGATAAATGTTCGTATAAATCGCTCGATCCTCTACACTCCTTTAAAGCGAAGTTTTTGAACCGATTTGATATCATTTCTAATGTCATTTTCATCACTCCAAAACACTTTTTTACAGACCATATAACAAAAGGAAACTTCTTGTTATAAATTTTACTTTATTTTTGTATATTCTATAAATTATAAATTAAGGTAAAATATACATCATAATCATTAAACGAACGTCGATGATTCCAAGCCGATAGGGAATCGGGAGTAAGAAATGATGAGAACATATCTTCATAGACTTTTATTCTTTAGCTGACATTTGCCAATCCGCTTTAAACTATACAGAGGATCTCAAGAAATGGGGTAAGAACGATGGAAATGAAAAAAATCATCTCTAAATTAGGCAATCGAACACCGACTTTATTAGGAAGTGAACAGTTCACGAGGTTTGCTGTACTTTTACCGCTGATAAAAAAAGACGGTGGACTCCATGTCTTATTTGAGGTCCGTGCTTTTCATTTAAGAAGACAACCAGGGGAGATTTGCTTTCCAGGCGGGAAGGTAGATAAACATGATCGAAGTGAACAAGATGCTGCGATCCGTGAGACGTCAGAAGAATTAGGTGTTGAAAAAACGGATATTACAAATGTTTTTCAGTTAGATTACATCATTTCTCCATTTGGCACAATCGTTTACCCTTTTGTTGGATTCATTACTAACTTGGACAATGTCAACCTCAATAAGGATGAAGTAGCTGAAATTTTTTCTATTCCTTTATCGTTTTTTCAACATACA
The DNA here is from genome assembly GCA_041920415.1 of Anoxybacillaceae bacterium. GTDB lineage: Bacteria > Bacillota > Bacilli > Bacillales > Anoxybacillaceae > JBHGYD01. The sequence continues at coordinate 231,547 of JBHGYD010000049.1, forward strand.
AAACCAGAGATTTATCATGTACACTTCCATGCTCAACCTGAGCTGGATTTTCCATTTGACAAAATTCCAGGAGGCAAAAACTACAACTGGCGTCTCCGTAAAATGGATCAGTACTTTTATTACTATGAAGAAAAAGTGATTTGGGGATTAACAGCACGAATTCTTCATCATTTTATCGAATTAATGAAGAAAAACGAAAACAATACCTTAATTTAGGGTATTCTAGCATTTCATTGAAAAACATGGAATTCGCATAATACATGAATGTCATATTCGCTTTTCACAAAAAAGCACTATCACCTACATAAAAACATATAAATTAGTTATAATATTCATGCAATTATTGTAATTCATGCTATAATACAATCAAAATTCCAATTTTGCAAACAGTTATAAATATCTCACCTAATAGAGAAGATTGCGCGTAACTGAAAATTAATATATCTTAACTCACACCAGTATGTATGGCAACATGGAATATCTTTAAGTGGAGAATATTTGATTGCCACAAAGGGGAGTGGGATATGAATTAATTATATCGAAATGGAAACGAAAACTATTACAATTGTGACGATGGGGATAAGATCAGTATAGGGGGAATCGACATGCAACAACCGATTGATTTAGAGCATGGGGTTTCATTGATTGATGTTTATGATTTAGGAGTGGCAAAACGAACAGGTACATACGTGCTTCATGAAGAAGAGTTAACGATTATTGAAACAAGCGCAAGTCCATCCATTCCGTATTTACTAAAAGGGTTAGAAGTATTAGGGCTTGAGGCAAAAAATATCAAAAACATTATTGTCACTCATATTCATCTTGACCATGCGGGCGGGGTAGGTCTTTTACTTGAAAAGTGTCCGAATGCGAATGTCTTCGTCCATCCAAAGGGGAAACGACATTTAGCCAATCCTTCAAGATTAATTCAAGGTGCCAAAGCCGTTTACCGTGAGAAATTTGATGAATTATTCCATCCGATCTTACCTGTTCCAGAAGAACGTTTATTTGTAATGGAGGATGGCGATACATTACAAATTGGCGAAAATCGCACATTGACATTCCTTCATACCCCTGGACATGCCAACCATCACTTTTCTATTTATGATTCTCGTAGTAATGGAGTTTTCACGGGAGATACCGTTGGAGTATTTTATCCGCAATTGCTTGAGTACGGATTAGAATTTTATTTACCTTCGACTTCACCGAATCAGTTTAATCCAACAGCGATGTTAGATTCTGCTAAGCGTCTTGAGAATTTGAATATTGAGCGAGTTTATTTCGGACATTTCGGAATGTCTGAAAACCCAAGCGCCGTCTTTGAACAATTACGATACTGGCTTCCGAAGTTCGTTGAAGTTGGTGAAAAAGTCATGCAAGAAATTCCTAACGCTTCTTTTGATGAAAAAGCAAATGCCATTTCTAACGGGCTTTCTGAAATAATTAGCCCATATTTAGATGAGCGCAATGTACCTCGCAAGGCGGATGTTTATGAGATTATTAACTTAGATTTAAACGTTTGTGCAATGGGAATCGCGGATTACTTACAAAAGGAATAAAGCTGTAAAGCCATTCTTATAGAAGTGACAAGAAATAACCTTAGCCCTTATTGGGTTAAGGTTGTTTCATTTTTTCTGAAATGGAAGAATGCTTCTCTACATTTTATTCAATTAAACTATGTTCTAAATAAACAATAGAAATAATAAATACATCTATTTATAGAAAAAATAATATATAGGTAAGAAACTTGAAAAGAGAAAAAAATGAAGCCTAAAAAGATAAAAGTCATTATATTTGATTTAGATGGTACGTTATATGAAGATACACATCATTTTGATTATTACGCAAAACGTATTGAAGAATGATTAAGCGAGGAAAAGAGGAAATTTTTTCGTAAAGACTATCAAGCCGTTCTCTCCGGGAGTCATCCGTTAAAAATCGGAAGTGTATACGACGGTGAAAAAGATTTCATTCTCATATTGAAAAATGGTATTGCAAAAGAAGTATACAGATGGGATGGAACGAAATTAGCGCTTGATAAAGTTCAAGCACTATATCCAAAACCAATTACGGTAAACCTAGATAATATGTTCAGCATCGGCGATTTATGGTGGGTACCAAGTTCGATTGGTCGTCATTACGGATTGAAAAACGAGGATACATATCAAGCATTTCTTGAAACAAGAAAATTTATGATGGGGCCTAGTTTTAACATGTTCAACGAGGAGTCTCCCACGTCTAAGCGAAGTGTAGGTGGGAGAGGTTCATTGACAAACAGCCCGCAACTAGACAGTGAAGCCATTCTCGAAAAGTTAGGTTTAACGAACATTTTTCATCAAAAAATATTTGAAGCAGGAAAGCCAACGAAAACAGCGAAACATTTTGAAGAAATTCGCACGGATTTTAAGGTAAGTTATGGAGAAATGATGAGCGTCGGTGATAATTTATTAAATGATATTGTTCCAGCAAAAAATCTCGGGTGCAAGACGATCTATATTAATCCGCATAAAATTGGGAATAACGAAAGTGCTGATATAGTCGTTAAGAAAGTGAGGGGATGTTTGGAAATACTGCAAAATTTACCCAAGAAAATATAGTAAGATTTAAGATGTTACTGACAAAGTAAGAAACTTGAACCACTCCCACTTTCATTTCGTTTAGAAATGGGAATCTTCTCGCCTATTCTTAGATAAAATAAAAATCTTACTAAACTATGTTCTAAATAAACATAATGAAATTTTATATCGAAGCGACAAATAAGCAAATTGATCAAATGTTGCTTCATAATCCAGCTAAACAATTTGGGGAAATAACAATTAAAAAGCAGCCTGGATTAAGGCTGCTTTTTTCGCGTCGGCAATAGAGGTAATTTCAGCGGGTTCCAGGAGCGGGTTTATCAACACCTGTCACACGATGTCTATGACCGTGATCTTCTGTTGTGTAGAAATCGTAATAATGTACGTGCATGCCATCTCCAACAGGAATGGCTGGACCTGAGTAAGCTCGATAATAATGAGTATGACCATCTTCATATAACACATAACCTTCAGTGTAGTGGATGTGGCTCCCATCCTCCGTAGGAATTGGTGGCGATGTGATATCTAAACATTGATGTACATGTCCACCTTCAACAGAAGTATAATCCACTGAGCCATGGTTATGATTTGGGACAAAACCAGAGACAAAATCATCTTTGCCCACTTTTTTCATAACGACACCCCATTCGAAGAAAATGATAAGATATCGTTAATATATATGAATGAACGCAGAGAATAGTCATAAGATGATAAAAGAGTTTCATTTGTGTAAAAAAGAAAATAAATGATAAAATACGAGAGTTTCTCAAAAGAAGAATGACAATGTTTATTCTTCTGAAAAATGCATGAGACTACAACATATATGCTCACTTAATGAAAATAGGGGGACTCATATGGAGATCGTGTTAGATGTAAAACATTTGAAAAAAGCATACGGCAAGAAACAAGCCTTGCAAGACGTCACATTTACTGTATCAAAAGGAACTTGCTTAGGTTTATTAGGACCCAATGGAGCTGGTAAATCAACGACGATGAAAATTCTTACAGGGATCATAGAGGCTGATAGCGGGACTGCTACTATATTAGGAATGGACTCTGTAAAAAAACGGCATGCTATTCGCCGGCTAGTTGGATATGTACCGCAAGCCATCACATTATATGAACAACTGAGCGCCTATGATAACCTTGTATTTTTTGGAGAAATGTACGGAGTTCGCGGAGCAAAGTTAAAGAAGCGAATCGCGGAAGTATTAGAACAAACCGGTCTTACAGATCGGGCGAAAGATGCGGTAAATACCTTCTCCGGTGGGATGAAGAGACGAGTGAATATTGCGGCAGCTTTGCTTCATCAACCCCAGTTACTAATTCTTGATGAGCCAACTGTAGGAATTGATCCTCAATCACGCAATCATATTTTTGAAATGATTCGTTCTTTATTGGCAGAAGGAGTGACCATCATATATTCCACGCACTATATGGAGGAAGTCGAAATTCTATGTAACAATGTAGCTATTATTGACAACGGGGTCGTTCTCACCCAAGAGCCTTTAAAAGAACTATTAGATCGATATAGTCATCAGGCCATTTATGTAGAAGGGGAAGGGATAGAGAAGCTTTTAAATATTCCCTATGCAACAAAAACGTATCATAAAGGCAGCGGCTGGGTCATTGAAACCAATGATGTGATGTTAGCTGTGAAAGAAGTTTTACAAAGGGCTGAGAACCAGGGAATTGAAATAAAAGAATTAGAGATCAGCCGTCCGACACTTGAATCCGTTTTCTTATCGCTGACAGGTACGAACTTAAGAGATTAACTGGTTCGGTTTTAAGCTTTAGAACAACAAAAAGAAAGGAAAAGAGAATATCATATGAAAAGTATTATGATCAAAGAACTCAAACTGTTAGTAAAGGAAAAAGGGAATTTTTTCTTTCTCATTATCTTACCGATCCTCTTCATCATTGTGTTTGGTTCCATTTTTGGCAATATAGATGATGTATCATTAACCATCCATTACGTCGATCAAGACCAATCTCCAGCATCAAAAGACTTTCTTCATCACCTAGATCAAATCAAAGGAATTCAAGTGAAAGAGATTCATTCATCGGTTCATGAACAGGTGAAGCAAATTAAAAAAGGTAAACTCTCTTCGCTTCTTGTTATTCCTAAAGGGTTTTATCATAGCCTGCAGACAGGAGATCAAGTGAGTGTTCCATTTTATCATGATGCTGCTAATAATGCAGCTTCTGCACCGATTCAAGCTATTTTAAATTCTGTAGCGAACCAGTACCGAGAATATAAGTTATCTAGTACCTTAGCAAGCATGGGCAAAACAGATACAGAAATTACCCATATTTTACAGTCACCTATTCAAATTAAAGAGATGAAAGAAAATGCAGTACATATTCATGCTATTGAACAAATTGTTCCTGGTTACACTGTCATGTTCGTCTTCTTCATTATTTTAGTCATGATGCGGAGTTTTCTGCGCGAAAAAGAGTCAGGGATGGTTTCACGATTACGAAGCACGCCAATGAACCCTCTAGAATACCTCATGGGGATGTGGATTCCAGCTATCATTTCTGTACTTATTCAATGTACGATCCTGTTAACGTTTGGTCACTTTGTTTACGATCTTCATTTAGGAGATCTTGGCGCGATCAGCATGATTATTCTTTGTCTTAGCATTTGTGGTACCGGTCTTGGGTTAGCCGTATCTTTTCTAATTAAAGGAGAAAACCAAGGTAGAGGAATTACCATGCTCATTACATTAGGAGGGGCTGCCCTCGGCGGAATATGGGTTCCTTACGATATGCTGCCAAGTATGATTCAAACGATCGCTCACTACACTCCACAATTTTGGGCACAAAAAGGTTTACAGGATGTGATTACCCGCGGTGCTCACTTGAATGATATATGGTCAACGTTGATAGTGCTATTAACGTTCGGGATAGGGGGATTGTTGATCGGTCTCCTTCGATTTAAATCTTTCTTACGTTCGGCTGCAAACTGAATGATCCATATTTGATACAAAAATATGTCTGGCTTCTTCAAGGTATTGCTACCTTCCGTAATAATTTTTCATGACCTACCAACGCTTGATGTTATTTCTCATAAAACATCCAAAAAGAACCGCTGAGCATTAAGCGTTTTGAACAGTCAATACATCGAGGCTGTCTCAAAAGGTCAGTAAAATGACTTTTTGAGAACAGCTCTCTTTTTTCTTTTTCCATCATATGGATTATATTTTTTATCTGAATGGAAGAGAACCCTCCTATGCTCGGGTTTTCTTCTTTTTCTTTCGATGTG